>CAWDRD010000083.1:0-132514 GCA_963804455.1 uncultured Actinomycetes bacterium
TTACCATGGAGACGCTCTGCCGACTGAGCTAAGGGGGCGTATCTTCAATTGTCTGACCTGACCTTTCGCGCCTCCAGGCGCTCTACTCAGGTCGTGCACTCTGGTGTTACAACGCGTCCAACCTAGCCCATGTCCTAGACCAAGTTACCCGCCCTGGGCGTTGGAGAGCTTACCGTACTCCCGCCTTCGTGGCGTCTCCACCTGGAGGCGTCGAGCCTGTCGCCGCGCACGATCCGCGGTTACACCGACGATGCGGCGATGCCGGCCACGTTCCTGGTCAGCAAGGGCATGCCCATAGCCGCCCGCGGCATCCGCCGTGAGCACGTGGAAGCGTTCATCGGGGCGGAGCTGACGCCAGCATGCAAGTCATAACCACACAGGTCAACCACGTGGCCGCCCATCCTGGGCCGCGTTCACGGATCACCTGGCGTAGGTGTGCACGCGGCGGCGCGCTGTAGGAGCACGGTGCGCTCGCGGGCGTTGCGGGTGAGCGAGGCGGCGCGCTCGAACTCAGCGCGCGCCTCGGCGCGGCGGCCGAGCTTGGTGAGCAGGTCGCCGCGGACGCTGGGCAGCAGGTGGTAGTTCCGCAGTTCCGGCAGCGAGGTCAGCGCGTCGGCCAGTTCCAGGCCACGGGCCGGGCCGAAGATCATCGCGACCGCGACTGCGCGGTTGAGTTCCACAACGGGATTTGGCGTGATCCTGGCCAGCGTCTCGTAGAGCGCAGCAATGCGCTCCCAGTCCGTCTCCCCGGCGGCCCGTGCCTGGGCATGGCAGGCGGCGATGGCGGCCTGCACCACGTAGGGGCCGGGTGGGCGGCCGAGCCGGCGGGCTCGCAGCAGCGCGGTGAAGCCCCGGCGGATGAGGAGCTGGTCCCAGTTCCCCCGGTTCTGTTCGAGGAGCGGGATGGGCTCTCCTGCCGGGCCGAGTCGCGCCCTCATGCGCGACGTCTGGATCTCCATCAGCGCCACGAGACCGTGGACCTCCGGCTCGGCCGGGCTGAGCTCGGCCAGCATGCGGCCCAGGCGGAGCGCCTCGTAGCACAGTTCCGGACGGGCCCAGTCATCCCCGGCGGTCGCGGTGTAGCCCTCGTTGAATATCAAGTAGATGACCTCGAGCACGGACGCCAGCCGGGCCGCACGCTCGCTGGCCGGCGGCACCTCGAAGGGAATCTGCTTGCTGGCGAGGGTCCGCTTGGCCCGCACGATCCGCTGGGCGATGGCAGGCTCGGCGGATAGGAAGGCCCGGGCGATCTCCTGCGTGGTGAGGCCGCCGAGCAGCCGCAGGGTGAGCGCAGCCCGGGCCTCGGCCGAGAGCACCGGGTGACAGGCCACGAACATCAGGCGCAGCAGGTCGTCCGGCACGAAGTCACCGTCGATCGCCGCATCGAAACCTGGCGGGCCGTCGAAGACGGCCGCTTCCTGCCGCGCCCGGAGCTCGTGGCCGAGGTGGCCGAGGTTGCGCTGGAGCCGCTCGTCCCGGCGGAGCCGGTCGATGGCCTGGTGCCTGGCGGTGGCCATGAGCCAGGCACCAGGGTTGGGCGGGATGCCCGACTCAGGCCACTGCCGGAGTGCCGCGACGAGAGCGTCCTGCGCAAGGTCCTCGGCCAGGCCGATGTCGTGCACGATCCGGGCCAGGCCCGCGATGATCCTGGGCGACTCCAGCCGCCAGACCGCGTCGATCGCGCGATGGGTCTCGGGAACTACCACCAGTCGATCAGAACACCGCCAGCCGCAGCCCGGCAAACTACTCGGCCTGGTGTCGCCTATTCCGGGCCGTACACCTGGCGGATCGCACCCTCACCGTTTCCGGCGATCTGCCAGAACCGCTTCGACAGCTCGATCGCCTCTTCCTTGGACCGCACGTCGATCAGGGCGAAGCTGACGATGGCCTCCTTCGCCTCGGTGAACGGCCCATCGGTCATGGTGATCTTCCCTCCAGAGGAGGTGACGCGCGTGCCCACCGGGTCGAGCCCGCCGGTCGCGAGCAGAACGCCTGCCCGGCTGAGCTCTTCCACCAGCCGCTCCATTTCACTCATCATCTGCTCATCCGGCGGGTCGCCCGCCGAGGTCGTCATCAGGAACCGCATCTTTCCTGTCTCCTTGCCTCGCCGGGGCCGCAGGTTCCGGCCCCCTCTGCTGATGCTTCGAATGACAGCCAGCGATATCGACACCCGCGGCGAGTCTGTCAGAGCCAGCCTCCCGCCAGCGTGAAGCCCGCGATGTGTCAGGCGCTGCGCCAGGAGGCCCTGGGCCGTGTGCTGACCGGGCTGGCGCCCGATGAACCCGATTGCATGGTCTCGTCGCTCTGCTGGAGATCCAGGCGGCGCGGCTGGCTGCGCGTACGCCTCGCGCCCCAAACGCACCTGCCCGCCGGTCTGCAACTGCGACGAAGAGATTCTTTCTCCTGAGTGTCGATCCAGGCTCCTCCCATTCGAAGCGTGAGTGAGGCCAGGCAATCAGCCCGGCGGACCGGCACAGCAGCGGCTTCCCCGCGCTGCCCGGGCTCACCAAGGGCGTCATTGAAGGAGTTCTGATGAGAAAGATCGTCGCAGACCTGTTCGTGTCCCTCGACGGTGTCGTGGAGTCGCCCGAGCAATGGACGGGTCCGTACTTCACCGACGATGTCGGGCAGATGATCGGCTCGGAGATGGCTCAGGCTGACACGATGCTGCTCGGACGGGTCACCTACGAGACCTTCGCCGCGTCCTTCGCGGGCCAGGCCGGCGGGATTGCCGACCAGATGAACGCCATCCCGAAGATCGTGGTCTCCACCACGCTGGAAACGGCCGACTGGCAGAACTCGACTCTGGTGGCGTCACCGGCTGAGCTTGCCGCCTACGCGGAGCAGCCCGGCCGGAACATCGCGATCAGTGGCAGCGCCGGCCTCGTGCGATCGCTGCTGGGACAGGGACTGCTCGACGAACTTCGGCTGCTGCTGTTCCCGGTGGCCGTTGGTTCCGGAAAGCGCCTCTTCGATGGAGTCACCGGGCGTTTGCCGTTCACCCTGCTCGATTCCCGCACCTTCTCCGGCGGCGCCATCCGGCTTACCTACGAGCCGCGGCGCTGAGCCCATCCGCACCCTGATCGCACATCAATACCCGACCCGGCGGTTGCGTCCTCGCGCCCGCAAGACAGCAGGCGGCGCTACCCGCCCGCACACAACAGGAGCCATCACATGGAAACCGTGAACTCGGAAGACGGTACCCGCGTCGCCTATGACCGAACGGGTCGCGGCGATCCCGTCATCCTGGTAGCAGGAGCCTTCAGCTACCGCAAATACTCCGGACAGGTGAAGCTGGCCGAACTCCTCTCGCGACAGTTCACGGTCTTCAGCTACGATCGGCGCGGCCGCGGTGACAGCGGTGACACCCCGCCCTACCGCATCGAACGCGAGATCGAGGATCTCAGGGCCCTCGTCGGCGTGGCTGGCGAACCCGCCTGCGTGTGGGGCCTGTCCTCCGGCGCCGCCCTGTGCCTGCGGGCGGCCGCCGCAGGAGTGGCGATCAAGAAGCTGGCCCTTCAGGAGCCACCCTTCGTCGTCGAAGCGGGTGACCGCCGGCCTCCAGCCGACCTCTACGCCCGGGTCAGCGAATTGATCGCCGCAGATCAACGCGGTGCGGCCGTCAAGTACTACATGACCGACGGGATGGGTGCGCCTTCGTTCGTCATCCCCATGCTGAAGATGATGCCCGGCGCCTGGGCCAAGCTGACCGCCGTCGCCCACACCCTGCCTTACGATTCTCTCCTTTGCGAGGGCTACCAGAGCGGCCAGCCGCTGCCCGCCGGCGAATGGGACCCGGTGACGATGCCGACGCTGGTTATGTCAGGCACGGAAGCAGAAAGTCCTGCCTTTCTGTGCCACGGCGCGGCGGCCGTCGCCCAGGCCTTGCCAAACGCTGAACTCGTCGTCCGCAAGGGACTCGGCCACGCCAAGAAGCTGACACCGAAGGTCATCGCTGCCACCCTCACCGAATTCTTTAACGATTGATCAACGCAGAGGAGCCTGTCATGCGGAAACTGATCGTCACCGAGTTCGTGACCCTCGACGGCATCATGGAAGCCCCCGAGCAATGGGCCTTCGAATTCCACACCGAGGAGACCGCGAAATTCAAGCTCGACGAAATGCTCCAGGCCGATGCGCTTGTTCTCGGCAAGAACACCTACGACATCTTCGCGAGAAGCTGGCCGTCCATGTCCGGTGAACTCGCCGACCAGATGAACGGCATCCAGAAGCACGTCGTCTCAACGACGGCCACAGAACTCGCCTGGGGCAACTCCCAGGCGGTCACCGGTGACCCGGTCGCGGCGGTGTCCGCGCTCAAGAGTCAGCACGGTGCCGACATTCTCGTCGCCGGCAGCGCCTCCGTCGTTCAGGCGCTGACACAGCACCGACTCGTCGACGAGTACCGCCTCCTTGTCTGCCCCCTCGTCTTGGGCAGCGGGCAACGACTGTTCACCGCCTCCTGCGCTCCGGCTCACCTTACCCTCGCCGAGATGAAGACATTCGATACCGGCGCACTACTACTCCGCTACGAAGCCGCATGACGCAGCGCCGCTATCACCGCAGCACCCACCACTCAATCAGGAGACCGACATGACTCAGCCCGTGCAAGGCCCCGCGTATTACTTCCCCTCGATCGAGAAGAAGTACGGCCGACCGATCACCGAATGGATCGACCTCATCCGCTCATGCGAATTGACAAAACACAAAGAACTTGTCAACTGGCTCAAGGCCGAGTACGGCATCGGCCACGGACACGCCACCGCACTTGTCGGATACACGCTGGCCGGGCACAGCACCTGGCCACCCGCCGACAACGGACCGTCGTGATCTCGCCCGCCCCCTCTGGGACGAGACCTCGCGCTCAGGTGTGACTTGCGCCACATTTTCCAGCCGGCAGAGCAGGCACTTTTACAGCGTCTAATTGCGTGCACAGCGCTCGGCTGCCACCTGCATTTCGGCAGGTCAGCACAGCGAATCGAACGGGATACTTACCGTGGAGACGCTCTGCCGACTGAGCTAAGGGGGCGTATCTTCAGCTGTCTGACCTGGGCTTCTGCGCCTCCCGGCGGTCTACTCAGGTCGTGTACACCGGTCTTGCGGGTCATCCGCTCCGGGCGTCCGAGACGCTTACCGTACTTCCCGGGTCCTCGCGTATTCACCTCCATGCGTTGAACCTTGTCGCGACATGATCGTCGTGCACACCCTGGACCGCCTCAGCCGCAACCTGCGCGAGGTCCTCAACCTCGTCCACGATCTCGCCGGGCGCGGCATCGGCGTGCGGTCCCTGGCCGACCAGCTGCCGATCAGCACCGCCAATGAGGCACGGGCCGCATCGCCTTCCTGGTCCTGGCGCTGTTCGCCGAGATGGAGCGCACCGTCAGCGCCGAGCGCGGCGCTCACGCCCGCGCCGTGGCTGGAGCCAGCAACCGGCACATCGGCCGCCCCATCGCCCACCCAGCCGACAAAATCGAGTACGCGCGCGCTAGAGACGGCCCCCGATGCCATAGCCAGCCTGCGCAACCTCGCGGTCACCGTCCGCCACCTCAGCGGCGTCCAGTGTCGCCGCCTCGCTACGCCACCACGCCCGCCGCCCGGCCGGCCGCTGAAAACCCTGATGACCTGCTAACCCAGGACTTTGCCGAGGCCCTGGTCGACGACGGGGACCAGGCGATGTGGCTTTGGTTACGGGTGCAGTTCGACGATCTCGGCCGAAGGCAGCACGCGGGCGATGCGCCAGAGCCCGATCCAGCTCTTCGGGAAAACCGACTCGTCGAGCAGCGCGGCATGGGCTTGCGGGTCGGGGTCGGCACAGGCGTCGGCGCAGATGATTACCTCGTAGCCGACGTCGTACGCCCACCTGGCGGTGGACAGCACCGTTCCCGAGGTCGCAACCCCGGCGACGATGACCCGGGCGACGCCGGATGCCTGCAACAGTTCGTGCAGGTTCGTGGTAGCGAAGGCTCCGATGGTGGTCTTGCCCAGCACCGGCTCGTCCCCGGCTGGCGCCAGCGCGGGGTGGATCTGGTCGCGCAGCATCGCTGGGACGACATGGACCACGGGCAGCCCAGCGGCCCGGGCAGACGCGAGGGCGTTCGACGCACGCTCCGCAACGGCAGCATCGTGGCTGAAGTTCTCGACAATGTACGTCGCAAAGTCCAGCGCGAGGAAAGCGGTCCGCGCCGGTTCCTTTTGGCTAGCCAGGGTCATCAGATTCTCCTTCGCCGAGGAAATAGTGGTTTGTGAGCGGGCTCACCCGGGGCGGCCCGATCGGGGTCTGGGGCGGCCGTCAGGACCTGCCCGCTTGCGGTCACGAAGATGGCACGGCGGTGGTCATTACAGAGAGTGAACGGATTCGCGATCGCTGCGCCGCGAACGAGCCTCCATCCGCGCGAACGCCAGGTACGCCGGGCCGGCCGGGAAACCGCGAACGCCAGGCGACGCCGGGCCGACGCGGAAACTGCGAACGCCCAGGCGACGCCGGGCCGGCGGGGAAACCGCGAACGCCAGGCGACGCCGGGCCGGCGGGGAGACAGGGCGGCAGGTGCATGGCTGGCTTGGCGGATGCTGGTGGTCAGCGCGCTGGCTGCTCGCGTTCTTCCTCGGCGGTGTAGGCGAGGAAGTCATCGACCATGCGGTGCAGCAGCGTGGCGAGCTGGTGCAGCTCCTGCGGGGGCCAGTGCGCCAGGGCGGCCTGCATGCCGGTTTCGCCGGCCTCGCGGATGCGGTCGGATGCTGCCCTGCCTGCCGGGGTGAGCTGGATGAGGTGGGCGCGGCGGTCGTCCGGGTCCGGCGCGCGGTCTGCGTAGCCGACTTGCTGCAGCCGCTGCACCTGCCGGGTGACATGCGGTGCCTCCACCCCCAGCCGGGCCGCCAGCTCGCCGGGGCGCACCGGCCCGGCCTCGGCGAGCTGCCCCAGGACCATCACAGCGGCACGGTCCAGCGGCACCGCGGCCACGGTCCTGACCCGGTCATGGCGCCGGGCCCGGGTGATCAGGTAGGAGATCCGGGTGATCGCCCGCAGGATCTCGGCGGCATCCGCGGCATCCGCGGCGGCGGGTTCTGGCTGGCTTTGGGGCATGTGACCCATCCTACATTACTTACCTAAGTTAGGTAACTTGACAGGCGGGCGCACATCCGATTACTTTGCTTACCTAAGTTAAGTAACCAGCTCGCCCAGTGGGAGATCTCATGACAAGCACCAGGGCCCCGGCGGCCCGCCCGAGCCACACCCATCGGCCTGTGGCCCCCAGCGGCAGGCTCCGCCGCTGGCGGGGCAGCCCGCCGCTGACGCTGCTGGCGGTGGCGATGGGCGTGATGATGGTGGGCCTGGATGGCACCATCGTCGCGGTGGCCAACCCGGCCATCCAGTCCCACCTGCACGCCTCCCTGGCCGGCATCCAGTGGATCAGCAACGCCTACCTGCTGGCCCTGGCGGTCAGCCTGATCACCATCGGCAAGCTGGGTGACCGGTTCGGGCACAAGAAGGTCTTCCTCACCGGCGTGACCGGCTTCGCGGCCAGCTCGGCAGCTATCGGGCTGTCCGGGACCATCGCCAGCAGCATCTCCCTGGTCATCGCGTTCCGCGCGCTGCAGGGCGTGTTCGGGGCGATGCTGCAGCCGACCGCCCTAGCCCTGCTGCGCCGGACGTTCCCGCCGGACAAGCTGAACGGGGCCATCGGCGTGTGGGGTGCGGTCATCGGCGCGTCCACCGCCGCCGGGCCCATCGTCGGCGGCCTGCTGGTGCAGCACATCGGCTGGGAAGCCTGCTTCTACGTCAACGTCCCGGTCGGCGCCGCCGCCCTGGCCATGAGCCTGCTCGTGCTCCGCGAGACCCCCGCCGCCCCAGCCAGCTCGTTCGACATCCCCGGCATCGCCACCCTGTCCGGCGCGCTGTTCGCGCTGATCTTCGGCCTGATCAAGGGCCCGGACTACGGCTGGGGCTCCGCCCGCACCCTGGCCTTCCTCGGCGCCGCCGCGCTCCTCGGACTGCTGTTCATCGTCCGCGAGCGGCGTGCCCCCCAGCCGCTGCTGCCCCTGAAGCTGTTCCGCTCGGCGTCGCTGTCGGCCGGGGTGGTGCTGGTCATCCTGCTCATGTTCGCCATGTTCGGCGCCATGTTCTTCATGACCTTCTACCTGGAAAACGTGCACGGCCTCGACCCGATCGCGGCCGGCGTGCACCTGCTGCCCATGACCGCCATGCTCATCATCGGCTCCCCCATCGCCGGCACGGTCATCAGCAAAATCGGCCCGCGCCTCCCGATTGTGGCCGGCATGGCCATGGCCGCCACCGCAATGTTCGGCCTGTCCCACCTGGCCGCCACCTCCAGCCCGAACGACACCATCATCTGGTTCGTGCTGCTCGGCCTCGGCCTCAGCCCGGTCATGGTCGGCGCCACCAACGTCATCGTCGGCAACGCACCGGCGGAACTGGCCGGCGTGGCCGGCGGGCTGCAATCCACCGCCATGCAGCTCGGCGGCGCCTTCGGCACCGCCGTCCTCGGCGCCATCATGTCCGCCAGGATCGACAGCCTGCTTCCCGCGAGCTGGCACGCCGCGCACCTGCCCCCGCTGACCGCGGCTGGCTACGCCCAGGTCAAAAGCGCGGTCTCGGTCGGGGTGGCGCCAGTGCCCTCCGGCACCCCGGCGCAGGCGGCCGGCGTGATCACCCAGATCAGCCACGCCACGTTCACCGCCGGAATGCACAACGCCTTCCTGGTCGGCGCCGCCGTCGCGCTGGCCGGAGCCGGCATCGCCCTGATCACCAAGAAAGGCACCGGCACCCCCGCAGCGCAGGCCGGCATCTGACCCCAGCCCGCCCCAGCCAACCTCATTCACAGCTCGCCGGGTCCGAAAGGAAGAACCTCAATGTCCGCACTACTCAACCGCAAGCCGGTCACCCCAGCCAGCCCCCAGTCAACCCCATTCACAGCTCCCCGATCCGGAAGGAAGAACGTCATGTCCGCCCTGCTCAACCGCAAGCCGGTGCTCTGGTTCCTGTTCCTGTTCAACGCCGCCGTCGCCATCGCCGTCGGCGCCGCCGGCAGCCACCTCCACGTCCATGGCCACACCCTCCACAGCTCGCAACAGATCATGACCAGCGTCGGAATGGGCGTCGTCGCGCTCGGGGCAGGCGCTGGCCTCCTCCGGCGCCGCACGAGCCAGGCCTGACACCCGCCAGCTCCCAGCAACCCAGAAAGAAAGGAAGAGTTCCCATGCCGACGATGAAATCTGTGCTGACCGCTGGACCGGGCAAGATCGAGGTTGCCGAGATCGAGCGCCCGGCTCCCGGACCCAGGGACGTGCTGCTGCGGATACGCGCCTGCGGCATCTGCGGCACCGACGCGGCCTTCGTGCAGATGGGAGGCATGCCGCGGGCAGCTAAATGGGGCGCCAGGCTGGTCACCGTCGCGGTACACAAAAAGCCCGAGCCCATCGACCTGGGAGCGATGCTGCGCAGCGAGATGACCATCATCGCCTCCCAGGGCTACCCCACCGAGATCTTCGAGGTCACCCCGCAGATCGCGGAACACCAGCAGCGCTTCTCCCGGCTGATCAGCCACCACGTCCCCTTCTCCGACGCCGTCCGGGCATTCCAGCTCGCGCTCACCCCCGGCGCCGCGGAGAAGGTGGTTGTGACCTTCAACGATTAACCGCTCCGGGAGGCGGGCCGCGTGCCTGGCTCCAGAAACGGCAGACCCCCCAGGACACTCCAATAACGCCGACACACCATTAAGAAAGTGACGCGAGCGACCGGAACGCAGCCATAACGGCGGGCCATGCGGCCGAGAGCGGGTCGATGACCTCGAAATGCCCGGTCCCCGGCAACTCGCTCAGCTCCGCGTCATCCCCAGCGTCCCGGGCGCGTGCGGTGAAGGCACGGCTCATCGCGCACGGCACCTGGCGGTCAGCCGTGCCATGCACCGCCCGCAGTGGAGTGGCCAGCCTCAATCGTTCAGGCACCCCAGGGGCCGGTTACTGATTGTGCTGGTTTCCGATTTTGGTCCTCGTGTCTGTTTCGGTTCCGGCTGCGGTGTGCGTTGGGTGCCCGGTGTGCCCGGGTGCGCACCGGCTCCGACCGCACCGGGGTGGCCTCCTTCCGTGTCGCTGGGATTGTTCGTGCTGGTCAGGTCGGTGCGGGCAGGGCGCAGAGCCGCTGCCAGCAGTCCAGGAAGGCCTGGGCCCACGGCCAGTCGGCGCTGATGGACAGGGCGCGTTGCCGGGCGTGGCGGGCGAGCCTGGCGGGCAGGTGCCAGACCCGGTAGCGGAGCGTGTCCGGGTTGGCGTCGCGGAGTTCGGGGTCGTCGCCGTGGCCGAGGAGCCGGGTCCAGGCGGCGAGGTCAGCGGCGATGTTCGCCGCGAGGACCCACCCGGCGTTGACCTGCCAGGTTTTCGACGGCAGGTTGCGCAGTCCCATGGCCTTGGCGGTCCGGACCCCGGCGGTTTCCACGCAGGCGTGCTCGCGGTGGAGCACGTCGATGAACTGCGGGTGGTGGCTGCCCGGCACTGCGGGGATCCCCGCGTCGGGGATATTGGTGCAGATGATGGAGTAGCGCCACCCGGTTTTCTTCTCGAAGGCCGTCAGGTTCCCGGCCTGCCGGCGGGACGGCTTCACCCGGCGGACGATGAACCGCAGGCCGTCGGGCCAGTTCTCCGCCCTGGCCAGCAGGTGCGTGATCTCCGCGACGTCCTTGTCCTGTTCGGCAGCGCCGTCCTGGCTGGTCCCGGGTTTCCATGCCCCGGCGGGGATCAGCGCGATGGCGTCCTCATCGGCGGCGGTGATCATCCACCCTGTCGTGAACAGGGCTTTCCTGCGCCGGGAGTTCAGGGAGAGCAGGTGCTCCACGAGGTCGTGGCTGGCGCCGGCCCGTTCACCCGGACCATGACCTTGCCCCTGAACCGGCCCGGGACCTGCTTCAGCGCGGCGGCGAGGACTTCCTTGTGGTCGGTGAACGTGTTCGACCCCGCGTTCCCCGGCCGGAGCAGCATGGCCAGGCATTCGCGGGTGTTGCGGCACCAGGCGCCCAGCGGGTGGAAGCCGTAGCCCTTTTTCCAGGTGGGGGCGGCTCCTTCCTTGTCTGAGCTGGCGGTGACCAAGGTGGCGTCCATGTCGATGACGACCCAGCCGTCGAGGGTCTTGCCGGCGACGGCCAGCCACGGGAAGCCGGCCCGGTCGCGGCGATCAGTTCCCACGCGTACGCGCGGGCCTTCGCGCGGGCGCGGGCGATCCGGTCCAGCATCCGCGGGGACCCGGCCAGGTCCAGGACGCGCCGGACGGTTGGCCCGCTCGGGGCGGCGCCCAGCAGCGGGGCGAGGTGGGCGAGCAGGGCGATGTCGCTCATGCTCGTGGCGCCCAGCGCGATCGCAGCCGCCATCGAGACGAGCGCGATGCCGCGGTCGATCAGCGGCGACGTGCGCTTTTCCTTAAGCGCGGCGGACAGCAGGCCGGTGAGGCCTGGCCTGGCTGGCGGCCTTGCGGAGCAGGACCGCGCCGGCATGGCCGACCAGGCCCTTTCCGTCCGCGGTGACCTTCAGGGCATGGTCCCACCCGTTATGCTGCATGGCGAAGAGCGCTCCGGTCCTGGTCTTGCTTGGTGTGGTAACCCGCAATCTCCCAGAACCCGGGCGCTCTTCGCCTTCAAACAACTGAAAGAGGGGACGGCCGCTGCGCGGCCGTCCCCTCTTTCACGTCTTCCCGGCGGTCCATCGCCCCGCACCCATAAGGTGCGCGCTTCCACAGTCGGCAGCAGAACAAACTTACAGCTCACAGCGATTAATCGAATCCTGCCGCCTCATACCGCCCCTGTCGCTGAATCGCGGAGGCCAGTGGCACCAGGGACGCGGGGTTCGTTGCTGCGTATCGGTCGGGGTACTGCTCCGGGCTGCCGCCAAGCAGCGCGGCCGCGGCGCCGTTGCTGAGCCGCTCGGCGTAGCAGGCAGCCATATCGCTGACGGCGGCCAGCGCCACTACTCCCCGCAGCGGCTGGGGCCGCGCGGCGTGCCAGGGCTGGGCGGGTGCGAGCCGGTGCCGGCCCGCCCCCAGACGAGGCAGGGCCGGGCGAGGCAGGGCCGGGCAGGCGGATGTCCGCGATCTGCTCGGGTCCGGGGCCGTACCGGATGGTCCGGTCGGGCGGTGGCGCGGGCCGGGTGAGCACGTCCCCGGGGTCAGTCGCGGGCATGCGGGTAATTCTGCTGGCCTGCGCACCGGCGGTTCGTACTTTTGACCTTTGACGTGCGAACGGGTAGGTGTTGAACGCAGAGATCAGGGAATGGTTTCCGCCGCACGGGGGGGTGCGACCGGCTAGCTATCACACGAGGTCTCACGACATGACCACGACGCCCGGCGAGTCGACCAAGGCGACGGGTGCACGCTGATGATGCCGGCGCGAGCTGGATCGTCCGTCATCAGCGTGAGCGCGGGTCTGGCCCTGGTCTCGTCCGGCGTTGTCGGTGCGCTCCTCAGCGGCACGCCTTCGGCCGGGGCCACCACGCCGGTCACCATGTGCGGCAAGCCTCCGGCGACCACCACGGCCACGTCGTCACCCACGGTTGCCGGGGTCGGCCTCGACGCCGCGTCGCCGTCCACCACCAGCGCCACGCCCACGGCCAGTGCTAAGAGCTCCCCCAGGGCTACTGCTAGCCCAAGCACCAGCGCTACACCCACGCCCAGCGCTAAGAGCTCCTCCAGGGCTACTGCTAGCCCAAGCACCAGCGCCACGCCCACGGCCAGTGCTAAGAGCTCCTCCAGGGCTACTGCTAGCCCAAGCACCAGCGCTACACCCACGCCCAGTGCTAGCACCACTTCCAGCGCTACTGCTACTGCTAGCACTAGCGCCAGCGCCACACCCACAACATCAGCAACGGTAACGCCCACCCCAACTCCTTCACCGAGCGCCAGTGCCTCGGCCAGCCCGACTCCGACGCCAAGCCCGACCACCTCGGCCTCATCGAGCCCGAGCCCGTCGCCCACTGCGACGGCGACCAGCACCGCCGCCCCGGTCCAGCTCTGCCTGTCCGTACAGCGGTTCACCACGGCGACCACCGTGCACGCCGGGGGCACGGCCAGCTACGCGGTCTGGGTCTGGGCGGCCGATGCTGCGGGCAGCGGGATCAGCGTGCAGATCACCGCGAAGGCGGGCACCCAGGCGGTCACCCCGAAGTTCACCGTCTGCCCGTCAGCCCGCGGGCAGACATGCACGGCGGGTGACATCGCCAAGGGCAAATACGACGAGCTGCAGGCCACGGTGGCCGTGCCGAAGACGCTCGCGGCCGACCAGAAGGTGACCCTCAACGCAACGGCCAAGGGCACCGGCGCCACCGCCCCGCCCGCTGCGAACGCGGCGTTCACGGTCGCGGCGAGCCCGTCGCCCACCCCGTCCGCCTCGGCTACCACCGGGCCCACGACCCCGAATCCGGCAGGCGTGGGTACGCTGCTGCCGGTCGGCCTACCATCGCTGCCACCCGGCACCACGTCCATCGGGACCACGCCGTCCGGGCCGCCTGCGACGCCCAGCGCGTCCAGCACGAACTCGTTGGGCGGCCTGTTCCCGAAGGTGTCGCCCGCGCCAGAGCAGACTCCCAGCCCGTATTCCGCGATCTTGCCGGATGGGCACAGCGTGCGACTCAGCAACACGGCCGCGACGTTCCCGTTCAGCCCGCGCATCCTCGGCGGCGAGATCGTCGGCCTGGCCGCAGCCGCGGTGGCACTGATCATCGCGATCGTCCGGTTCTCGCTGCGCAAGCCACGCTCGCAACGGGCCCAGCGCCCGGAGGCGGAGGATCGGGCTGGCTGATGCCGCGGCGGGTTTACCTGACGACGTGCTCGACGTCTGGGCGGACCGCACGCATCTGCACCGCGAGCTGTGCCGCATCCATGGTGGGCGAGGCCACCAGGCCGAACGTGTCATTGTCGGCCCAGGTGCACAGGGCCACGCTGCCCGGCACGCTCGCCTGTGCGTTGACGCACGCCGCCTGCCCGCCGAGTGCGCCCGCGCCGGTCACGTAGGCGCCCTTCGAGCCCTGGATGAAGCTGGTGATGAAGCCGCCCGGCGAGACCCCGGACAGGTTCCCGCCGATGAACAGGATCATCTGCGGCGTCTTGGCGCTGTTGTTGTTGACGTTGTTCTCGTAGACAGCGGAGACCACGTGGCTGATCTGGCCCGCGCTCTTGGCGATCACCTGATGCTGCAGCTGCGTGGCGTTCATCTGCTCTTCGAGCTGGGGCCGGCGGAGGTACGCGCCGAGCTGGTCCGGAGCGGTCAGGACGTGGGCCGGACCATTGCCGCGGAAGACGGTCAGCGCCACCGCGAGGACGATCGCCAGAACCGCTGCGCCTCCTCCCAGGTACAGCATCTGCTGCGAACGCTGGCGGCCGGACCGCCGGGACCGGCTGCGGCCAGCCCGGGCGGACTGGTGGGCGGCTGCGGAATGGCTTATGGCTGTGGGCTGGTTCGCGGCTGTGGGCTGGCCCGAGGCTGCAGACCGATCGGGAGCTGCAGACCGATCGGCGGCTGCGGGCCGATCCGCGGCTGCGGGCCGATCCGCGGCTGCGGGCCGATCCGCGGCTGCAGGCCGATCCGCGGCTGCAGGCCGATCCGCGGCTGCAGGCCGATCCGCGGATCTGCAGGCCGATCCGCGGCTGCAGGCCGATCCGCGGCTGCAGGCCGATCCGCGGCTGCAGGCCGATCCGCGGCTGCAGGCCGATCCGCGGCTGCAGGCTGGCCCGAGGCTGTGGGCCGATCGGGAGCTGGGGACCGATCCGCGGCTGCGGGCTGGCTGGAGTATGCACGCCGACGTGGGCCTGTGGGGGCTTCCGGGGCTTCCGGGTAATCGGGATCTTCGCCGTACTCCGGGTCCTGCGGCGTACTCGGGCTCTGCGTGCCAGTCTGGCTGGCCGGGCTCGTCCGCGCGCCGGTCCAGGGCTTGATCTCCCCGGCCGAAGGGGCGGTCTGGCCGGCCTGCGGGCGGGTCTGGCCGACCTGCAAGGTGATCTGGCCGGCCTGCGGGCGGGTCCGGCCGGTCTGGACCAGCGGTCCGGCGGTCCCGCCTGGTCGGCCTGGTACCTGGGCCCGTCCGGTCCCCGTCCTGGTCCTGGTCCTGGTCCAGCCCAGGCCCGGGCGCCGCCGCCTGCCTGCCCGCGAACTGGCCCGGCTCGAGGTCCCGGACCGGGAGCTGCTCGTCAGGGAATGGCTCCGCGGTCGACGGCCGTGCCCGGACCGGCTCCCTGGCGAACGACTCGGCCGTGAACACCTCGGTCGCGGCCTGCCGGGCGGCCATCCTGCTGCCTGGCAGCCGCCTGGCCCCGGCCGGCGCAGCGGCGAGGAATCCGGTGACTTCCGCATCGCGGGCTGGCTGGCGGTGCCCGGCCTGGTCCGGATACCCAGCCGGCTCTCACTGGCTCCGGCCGTGCCCGGCGGCCACGCCCGAGATAGCCCGGTGCCTGGCCCGGCCCGGTCAGCAACTCAGCTGAGGCGCTTCCGGCAGCGGCAGCCGCCCGGCCCGGCTCGGCTGCTCTCCGTCCCGCGTGACCGGTCTGACCGACACCGCCGCGTCCTGATGTCGGCATCCGGCCCGGGTCAGCCCGGGGTTCCCGATTCCCCGGCCGACCAGGGCTGGGCGAGCCCGGACCAGGACGGTACGCGCCACCCGGACGGCCCGGGTCCGCCGCCCGGCGGTCCGCACCACCCGCCCGGCCATCTGCGGCAGCAGGCCGACGGTCGGGACCAGGAGACCGGCCGTCGGGGCCACCCGGACGACCGTCTGGGCCGCCGGGCCCAAGGTCTGGGCCCCCAGGCCGCCGATCCGAAACAGCCGGACGGCGATCGGAGCCACCCGGACGACCGTCGGCGCCCCCCGGCCCAAGGTCTGGGCCCCCAGGCCGCCGATCCGAAACAGCCGGACGGCCGTCGGAGCCACCCGGACGACCGTCGGCGCCCCCCGGCCCAAGGTCTGGGCCCCCAGGCCGCCGATCCGAAACAGCCGGACGGCGATCGGAGCCACCCGGACGACCGTCGGGGCCCCCGGCCGGCGATCCGGGGCAGCCCGACGACCGTCTAGGCCGCCAGGCCGAGGGTCCGGGCCAGCCGGGCGGCGATCCGGGGCAGCCGACCGGCGGTCTGGGCCAGCGGAACGACTGTCCAGGAAAGCCGCTGGCCCGGTAGCAGCGGCCACATCCTCGCCGTCCCGGTCAGCGTCTCGGCTGCGCTTGAACAGGCGCCCAAGCCCGCGGCCACTCCCCTGCTCATCGGGCTCCCGCCCGGCCCGCTTCTGGTCATCGCGGTCGTCTGAATCACGGCGCAGCGTGGGCTGGTCACCGTATGCCGTCTCATCCGGGGCGGGCTGACCGTGATAAGCCGCTGTTCCCGTGCGGGTGGCCCGCTCACGATCGCGGCCGGGCTGTTCGTTAGGCCGTTCGCCGCGCCTTGGCACGGCGGAGCGCGCCGTTGGTTCACCACGGTCCGGATAGCCCCGGCCCCGGTCATCCCGGCCCGGCTGACCGCGACCCGGCGCCGCTCTGCCACCCGCCGCTCTACTACCTGCTGCTCTGCTGTCCGCGGTAGTGTCGTCCGCCACCCCGCCGCGATCAGCCACTTCCCTGTGAGGCGGCATGGGCGGGCGGTTGGCCAGTCGGCCGCGCCCGGCGGTTGAACCGGGTTGCGCAGCTCGGTCCGGGGGCCGGTCATAGTGGTAGCCGCCGGGCTCGCCGTCATGGCGATAGCCGCCGGGCTGGCCGCCGCGCGGGGCTGCGCGGGTGGCAGGCGCCGTAGCGTCGGCGGGTGCCTCGCGGGTAACAGCCGCCGACGCGCGGCGGCTGTCCGGGTGGTCGTCACCCGGCCCTGGCAGGCCGAACCGCCGGCCATGGTCGTCGGGGGATGATTCAGGGCCGCGTGAGCGTCGTCCGCTCCCTGGGCCACCCTCGGCCGACCGAGTCGGCTCACCTCGCCAGGCTGACCCACCTGACCGGGATGGCTCACCCGGCCGGGATGGCTCACCCGGCCGGACCGCTCGCCTGGTCCTGACGGGTGTTCCCGGCCCTGCCGGGCGGAGGCTCGCCCGGCCGGACCGCTCGCTCGCCTGGTCCTCACGGCTCGCTCACCGGCCGCTGCCGGCGCGCGCCGCGCCACGCGGCCCGGCGCTCGACCGGCTCACGCTCGACTCGGCCGGCGCTCCACTGACCCGCGCTCACCGGGCCGGCGCTCGACCGACCCGCGCTCGGCTGGCCCATACCCGCGGCGGCCGGGTTCTGGTCCAGGCGGTCCCCGGTGGCCCGGTCTCGGCGTGACAGGTTGCCGCTGACTCGATTCCGGCTGGGCAGGCTGCCACTGACCAGCCTGCCGCTGGGTGGGCGGACGCTGGCCGGGCTCTGGCTCGGCTGAACGCCGATCCCGCTCCAGCGGGCCAGCCGACCGTCGCGGGTCGTCCGACCGCGGCGGGCCATCCGACCGCTGCGGCTCAGCCTGGTCGCGCGGGCCATCCAACCGCCGCGGCTCAGCCAGGCCACGCGGGCCATCCGACTGCCGCGGCTCAGCCAGGCCACGGGGGTCAGCCGACCGTCGCGGGCCGGCTGAGCTTCCTGGGTCAGCCGGGCCTTGCGGCTCAGCCAGGTCGCGCGGGTCATCCGACCGCCGCGGATCGCCCGGACCTCGCGGGTCATCCGACCGCCGCGGATCGCCCGAGCCTCGCGGGTCATCCAACCGCCGCGGGTCAACCGGCCCTCGCGGGGCAGCCGACCGCAGCTGACCCGACCCATGCTGGCCGGGCCAGCGTTGACCCGGGATGGCCGGGCCCGGCGCGGAGGCGGGATAACCGGAATCGGGATAAGGAACAGGAGCACGGCCACGCGACGACGCAGCGGGATCCCCGTAGGCATCAGCGGGATCAGCGTAGGCACGTGATCGCCGGAGCGGGGGCTCTCCCGTACCTCCGTCGCTCATGCTCTCCCTCACCGTTAAGTAAGGCGCTCGTGCCTGGCCGGGAAACATCATCCGGCATGCTGTGGGTGCCCGCCACCGGGTCTGCCCTGCTCGTCCACGGCAACCAGCCCGGCGCACCAGGAGTTGCCAGGCCCATCAGCGTTCACACTGGCTCATCCAGGTACCCCCGTATTGTCACCGATTGATCATGGTCACGCTGGGCGATACAGCGACAACGCCGGCCCGACTTCCCGCCCCCACCGCCCACGACGTGGAAGTTCACCCCACCCGCCCGACCCGGATTAGTGCGGTGCCAAGTGCCTCACCGGTGGTGGGGCGCAAGGCACCGCAGTAACCTCACAACTCCTTGACTACAGCTTGACTACAGCGCCAGTCCCCAGCCCTGCGTGGCTGATGTGGCGCACGAGCCCGCTGTGCCCCATGAGCCCCCGGTCGCGGGCCAGCGTCGCTTACGTGGTGGGAAATATGCATATATGAACCACTTCCCACCCCCTTGATGAGAACGGCGGCCGGGTGACCCGCCGCGGGCCGTGATACGGGGCTACTGAGGTTGATGGGGCTAGAGGAGCGCCGACGCCAGGCGGCCGCCAGAACCTGGAGGGCAGCCAGCACCGCAAACCCCACCAGCCCCGCCCCGCCAGCGCCGCCCCGACCGGCCCCGCCCTGCCAGCGCCGGTCAGGGGCCAGGGATTGCGAGCGGGCGGGACGGGATATATCAGCACAAACGGCTAGCGCAGCGTGACTACTGCGTAACGTCCCAGCAATCAGGGTGAAACAGGCGCCCGCACCCCTTGACGCACCCGGGACAAGGTCCGACGATGTCAGTATCCTGACGACGGTATACAATGTTAGGAAGTGGCCTGTGTACCACGAGCTCACGGTCTGGTCCCGCGGCATCATCATGGACAAGGAGGCCCGCGACGTCTCCTCGTGTGTGGCCGCCGCGGCCCGTGCCCTCGGCTACTACGCCGACAACGTCAGCGACTACGTGGACGACCCGGACCGGACCAATTGCCTGGTCCGCAGGTACGCCCGGTTCGGCGACTCGCCCATCGTGGACCGCTTCGTCTACGAGAACCCGCGCCCAGACTGGGTGGTGCTCGTCGAGGAGACGATCATCAAGGCGGTCAACTTCCTGCGCGGTACCCCGGACGGTACCGGGGTGCTGGTGGTCAACTCCGCCCGCGAACCCGAGTACCTGCTGAAGTTCCTGCCTGACTCGATGCGGGCCAAGCTGGCCACGTTCGTCGTGGTGGACGCGGTCGGCCTGGCCGAGCAGCGCGGCAGCAGCCCCTGGATGTTCGTCCGGGACCTGGGCGAACTCGCCTATGACCGGATGTCTACCGAGGGCGCGGAGGAACGGCTGGCCATCGGGATGGGTATCGCCGCGCCGCTCATCGGCGCGCTGATCGCGGCCACCGGGGTGCTGCCGCTGGACGGTGTCGCCGAACAGGTCGCCGACCGGGACGCCATGTTCCGCGGCGTCGCGCAGCACCGGGTGGTCGAGTTCGGCCACGCGGCGTCGCCCAACGGGGCCCCCACCCCGGCCACCGAGCCCACCCCGGCCACCGAGCCCGCGCGGCCACCGACCCCCCGGCCACCGAGCCCGCGCTGGCCACCCCCGAAACCGCAGGCACCGAGCCGACCCAGGAAAACGGCGCCGCGGCCCACGCCGCCCGCGCCGGGTCGGCCGGCTAAACCTGGCCACCCCCGTCCCCTCGGGCCGGCCGACCCGACCCGCGCCCGGAGCGAATCCCGAAGCGAATCCCGAAGCGAATCCCGAAGCAAACCCCGCGTTCTGTAACACCGCGAGGAGGCCCCATGTCCGTACGCGGCACCCGGATCCCGCCGCATCTGCAGCTACCCATCGCCGGAGTGACCCCGCCACCAACGGAGAAAGAGGGCCAGCGGCTGTTTCCGACCGGCAACTTCCGGTTCTTCCGGCCGGTCTACAAGGACAAGATGCCGCCGTGCAACAACGCCTGCCCTACTGGCGAGCAGATCCAGAAGTACCTGGACTTCGTGAAGCACGAGCGCTACCTCGACGGCTACCTCACGATCATGGAAGACAACCCGATGCCGTCGGTGACCGGCCGGGTCTGCTACCACCCCTGCGAGACGGCCTGCAACCGGGCCGCGCACGATGAGCCGATCGGCATCCGGAGCGTGGAGCGCTTCCTCGGCGACTACGGCCTGAACCTCCCGGACAACCCGATCAAAGAGACGCTCCCCGAGCTCAACGGGCAAACGATCGCCATTGTCGGCTCCGGCCCGGCCGGGCTGGCCGCCGCGTACCACCTGAGAAGGCGTGGCTACGGCAGCGTGATCTTCGAGGCGCTGGACAAGCCGGGCGGCATGCTCCGCGCGGGCATCCCGCACTGGCACCTGCCCGAGGAGATCCTGGACGCCGAGATCGCCAAGCTGCTCGACCTCGGCGGCATCGAGATCCGCACCAATACCAGGGCCGGGCAGGACATCAGCTGGGATGAGCTCCGCAACTACCCCGCGGCTTTCCTCGCCCTCGGCCAGGACGTGGGCAAGCGGCTGCCAGTGGACGGGATCCAGGCCCGCGGCGTCGGCGGCGGGCTGGAATTCCTGCGTGAGGCTGGCCTGGGCCGCCCGGTCAAGGTCGGCCAGCAGGTCCTGGTCATCGGCGGCGGCAACACCGCCTCGGACAGCGCCCGGTCCGCGATCAGGCTCGGCGGCGGCGACGCGACCATCGTGTCGCTGGAGTCCGAAGCAGAACTGCTGATCGTCTCGGAGGACTTGGAGCAGGCCCTGGATGAGGGGGTCACCTTCCAGCCGAACACCTCTCTGGTCCGGGTCATCAGCGAGGACGGGCACGTCACCGGGGCCGTGCTGGCCGATGCCCGGCTGAAGAAGGACGCCAGCGGCGCGGTCAGCGCGGAACTCACCCCGGGCACCGAGCGGGAAGTGGCCTGCGACACGATCCTGGTCGCGATCGGCCAGGTCCAGCAGCTGGACTGGCTCCCAGAGCACCTCAGCGACCAGGCGGGAACGATCACCGCGGACGAGCACGGCCGGGTCGAGGGCAACATCTTCGTCGGCGGGGACGTGCTGCGCGGCCCGTCGATGGTGGTGGACGCGCTCGGCGACGGCAAGCGGGCCGCCCGGGACATCGACCGGCTGCTCACGGCCCAGGCCTTCGAACCGGGACCCGGAAGTGACGATCATGCCCTACGAGGGGCTGAACTCCGCTTACTTCCGGCACGCGCCGCGGATGCGAGGCGCCGCTCTCCCCCGCGGCCGAGCGGCGCCGCAGCCAGAAGACCGAGGTCACCCTGGCCTACAGCCGGGAGCAGGCGGTGGCCGAGGCGGACCGCTGCATGAGCTGCGGGGTCTGCAACGGCTGCGACAACTGCTACATCGTCTGCCCGGACGTGTCCGTGCTGCGCGACGCGCGGGAGAACGGGCACTACTCGATCCGTACCACCTACTGCAAGGGCTGCCTGGTCTGCGTGCAGGAGTGCCCGACCGGCTGCCTGGAGAAGGTGCCGGAGATGGACTTCGACGACACCCGCCGACGTGACCCGGATGGAGACCGCGTTCGCGCCGTACGACGGGGCGCACGCCGAGCAGTCCGCGTTCACCAAGCAGCTGATCGAGGAGACGATCGCCGAGTACGACGCGGCCCGCCGCCAGCCAGGCCCCGCCCCGGATGGGTCAGCCAAGGCCGCGCCGAACGGCCACAAAACTGTCAGCAGCAACGGACACCACGGCGAGGTGCAGGCATGACCACGGTCCACGTCGACGGCGGCTGGCCCCAGCAAGCCGCGTACGGTCCCGGCCTGCGCACCCCTGAGGGATAGCAAGGCTGGCGGATCTGGCCGGTACCCGCAAACGGCTGAACGGCTGCGCGGCCGCCGCCTACGCGGCCCTGTACGCCAACGTGGACGTGATCACGGCGTACCCGATCCGGCCGTACACCGCGATCATGATGAACCTGGCCCAGTTCATCGCGGACGGCATCCTGGACGCCGAGTACATGACCGCGGACGGCGAGCACGCCCAGCTGTCCGCCGCGTTCGGCGCCGGGTCCTGCGGCGCGCGGGCGTTCACCGGGTCGTCCGGGGTAGGCGTGACCTACGCCTACGAGATGTACTCGATCATCTCCGGGGCGCGGATCCCGATCCAGATGTCGATCGCCGACCGCACCCTGGACCCGCCCGGCGACTTCGGCTCGGAGCACACCGACGCGCTGTGCACCCGGGACATGGGCTGGCTGATGGGCTGGGCGGCGACGCCGCAGGAGGTCTTCGACAAGAGCCTCATCGCGTACGCCATCGGCGAGGACCCCCGGGTGCTGTTGCCGCAGATGGTGGTGCAGGACGGCTACTTCGTCTCGCACATTTCCGGCGAGGTGGAGATGCCGAGCGCCGCCCAGGTGGACGAGTTCCTGCCGCCGTACCGGCTGCCGTTCCCGCTCGACCCCCGGCACCCGGTGTCGCACGGCCCGCAGATCCACCCGTCCCAGGGGCCGCCGCTCCAGCTGGAGCGGGCCCGCGCGATGGAGGACGCGATCCCGGTCATCCGGGACAAGACCGACGAGTTCGCCCGGGTATTCGGCCGGCACGTACCCGCATTTCGTTGAGGAGTACCTGCTGGACGACGCCGAGATCGCGATCGTTATCTCCGGCGGCCACTCGGTCACGTGCCGGGCGGCGATCAACCGGCTCCGCGAGCGCGGGATCAAGATCGGGATGGCCAGGCTGCTGTGGATCCGGCCGTTCCCCAGCGAGGACCTGCGGCACGCGCTGCGCGGGGTGAAGGCCGTGGGCGTGGTGGAGACCAACCTCGGCCTGGGCGGCCCCACCTACGGCGGGATCCTGGCCCCGGACGTGATGGCGGCCATGTACCACGCGGCGGACCGGCCGCACGTCACCTCGTTCATGGCCGGGCTGGGCGGCGAGACCGTGCCCACGGCCGAGTTCGAGTGGATGGCGGGCAAGCTGGCCCAGGCCGTCGAGCGCGGCGGGGTGGAGAAGGCCGCGCACTGGGTGGGGTTCGAGGAATGAGCAGCAGCAGAGCAGACAGCGGCGCAGCAAACAGCATGGGAGCGCACTGATGGCGATCGAAGTCACCCGGCAGTACCTGCCGTTGCTGGATGAGGAGGGCCGCGCCGCGGCCGTGGACGACGAGACCGGGCGGGACCGGCACTACCTGCCGGACATGCCGGAGGAGGACCCCTACCAGGCCGGGCACCGGACCTGCGCGGGGTGCGGGCCGCGATCGAGTACCGCTGGGTGCTCAAGGCGGCCGGCCAGGACACCGTAATGGCTGGCCCGACCGGCTGCATGTACGTGGCCAACTCCACCTACCTGTGCACCCCGTACACGGTGCCGTGGGCGCACACGCCGATCGCCAGCGGCGGCTCGTTCACCTCGGGCGTGGCCGCGGGTTACGAGGCGATGATCCGCAAGGGCCGCCACCCCGGCCCGTACCCGAACATCATCGTGATGGCCGGGGACGGCAGCGCCGCGGACATCGGGCTCGGCTCGATTTCCGGCGCGCTGTACCGTAACCACGACGCGCTGTTCATCTGCTACGACAACGAGTGCTACGCCAACACCGGCATCCAGGTGTCGCCGACCACCCCGTACGCGGGGCTGACCACGTTCACCCCGTTCGGCAAGGCGAACCCGGCGGGCAAGCAGCTGCCGCCGAAGAACCTGGCCAAGATGATGGCCGAGGGGCACCCGCACTGCTACGTGGCCACGACCACGGTCGGCTACCCGGTGGACCTGATCAACAAGACCCGCAAGGGGCTGAACCGGCGCGGGGCCGCGTTCATGCACTGCTTCACCCCGTGCCAGAAGGGCTGGGTCTACCAGACCTCGATGACGGTCGAGCTGGGCCGCCGGGTGGTGGAGGCCGGCCTGTTCCCGGTCTGGGAGTACGACCCGGAGGAGCGGGAGTACCACTACTTCCACCCGCCGGTGCAGCGCCCGGTCACCGACTACCTGGCCATGCAGGGCCGGTTCGGGCACATGCTGCCCGAGCACGTGGCGGCGACGCAGCGCGCGGCCAACCTGAACTGGCAGGACATGGGCATGGACGTGCCGGCCGAGCTGCGCGAGGGCGAGGACCCGGCCCGCCATCAACGGCTGAAGGAAGAGTCGTACTCGATGCCGCTCAACCGGGGGGTCGGTGCGTGAAGCTCTGCTTGCCCGGGGGGCGACCCCCGGAACCCCCGATCGCCGCTCCGCGCCGAGCGGCAGCACAGCCGCCGCGGTTAGCCCCGAGGCGGTACCGCAGTAGGGAGTCTGATGGCTGACCACTGGCAGATCCGCTTCGACGGCGGGCACCAGCAGCGTTACCTGCCCGACCGGGTGGCAGTGCTGCGCTACGTGCTGACCGTCGGGGCCCGCTCGGCCAGCCCGCGGTTCGAGGTGTTCACCGAGGCCGAACCGGTCCGGCTGGCGGACGGCTCGCCGGGCGGGCGCAGCTACACGCGGGCCGGGGTGATCGACCTGAGCCGTCCCGGGGAACGCGACCGGCTCTTCGCCGAGCTGGCCGAGCTGACCAGAGACGCCCACCCGACCGGGGAACCGGGCAGTCCCGGGGAACCGGGCGCCCCGCCCGGCCTGGGCGCTCCCGCTGCTTTAAGGGATCCGACGTGACCGGGCCCAATGGGCAGCTGAACCCCGGCCCCGGAGCCAGGATCATCCCGCTCATGCCGGGCCTGGCCCGGCCGACCGGGGAACGCCGGGCCCAGCTCCGCGAGGCGGTCCTCCAGGTGGTCAGCCACCTGGTGATCTCCAGCGTCCCGGCGGACCAGCGCTCCCCCCTGTTCGACCAGGCCGCGGATCTGCTCGACGAGGCCGGCTGGGGCCTGGACGAGCTGTACGCGGCCGCCACCGACGACGAGCAGCGCAGCGCCCTGTTCCGGGCGCTCGGGCTGGAAACCTGAGGGCCGGGGCGCCGGGCGGCACCAGCCCGGCGCCCAGCGGCCCGACCTGGAGGTGCCATGGCGGATCGACGAGGATCCGGGCCCAGGCTGCGGCGCGGCCTGGGCGCGCCGCAGGGATCGCGCGGGCCGCCGGGGCGGCCCGGGACCAAGGGCGCCGCGCGGACCGCTCACACAACCCAGCGCGACGCCCCTGACCTTTCACCGGCTGGGAGCCCCGGGGCGCAACCCGGAGTTGACCTGGCCGTGATCGATACCAACCTCAGTGCGGTCGCTCCCATTCCGGGAGAACGACACCAGCGCACAAGCAGCCCGCCCCGGCGTTCGCTGGGCCAGGCCACGAGCTAACAGCGTCTCCTGCGAGAGGTATCGGTGGCGACCGATGGGCGCTATAACCGGACAAGCCAACTACCAAGTAGTAACCAATGAAACCGGCCGGGTCTTCCGGGTCGGCGAGACACCGCGGGATGTCCTCGGCTGGGGCCGGTGGGTCCCGATCATGGCGGCCTGGCTGGCCATGTGCCTGGCCGGCCTGCTGGAGTACACCTGGGGTGCGCTGAACGGCTCACTGGCCGCGGTGCACCACTGGGGCCCCGGGCCCGTGTTCTGGGCGTTCTCCTTCTTCGTGATCTTCGAGTCGTTCGTCCAGATCTTCACCGGGATCCTGCGCAACCGGGGCATCCTCAACGTCCGGTGGGCGGTCATCATCGGCGGCCTCGTGTGCGGCGTCGTCGGGTACGGCATCCTGGCCCAGTCCACGTCCATCTGGGAGGCCTACCTCGGCTACGCCGTGCTGGGCGGCATCGGTTCCGGGATGGTGTACTCCAGCTGCATCAACATCGTGGCCAAGTGGTACCCGGAGAAGAAGGGCTGGCGGACCGGGTTCGTGAACGGCGGCTGGGCCTACGGCGCGGTGCCGTTCATCTTCGCGATCGGCGCGGCCAGTAGCGGCGGCGGCGCGATCCACATGAGCCCGTCCACGCTCAAGACCTACATCTGGGTCCAGGCCATCATCATGACCGTCGGCATCTGCCTGGCCGGGGTGTTCATGAAGGACCCGCCGAAGAACTGGTGGCCGAAGGAGATCGACCCGCTCAACTGGCACAAGCACAGCACCCGGGACCTGCGCAACAACCCGCCCGCGCTACGGCACTACAACGGCGGCGAGATGTGGCGCACACCGCAGGCCAAGTGGATCGGGATCCAGTACGCCCTCTACATCGGCTGCTCGCTGTTCGGGGTGGCCTACTACTACACGTTCGCGCAGGCGATGGGCCTGGGCACGGCGGCGGCGGTGGTCGGCTTCGCCGGGTTCTCGCTGGCGGACGGCCTCTGCCGGCCGGTCTACGGCTACATCTCGGAGTACATCGGGCGCCGGAAAACGATGATCTACGCGTACTCCGGCAACGTGGTGTTCCAGTTGCTGGCGTTGTGGGCCGGTGAAGAACACAACGCGGTGCTGTTCGTGATCTGCGCGGTGATCTCCGGTGGCCTGTCCGGCGCCAACTTCCCGATGACCGCGGCGATGGTGGCCGACTACTACGGCGAGACGAACAACGCGGTCAACTACGGGTCGATCTACGCCTGGAAGGCGCTCGGCGGCAGCTTCGCGGGCGGCGTCGCGGCCCTGATCATGACCGGGACACTGTACGGGACGGCCACGTTCCACTGGGCGTATGGCTTCTTCTTCGGGGCCGCGCTGGGAGCCCTGGCCGCGCTGACGGTCACGTTCTTCTGCAAGCCGCCGACCGTGGAGCAGATGCAGCGGGCCACGCGCACGACGGAAACGGAGGCGGAGCGGGCCAGGCCGGCCGTGGCCTGACAGACTGCGGTGGGTCCGCGCCCAGGCGGACCCACCGCTTCCCGGAGCGGGCGGCACGACGGGAGGGCCAGCATGGGCGGCAGTTACCCGTACGAGCTGAAGCTGCCGCTGGCGCCGTACCGGTTCGAGTGGCAGGGCGAGCCCGCGGTGGCCGCGGAAAAGCACGCCGGGGACGGCTGGGCCGAGGAGCGGTACACCCACGCCGACGGCACGACCACGGTCATCCGGGAGTACCAGGCCGACGGGTCCTACCACATCATGTCGGACCGGGCCGAGATCGAGCTCATCGACAACGCGGGCGATCCGTACGCCCCCGACCCCATCAGCGTGGTCCGCCTGCCCTGACCGCGGATACCGGGACCAGCCCGGGATAACCGGGACCAGCCCGGCCGGGTTGCCCGTGGCCCACCGCTGAACCTTCGCCCGCTACCGCGAGAAGACCGTAGGACTGCCTCTTGCCCCTGATCCCCCAGGATCATGGAACGCGGGGAGCCGGGTGATTCCCCCGTGGGTCAGCTGGGCGGTGGCTCAGGTGAGTGGTGATAGGCGGAGCGGGTGCGCTCGGTGTGCTGGCGGGCGATCTCGGCGGCCCGGTCCTCGTCACCTGCCTCGATCGCATCGACGAGCTCCCGGTGCTCGGCCCAGGACTCCCGGCCGCGCACCGGGGCGACCTGCCGGTAGTACCAGCGAACCCGGCGGCTGACGATGTCGGCGAGGTCCGCGAGCACCGCATTGCCCGCGATCCGGGCCAGCTCGGCGTGGAACTCGGTGTTGGCGGCGACGATCTGCCCGGCGTCCCCAGAAGCGGCCATCGGCACGCCCGCCTCCCAGATGGCACAGAGCCGGGCCACCGCGGTGGGATCCGCGCCCCGGGCGGCCAGCCGGGCCGTCTGCACCTCGAGCAGCTCCCGCACGTCCAGCAGCTCATCAACCTCGTGATCGGTCGGCACGTGCACGAACGCACCCTGGTTCGGCCGCAGGTCCACCCAGCCTTCGGCCTCCAGCCGGTGCAGCGCCTCACGGACCGGCTGGCGGCTCACCCCCAGCTGCCGGGCCAAGTCGGTCTCGACCAGGTGCTCCCCCGGCCCGAGCCGCCCCCCGACCACCAGTTCCACCAAAGCCTCGTACACGGACTGGCGCAGCGGCACAGGCCGCGCGACCGGGCTGATGAGAGCGCCTCCCACCGGCTTCCCGTTCAACCGTCATAATGATCTCCCCATGCCGACTCATCTAGCATATCGGCTCCTGTATTCAAAATGCGGTCCGGGCCAGCGCCGTAGCTGGAGGCAGCATCCCAGGCCTGAACGCCAGCGGAAGGCCAGGCCGTACCGACGGTGACCCGCACCGGATGACGGCACCGGCCAGCCTGATCGCCTCCGGGATGGGCTGCGCCGCCGACGATTACTCCGGCGGCCGGCTGGTAGACACGGCGCCCACCCGGACGTGCTGCACCACCCCCGCCGCATCATCCTGGGCGGCCAGATCCTGGCCTGAACAGCACTCATCCCCCGCCGCATGGCGCGGCGGGGGATGAAAGCTATTCCTATCGCGAAGGAAAGTAATTGTAGGGGCGGGTTTATGCTTGTGTTACGCCAGTGTCAGGATACGACATCAGCCGTAGGACATCATGTCAGGGGCGGCACCATGCGACGCTGCGGCCACGATAGGAACAGAATTCACGGTAGCAGTTACTGACTGCACCGCCATGGCAGACCCGGAAAGGATTGTTCCGGCTATGCCGAGAGTTAAGGCGGATTTTATGGCGAGAGCCCGCGCGATTCGCATGGCGCCTCCATAAGATAATGCCCGAGGGTGGTAACCCCAATATGGGCGGTCCTGTGGATAACCTGGCGCATGCGTTTTGGCAACTTGAAATTACACCCAAGCCTCTGAACTGGGAGTATACATTAAATGGACAATCAGGAACATTTAAATGAACAAAGAGTTAACACGTTTTACTGACCATAGTATATTCCCATATCAAGTTAACGTAGGATTAACGCAGAGCGTCCTATGGCTGAACAAAGAGTAAAATAAAGTCTAGGTAAAGGACGACCCAGAGCGGCGTGAGATTCGCTCGGAGCGTCGCCAGATAATAGCTGTTACTCGAATCAAAACATGCGATTCGCAGAACCGGCAGGCCTACGGCCGGCCACGGGGCCGGGAAAGATCAGCCTGTACCGTCGTTTACCTGGGCGAAAGCGCTTGTTCCGGCCAAATAGCAGAGGTACGATCCTGCTCGTGCCTGCTCCAGCCTTAGGCGGCCTGCTGGTCGGCCGGGACGACGAGCTATCGCGGCTAAGCAGCTGCGTGGCTGAGGCGACCGCCGGCCGCGGCAAAGCGGTACTGATCGAGGGCGAGCCAGGAATCGGCAAGTCCACTCTGGTCCGCGCGGCCTGCGCGGAAGCCGCCGATCGCGGCTGCCAGGTGTTCTGGGGCGCCGGTGACGAACTGGGGCAAGCTCTGCCATTGCTGCCTATCCTGGATGGGCTGCGAGTCCGCGAGCCCTCAGCTAACCCTCGGCGGAAAAGGATCGTTGCGCTGCTGCGCGGCGAGATTGCCTCCGGCCGGGGCGAGGACACGCCGGCCGCGCTGGCCGAGCAATTGCTCGCACTCATCGACGAACTATGCGCTGCGCGGCCAACGGTCCTGGTGGTCGATGACCTCCAGTGGGCCGACCAGGCCAGCGTCACGCTGTGGGAGCGGCTAGCCCGGTCCACTCGCCGCCTGCCGCTGCTGCTGCTGGGGATGATGCGCCCGGTGCCGCAGCGGGAGGATCTGGTGGCGCTGCGGCATGCCGCTGATCTGACTGCGCGGCTGCGTCTGGGCGGCCTTCCTGAGGAGGCAGTGACCGAGCTGGTCGCGGCTCTCGTCGGCGGTAAGCCCGGCGAAGATCTGATGGATCTCGCCGATGGCGCCGCGGGTAACCCGCTCTACATCACCGAGCTGGTGGACGCGCTGGCCCGCAGCTCCAGCCTGACCATTTCCGACGGCGGCGGCGCGGAACTGACCAGGCGCCACGCGCCGGGCTCCCTGCCTGCGGCCATCGCGGATCGCCTGGGCTTCGTGCCCGCCTGGGTACGCGAGGTACTGCGCGCAGCCGCCTTGCTGGGGGTGGACTTTGCCGTGCCGGACCTGGCCGCGGTTCTCGGCCGGGGAGTCGCCGACCTCATCCCAGCCGTGAACGAGGCCTGTGCCGCCGGGGTGCTGGTCGAGTCAGGGAAAAGCCTGGGGTTCCGGCACCCGATGATCCGAACGGCGCTGTACGAGGAGATCCCGGCGCCGGTACGGGCCGCCTGGCACCGGGAGGCCGGCCGGGCACTCGCCGAGGCGGGCGCGCCCGCCGACCGGGTCGCCCGGCAGCTGCTGCCCGCGATCCGCGGATCAGCTGACGCCACCGAGCCGATGGACGAATGGATCCTGGACTGGCTGGTCCGCACCGCACCGCTGCTGGTGGGCCGGGCCCCCTGGGCCGCCGTGGAACTCCTCCGGCACGCCGTCGAGCGGTCGCCCGCTGGCTCAGCCCAGCACGACAGCCTGGTGTGCCGACTCGCCGAGGCCCTGTTCCGGGTCGGCGACGCGGCCGAGGCGGAGCAGGTGGCCAACCGCGGGCTCGCCGCGACCGTGGACCCGGATCTCTTCGTCGACCTGCACTGGACACTGTCCCAGTGCCGCACGCAGACCGGCCGGTAGCCGGAGTCCCTCACCGCACTGAACCAGGCCCTGGCCCACCCCGGGATCTCGGCCCGGAACCGGGCCCGGCTACTCGTGCTCATCGCGCGGACGCACCGCAACCTCGGTCAGGTCGAGACGGCCGACCAGGTCGCCGGCAGCCGCCCTGGCCGAGGCCACGGACGCCGCCGACGACTGGGCCATCGGCTGGGCCCTGCAGGTGCTGATCCTCGACGGCCATGATGCAGGGACGGATGGCGGACGCGCTGCCTATGTTCGACCGCGCGCTCACCGTGATCCAGGCGGACCCGGCCCTGACCGACCTGTGGCTGCTGCTGCAGATCAACAAGGCCATCACCCTGGCCGACCTCGACCAGTACGACGGGGCTTTTGCCGCGGCCCGCCAGGCGCAGCAGCTCGCCGACCGGGCCGGCATCATGGTCCGGCGCATCCAGGCGCAGAGTTGCCTCGGCCAGTTGCTGTTCCATACCGGCCGCTGGGACGACGCCCTGACTGAGGTGGGCGCCCTCCAGGAGGTCCCCAAGGACCCCGAGGTGGCGTGCTGTGACCACGGTATCGCGGCCGTGATCTGCTTCCACCGCGGTGAGGCCAGCGCCGCACGGCGGCATCTCGCCGCAGCCGCTCCACACGCCGAGCGGATCGGCAACCGGGTGGTCGGCACGCTGGCGCTGGCCCGCAGCGAGGCTCTTGAGCAGGCGGACGCGCTGCCCGAAGCGCTGGACGTGCTGACCGAGTTCGCCGACCATGCCGAGGAACTCGACGAGGTCGAGGATCTGCTGGCGGATGGTGTCCGGCTGGCCACGACGATCGGCGACGTGGCGGCCGCGCGGACCCTCGCGCGACCGGGCCGTAGCCCTGGCCGATGACACAGAGATCCCGCACCGGCAGGCGCAACGCGCTCTACTGCCGCGGCCTGGTCGACCACGATGCCAGCCGGCTGCTGCGGGCCGCGGAGCGCTACCGCGATCGCCCGGCGGCCACTGCTGCGCGCCAAGGCGCTGGAGGCCGCGGCCGAGGCGTTCGTGGACGGCGGAGACCGCGGCCCGGCCCGGGCCGCGTTCACCCGGGCGGTGGACCTCTACACGTCGCTCGGCGCGGCCCGGGACGTCGCCCGGCTGCAGGCCCGGTTCCGGGCGCACGGCATCCGCCGCGGGCCGCGGGTGAAGCACCGGCGGGCCCGCAGCGGCTGGGACAGCCTCACCCCGACGGAGATCAAGGTCGCCGCGCTGGTGGAACAGGGCCTGACCAACCCGCAGATCGCGCGAGAAGCTGTTCCTGTCGCCGCGGACCGTGGCCACGCACGTCTCGCACATCCTGGGCAAGCTGGACGTCCACTCGCGGATCGATATCGCCCGCGAGGCGGCCAGCCGGCGCAGCCGCGGCCGGAGCCGCCTAGGCCGGAGCCACCTAGGCCGACCCCTGGGACGCCGGTCCCTGGGACGCCAACGGCCCGGCAAGCCGCGGCCGCTGACGCGGCCCGCGGCTGCCCTGGGCCCCTTCGCCGGCCTGCCCTCGGCGCTAGGGGCCCTCGGCCGCTAGGGCGCGAGCGTGAAGTAGACCGCCTTGCCGGTCACCGTCTGCCGGTAGCCCCAGTCGGTGGCCAGGCTGGCCAGCAGCATCAGGCCGCGGCCGGCTTCCGCGTCGGGCGGCGCGTTCACCGGCACCGGCGCGGCCCGGGACCGAGTCGTGTACCTCCACCCGCAACTGGTCGCCCGCCCAGCTGACCACGAGCTGGACCGGTGCTGGCCCAGCTGAGTCGTGCTGATGGCGTTGGTGACCAGTTCGCTGGTGAGCAGGGCCGCGTCGTAGGCGTCTACCGGGACGTCCCAGGCCCGGATGATCGCGCCAGACGTGACGGCGAGCCTGTGCCGCCGCGGCCGGTCCGGGAGTCAGGAGAGATTCGATACGGGCGCTGCACCATCGCACGGACGGGCGCCATCATGGTCATCTGTTTCCTTGCCGATCCTGCATCGGCCGAGTCCCGGAAGCGCAGGTAACGACGCCGGGCGTTGCGGACCAGCGATCAGGCCGCGCCTGGCCGCCATGTCGGACGACGTGGTGGCTGCCGCGTCTGCGCCAGCCGGCCCGGATTGGGACTTGTCCTGCACTTCCACCCGCAACTGGTCATCAACCCAGCTGATCATCAACTGAACCGCCTTGTGCTCGTCCGTGTCGTGCTTGGTGGCGTTGGCGACCAGTTCGCTGGTGAGCAGGGCCGCGGCGTAGGCGTCGATGGGGATGTCCCATGCGTGGATGATCGCCCAGACGTGGCGGCGCGCTTCGGTGGCGGCCGCGGGGCCGGACGGAAGGCAGATGCAGTAGGGGCGCTGCACCGTGGCACGGGTCGGCGCCTTGGTCGTCATCTGCTTCCTTGCCAGGCCAGTGGGCGATTTGCCGGGAACGCAGGCAATGTTGTGCGTTACCAACACGATGGCCGACCCGGCTGGCGGAGACATCGGTCGGCTGACGGATGTCGTAAGGACGGTCTGGGCCCCCCCGACGCTTCCGCCGCCCGGGCGATTGGGCACGATGGGCGGATGACAACAAAGGTGCGGGGCGTCGTCGCCCCAGGCAAAGGTGCCCCGGTCGAGGTCACCACGATCCTGGTGCCCGATCCCGGGCCGGGCGAGGCGCTGGTCCGGGTGCAGGCGTGCGGGGTCTGCCATACCGACCTGCACTACCGGGAGGGCGGGATCGGCGAGGACTTCCCGTACCTGCTCGGGCATGAGGCCGCCGGAGTGGTGGAGGCGGTCGGCGACGGCGTGACCTCGGTCGCCCCCGGCGACTTCGTCATCCTGAACTGGCGCGCGGTCTGCGGCGAGTGCCGGGCCTGCCGCCGCGGGCGGCCCTGGTACTGCTTCAACACGCACAACGCCGCGCAGAAGATGACCCTGGAGGACGGCACGGAGCTGTCCCCCGCCCTCGGCATCGGCGCGTTCGCGGACAAGACGCTGGTCGCGGCCGGGCAGTGCACCAAGGTCAACCCGGCGGCCCGGCCCGAGGTGGCCGGCCTGCTCGGCTGCGGCGTGATGGCCGGGCTCGGCGCGGCCATCAACACCGCCCCGGTCACCCGGGGCGACTCGGTCGCGGTGATCGGCTGCGGCGGGGTCGGCGACGCCGCCATCCTCGGCGCGGTGCTGAACGGGGCCCGGACGATCATCGCGGTGGACATCGACCCGCGCAAGCTCGAGTGGGCCCGGGAGTTCGGCGCCACCCATGTGATCAACTCGCGCGAGTCCGACCCGGTCGAGGGGATCAGGGCCGTCACCGAGGGCAACGGCGCCGACGTGGTGATCGAGGCGATCGGCCGCCCGGAGACCTACGCAGCAGGCGTTCTACGCCCGGGACCTGGCCGGTACCGTCGTCCTGGTCGGGGTGCCGACTCCGGAGATGCGCATCGAACTGCCGCTGCTGGACATCTTCGGCCGCGGCGGCGCGCTGAAGTCGTCCTGGTACGGCGACTGCCTGCCGGAGCGGGACTTCCCGGTGCTCATCGACCTGTACCTGCAGGGCCGGCTGCCGCTGGATAAGTTCGTGTCCGAGACGATCTCGCTGGACGCGGTGGAAGCGGCGTTCGCCAAGATGGAGCGGGGCGAGGTACTACGCAGTGTGGTGACGCTCGGGTGACCGCGCGGATCGAGAAAGTCGTCACGTCCGGCACGTTCTCCCTGGGCGTGGTGTTCTCCGGGGACACGCTGTTCCGGGGCGGCCCGGGGGCGACCGGCCGGTCCTACTCCGACCACCCCGCGATCATCGAGTCGATCCGGGGCAGGCTGATGAGCCTGCCGCCGGAGACCGTGGTGCACACCGGGCACGGCGAGGACACCACGATCGGCGCTGAAGCCGCCCAGTTCGCCAGGTGAGCGATGGCGGGTGAGCCGGCCCGGATCGCCATGTGGTCCGGGCCGCGTACGGTGTCCACCGCGCTGATGCGGTCCTGGGAGAACCGCCCGGACACCGTGGTGGTGGACGAGCCGCTGTACGCGTTCTACCTGGACCGCACCGGGATCGAGCATCCCGGCCGGGAGCAGGTCATCGCCAGCCAGCCGACCAGCTGGCAGGCCGTGGCCGGCCAGCTCACCGCGGCGCCGCTGCCCCCCGGGCGGACCGTCTACTACCAGAAGCACATGACTCATCACCTGCTGCCGGAGGTGGACCGGGCCGCACTGGCGCCGCTCCGGCACGCGTTCCTGATCCGTGACCCGCGTGAGCTGCTCGCTTCGTACGCCCGGGTGCGCGCCACCCCGGCCCTGGACGATCTCGGTCTCTGGCAGCAAGCGGAGATCTTCGACCGGTTCGGCGGCCCGGTGATCGACTCACGGGACCTGCTGGAACGCCCGGAAGCCGTGCTGCGGGCCCTGTGCGCCGCGCTGGGGGTGCCGTTCCACGATGCGATGCTGTCGCTGGCCGGCCGGGCCGCGGGACACCGACGGGGTGTGGGCCCCGTACTGGTACGAATCAGTCTGGCGGTCCACCGGTTTCGGCCGCTACCGGCCACCGGACACGGCCCCTGCCCGCACCGCTCGCCGCGCTGGCCGGGCAGTGCCAGCCGTACTACGAGCGGCTGCACGCCCGCCGCCTGACCGGGGAGGGGTGAGATGCGGCCGGCCTGCCACCCGGCCAGGGCGGCGCGATGCTGCTGACCTGGCACCCGACTGGGAGACGTGATGCTGCAGACCTTTGATGAGCGCAACCGGGATCTCATCGTCAACGTGGGCGGCACCCTGTCGCACCGGGACCAGGCCGCGGTGAGCCCGTTCGACTCGGTCGTGCAGGGCGGCGATGCGGTCTGGGAGGGCCTGCGGCTCTACCAGGGGCGGATCTTCCGGCTGGCCGAGCACCTCGCCCGGCTGCGCCGGTCCGCCACGGCGCTGGGCTTTGCCGAGGTGCCCCCGGACGAGGAGATCACCGAGCAGATCCGGCGCACGCTGCGGGCGAACGCGATGACCGATGAGGTGCATATCCGGCTCACGCTGACCCGCGGCGTGAAGATCACCAGCGGCATGGACCCGCGGCTGAACCAGTCCGGGCCGACCCTGATCGTGCTGGCCGAGCACAAGGCCCCGGTCTACGACCAGGCCGGCATCACGCTGATCACCTCCAGCGTGCGGCGGCCGCCGCCGGATGTGCTCGACCCGAAGATCCACCACAACAACCTGCTGACCTCGATTCTGGCCAAGATCGAGGCCAACGTGGCCGGCGCGGACGACGCGGTGATGCTGGATACCCGCGGGTTCGTGGCCGAGACCAACGCCACCCACCTGTTCCTGGTCAGCGGCGGGCAGCTGGGCACGCCCGCCGCCGCGGCCTGCCCGGAGGGGATCACCCGGGCGGTGGTGCTGGAGCTCGCCGCCAGCGCGGGCATCCCGGTGACGGTCGGCGACTACAGCCTGACCCAGTTCTACGCGGCCGACGAGGTGTTCGTGACCGGGACCATGGGCGGGCTGGTCCCGGTGGTCCGGCTGGACGGCCGGGTGATCGGCACCGGCGGCCCGGGACCGGTGACGGGCCGGCTGACCGGACTGTTCGCGGACCTGACCGCACGGGCGGGCACTCCGGTGGGGTGACGGCCGGGACGGTCCCTTTGTCGTTGCGGGAAGAGACGGGGGCGCGGCGGGCCGCGCGCTTCGGTGGCCCGCTCAGCGGGTGCTGCCAGTCGCCGCTGACCTGGGTGGGGCTGCCCGCGCCTGGGCAGAATGCCCAGTATGACAAAGGCGCCAGACATTCCCTCCGTGACCCTCCCCGGCGGCATCGCCATGCCGATGGTCGGGTTCGGCACCTGGCAGCTGCGCGGCTCGGCCGGGTACGAGGCGGTCCTGGTCGCCCTGCGCGACGGCTACCGGCACATCGACACCGCGACCATGTACGGGAACGAGGCGGAGGTGGGACACGCGTTGCGGGACAGCGGCCTGGACCGCAGCGAGGTGTTCATTACCACCAAGCTGCCGCCGGGCAAGGCGGGCCGGGAGCGCCAGACGCTGACCGCCAGCCTGCGCGCCCTGGGCACGGACCACGTCGACCTCTGGCTGGTGCACTGGCCGCCCGCGGCGCGGACCCTGGTGCATGTGTGGCGGGAGTTCCTGACGCTCCGCGACGCGGGCTGGACCCGGTCGGTCGGGGTCAGCAACTACTCGCTGGCCCAGCTCGACGCGCTGATCCAGGCCACCGGCGAGGCGCCCGCGGTGAACCAGATCCCGTGGAGCCCCGGTCTCTACGATGGCCGGCTGCTGGCCGCCTGCCGGGACCGGCAGGTGACCGTGGAAGGGTACAGCCCGCTCAAGGGCACCAACCTGGCCGATCCGGTGCTGACGGCGATCGCGGCCGGGCACGGGGTGAGCCCGGCGCAGGTCGTGCTGCGCTGGCATATCGAGCACGCCATCCCGGTCATCCCGAAATCGGCGCAGGCGGACCGGATCGCGGCCAACATCGACCTGCTCGGCTTCTCGCTCACCGCCGATGAGGTCGCCAGCATCGACCACCTGTCCCGGCGCTGACCCCGCTGCCCGCGTCAGCCAGGAACCGTGCGGCCGCGCCCGGCGTGCGCAGCCGTACGAACGCGAGCCGGGAATTCGCCGGGTCGGCCATGGCCCGGGCGTAACGCTCCCGGTAGACGGCATGGCGGGTCCAGGACCAGGCGATGACGGACTGCTCCGGGTCGAGCCGGTACAGATTCGACAGCGGCTCACGGTTCCCGTTCCACAGCTCCGCCCGGATGAGCAACCGGCGCACCGTGCGCCAGATGATCCGGCGCATTACCAGCCAGCGCGGGAAATCCAGCCAGACCACCGTATCGGCGCGCTGCCAGACCAGGTCCCGCACCGCGGTGTAGTTGCCATCCGCCACCCAGCGGTCCGCCGCCACGAACTCCGCCACCCGGTCCCGGAACTGCTCTCGCGGTATCGGCGCCCAGCCAGGCTGGTGCATCACCGAATCGAGTTCCAGGTGCGGGGCGCCCATCCGCTGGGCCAGGTCCGCAGCAAAGGTCGTTTTGCCGGAACCGCTGTTGCCGACTACTGACACCCGGCGCATGCGCAGCAGTATGCCAACCTGCGGGCCGGCCGGCGCGCCGCGGCAGCGTTCCGGCAGCCGCCGCGACGGGATTCCCACGTGCCACTGCGGCGGCTTCCGGGCGCCGCTGCGGCGGGTTCCGGGCGCCGCTGCGGCGGGTCGCGCGCGCCGCTGATACGCCGGGAGTTCCAGATACCTGGGAATCAGCTGGCACAGCGCTCACAGGTGCGCTTCCCGGGGCCCGGGCAGGTCGGCCGGGCTGGCAGGATGACACCGTGCACGCCACGCTCCTCAGCCACCTATGGCACGAGGCGATCTCCGCGGAGCCCCTGCCACCGCGGCTGCTAGTGCTGGCCGCCGGGCTGGCCGCACTGGTCATGGTGGGGTCGCGGCGGATCTGGCCGGTGTCCCGGACCGTGATCACCATGGCGCACGAGGGCGGGCACGCGGTGATCGCGCTGGCCACCGGGCGGCGGCTGGACGGGGTCCGGGTGCACCGCAGCACCGCCGGGCTCACCGTGTCGGCCGGCTCGCCCCACGGCCCGGGCATCGTGGCCACCGCGGCCGCGGGCTACCTGGCCCCGCCGCTGCTCGGGCTCGGCGCCGCGGCCCTGCTGGCCAGCGGGTACCTGGTGGCCACGCTGCTGCTCAGCTTCGTGCTGCTGGCCGCGCTGGCGCTGATGACCCGCAACGCCTACGGCATCCTGGCCGTGCTCGTCGTCGCGGCCACGGTGGCCCTGGTGATCTGGCGCGGGTCGGCGCAGGTGCAGGCGGCGTTCGGGTACGTGATGGCCTGGTTCCTGCTGGTCGGCGGGGTCCGGCCGGTGCTGGAGCTGTGGCAGTCCCGGCGGCACAGTCGCGGCCGGCCGACCGGGTCGGACGCCGACCAGCTCGCCCGGCTCACCCCGTTGCCCGCCGGGCTCTGGGTGGGCTTGTTCGCGCTGATCGCCGCGGGCTCGCTGGCGCTCAGCGCGCTCTGGCTGGCTGCCTGAGGACCGGCTGCGCCCCAGCGTCGCCGCTGGGCGGGCGGCCCCGCATCAGTCAGCCGAGTGAGCCAGCGGCTGGCATGCTGTGGGGATGATCGAGGCGGTCGTGTTCGACCTGGACGGCGTGATCGTCGACTCCGAGCCGGTATGGGAGCAGGTGCGGCGGCAGGTCGTGGCCGCTCACGGCGGCCATTGGGCGCCAGACGCGCAGCAGCGGCTGATGGGCATGAGCACCGGTGAATGGGCCCGTTACCTCAGTACCGACCTGGGGGTCGGGCTGCCCCCCGAGACCATCGCGGCGCTGGTCATCTACCAGATGCAGGACCGCTACACCGAGCATCTGCCGCTGCTACCGGGTGCGGTCGGCGCGGTGCGGCGGCTGGCCGCGAACTGGCCGCTTGGCCTGGCGAGCTCATCGCCGCCCGCCCTGATCGAGACCGTGCTGGATCAAGCGGGCCTGCGCCAGTACTTCGCGGCGGCGCTGTCCACCGAGCAGGTCGAGCACGGTAAGCCCGCACCGGACATCTACCTCGCCGTGGCCGGCCAGCTGGGCCGGGCGCCGGGCCGGTGCGCGGCCGTAGAGGACTCGACCAACGGGCTGCTGTCCGCGGCCGCCGCGGGACTGCAGGTGATCGCCGTGCCCCGGCCGCAGTACCCACCGAGCCCGGCCGCGCTGGGCACAGCCGGGCTCGTCCTGTCCAGCCTGGACGAGCTCACCGTCCAGGCGGTCAAGAACCTGCCGGACAGCTCCTGACGATGATGAATTGCGCCCCGCCCTTTGACGAGCGCTTCTTCCCGGAGGGTGAGGCGTTCCGCGGGCGGCGGACGCATCAGGTCCGGTTGCAGGGCGGGGATGCCTCCAGCGACTCGTACTGCTTCCCCAACGGAAGTTAATCCGCAACGAAAACCACCCGCGGTGCCACGCCCGCTTACCAGCGGACGCTCTGCTGGCTGTACGTCCGCTTACCAGCGGCCGTAGTGCACGACGTCTGCGAGTGGGCGCCGGTCGGGACGCATGATCGGCGCCAGCGGGCGGTCGGCTGGGTAACCCAGCGCAATCAGGTAGGCCAGGAACCGGTCCTCCGGGAAGCCCAGCAGCCGCCGGGCCAGATCCTGGTCACCGACGGACGCGTGGGCACTGCCGATGCCCAGGTCGGTAGCGGCGATCATGAGGTAGATCGTGACCTGGCCCAGGTCGTAGTAGGTGCCCGGGCGCTGCCGGTCATCGGCGGGCACCGGGGCGACCAGGGCGATGGTCGCCGCGGACCGGGCGACGTGCCCGGCGCCCTGCCATACCTGGCTGAGCTCGGTGAGCTGATCGCGGCCGGTGACCACGACGAAGTCCCACGGCTGGCGGTTGCGTGCGGACGGGGCCCGCCGCCCTGCCTCGAGGATGCGCTCGAGATCAGCGGGCGCGATGGGCTGGTCGGTGTAGCTGCGGACGTTGCGGCGCGCCCGGAGGGCATCCCATGTCTCCACGCGTGACGATGCTACCCGGGCCCGGATCAGGGCACCGCGGGTGCGCTGTCGGGGAGCCTGGGCTCGTCCGACATGAGCTGGGCCGCGGTCCGGGCCGCGGTGCCGCGTGCCCAGCGGCCGGTGGTGAGCAGGCCGACCACCAGCACGGCCAGGCCGCAGCCAGTCAGGATCCACCAGCCCAGATGGCTCGCGGCCGGGAACCCGATGCGCAGCGGGCCGGCCATGACCGAGGTCACCGCGGACCCGACCACGGCCACGCCGAGGGACTGCCCGACCTGCCTGCTGGTGGACGCGATGCCCGCTGCGACCCCGGCCTGCTGGCTCGGCATCCCGGACACGGCGGTATTGGTGATCGGGGCGTTCACCAGGCCGAACCCGGTCCCGAAGATCACATAGGCGGCGAGCAGCCAGCCGACCGGGGTGCTGGCGGTCAGGCCGGTCAGCATGGCGGCTCCCACGGTCATGGTGAGGCCGGCCGCGAGCAGCGGCCGCCGCGGCCCGCGGCGGCTGATGATGCGGCCGGACAGCGGGGCGAAGATCACCGTTACGGCGGCCAGTGGCAGCGTGAGCAGGCCCGCGTGCAGGGCCGAGTAGCCGCGCACGTCCTGCAGGTACAGGGTGTTCAGGAACAGGAAGCCGGCGAGCGCGGCGAACGCGCTGATCGCGATGATGGTCGCGCCGGAGAACGGGGCGCTGCGGAAAAACCGGAGGTCAATAAGGGGCTCCGGGCGCCGTGGCTCGTACAGCAGCAGGCCGGCCAGGGCGGCCGCGGCCAGGCAGAAGCAGCCGATGATCTCTGCCGACGCCCAGCCATGGTGTGGCCCCTCGATGATCCCGTAGACCAGGCTGGCCAGTACCGCGATCACCAGGACCTGGCCGACCGGGTCCAGCCTTCGTGGGTGCGGCGCCTTGGACTCGGGCACGAACAGCGCGGTGAGCACGATCGCGGCCACCCCGACCGGGATGTTCACCCAGAAGATGCTCTGCCAGCCCACCGACGCGATCAGCAGGCCGCCCACCACCGGGCCGAGCGCCAGGCTGACCCCGATCGTCCCGCCCCAGATCCCGATGGCCCGGGCCCGCTCGGCCCGGTCGGTGAAGGTGTTGACGATGATGGACATGGCCACGGGGTTCAGCATGGAACCGCCGACCGCCTGCAGCATCCGGAACGCCACCAGCCAGCCAAGGCTGGGGGCGAGGCTGCACAGCAGCGACCCGATGGTGAACGTGGCCAGCCCGGCCTGGAAGGTGCTGCGCCGTCCGAGCCGGTCCGCGGTCAACCCAGCCAGCACCAGGAAGCTGCCCAGCACCAGGACATAGGCGTCTACCACCCACTGGAGGCCAGAGATTGGCGCGTGCAGATCGCGCTGGATGGACGGCAGCGCGATGTTCACGATCGTGTTGTCCAGGCCCACGATGACCAGGCTCATGCAGCAGATGGCCAGGATGAGCAGGCGCCGGCGCCGGCCCGGCTGGGTCACGGCTCCTTCAGCGATGTGAGGCTCCTCCGCAACGATTTCTGAAACTGCTAGTACTTGTGAAAATACAACTAACCGCTGAGCACGCGAATATGCGGCTGACCACGGCCGGGCCAGCCTGGCTGTGCCGTGCGCGGCCCGTGGGGCTGACGTGACCGCTGTGGGCGGCGCTGTGGATATGGCGGTGGACAGTGGCCGGGCGCAGGGGATAACGACGCCACGATTGTGGATAATGTGTGGACGGCGAGAAATCGTAGAAATCATCGCCCGCAACCTCTTGCGCCACGTCCAGATAGGCAGTAGAAACTCCTTACCACTGAATACAGCAACCACTCCGGAGGAAACTCCGGGGCGTCGCGGAAGCCGGGCAACCGGACTTTCATGACGTGTTCCGGGAAATCGGGCAACTGGTTTCTGGGTCAGGTTTCTGAATTTGGCGGCACGGCCAATTGGCATCGGCAGGCTGGGTAACCGGCAGAGAAGGTGTCGCGGCCGGTCGTGGGGCCCCTCCATCTCATACATGGGGGGGCCTCATTTCATGTTCCGGGCTGGGGATGGCCGTCAGCCCGGAACAGCCCCCAGCCGCGTCCGTCCCCGGCCCGGCTGCCTGCTCCCCGCCTCCCGCACGGCCTGGCTATCGCCGCGAGTGACGTCCCTGGGCGCTGCCGGGCGGTACGGACGGACATGCGCAGGATAGGCATGCTGCCACGTACGCCCAGCTGATGCCGGTAGGCTGGCCCGGAGCAGCTCTGGGGGCCTCCAAATCCGGGGTGCCGCAGAGTGGGTCCAGCAAGCTGGCGCACGCTGCGGTGGCGCTGGGTGCCAGGCAGGTCCGCCCGCCGACGACCCTCGGAATGCCGTTGATGCGAACGCCAGTAACACCCTCAGGACGTTTCCGTCCCACCCTGCGGCGCCCAGCCCAGGGCGATACGAGCCTGGGCCGGACCAGTTCGGGCCGGACGGGCCCAGACGGCACCACCGCGGGCAGCACGAGCCGAGGCGGTACCGCCTCTGGAGGTACCGCCCCAGGCGATACCGCTGCAGGCAGCACCGCCCCTGGCAACACCGTCCCGGCTGACGCTGCTGCGGGTGCCCCAGGCCCGGCCGGGACGCGGCCCGGCGCCGCGCGGCCCAGCCCGGCTGGCACCGGCTGGCGGCGTGCCCGTGCCGTGCGGTCGCACTGGCTGGTATCCGGGCTGCTGGTGGCAGGGCTGGTGCTGCGTGTCCTCGCCGTGCTGGCCTACCGGCCAGCGCTGCTGTATATCGACAGCCTCAAGTACCTCTACGGTGCCTGGCCGGGCAACGACCCGCTCGGCTACAACGTGATCCTGAAGGGGCTGCTGGCCGCGGGGAATCTCGAGTTCGTCGTGGTTGTCCAGCACCTGCTCGGCCTGGCCATGGCCGTGACGCTGTACCTGGTGCTGCTCCGCCGCGGGGTGCCCCGCTGGCTGGCTGCCCTGGCCACGGCCCCGGTGCTGCTCGACGCCTACCAGCTGCAGATCGAGCAGACCATCATGCCCGACGTCTGGTTCGAGACGTTCATCGTGGCCGGGCTCGCGCTGCTGCTCTGGCGCCCCCGGCCTGGACTCAGGCTGACCGTGGCCGCCGGGCTGGTGCTGGGCTGCGCGGCGCCGGTCGCCCAGGTGGGTGAGATCCTCATCCTGCCCGCCCTCGGCTACCTGCTGCTGGCGGCTGGCGGCGGCTGGCGGCGCAGGCTGATCCAGGCCGCGGTGCTGTGCGTCGCCTTCGCTGTGCCCATCGTTGGCTTCTCCGCCCAGCAGTACGTAGTGGCCAGGCAGTTCTCGCTCGCCTCCGCCGCTGGCAACACCATCTACGGCCGGCTGGCTGAGGCGGCCGACTGCGCCACGCTCAAGATCCCGTCCTACGAGCGGGCCCTCTGCCCGCCCCGGGCGCTGGCGATCAGGCTGGGCCCGGACGGCCTGGTGCACAACGCGGATTCGCCTGACCACCTGTACATCCCGCCGCCAGGGATCAGCCACGGCCAGGCTCTCAGCAACTTCGACCGCAGCGTGCTGACCCAGCAGGCCCCCCGGGTGGCATGGGGAGTCCTGTCCGATGCGGCCAAGCTGTTCGCGGTGCACCGGGTGACCAGCGCTGGGGACACCCCCATCGCCCGCTGGCAGTTCCAGACCCGGTTCCCCACCTACGGGCAGACCATCATGGTCAGCCGCGATCACACCATCGTGGTGGGACTCCAGTTCGCCTCCAGCGGCGGCCCGGTGACCGACCGGCCGCTCGCCCCATCGCTGGGCGGCAAGGCGGTCGTCGTCCGGCCGCTGGCCAGCTTCCTGCGCGGCTACCAGCTGGGCGGCGGCTACACCCCGGGGCCGCTGCTGGCCCTGGCGACACTGGCCGGCCTGCTCGGTGTGCTGCCACTGGCCCGGCGCCGCCGTCTTACCCCCGGCCAGCGCCAGCTCGCCCTGGCCTGCCTGCTGGTCTTCGGCGCGGGCGCGCTCGTGCTGCTCGCCTCCGACGCTTTTGAGTTCTCCTGGCGTTACCAGCTGCCCGCGCTGGTCACGCTGCCCCCAGCCGGCGCGCTCGGCATCGCGCTCGGGATCGACATGATCCGCGGCCGGGGCCGTCGTCATCGGTCCGCGGCACCGGCCACCGGGGCCGGAGAGGAATGGCCCGGGGAGGAACACTCTCCTCCGGGCCGCCCGGTGGGGAAATGACGGCAGCAGCGCCAGCGGTGCGGACTCAGCGCTGACCGGGACAGCGGAGCCCGGCTCGCCGCCAGATGCCAGCACGGCGTGACAGCCGCTGCACGGTGACAGCCGCCACAACGCGACAGCCGCCACAACGCGACAGCCGCTACGGCACGACAGCCAGCCGCCGCACCCCGACTGCCGCCACGAGCACCTGTGGACCAATGTGTGGACAGCGCGGTGGACAGCTGCCGCCGCCGGTGGATAACAACGCGTCCCCAGTGGATTTCGTGTGGACAGCGAAAGAATCTTGAATTTCGTGACGGCAAACTCTTGTGCCGGCCGGGCGGTAAGAGTAGAAATTCTCTCACCGCTTAACGCGGGGCCCGTCCCGGGGGAAACCCCGGAACATCCGGGAAAGGCCCGAAGCGCTCCAGAGGAAACTCTGGGATGCTCCAAGGAAATGGACCGGAAGGGCCCAGGGGAAAACTCTGGGTGCTGGATTAGCCGGGTGACTGGCTTTTACGGCAGGCTCGCCTGCGACTTAAGCGGGCTGACGGGTAGTGCCAGGAAGCGAGCAATCGCCGGCCAGCGCTAAAACGTCAGGTAAGGCCCCTCCAACTCATACTTGGAGGGGCCTTACGCTTTCCCGGGGCAGGCCTGGAGGGGTCTCGGCACGTCCCGGTCCTGGGGCGCTCCGCACGTCCCGGGGCGCTCCGCACCTCCCAGGGCCCTCGCACGTCCCGAGGCCTCCGCACGTCCCGGCACCAGCACGTCCCCCGGGCACCGCCCGCTCTCAGCCGACGTCCCGGACGCGGAAGGCGGCCAGGCCCACCGCGCACAGCGCCGCGGCCAGCACCGACAGCCAGATCAGCGGGGTCGCCGTGAAGGATCCACCGGGCAGCTTCGGCACCTGCGCGAACGGTGACAGGTCCAGCAGCCACTGGGCCCCGCTGAGGGCGGAGCCGAGCAGGGTCAGCAGCACCGCGACGCCCAGCAGGGTCCAGCCCGCCGTCACCGCGAACCGGGGCAGCAGCCCGAACAAGGCCACCGCCAGGGCGCCCACCACCCAGGCCGCCGGGGCCTGGGCCAGCGCGGCCCCCAGCAACCGAGGCACCTGACTGCTCACATCCCCAGAGCGCAGCCCATCGCCGAGCCCGGCGAACAGCCCGGCCACCGCGAGCAGCAGCACGATGCCCAGCGCGCCGATCAGCAGGTGGCTCGCGGCCCAGCGGATTCGCCCGACCGCGGCCGCCAGCACCAGTTCAGCCCGCTGCTCCGCCTCTTCGGTCCGCAGCCGGAGCGCGGCGGACACGCCGAATCCCGCCGCTAGCATGCCCACCAGGCTCAGCTCGGTCCCGAAATACGCGTTGACCAGCCCGTTGTGCCCACCCATCCGGTCGATCAGCGCCCGGGCCTGCGGGCTGCTCAGCGTGGTGCCGATGCCCTTGGCTGAGACGCCCAGGGCCACCGAGAGCACCGCGAAGCCCGTGATCCAGCCCAGCAGGGCGCCGCGCTGCAACCGCCAGGCCAGCGTGAACGGATCACGCAGCCAGCCAGCTGCCTGCATCCGGCCGGGCCGGGACGGCAGCAGCCCCGCATCCAGGTCGCGGCGCGCCGCGAGCAGCGCCGCGGCACCTGCCGTGGCAGCGGCCACGGCTGCGCACAGCACCGCCACCCACCAGCGCTGGCCGGCGTAGGGGCGGATCCGCTCGGTCCAGCCCAGCGGGGACAGCCAGCTCAGCCAGGACACCCCGGATGCGGAATCGCCCACCGCGCGGAGCAGGAAGGCGAGGCCGAGCACGCTGATGGCCATGCCGCGGGCCGCCCGGGCGCTGCTGGTCAGCTGGGCGCACACTGCGGCGACGGCCCCGAACATGACCGCGCCCAGGCCCAGGGCCACGCCGAGGGCCAGTGCGCCCGCCACCGGCAGGCCGAACCAGGCCTGCACCACGGTCATCAGTATGGCCAGCAGGACTCCCGTGCCGAGCGTCACCACCAGGCTGGCCGCCAGCGCCGCGTACCGGCCGGTCACGCCCGCGCCGACCAGTTCCAGCCGCCCGGCTTCCTCGTCGCCGCGGGTGTGCCTGATCACCGTGAAAATGCCCATCAGCCCGGCGCCGGTGACGCAGAACAGGCCGGCCTTCCAGACGATCAGCGCGCCCAGCGAGTGCCCGTACACCGGGCCGGCCAGCGCCAGGTAGGCGGGGTTGGTGTTAGCGCTCAGGGCGAGCGCGGCCCGCTGCGCAGCGGCCGGGTACAGATGCCGGAAGCTGTACGTGGTGCTGGCGATCCCGCCGATCAGCACGTAGACCCAGATCAGCAGCAGCATCCGGTCACGACGCAGCGCGACCACAGCCAGCACCGAGGTTCCGGTCAGCGAGTGCGCCCGGGCCGGGCGGGCCGCAGCCGGGCGGGCCGCCGCTGGCCGGGACGCCTGCGCGGTCATGCCGCGCCTGCGGTGGCGGGCGTGTCGGTGTAGTGCCGCAGGAACAGTTCCTCCAGCGTGGGGGGCTGGCACACCAGGCTGCGCAGGCCCGCGTCGGTCAACTGCTGGAGCACCGCATCGAGGGCCGTGTTGTCCACCTGGCAGCTGACCTGCGTACCGGACACGACCAGGTCATGCACGCCGGGCCGGCCGGCCAGCCCGGACGGCGGCCGGACCAGCTCGGCCTTGATCGAGGTCCGGGTGAGATGCCGCAGGTCAGCGAGCGCGCCGCTGTCCACCGCGCGGCCCGCCCGCAGGATCGTCACCCGGTCACACAGAGCCTCGACCTCGGACAGGATGTGGCTGGACAGCAGCACCGTGCGCCCGGCCGCGCGCTCCTCCCGGATGCACTCCCGGAACACCGCCTCCATCAGCGGGTCCAGCCCCGCGGTCGGCTCGTCCAGGATGAGCAGCTCGGCCCCGGAGGCCAGGGCCGCGATCAGCGCGACCTTCTGCCGGTTGCCCTTGGAGTAGTCGCGGCTCTTCTTCGCGGGATCGAGCTCGAACTTCTCCAGCAGTACGGCCTTGCGTTTCTCGTCGAGCCCACCGCGCAGCCGGCCCAGCAGGTCGATGACCTCGCCGCCGGAGAAGTTCGGCCAGAGCGTGACATCACCGGGAACGTAGGCCAGTCGCCGGTGCAGGGCGGTCGCCTCGCGCCAGGGATCCCCGCTGAGCAGCCGGGCGGTGCCGCCATCCGCCCGGACCAGGCCGAGCAGGATCCGGATGGTGGTGGTCTTGCCTGCCCCGTTGGGTCCGAGGAACCCGTGCACCTCTCCCGGTGCCACCGTGAGATCCAGCCCGTCCAGGGCCCGGGTCCGGCCGAACGACTTGCGCAGCCCGGCCACTTCGATCACCGCAGTCATGCCTCCAGGCTACACCTAACTTTCACGAAATCATGAAAGTTGTGAAGCTAGTAAAGTAAACCCAGCGGGCCCGTCAGCGCGGTGCATTACACCCGTCGATGAGGCACTATGTACCGCGCTAAGGCGCGGCCAGTAGGGGCTAAGGCCCGGGAGAGGCAGGACGGACGGCCCGATGAGGCAGGAGTGAGCTGAGAGAGCGATGAGGCAGCTGTGACGGACTCCCGGGAACGCGACGGCGGCCCGGGGGGCGTTGCCCCGCCAGGGGCCGAGGCCCTGCCGCGGGACGAGACCCCGCAGCCACGCGACGGTGCCTCCTCGCGAGACGGGACCCCGCAGCCACGCGACAGTGCCCCGCCGCGGGACGCGGCCCCACCGCAGGCCCAGGCCCCACAGCCGCGCGACGGTGCCCCGCCGCGCGACGAGACCACCGCGCAGCAACAACGCGACCCAGCCGCCGTGCACCGGTTCATTGAGCGCTTCGCCTCCGTGTTGGCCCTGTCCGGGATCCCCCGGATGCCCGCGCGCGTGCTCGCCGTGTTCCTGACCTCCGACGCGAGCCGGCTGACCGCGGCGGACATCGCCCGGACGCTGCAGATCAGCCCGGCTGCGGTGTCCGGCGCCGTGCGCTACCTGGGCGATGTCGGCCTGATCAGCCGCGAGGCACAGCCCGGCTCCCGGCGCTACTGGTACCGGATGCCGGACAACACGTGGCACGAGGTGGTCAAGCTCCGCGACCAGCTGATGCGGCGCTGGGCCGACGTGATGCACGAGGGGCTCGGCATCCTCGGGCCCGGCACGCCCGCGGGCGGCCGGCTGGCCGAGTCGCTGATGTACATCGAGTTCGTGCAGAAGGAACTGCCGATGGTGCTCACCCGCTGGGAGGAGTACAAGGCCGCGCACGATCCGGCCCAGGCGGCCGGGCCGCCCGCCGCGGACCGCTGATCCCGGTTCGCTAGCCTGGGGCCATGCCCGACGAAGACAGCTACGACGGCGGCTCCGACGACGCCGTCCTCGATGACCTTGACCTCGACGATGACGAGTCCGGCCTCGACGACACCGAACTCGAAGGCGGGACCCTGGATGCCACCGACACGCTGGACGGTGATCCCGGCGACGACCCGCTGGACCAGGGGATCGTGCCGCCGGACCGGTCACCCAGCGGGCGCGGGGAGCGGTTCGGCACCACGCTGGCCGAGGAACGGACCGGGGAGTCGCTCGATCAGCTGCTCGCCGAAGAAGAGCCCGAGCCGGACCCGTACGCCGAGGCTGAGGCTGAGGACGAGCCAGAGGACGACGAGGAGCCCGCGCCCGGGCCGGCCGCCTGGTCGCCGAGGACGAGGGAACACATCCGGACACCGAGCCCGACCTGGTGGCCCGTGATGTGGGCGTCGATGCTGGCGCCGCGTCAGCAGAGGAGGCCGCCGTGCACGTGTCGGACGAGGACTCCGACGACGGCGGTTATGAATAGCCCGACGACGGCGGTGACGTCGGTTAGGAAGAGCCAGAACCCGGCATGACCGAACCCCACTCCCTGGGCGGGGCTCAGTCGCCGACCGTGACCCAGCCGGCCGTGACCCAGCCGGCCGTGACCCAGCCACAGACCGAGGCCGGGCCGCCGGCCGAGGCACCGGCGGAATCCACGTCGCCGTCGCTGTTTTCCGGCACGACCGCGTGGGCGCGGAACCTGGAAACGCCGCTGCGCCGGTTCCTGCGCACCGAGACCGGCAGCGCGGCGGTCCTGCTCGCCGCCACCCTGGCCGCGCTGGCCTGGGCCAACATCACGCCGGACGGCTACGAGGCGTTCTGGCGGACGACGGTGTCGGTCAGCATCGGCCACGCGAGCCTCGCCGACGATGCGCAGGGCTGGGTGAACTCCGGCCTGATGACGTTCTTCTTCCTGGTGGTCGGCCTGGAAGCGCGGCGCGAGTTCGACATGGGCGAGCTGCGCGAGCGGAGCCGGCTCGTGCTGCCGTTGCTGATCGGTCTCGGCGGGATGATTGTGCCGGTGGCCATCTACCTGGCGGCCAACGCTGGCGGTCCAGGCGCCCACGGCTGGGGCACGGCCATGTCCACCGATACCGCGTTCGCGCTCGGCATGCTGACGCTGGCCGGCCGCCATCTGCCCGACCGGGTGCGCACCTACCTGCTCACGTTCTCCGTGGTGGACGACCTGGTGGGGCTGGTCGTGATCGCCCTCGCCTACTCGGCGGCGATCAGGATGCCGGAGTTGCTGGCCGGGATCGCGATCCTCGGCGTGGTCCTGGCCATCCGGGCCGCGCAGGTCCGGTTCGGCCCGGCCTACTTCGCGCTGGGCCTGGCCGCCTGGGTGGCGTTCCTCAAGTCCGGGGTGGACCCGGTCGTGGTCGGCCTGATCATGGGCCTGCTCAGCTACGCCTACCCAGCGGCCCGCACCGACCTGGAGCGGGCCAGCGACCTGTTCCGGCTGTTCCGCGAGCAGCCCACCCCAGAGCTGGCCCGGTCCGCCCGGGAGGGGGTCACCGCCGCGATCTCCCCCAACGAGCGGCTCCAGGCGATCTACCACCCGTGGACGAGCTACCTCATCGTGCCGCTGTTCGCACTGGCCAATGCGGGCATCGCGATCGACCCCAGCTTGCTGTCGCAGGCGTACACCTCCCCGGTCACGCTGGGCATCATCCTCGGCTATGTGCTGGGCAAGCCCGTCGGCACCACCGGAACGGCCTGGCTGTTCACCAAGATCAGCCGGGGCCGGGTCCGTCCGCCGGTGGGCTGGGCGGCGGTGCTGGGGGCCGGCGCGATCGCGGGCATCGGCTTCACCGTGGCCCTGCTCATCGCCTCCCTCGCCTTCCACGGCACGCTGCTGGCCGAGGCGAAGATCGGCATCCTGTCCGCCGCGTTCTGCTCCTCCGTGCTCTCCTGGATCGTGTTCCAGGTCACCGCCAAACTGCCCAAGCGCCTCAAGATCCGCGCACTGTTCGGCACCTCGACCCTCATCAACGATCTCGTGGTCCCCGTGGATCCACGGCGGGACCACCTGCGCGGCCCCAAGGACGCGCCCGTCACCCTGGTGGAATACGGCGACTTCGAGTGCCCGTACTGCGGCCAGGCCGAGCCGGCCGTGCGCGAAGTCCTGCGCGACTTCGGCGACATCCGCTACGTGTTCCGCCATCTCCCGCTCAACGACGTCCATCCGCACGCCCAGCTGGCCGCGGAAGGCGCGGAGGCCGCCGCCCGGCAGGGCAAGTTCTGGGACATGCACGACCTGCTGATGGACCATCAGGGCGCGCTCACCATCCGCGACATGATGGGGTATGCGGACGAGATCGGGCTGGACGTGCCGAAGTTCACCGCGGACCTGCGCCAGCACACGGGGGCCGCCCGGGTGGCCGAGGACGTGGATTCGGCTGACCTGTCCGCGGTGTCCGGCACACCCACCTTCTTTATCAACGGCAAACGGCACTATGGTGCGTACGACATCAACACACTGTCCGCCGCAGTCCGGGCAGCCCGGGCGCGCGCGCTGATCGCATCATGAGGGAGGCCTGACCGGTGGGTCTGATCGGCGCGGTGGGCCTGGTCCTGCATCCCGGCCGGGACTGCACGCCCGCGATCGCGACCATCTCGAAGTGGGCGACGCAGCGCCAGGTCACGGTGCTCGCGGTCGCCGAGGAAGCAGCCCGGATCCCGGGCGACGTGCAGACGGTAACCGCGCAGGAACTGGCGCAGCGCGCCAACCTGGTGGTCAGCCTGGGCGGGGACGGCACGATGCTGCGCGCGCTGCGGCTGACCTGCGGGCCGAGCGCACCAGTGCTCGGGGTGAACGTCGGGCGGCTCGGCTTCCTGGCCGAGGTGGACGTGCCCGAGCTGGAGGGGGCGCTGGGCGCGATCGACGAGCATCAGTTCACGGTCGAGCCCCGGTCCGGGGTGCGGGCTGAGTTCGACGGCGAGCAGACCATCGCGTTCAACGACGTGGACCTGGTCCGGATCCCGGGCAGCGGCGCGTCCGCGGTGGTCGAGCTCACCGTGGAGTCGCACCCGTTCGTGCGCTACGCGGCGGACGCCGTGATCGTGGCCACGCCCACCGGGTCCACCGCCTACAACTTCGCCGCAGGCGGCCCGATCGTCTCCCCCAACGTCGAGGGCCTGCTGGTCACCCCGGCGGCCCCGCACTCCGCGTTCAACCGGGCGCTGTTCCTGTCCAGCGGCGAGAAGCTCACCCTGACCGTGCTGCCGACCAGCGGTGAACTGGCCATGGAGGCGGACGGCATCGTGATCCGGCACCTGCATCCCGGCGATCAGGTGGACATGACCCTGCTGCCCGGGGCGGCGCAGGTGGTCCGGCTCGGCCGGACCACGTTCTACCAACGGACCCAGCGCAAGCTCCGGCTGACCGGCTCGGCCGAGGCGTACTGAACGCGGCCTGTTGCGAGGCCCATGGCGCCAGGTATCCCCCGCCGATCTCTTACTGGGCGGTCATGCACGGTAGCGTGGGCACACCGATCGCGTCGGCCGGGCATGGATGACCAGCCACTCACCGTTGAAGCCAACAAGGTGGGTGCGGATACCGGGGAAGGGCTGTGATCAAGGTGCGAGATCCGGGAGACCTCTACGAGGTGAGCCCCGACGCGCCGGTACTGGATGGCGGCGGTGCTGCTGCACTACCTCGACGGCTTCATCGACGCTGGCGCAGCCGGGCAAACTGCTGTCCGCGCATCTGCTCGGCACGCTCGAGCACGAGGAGGTCGCGCGGTTCGACGTGGACCGGCTGATCGACTACCGGTCGCGGCGGCCCGCCAATGATCTACGCCACGGGACCACTGGGAGAGCTACGACGGACCCGAGCTGGTGATCCACCGGCTCACCGACGCTGCGGGCAAGCCAGTTCCTGCTGCTGCAACGGGCCGGAGCCGGATCTGGAGTGGGAGCGGTTCACCATGGCCGTGCGGGACCTGGCCGCCCGGCTGGGGTGCGGCACTGGCGGTCGGCTACCACGGCATCCCGATGGGCGCCCCGCACACCAGGCCGCTCGGGCGTCACCGCGCACGCCACCAGCACCGGACCTGACCAGGGCTACCCACCGCTGGTGGACCGGCTGCAGGTGCCCGGCAGCGTGGCCGCGCTGCTGGAGATGCGGCTCGGCGAGGAGGACCGGGCCGCGGTCGGGTTCGCCGTGCACGTGCCGCACTACCTGGCGCAGGCCGCCTACCCGGCGGCGGCGGTGACCTTGCTCGAGTCCGTGGCCCGGGCCACCGGCCTGGACCTGCCGGACGAGCGCGCTGCGCGAGGCGGCCCGGGAGACCGACGAGGAGATCGCGCCGCCAGGTGGAAGGCTCCGAGGAGATCCTGGAGGTCGTGCAGGCGCTGGAGCGGCAGTACGACGCGTTCGCCGAGGGAGCGGACCGGGACGGCCTGCTCGCCGAGGAGCCGAGCGGATGCCGACCGCCGAGGAACTCGGCGCCCAGTTCGAGCGGTTCCTGGCCGAGCAGCAGGGCCGCACCGACTCCGCCGGACTCCTGACTCCGCTCCCGGGCGGACTGCCGCTGCCCGGCGGGCCCCCATGATGCATGGGGGATCGGGGCTGTCATGTGGCACCGATCCCGCCACCGATCACGGCGGCCGGGTCAGCCTGACCTCGCGCGAGCTTCCCGGTGGCGACGTCGAACACGAAGCCGCGGACCGAGTCCTTGTGCGGGATGAACGGGCTGGCCTTGATCCGCGCGATGGACTGGCGGACGTCCTCGTCGAGGTCGGTGAACGCCTCCGCCGCCCACTCCGGCTTGATGCCGGTCTCCTCCTGGATGCTGGCCTTGAAGGCGTCATCGGTGAAGGTGAGCATGCCGCAGTCGGTGTGGTGGATGAGGATGATCTCGCTGGTGCCGAGCAGCCGCTGGCTGATGGCCAGCGAGCGGATCTCGTCGTCGGTGACCACGCCGCCCGCGTTGCGGATGACGTGCGCCTCGCCTTCGTTCAGGCCGAGGATGGCGTAGACGTTCAGCCGGGCGTCCATGCAGGCGACCACGGCCAGGCGCCGGGACGGGGGCAGCGGCAGCAGCCTCGCCGAAGGTCTCGGCGTACCGGTCGTTGTTCGCCAGCAGCTCGTCTGTGGCGGTCATCGCGCCAGTCCTCCTCGAGTGGTCTGATTCGTCAGCCAGCGGGCGCACGGTTAACTTCTGCACCAAAAGTGCGCCAGCTACACCTCGCAGGTAAAGCCCCCGGCACCCACCTGTACCCGTCACCCCCCGACGGTGGTCACTGAAGCATAACTAGATTATTCCGATAGGGATAGTAATCTTTAGCCGCAACGCACACCAGGCCCGGCCGCCCAGCACCCCAGCACGCGGCCGTCCGGGGGCGGGCGCCCAGGCCCCGCCGCCCAGCACCCCAGCACCCCAGCACGCGGCCGTCCGGGGCGGCGCTAGGCCGCGCCATGTCACCGAGGCTGGCGGATGCGCAGAACCGGCCGGTCTGACATTGTGGGTCGCATGCTCTTCCCCACCTCGCTAGTCGGCAGTTACCCGCAGCCGGACTGGCTCATCGACCGCGCCCGGCTGCGGGATCGCTTCCCGCCCCGGGTCCGGGCGACGGAGTTGTGGCGGGTCGCCCCGGAGTACCTGGAGCAGGCCCAGCGCGACGCGACCGAACTGGCCATCCGGGAGCAGGAACGGGCCGGCCTGGACATCCTGACCGACGGCGAGGTTCGCCGGGAGAGCTACTCGAACCGGTTCGCGACCGCGCTGGACGGGGTGGACATCGACAACCCGGGCACGGCGCTGGACCGCAGCGGCCACCCCAACCCGGTGCCCCGGGTCACCGGCCCGATCCACCGCCGACACCCGGTCGAGGTGGCGGACGTCACGTTCCTGCGCGCCAACACCAGCCGGACCATCAAGATCACCGTGCCGGGCCCGTTCACCATGGCCCAGCAGGCCCAGAACGAGCATTACGGCAGCACCGAAGACCTCGCGCTCGGCTACGCCGAAGCGGTCAACGAGGAGGTCGCCGACCTGTTCGCGGCGGGCGCGGACATCGTCCAGCTGGATGAGCCGTACTTGCAGGCCCGGCCGGACGAGGCCCGCCGCTATGGGGTCAGGTGATCAACCGGGCACTGCAGGGCATCACCGGCACCACCGCCGTGCACCTGTGCTTCGGCTACGCGGCGATCATCCACGACCGGCCATCCGGCTACTCGTTCCTGCCCGAGCTGGCCGAGTGCAGCTGCGACCAGGTATCCGTCGAGACCGCCCAGTCCGGCCTGGACTGCGAGGTGCTGTCCCACCTGGACGGCAAGACGATCATCCTGGGCGTGCTCAACCTGGGCGACGAGACCGTGGAGAACCCGGCCGAGATCATCACCCGGGTGCACCGGGCGCTCAAGTACGTACCCGCCGAGCGGATCGTGCTAGCGCCGGACTGCGGGATGAAGTACCTGCCCCGCGAGGCCGCGTTCGGCAAGCTCGTGTCGATGCGGATGGCAGCCGCCCAGCTCCGGGCAGGCGGCTGATAAGCGCTGTAGCGGACCGCGCTACCGCACCGATCAGGTAGCCAGGTCCGCTGGCCACCGCCCGGGATTCATGTGCGCCAACCGCCACCAGGGCTGCGGTCAGCGCACGCAAATAGTGAATCCGGGACCGGGCGCGGACGGCTGTGTGCGGAAAACGAGGCCATGGCAGCGGTCAGCGCACACGCCCAGGAGCTGGCCACTACCTGACCGGCGCGTTAGAGCACCGAGGAGACCAGGCCGTCCAGCCCCAGCAGGCTGGAGACCACCGCCTGTAGCCGTTGGCGGTGAGCTCGAAGAAGATAGCGGAGGCGACGGCGTTCCCGGTGGTGTCGTCGATGGCGATGGCGATGGCGATGGCGATGTGGCCGGGGGCGGCGTGGTCCTGGTGGGAGACGCCGAGGGCGATGGCGACACCGAGGGCGACGCGGAGGGGGATGCTGACTTCGAGGTCTTCGGCGCGGCGGCCTTCTTCGTGGTGGTGGCGGCTACCGGGCTGGTGGCGCCTCCCACCGCGGCCGACCCCGCCGCACCGCCAGTCGGCGAGCTCGACGCCTTCGGGTGGGCGGACGGGCTGGGCGCGACGGCCGGCGCCGCCTGGGCGGTGGGGATGGCGGGAGTCACCGGGGTCGCGCTCGCCTGGTGGTGCAGGGTGTTGGCGACCAGCATGGCGCCGCCGCCGACCACCGCGCAGGCGGCGACCAGCACCCCGGCCATCGGTATCAGCGACACCGGGGTCCGCCGGGTGCCCAGCGGGTCCAGCGGTTCCGGGAACCCGGTCCGGGTGAACGGCTCGGCCCGGATGGCCACATCGGCGCAGGCCTGGACCGCATCCGGGGACGGGTCGGTGAGCAGCCCGAGGACCTGGTAGCGCAGGCTGGCCGGCAGCACCGGCGGGGTCAGCGCGGCGAGCAGGGCGACCGGGCTCAGCTCCTGGCGCCGGTGCTCCCCGCAGACCGGGCAGGAGCTGATGTGCCGGGCCACTTCCTTGCGCACCGGGTCCGAGAGCTCGCCCTGCCAGCCGGTCAGGATCTCGGCCAGCTCCGGGCACGAGCCCTGCCCGGACCGTGCCACCATCAGCGCGCTCAGCCCCGTCTCGAACTGCGTCCGGGCCCGGGTCGCCAGCGCGTGCGCCTGGTTGCGCGGCACGCCCAGCGCATCGGCCAGGTCCGCGCCGTAGAACTCGTGCCGGAGGGTCAGCTCGATGATCTCCCGGTCCGCCGGGCTCAGCCCGGCCAGCGCCGAGTAGACCAGTTCCTTCAGCTCCAGCTGCTCCAGCGCCCAGCCGAAAGCCGCGGTCTCCGCGCTGAGCCCTGGAGCTTCGTCGAACGGGCTGGCCCCGGGATGGCTGCGGAGCAGCCGGTGGCATTCGTTCCGGGCCACGGCGTACAGCCACGGCCGGAGCCGGCTCGGGTCGCGCAGCCCGTACAGTTTCGCGGCCGCCACGATGAACGTGTCGTACACCGCATCCGCTGCGGCCGAGGGCTCGGCGAGCATCGACCGACCGTAGGCATAGAGAGCCGGAGCGTACTGATCGTAGGCATCCCCCAGCGCAGCAGGATCACCTGCCACGATCGCGGCGACCATCTCTCCGTCACGCATGCTGATCACGGTACCTTCGGTCTCGGCGGGCAGTGGCTGCTTTGCCTGTTAAGGCGCAGGTCACGGCCTACGCCCCAGTTCACAGGCACTGTCATGCGCTGGTTCCAGTTCGCCCCGTCCCACTGTTAGACGCTTAGCTGCGGCATTCAGTGCACGTTCGCAGCAACATCCCTGTCCGAGACGGCCGGCGAGGTCCTGGGGTTGCCTGCTGTTGACCTCAAGTCCGGTTCAGGTCGTAGCGTGCCGTGACAGACGGCATCCACAGCACGCAGCGGGAGTGGCAGCTGGCTTTCACCCACGCGGATACGCCCGGGACCGGCGGCAGCGGCTGAGCTCACGGGGTGCCGGGCGCGGTGACCATCAGCTCCGCGGTCACTTGCCCCGCATGCCGGAACGTCAAGGTCACCGGGACCTGCTCGCCCGCGTGCAGTGGCCGTGCGCCCAGCAGGACCACGTCCGCGGTGAACGGGCTCAGACTGACGCGCTGGCCGGCTGGGACCGGGATGCCGGGCAACAGCCCGGCGGTCCCGGACGGGTCATCGCCGTGGCGGGCGAGCACGGTGCGGCGGGCCAGTGCGCTATGCGCCGAGAGCAGCTCATCGGGGCCGCCCAGGTTCCTGATCACCAGGTAGGCAGCGACCGGGCTGGCTGTGACCGGGCTGGTGACGGCGGGGCGGCCAGCCAGATTGCGCGGCAGCGGGAGCGTGGCCAGCTCGATCTGCACCCGGACCCGGTGCAGGGTGCCCGCGCCGCCGGTAGCGACCCACCCGGTCAGCAGCCCGATCACCACGGCGGCGCAGGCCACCGGGGCCCGGGCCGCCCGGGCCACCCCCGCCAGCCCGGTCATGCTGCCCGTCCCCCGCCTGGCCGCCCCCGGGCTGCCCGTCCCGGGGCTGACTCCCCCCGGACGGTCCCTCCCCCGGCGGGCCGCCGCAGCCGGAGGCTGTTCGCCCACATGATCAGCGCACTGGCCGCGGCCGCGGTCACCACCAGCAGCGGGCTCAGGTAACCGAGCGCGGCCAGCGGCAGCGCGGGCACGGTGCTGGCCAGGGCCCAGCCGAGGTTGCCGCGGAGGGTGGTCGTAATGGCCCCGGCCAGCAGTACCGCGTCGGCGATGCAGCATGGATCCTCGCTGGTCAGCACGACGTCAGCCGGGCCGTCATCCGGGTCTCGGCTCATGGCTATACCCAGGTCGGCCTGGGCCAGCCCGGCGGCGTCGGTGCCACCGTCGCCCGCGAACGCGACCCCGAACCCGGCGGCCTGCAACTCCCGGACCACCCCGGCCTGCTGCTCCGGCCGGACGCCGGAGAACACGCTGTCGGCCGGGATGCCGAGTGCACCCGCGGCCGCGAGCGCCGCGGGCCGGCTGCCCGGCGTGAGCAACCCGACCCGCAACCCGGCGCCGCGGAGCCGGGCCACCTCTGCCGCCGTTACTGGCTGGCCGGCCCCGGGGACAGTGAGCACGACGGCACGGATCCGGCGGGCGCCCAGCGCCTGCAGGCGGCGCACCTCGATGCCCAGGTCCGCGGCACGAGCCTGGGCGGCCAGCCAGGCGGTGGGCGCGGCCAGCCCGAGCGTGGCCGGGCAGGCCAGCACCAGCACGGCGAACGCCGCTCCGGCCGCGGCCGGGCCGGGCAGCCCAGCACCCAGCCAGAAGCCCAGGGTGGCGACCGCGACGCTGATCACGCAGGGCAGGAGCACTGCGGCGACCCGGTCCGTGACCAGCGGGGCCGCGGCGACCCGGTCCGTGACCAGCGGGGCCGAGTGACCCGGTCCGTGACCCGGTCCGTGACCAGCGGGGCCGCGGCGACCGGTCCGTGACCAGCGGGGCCGCAGTGACCCGGTCCGTGACCAGCGGGGCCGCAGTGACCCGGTCCGTGACCCGGTCCGTGACCAGCGGGGCCGCAGTAGCGGGACGGCCACGGACGGCCCGCGCCTGCAGGTAGCGCCCGGCCAGCAGCAGGACGGCCAGGCTGACAGGCACCTCGAGGACGAGCGTGCCCTGGCTGACCAGCGTGAACCCGAGTGGCGCTAGGCTGCGCAGGCCGAGCTGGCCCGCCCCGCCGACCAGCAGCGCCTGGACCGACCACAGTACGGACGCGGTGAGGCTCAGGCTGGCCAGCACGTCCGCGGTGGTGCGGGCGTGCCGCAGGGCGCGGACCGCGCCGCGGTACACGGGCCAAGCCCCGCCGACCACTACCACCAGGGTCAGCCCAAGGCTCACCCACTGCCAGCCAGTGAACTGTGCCGACGGCACCGCGGCCAGCAGGATGACGGCCGCTGCCAGCGGCACGCAGCCAGCCAGCCGCCAGGCCAGCCACCGGTCAGCCGCGGGCTGGGCCGCGGAGGGCCCGGGGGCGGGGCGGGCCCGGGGGCCGGGGCGGCGCGGGCCGCGGGTTCACCGAGCGCAGACGCGGGCTCACCGGACCCGGGCGCAGGCTCCGCGAGCCTGGGCGCGGGCTCACCGGACCCGGGCGCGCGCTCCGCGAGCCTGGGCGCGGGCTCACCGGACCCGGGCGCGCGCTCCGCGAGCCTGGGCGCGGGCTCACCGGACCCGGACGCGCGCTCCGCGAGCCTGGGCGCGGGCTCACCGGACCCGGACGCGCGCTCCGCGAGCCTGGGCGCGGGCTCACCGGACCCGGACGCGGGCTCCGTGGACCTGGGCGCGGGCTCACCGGACCCGGACGCGGGCTCCGTGGACCTGGGCGCGGGCTCACCGGGCCTAGGCGGCCGGGAGGGACGGGCGCTGGCTCTGATCACGGTTGCCCAGAACCCATGTTCATCGGGCCGGGACCGGTCATCGAGCCGGAGCCGGGACTGGCGTGGGTGACGGGCCCGACGAGCGCGCCCGCCTGGCGGGCGGCCAGGAAGATGGCCACGATCAGCAGGACGAATCCGAGCCACCTGACTGCTGGGCTCATCGCTGCCTCCGGGTACCGCCAGGCAGCCTGCTGTGATGTTGCCTGCCGCCACGGTCATTATCGCCGGGCCCGGCGCGGCGCTCCCGGCTGGCCGGCCGCAGCGCTCCCGGCTGGCCTGCCGGAGCCCGCCGGTGGCCAGCCGGAGCCTGCCCGCCGCAAGCTGAGCATAGGCGCCCGGTATACCGGGGACGGGTACCCGTGCCGGATGACCAGCCGCGCGCCACGTTCGGACAGCTGGCCGTCCAGGTCCTGCAGGCACTGCAGGAGGAACGCGGTACGCGGCCCGGAGGCGTGCCGGCCGTGCAGCAACCGGTCCTCCAGCACGAACACCGAGACGATCCGGTCGTGCTGGTCCAGCGCCGCGCACAGCGCCGGGTGGTCGTGCAGCCGCAGGTCACGGTGGAACCAGACGAGGGCAACGATGGGCGCTCATGCTACCCAGCACGAGGCGGTCATCCCTGTTCTGAACAGGCAAGGTGCCGGGCGCGCCCGGCCAGTCAGCCCGGCGCAGCCAGGTCAGCCCGGCGCAGCCAGGTCAGCCGGCGCAGCCAGGTCAGGCCCGGCGCAGCCAGGTCAGGCCGGCGCAGCCGGGAGGTCCAGGTCGACGATGACCGGGGCGTGATCGGAAGGGCCCTTGCCCTTGCGGGCCTCGCGGTCGATATGGGCGTCGGTGATCGCGGCGGCAAGACCGGCGCTGGCCAGCACCAGGTCGATGCGCATGCCGAAACCCTTGTGGAAGTTGCCGGCCCGGTAATCCCAGTAGGTGAACGGCTCGCCCTTGAGCGCCCGGGGCCTGACATCGGTCAGGCCGAGCTCGAGCAGGGCGGTCAGGGCCGCCCGCTCCGGCGGGCTGACGTGCGTCGAGCCGATGAACGCGGCCGGGTCCCAGACGTCGCTGTCGGCAGGCGCGATGTTGAAGTCGCCGCACACCGCCAGCAGTCCCGCCAGCGCGTCACCGGCCAGGGCCTCGCGCAGCGCAGCGAGCCAGCTGAGCTTGTACTCCAGATGCGGGCTGTCCAGGGCCCGGCCGTTCGGCACGTACACCGACCACACCCGGCAGCCCTGGCAGGTCGCGGAGATCGCCCGGGCCTCCGGGTCCGGGAAGCCCGGCTGGCCGGGAAACCCGCGGCGCACGTCGTCCAGGCCGACCCGGGACAGCATCGCCACCCCGTTCCACCGGCCGTCGCCGTGCGTGGCTACCTCGTAGCCCAGCTCGGCCGACGTCCGCGGTGGGGAAACCCGCGTCGGCGACCTTGGTCTCCTGCAGGCAGACCACATCCGGGCTGGCCTCGGCTAGCCAGCCGAGCAGCCGGGGCAGCCGGGCTTGCACCGAATTGACGTTCCAGGTGGCGAGCCGCATGGTCCCCGCTCTCAGGTGTTGGCGTGCAGGGCGGCGTTCAGCGCGATGCCGGTCCCGGCGCGCTCAGTGACCCGGACCGCGCCGGTCAGCGAGTCACGCAGCCAGAGCAGCCCCGGGCGGCCGGACAGTTCACGTGCCTTGACCACGTTCCCGTCGGGCAGCCGGACCTTGGTGCCAGCGGTGACGTAGAGGCCGGCCTCCACCACGCAGTCATCGCCGAGCGAGATGCCGATCCCGGCATTGGCGCCGAGCAGGCAGCGCTCGCCGATGGTGATCCGCTCCTGGCCGCCGCCGGACAGCGTGCCCATGATCGACGCTCCGCCGCCGACGTCAGAGCCGTCCCCGACCACCACACCCGCGGAGATCCGGCCCTCTACCATGGAGGCGCCGAGAGTGCCCGCGTTGAAGTTGACGAACCCCTCATGCATGACCGTGGTCCCGGCGGCCAAGTGCGCGCCGAGCCGGACCCGGTCCGCATCAGCGATGCGGACGCCGGGCGGCACCACGTAGTCGGCCATCCGCGGCATCTTGTCGATCCCGTACACGGCGACCGGCCCCCGGCTACGCAGCCGCAGCCGGGTGGCCTCGAAGCCAGGCACCGGGCAGGGTCCGTAGCTGGTCCACACCACGTTGGCCAGCAACCCGAACAGGCCGTCCAGGCGGCAGCCGTTGGGCCGGATCAGGCGGCTGGACAGCAGGTGCAGCCGTAGGTACACGTCGTGCGCATCGGCCGGGGCGGCGTCTAGCCGGCCGATCGTGGTACGCACCGCGACGACCTCGACCCCACGGCCCGGATCCGGGCCCAGCAGGCCGGGCACGCTGGGGCCGAGAGCCTCGGCGGCCTCCTCAGGTGTCAGCCGGCTGGTACCCGGCGCGCCCGGCGCGCCCGCCGTGTCCGCCGTGTCCGGCTGCTGCGCCGGGATCAGCCGCGGGGCCGGGAACCAGGTGTCCAGCACGGTGTCGCCCGCCAGGGTGGCCAGGCCAGCGCCGGACGCACCGGTCGTCCCGGGATCAATGTCGAAGTCAGCCACGGCCCACATGGTAGGCGTCAGCACCGTCACCCCGCGCCACCATCCATCTGCCACCCCGCCCCGCAGACGCTCCCTTATGTGGTGGGAAGTATGCGAAGACTCCCTTATGTGGTGGGAAGTTCGCGTATTTGCTGCATTTCCCACCACATAAGCGATGAGGGCAATCCCGCGCGGGGCTGATGTGGCAAGTGGGGCCAATGTGGCGCCAGGTCGGCCCGGCGGCGCGGACGGTCACCACCCCCAGGGGCGGCGGGGCTAGTCGCCTAGTTCGGCGCGGCGGCGGGTGACGAAGTCGTCCAGCTCGGCGCGGATCGCGTCGTCCAGCGGGGGCGGCTGGTACTCCGCCAGCGCCTTGGCGTAGATCTCGCTGGCCCGGGCGGCTGCGTCCTTGGCGCCGAGCCGGACCCAGCGCTCGTAGTTGGCGGTCGAGGACAGCAGCGGGCGGTAGAAGCACTCGCGGAACCGCTCCATGGTGTGCTGGGCGCCGAGGAAGTGGCCGCCGTGGCCGACCTCCTCGTGCGCGCCGAACGCCAGGGACTCCTCAGAAATCTCCAGCGGGGTGAACTCCACCCGCAGCATGCGCAGCAGCTCGACGTCGATGATGAACTTTTCGTAGCAGCTGACCAGGCCGCCCTCCAGCCACCCGGCCGCGTGCATGACGAAGTTGGTGCCCGCCAGGAACGTGGGTAGCAACGTCATCAGCGCCTCGTACGCCGCCTGCGCATCCGCCGTCTGGCTGGAAGACAGGCCGCCGCCGGTGCGGAACGGCAGGCCGTAGTGCCGGGCCAGCTGGCCGGTGCACAGCAGCCCCATGGCCGACTCCGGGGTGCCGAAGCTGGGCGAGCCGGACTGCATGTCGATGTTGGACAGGAACGAGCCGAAGATGACCGGGCAGCCGGGCCGGATCAGCTGGGCCAGCGCGATGCCGGACAGTGCCTCGGCGAGCTGCTGGACCAGGGCCGCCGGGATGGACACCGGGGACATCGCGCCCATCAGCAGGAACGGGGTCAGCACCACCGGCTGGTTCGCGGCGCAGTACTCGAACTGGGCGTCCAGCATCCGGTCATCCCAGCGCAGCGGCGAGTTGCAGTTAATCAGCGAGATGGTGGCCGGCACGGCCTCGATCGCGGCCCGGCCGCCGAAGAGGATCTCGGTCATCCGGATGGTGTCCGCCGCGTTCGGCCCGGACACCACGTTGCCCATGTAGATCTTGTCGGTCACGGTCTGCAGCGCGTAGATCATGTCCAGGTGCCGCGAGTCCAGCGGGGCGTCGTTCGGCTCGCAGATCACCCCGCCGGCCGTGTCCAGCTGGGGGTAGTACTGGGCCAGCATGCTCAGCCGCCGGAAGTCGTCCATGGTCGCGTCCCGGCGGACCGAGCCCTCGCGGATGAACGGCGAGCCGTACACCCCGCCGAACACCATCTGGTCGCCGCCGATGTGCACGGTGTTCGCGGGGTTGCGGGCCTGCACGTCGAATTCCCGGGGCGCCTTGGCCACCTGCTCCAGCACGAAGTCAGGATCGAGGAAGACCACCTCGCCGTCGGTCTTCTGGCCAGCCTTGCGGAACAGCTCCACCGCCTCAGGCTTGGCGAACTGCACGCCGATCTCCGTGACGATCCGCCGCCAGCCCTTGTCCAGCACGCCGATGGCGTCGCTGGACAGGATCTCGTAGCGCGGCATCGTGTTGCGGAACATCGCCACCTCGTTCCAGCCGAGTTTCCTGCCCGCCTGGACCTCAGATGACCAGGCCGTTCTTGACCGTCCCTGCGCTCCCTACGTAACATCACATAGTAGAACAGAGTTCCGTAACATGGAACTCATGAGTATGCACAGTAAGCAACCGCCGGGCCCGCGGGAGGCATCAGTGGCCGCTCCCACCGGAGCCGGGGTGGCAGGCCGGGTCACCGCGGCCGGAACCGGGGAGATGGACCGGGCTGTCCCCAGCGGAACCGAAGCGGCCGACCGGGCAGCTCCCACCGGAACCCAGGCGGTCGACCGGGCCGCCCGGCTGGTGACCGAGGTGGTGCACGCCGCTGACTCGGTCACGTTCACCGAGCTCGCCGCGGCCACGGGGCTGGCCAAGAGCACCACCTCCCGGCTGCTGACTGGCGCTGGAGCGCGGCGGCCTGGTGCGGCGCGGCGCGGACGGCCGATTCCGGCCCGGTGAGGTATTCGTCCGGTACGCCTGGCGCGGCGGGGCCGAAGCCGGCCTGATCGAGGTGGCTCACCCGTTCCTGGAACGGCTCGGCGCGGCGACCGGCGAGACGGTCAACCTGGGCGTGGCCCACCGTGACCTGGTCGAGCAGATCGCCCAGGTGGACAGCACGTACCTGATCGGCGGGACGAACTGGGTGGGCCGCCCGGTGCCGCTGCACACCGCGGCGCTGGGCAAGGTGCTGCTGGCCTACGGCGCGGCACAGCTGCCGCCCGGCCGCCTGGAAGCCCGCACCCCCCAGACCATCACCAGCCGGGACGCCCTGGACGCTGACCTGCGCGAGGTGCGCCGCCGCGGCTACGCGGTCACCGACGAGGAGCTGGAACCGGGGCTGGTCGCGGTGGCCGCGCCGGTCTGCCGGGACGGCGCTGTCGTGGTGGCCGCGCTGTCCGTGTCCGGGCCCGCCAGCCGGCTGACCCCGGACCGGGTCACCGAGGTGGCCGCGCGCTGCGTGGCCGAGGCGGACGGCCTGTCCGCGGTCCTGGGCCACCAGCCCGCGGCCGAGCCGGCCCGCGCACGGGCCGACCGTCCGCAGCATGCCCCGAAAGCCGCCGGGTAGGCCGCCACCCGCTGGCCGACCCAGAGCCAGCCGCAGACCCAGACCAGCAAGCCAGGCAGGCAAAGCCGCAACAAGGCAAGAAGGAAGGTGCCTCGTGACACAGGAGGAGCTTCTCCGCCAGCTCTACGACTTCACCCTGGTCGGCAACGCGCCCGAGGTGCTCAGCCTGACCAACGCCGGCCTGGAGATGGGCCTGGGCCCGGAAACCCTGCTCTACGAGGCGCTCATTCCCTCCCTGGAGGAGGTCGGCGCCCGGTTCGAGCGCGGCGACTTCTTCGTCCCGGAGATGCTGATCGCGGGCAAGGCCATGGCCGGCGCGCTGGAGATCCTCCGCCCGCTGCTGGCCGAGACCGGCGCCGAGTCGATCGGCACGATCGTGATGGGCACGGTCAAGGGCGACGTGCACGACATCGGCAAGAACCTGGTCAACATCATGTTCGAGGGGGCCGGGTTCCAGGTCATCGACCTCGGCGTCCAGGTCGCGCCGGAGAAGTTCGTGGCCGCGATCGCCGAACACAAGCCGGACATCGTGGGCTTCTCCGCGTTCCTGACCACGACCATGCCGATGTTCAAGGCGAACATCAACGCACTGCAAAAGGCGGGTCTGCGCGATCAGGTGATCGTGATGGTCGGCGGCGCCCCGGTCACCCAGGAGTACGCGGACGTGGTGGGTGCGGACGGCTACGCCGCGGACGCGTCCGCGGCGGTGACCCGGGCCAAGGAACTGCTCCGGCAGCGCCGCGCCATGACCCCGGCCTGAGGAGCGTTATTTAAAACCGACCAGCGACCAGCGGCCGCCAGGCCCGTGCGAGCGGTCGGTGCGCAGGTCACAACGGAGGCGAGCGGTGGCGGATGACTTTTGGATAAGACACAAGGCCTAGGAAGGACAGCGATGGACACCGTGCTCCGGTCGGCCAGCAAAACCGTGGTGATCAGCCCGGAGCAGCCGTTCTGCATCATCGGCGAGCGGATCAACCCGACCGGCCGGAAGATCTTCCAGGAACAGCTGCGCCGCGGTGACCTGTCCCGGATCGAGATCGACGTGGCCCAGCAGGTGGCCGGCGGGGCCATGGTGCTCGACGTGAACATGGGCACGCCGCTGGCGGACGAGGCCGAGCTGATGGTGGCCGCGGTCAAGCTGATCCAGGGGCTGACCGACCTGCCGCTGTGCATCGACTCCTCGATCATCGAGGTACTGGACGCCGGGTTGGCTGCCTATGAGGGCAAGGCGCTGGTCAACTCGGTCACCGCCGAGGACGAGCGGCTGGAGGCGATCCTGCCGCTGGTGCAGAAGTACGGGGCGGCCGTGATCGCGCTGCCCAACGACGAGGAGGAGATCCCCGAGGACCCGCGGCGCCGGCTGGAGCTGGCCCGGAAGATCATCGACGTGGCGACCGGCCGGTTCGGCATCCCGGTCGAGGACATCGTGATCGACCCGCTGGCCATGCCGGTCGGCGCGGACACCTCGCTGGTGCTCAAGACCATGGACACGATCGAACTGCTGCGGGAGGAGTTCGGGGTGAACACCACACTCGGCGCGTCCAACGTGTCGTTCGGCATGCCGGACCGGCACACGATCGGCGCGGCGTTCCTGCCGATGGCCATCGCCTCCGGGCTGACCAGCGCCATCCTGGACGCCCGGTCGCCGCAGATCGTCCGCGCGGTGCAGGCCGCCGACCTGCTCCTGGACCGCGATCCCTGGGGCGCCGCCTGGATCGCGGCGCACCGGGCCCAGCAGGCCGCCCAAACCCAGCAAGCAGCGACGTGACGACGACGCAGGCCAACGACGCTGACGTTTCCGCTGGCCCACCCCGGGTGGACCTGGAGTTCGAGCCGAGTGGGCGGCGGGTCCGGGTGCCGGCCGGGGTGACCGTGTTCGACGCGGCCAGCTGGAACGGCATCGCCATCGACTCGACCTGCGGCGGTCATGGCACCTGCAAGAAGTGCAAGGTGCGGCTGCTCGACGGCGCCACCCCCGCGTCGGCGCTGGACGCGCGGGCCTTCTCCCCCGATGAGCTGCGCGACGGCTGGCGGCTGGCCTGCCGGGCCCTGGCGGACCGGGACGCCCGGGTGGAGGTGCCGCCGCTGATCACCCGGCCCAAGGCGGCCACGGTGGGAGTCGGCCGCCAGGTGATCCTGCGCCCGGCCGTGCAAAAGCGCTACCTGGAACTGGACGAGCCGTCACTGGCGGATCAGCAGACCGACATCGAGCGGGTGCTGGCGGCCCTGGACGACCTGGAACTGCGGGCCGATCTGTTTGCGGTGCGTAGGGTGGGCCGGGCCCTGCGTACCGCGGATTATCACGTCACCGCGGTGATCGTTGATGAGGTTCTGATCGATGTGGAGCCCGGGGATACCTCGGGACGGCTGTTCGGGATCGCGTTCGACCTGGGCACCACCACGGTGGTGGCCACCCTGCTGGACCTGGCCACCGCCACCCCGGTCGCGGTCGCGTCCGCGCTGAACGCGCAGCAGCCGTTCGGCGCGGACGTGATCACGCGGATCAGCGCCACCATGATGGACCCGGCGGCGCTGGACAAGCTGACCACGCTGGCGCACGAGACCCTGGCCGGGCTGGCCGCGGAGGTGTGCGCGGCGGGCGGGGTGGACCCAGCCGAGGTCTACGAGGTCGCGCTGGCCGGCAACGCCACGATGACGCACATCGCGCTGGGCATCGACCCGGAGCCGCTGGGGGTGGCGCCGTTCATCATGGCCGCGCGGCTCCTGCCGGAGGTGCTCGCCGCGGACCTGGGCGTGGCCGTGCATCCCCGGGCCCGGGCCGTGGTGTTCCCGCCGTTCGGCGCGTACGTGGGCGGTGACATCACGGCCGGGCTGCTCGCCTCCGGGATGGACCGGGACGCGCGGACCCGGCTGTTCATCGACATCGGCACGAACTGCGAGATCGTGCTGGGCAACCGGGACTGGCTGCTGGCCACCGCCGCGCCCGCCGGGCCAGCCTTCGAGGGGGCGGCGATCCGGTGCGGGATGCGCGCCGCGGACGGGGCCATCGAGGTGGTCACGATGACAGCGGACGGGCTGGACCTGCAGGTCATCGGGGACGCCGAACCGATGGGGCTGTGCGGGTCCGGGCTGGTCGACGCGGTGTGCGGGCTGGTCCGGCTGGGCCTGCTGGACTCCTCCGGGCGGCTGGTGCCGGAGGAACGGGCCGCCGAACTGGCGCCCGGGCTGGCGGGGCGGCTGACCACGCTCGGCGCGGAGCGGGTGTTCGTGCTGCACTGGCAGGGCGAGCCGGGCGACGTGTCCCGGTCGGTCTACCTGTCCCAGCGGGACGTGCGCGAGCTGCAGTTCGCCAAGGCGGCCATCGCCACCGGCTGGCGGATCCTGCTGGAGGAGGCGGGGCTGGCAGCCCGGCGATATCCAGCAGGTGCTGCTGGCCGGGTCGTTCGGCAGCTACCTGTCCCCCGGCAACGCGATCCGGCTCGGCCTGGTCCCGGACATCCCGGTGCTGCGGGTGGTCAGCGCCGGCAACGTGGCGGGCGAGGGCGCCAAGATGGCCCTGCTCAGCATGCGGGAGCGGGCGGGCGGGCTGGCCCTGCTGGAGGAGGTGAGGTATGTCGAGCTCTCCGACCGCGCCGACTTCAACGACCGCTTCGTCGATCAGCTCGCCTTCCCCGGCTGATGGGGGCGGGCCCCGGGCGGCGGTGATCGCTTGCGGGGCGCTGGGCGGGCCGGTCCGGGAGATCGCCGCCCGCCGCGGCTGGCCGCTGGAACTGCACTGCCTGCCCGCGCTGCTGCATAACCGGCCCGCCGCGATCGCCCCGGAGGTGTGGCGGCTGGCCCGCGCCGCGCAGGCGCGCGGGCTGCCGGTGGCGGTGGGGTACGCGGACTGCGGTACGTACGGGGCGCTGGATGCGGTGTGCGCCGAGCTGGGGCTGCGGCGGCTGCCCGGACTGCACTGCTATGACGTGCTGGCCGGGCCGTCGCGGGTGGCGGCCCTGTTCGAGGCCGAGCCCGGCACGTATGTGCTGACCGACTTCCTGGTGCGCAGCTTCCGCCGGACGGTGCTCGCGGAGCTGGGCCTGGACCGCTACCCGGAGCTGTGGCCGGATTACTTCGGGCACTACCGCCGGGTGGTCTGGCTGGCCCAGTCCCCCGACCCGTTGCTGGAAACCGAGGCCCGGGCGGTCGCGGACCTGTTCGGCCTCCCGCTCACGGTCGTGCCGACGGGGACGGCACGGCTGGAACGCGAACTGGAGGCACTGCTCGGGCCCGGTCCTCCCGCTGGGAGGGATTCGTGTGCGCAAACCGCTGCCCGTCCCCTGGCCGGGTCGGGCCATCCGGGTCCGTGTGCGCAAACCGCTGCCAGTCCCCTGGCCGGGTCGGGCCATCCGGGTCTATGTGCGCAAACCGCTGCCATAGCAGCGCCCTCCACACACATTCCCCCGGTGCCTGAGGGCGTCCGGCGGGGCGAACCCGGGTCGTGTGCGCAAACCACTGCCCGGGCAGCGGGGATCGCACACGAACTGGACGCGGCCGGGGCGGTGGCGGCCGGGAGCGGAAAACCGTGATGCGCGGGGGGCTGGGGGTGCGTGGGGGGCTGGCGAGGGTGGCGCCGCTGCTGGCGCGGCCCCGGTACGAAGTGTTCCCGACCACCGCGATCGAGGACCTGGTCGCCGAGTGGGTGCCGGCCGGGGTGACGGTGACCGTGACCGCCTCCCCCGTCAAGGGCCTGGAACCCACGGTAGCCCTGACCGAGCGGCTGGCCGCGCGCGGCTACCGGGTAGTGCCGCACCTGTCTGCCCGGCTGGTGATAGACGAGGCGCATCTGACCGAGATCGTGGCCCGGCTGACCCGGGCCGGGGTGGACGACGTGTTCGTCCCGGCGGGCGACGCTGATCCCCCGGCCGGCCGGTTCGACAGCGCGCTCGCGCTGCTCGCCCAGCTCAGCGAGATGGGCCGGCCGTTCCCGCGGATCGGGATCACCGGGTACCCGGAGAGCCACCCCCGGATCGGTGACGACATCACCGTGCAGGCGATGTGGGACAAGCGGCTGCACGCCTCCTACATCGTCAGCAACCTGTGCTTCGACCCGGCCGTGCTGCGCCGCTGGATTCACCGGGTCCGGGCCCGGGGCGTGACGCTGCCGATCTACGTCGGGCTGGCCGGGCCGGTGGAGCGGGCCCGGCTGCTGCGGATGGCGGCCAGGGCGGGGGTGGCCGAGTCGGCCCGGTTCCTGTCCGGGCACACGGACTGGTTCCTGCGGCTCGGCACGCCCGGCGGCTACCAGCCGGAACGGTTCCTGGACCGGGCCGGGCCGACCCTGGCCGCCCCGGCCTCGGCCGTCGCCGGGCTGCACCTGTTCACGTTCAACCAGGTCAAGCAGACCGAGCAGTGGCGCGCGGCCCTGCTGGACCGGCTCAACGGTGTGGGCAGCGGAACGGACGGCAGGGCAGGTAGCGGCCGCGGCCGCGCGGGCAGCAGCGACGGCGGGCCGGTGGTTGTGTGACGGCTGGGCTACTGGTGGCCGCGACGTGTTTCCCTATGCCTACAGAACGCTGCCCGCCAGGCAACGCGGAGACATAGGCTTATTTGGGTAAGTACCGCGGATCCATGAGGGAGGTCCCGGGTGTGCGCCACGAGCCCGCGTCGCAGGGGTCAGGTCAGCTAGCTGACTGGCCGCAGCGGTATGGGCCGGTGCCGCCGCTCGCCGACTGCCACAATCCCCGCCCGGAGACTGGGTTCGGCCTGATCGGGAAGCTGGATCCCGGCGACACCCTGATACTGGCCCCGGAACCCACCCCGGCTGGACCGCTCGGCCTGCCGCCGCTGGCCCAGCTTGGCGGGAACGGCACGACACAGCTCGCCGCCGCGCTGGCGCACCGGTTGTGGGACAGCCGGTCGGTCAACCTGCTCATCTGGATGTCCGCGCCGTCCCGGGAAGCGGTCCTCACCCGGTACGCCGAGGTGCTCGCGGAACTCGGCGAGGCCAGCCCAGCGGACGACCTGCCCACCGCGGCCGGGCGTTTCCTGGACTGGCTGGCCGATACCCCGCGGCGCTGGCTGGTCGTCATCGACGACCTCGCCGACCCGGCCGACCTGGACGGGCTGTGGCCGCGCAGCCCGCAGGGCCGGGTTGTGGTCACCACCCGGCGGGACGACACCCCCGAGGCGCCGGACCGCAGGATCGTCCCGGTCGCCGCCTACACCATGCGCGAGGCCCTGGCCTACCTGACCGCCCGGCTGCGCGCGGACCCAGGCCAGCGCGCGGAAGCACTCGACCTGGCGGGCGACCTGGACTACCAGCCGCTGGCACTGGCCCACGCGTCGGCCGTGCTGGCCTGCACCGGCAGCAGCTGCCGGGACTACCGCGCCTGGTTCGCCGACCGGAAGCTGCGGCTGGACATGGACACCGGGGTCACCCCGGCCACGGCCGAGGTGACCTGGTCGCTGGCCCTGGATGTGGCCGACCAGATCCCGCCGGCAGGCCTGGCCCGGCCAGCCCTGATCCTGGCCAGCCTGCTGGACCCAGCTGGGATCCCGGGCGCCGTGTTCACCACCCCGGCGGCGCGGACCTTCCTGACCGGCCTTCCGGGTATGCCCGCGGAACCAGCGCAGGCCCGCGAGGCAGTGCACAACCTGATCCGGGCCGGCCTGATCACCATCAACCCGGCCAGTACCACCCGCACCGTGCTGGTGCACCCGATGGTGCAGGCGCTGACCCGGGCCGCCCTCCCGGAAGCCGAGTTCGCGCAGGCGGCGCGGTTCGCCGCGGACGCCCTGGTGCAGTCCTGGCCGGTGCACCAGGCGCCACGGCGGCTGGCCCAGGCGCTGCGGGACAGCGCCGGGCGGCTGTGCGAGGTCAGCGGCGACGCGCTGTGGGTCCCGGAGGCCCACCCGGTGCTGCTGCGAGCCGGGCAGAGCCTGGGCCACGGGCCGCTGACCGGCCCAACCATCGTCTACTGGGAAGAACTGCTGGACACCTCCAACCGGGTGCTCGGGCAGGCCAGTGCGCACACCTTCCACTGCCTGGACGGCCTGGCCCGGGCGTACGAGGCCGCGGGCCGACGAGATGAGGCCGTCATCGTGCATGAGCAGGCCCTGGCGCAGCGCCAGGAGCAGCTCGGCCACGACCATCCCGACACGCTGACCTCGTGCGGCTACCTGGCCCGCGCCTACGCCACGGCGGGCCGGGCCAGCGACGCCCTGCCACTGTACGAGCGGTTGGTCGCCGACCGGGAACGGGTGCTCGGCCCGCAGCACCCGGACACGCTGGCGGCCCGGACTGATCTGGCCGCCGCCTACCTGCTCGCCGGGGACCCGGTCAGCGCGCTGCCGATCTTCCAGCAGGCCGTAGCGGACCTGGACCGCAGGCTCGGCCCGCAGCACCCGGACACGCTCAACGCGCGGGCCGGGCTGGCGCACGCCCAGCGCGCCACCGGGGATCTCGTCCAGGCGGTCGGAGCGTACGAGCGGATCCTGGCCGAACGGGACCAGACGCAGGGACCCGATCACCCGGACACCCTCAGCGCCCACGCGGACCTGGCCTTTGCCTACCGGGTCTCCGGGCAGGTGAAGCAGGCGCTGCCGCAGTACGAGCGGACCCTGGCCGGCCGGGAACGGGTCCTGGGCGCCTACGACCCGGACACCCTGACCGCCCGGGGCAACCTAGCCAACGCCTACCTCGCCGCCGGACGGGTCAAGGACGCGATCCCGCACTACGAGCGCACACTCGCCGACCGGGAACTGGCCCAGGGCGCGGACGACCCGGACACGCTGACCGCCCGGGCCAACCTGGCCAACGCCTACCACTCGGCCGGCCGGCTGAAGGACGCGCTGCCGCTGTACGAGCAGACGCTGCTGGACTGCGAGCGGGTGCTCGGCCCCACCCACCAGGCCACTCTCACCGCCCGGGCTAACCTGGCGGGCGGCTACCAGGCGGCGTTGCGGCTGACCGAGGCGGTCGGCGTATTCGAGCGCACACTGACCGACTGTGAGTTGGCCCTGGGCCGGGATCACCCGCTGACCCGGGCGGTGCGGGACAACCTCGACGCGGTCACCCGGAGCTGAGGCGGGCCGGGTGGACGGCTGGGCCTGGCCGGGCGGGCAGGCCGCGCAGCCGGGCAGGCCGCGCAGGCGGGCAGGCCGCGCAGCCGGGCAGGCCGCGCAGCCGGGCCGCCGAGCTGGCCGGATAGCACGGCGGCGGCAGTCAGGCCGTCGTTCGACTGCGCCAACGCACTGCAACTGAATAGGCTATTTGCGCAACTGGGACGAATGGGGAGGGGTGAGGCCCGGTATGCGACAGGAGCAGCCCGTAGCGCCGAGGCAGCCGTCGCACCGGCCGCCAGCACAACGCCGATCCCCGCTGGCCAGCTCACCCGGATTCAGGTGACTATCGTGGCGTCCCCGCTGGTGGAATGGCCGCTGCGGTACGGGCCAGTGCCGCCGCTGACCGACGGCCATGATCCCCGCCCGGAAACCGGGCTCGGCCGGGTAGGAAGGCTCGATCCAGGCGACACGGTGATCCTGTCCCCGGCGGCCCAGCCTGGCCCGCCGCACCGGGCCGTACTCGGCGGCAGCGGCAAGACACAGCTCGCGGCCGCGCTGGCGCATGGCCTGTGGGACAGCCGGTCGGTGGACCTGCTGGCCTGGATCACCGCCACCAGCAGGGATGCGGTCCTGGCCGGCTACGCCGAACTGCTCGCGGAACTCGGCCAGGCTGACCCCGCGGACGACCTGGCTGCCGCGGCCCAGCGGTTGCTGGCCTGGCTGGCCGGTACTCCGCGGCGCTGGCTGGTCGTCCTTGATGACCTGCCCGGCCTGGCCGCCCTCGAGGGGCTGTGGCCACGGGGCGCCCAGGGCCGGGTGGTGATCACCACCCGGCAGCCCAACCTCCCGGAGGAGCCGGGCCGCAGGATCGTCCCGGTCGCCGCGTACAGCACGCGCGAAGCGCTGGCCTACCTGACGGCCCGGCTCAGCGACGAGTCAGGCCAGCGGGTGGGAGCCCTCGACCTGGCGGCGGATCTTGACTGCCAGCCGCTCGCACTGGCCCAGGCCACCGCCGTGCTCATCTGCACCGAAGAAAGCTGCTACAACTACCGCAACTGGTTCGCTGACCGGAAGCTGCGGATGACTGGGGCCGCCGGCACCCCCAGCGCGGCTGAGGTGACGTGCTCGTTGTCCATGGAACTCGTCGAGCAGATGCCGCCGGCTGGTTTAGCCCGGCCCGCACTGGCCCTGGCCAGCCTGCTGGATCCGGCGGGAATCCCCGGCGCGGTCTTCATCACCCCGGCCGCGGGTGGCTACCTGACCGGCCGCCCCGGCCAGCCGGCCGATCCGGCGCAGGCGAAGGAGGCCGTCTACAACCTGTTCCGGGCCGGCCTGGTGACCATCAACCCGGCCACTACCAGCCGCACCGTGCAGGTGCATCCGCTGGTGCAGGCACTGAGCCGGGCGGGTACCCCCGAGGCGGAACTCGGGCAGGCGGTCCGGGCCGCGGCCGATGCGCTGGTCCAGGTATGGCCGGCCGAGCCCGGCCGCGCCGCGGCTGACCCAGGCCCTGCGCGACTGCACCGGGCGGCTGCGTGAGGCCGGCGGCGACCTGCTGTGGGCTCCGGAAGCCCATCCGGTGCTGCTGCGGGCCGGGCAGAGCATGGCCAGCGCTGCGCTCAGCGGGCCTGCTATCGCGTACTGGCAGGCGATGCAGCAGGAGTCCACCCGGGTGCTCGGGCCGTCGCACGCGTTTACCGTCCAATGCATGGAGGGGCTGGCCACGGCCTTCGAGACGGCGGGCCGGATCGACGACGCCATCGGCGTGCACGAGCGTGTCCTGGCGCAGCGCGAGGAGCAGCTAGGCCACGACCACCCGGACACGCTGACCTCATACGGCCACCTCGCGCACGCCTACGCCAGGGCCGGGCGCCACCGTGATGCGCTGCCGCTGTACGAACGGGTCGCCGCGGACCGGGAGCTGGTGCTCGGCGCGGGGCACCCGGACACCCTGACGGCCCGGGCTGAACTCGCCGCCGCTTACGTGGCCGTGGGCCGCACGGAGGATGCGCTCCCGGTGTACCAGCGGGCCCTCGCCGACACCGAACGCGAGCTGGGCCCAGGTCACCCCGAAACGCTCAGCACGCGGGCCGGGCTGGCGCACGCCTACCGCACGATGGGGCGGCACAAGCAGGCGATCAGCGCCTACGAGCAGGTCCTCGCGGGCCGGGCCAAGGCACAGGGGCCTGACCACCCGGACACGCTCAGCGCACGCGCCGACCTGGCCTACGCCTACCGGGTCTCCGGGCAGCTGAAGCGGGCCCTGCCGCAGTACGAGCACACCCTCACCGACCGGGAACGGGTCCTGGGAGCCTTCCATCCGGACACCCTGACCGCCCGGGCCAACCTGGCCAACGCCTACCTCGCCGCCCGGCGGGTCAAGGACGCCATCCCGCACTACGAGCGCACGCTGCAGGACCGGGAACTGGCCCAGGGCAGCGACGCCCCGGACACCCTGACCGCGCGCGGCAACCTGGCCAACGCCTACCACTCCGCCAGCCGGCTGCACGACGCGCTGCCGCTGTACGAGCAGACGGTGGCGGGCTGCGAGCGGACGCTCGGCCCGGCCCACGAGGTCACCTTGACCGCCCGGGCCAACCTCGGGTCGGCTTACCACGCCGCGTTGCGGCTGACCGACGCGATCAGCGTGTTCGAGCGCACGCTGGCCGACTGTGAGCAGGCCCTGGGCCCAGACCATGCGCTGACCCGCGCGGTCCGGGAGAACCTGGAGGCAGCCACCAGAACCTGACGGTGGCGGCGGCCTCGCCGGGTCAGCCCCGTTCCTGCAGCGCCGCCACCAGCGCCGGGATCACCTCGGCCAGGTCGCCGATCACCGCGTAGTCGGCGCGGGACAGGATCGGTGCCGCCTGGTCCGTGTTGACTGCGACGATGGTCTTGGCGCTGGCGCAGCCCGCCATGTGCTGGATCGCGCCGCTGATGCCGCAGGCCAGGTACAGCTCCGGGGTGATCCGGGTGCCGGTCTGGCCGACTTGCTGGGTGTGCGGGCGCCAGCCCTGGCTGGTGACCACCCGGGATACCCCAACCACCCCGCCGAGCAGGCCGGCCAGTTCTTCCAGCGGGGCGAACCCGTCCGGGCCTCCGACGCCCCGGCCACCGCCGATCACGACCCGGGCCGTGGCCAGCGACATCCCACCGCCGTGCCCGGCCGTTTCGGTGGCGCGCACTCGCAGGTCCGCCGGGATCAGCTCGGGCTCGTGAATATGCACCGCTGGCTCTGCCGCGCCGTCGGCAGGCACTGTGTCGGCAGGCACTGTGTCGGCAGGCACGGGTGCTACGGCCTCGGTGGCCACGGTCAGCAGCGCGGGTGAGCCGTCCAGGATCGCGTCCTCGATGAGCAGCCCCGCCCAGCGCTGGCGGGAGATAGCCAGCGTGCCATCGGCAGCGGGCTCGGCTGCGATGCAGTTCGCGGCCATCGGCTGGCCCGTCAGTGCGGCGAGATGAGCGAGCACCTCGCTGCCGCGGTCTGTGGCCGCCGCTACCACCGCGCTGGCCAGGGTCACGCTGAGCAGGCCCTCGAGGGTCCGCGCCCAGGCTTGCGGCGCGTACCCGTCCAGCGCGGCCGGCTCGATCGCGTACACCTCGGTCACGCCGTAGCCGCCCAGCACACCAGCGGGGACCCGGTCAGCCGGGCCGAACAGCACCGCGACGAGGGCCGGGCCGCCCGGGCCTGGGCGGCCGGCCGCCAGCGGGCGGGCAAAGGTCAGGGCCCGCAGCGACCCGTCCGTCACCCCGCCCTCGTCCATCTCAGCCAGGCACAGGACGCTCATCTAGCTGCCTCCCTGACGGGTACCTTGCGAGCGATTTCGCTGGCGAGGCGGGGCGCGCCGCAGGCGTGTCCCCTCCGGGCCAGCGACCCGCGGGGGGTTCCGGGGGGTCGCCCCCCCGGGCCAGCACCGCTGGCGAGGCGGGGCGCGCCGCAGGCGTGTCCCCTCCGAGCCAGCGACCCGCGGGGGTTCCGGGGGGTCGCCCCCCCGGGCTGACACTGCTCACCTCAGGACTCCGAGTTCTTCCAGGAGCTTGACCAGGGCGGGGACGGCGTCCGGGCCGTGGCCGAGGACGGTGGCCTGCTGCCGCTGCTCCGCCGGGACCCGCAGGCCTGTCGTGCGCAGGCCGTCCGGTTGCCACTGCGGCTCGTGCCGCTCGATAACCGCCCGCTTGGCCCGCAGCCGGCCGGGCAGCGACGGGTACCGGGGCAGGTTGATGCCCTCCTTGACCGTGATCACCGCGGGCAGGCTGAACTCGTACGTCTCCTCGGTCCCCCGGTACTCGCGCTGGGCCCGGACCGAGTCACCGGTAACGTCCAGGTACTTGATACCGGTGGCGCACGGCCAGCCCAGCGCGCTGGCCACCCGCACGCCGACCTGGTAATCCCCGGTGTCCGCGGCCTCGTTGCCGAACAGCAGGAGCTGGTAGCCCGGGCCGTCCGCGGCCCGGGCGCGCGCTTCCGCCACGATCGCGGCCGCGGTGGCGGCCGGGCCCCATTCACGGCCATCCGTTTCCAGCAGCACCGCCCGGTGCGCGCCGAGCGCGAGCGCGTCGCGCAGCTGCTCGGCCGCTTCGGCGGGCCCGAGGGTCAGCACCGACACGGTGCCGCCCATCCGCTCGGTCAGCCGGACCGCTTCCTCTACCGCGCATTCCTCGTGCGGGCTGATCGCGAACCCGGACATCCGGGTTTCGACGCCCTGCCCGTCCGGGGTCAGCACGATGCGGCCGCCCACCTGCGGCACCCGCTTCACGCAGACGCCGATCTCCATCCCGGCCCGCCCTCCGCTATCCGGGTAATCGCCCGACGGGGCGATCACCATCGACCTGGTTAGCTGCGGATCCGGGTGTTGTCCGGGTCGAACAGCGGGGTGGCCCCGGCCACCGCGACCGTCACGGGGTAGCGCTCACCAAAACACTCCACGGCGAGCCGGGTGCCCACGACCGCCTGCCCGGGCGGCAGGTAGGCCAGCAGCAGATGCCGGCCGACCGACGGCCCGGAACCGGCGCTGGTCACGTAGGACGGGCGGCCTTTCGCGTCCACCAGCCGCTGGCCGTCTGTGGTCAGGATGGGCTCGCCGCCGAGCATGTACCGGGGCCCGCCCCCGGCCGTGGTTGAGTGGTCATCCACGGTCAGCGTGCAGAGCACCGCCGCGGGCGGGGCGGCCCGCTGCGCCAGGTAGGCGTCCTTGCCGATGAACGGCTGCGCTTTGACCTTGGGCCGGGTCATCCCGGCTTCCACCAGGGTGTAGTCCGCGGTCAGCTCGTTACCGAAGGCACGGTAGCCCTTTTCCAGCCGCCCGGTGGTGCCGTACACCCCGATACCCACCGGCATCAGGCCGTGCGGGACGCCCGCCTCCCACAGCAGGTCCCACAGCGCGGCCGCCTGCTCGGCGGGTACGTGCAGTTCCCAGCCGAGCTCGCCCACGTAGGAGATACGCGAGGCGAGCACGCACAGGCCACCGATCTCGATCTCCCGGCAGGTGCCGAACGGGAAGCCCGCATGCGACACGTCGTCCGCGGTCACCGCAGCCAGCACCTGCCGTGCCCGCGGCCCCCACAGCCCCAGGGTGACCTGCGCCGAGGTCAGGTCGGCCAGGGCGGCGGTGCCGTCCGCGGGCAGGTGGTCGGCGAACCACTTCATGTCGGACATGCCGGTCGCGCCGCCGGTGACCACCCGGAACCGCTGCGCGCCGAGCCGCATGATGGTCAGGTCGGCCTTGAACCCGCCGCGCTCGTCCAGCAGCGAGGTGTACACCACCCGCCCGGCCGGCCCGTCCAGCTGGGCCACGGCCAGGTTCTGCACCACGTCCAGCGCGGACGGTCCGGTGATGTCGAAGATCGCGAACGCGGACAGGTTGACCAGCCCGCAGCTGTCCCGTAGGGCCAGGTGCTCGGCGTTGATCACCGGTGACCACCAGCGGGCATCCCACTCGTCCGGCCGCGGCATGAGCTGTCCCGAGTACCGCTCGAGCAGGTTTTCGTTGCTGGCGTACCAGTGCGGGCGTTCCCAGCCGGCCGTCTCGAAGAACACCGCGCCGAGAGCCCGCGCCCGCTCGTAGAGCGGGCTGACCCGGACCGGCCGGCCGGAAGCCCACTGCTCCGCCGGGTGGACGATGCCGTACATCTTGTTGAAGCCCTCCCGGGCCCGCGCCTCGACGTGCGCGACCGTGCGCTGGCACGGGTAGAACCGGGCCACGTTGGCCTCGTCTACATCGACCGACGGGACCTGGCCGCTCATCCACTCGGCCACTGCGCGGCCGACCCCGGGCCCCTCTTTGATCCAGCTCGCCGCGGCCGACCAGAGCCCGGCCACCTCCGGCACCGGCCCTAGCAACGGGTGGCCGTCCGGGGTCATGGAGATCAGGCCGTTGATGGCGTACCGGATGCCAGCCTTCTCGTCCCCCAGCAACTCGGGCATGAGCTCCAGCGCCTCGGCCAGCTGCGGATCGAAGTCGTCCGCGGTGAACGGCAGCTCGGTCGGGGACAGCGCCGATTCCTCGATGGACGGGATGGAGTCCGGGCTGACGATGATCGGGCGGTGGGCGTAGGAGCCCACCTCCATGTCGCCGCCGTGCTGGCGCTCGTACATGTTGGTGTCCACGTCGCGCACGATCGGGTAGGTGATCTCCCCGGTGGTGCCCTCGAACAGCGCGATCGGCCCGACACTGATCATCTGGTGCACGATCGGGGTGAGCGGCAGCCGGGCACCCGCCATCCGGGCGATCCGCGGGCTCCACACCCCACAGCAGATCACGCAGGTACTGGTCGCGATGTCACCCGCGGTGGTGCGCACCGCGGTGATCCGCGGGGCGCCGCCCGGGCCGTCCGGGGACGTGTTGACGCCGAGCACCTCGGCCCCGGCCAGCACCTGCAGCGCGCCAGCCTGCTCGGCCTCCTCCCGCATCAGCGTGCCCGCACGCAGTGAGTTGACCACCCCGACCGTCGGGAAGTGCGCGCCCCCCAGGATCACCGACTCGTCCAGGTAGGGCACCAGCTTGGCCACCTCGGCGGGCGAGACCACCTGGGCCGGGATGCCCCACGCCTTGGCCGCGGAGCAGCGCCGCCGCAGTTCGGCCATGCGGGCCTCGGTCCGGGCCACCTCGATGCCGCCGCTCTGCGTGAACACACCCAGCGCCTGGTACTGCTCGGTGCTGTCCCGGGTCAGCTCCATCATCATCTTCGAGTACTCGATCGGGAAGATGAAGTTGGAGGCGTGCCCGGTGGAGCCGCCGGGGTTCGGCATCGGGCCCTTGTCCACCAGGACCAGGTCCCGCCAGCCGAGCCGGGCCAGATGGCAGGCCAGGCTGTTGCCGACGATGCCGGCCCGATGATGACCGCGCTGGCCCGCGCGGGGGTGTCACTCATGCTGCTGCTTCCCGCCCATCACTTGTCGCTTCCCGGCCGCGAGTGAAGTCGCCTCGGCCCCGCCGCCCGGCAACTCTGGCGGCGGGGCCGAGGCCACTGACTTATCCGGCTGGTGCCTTACCTGGCACTGCCTCATTCAACCGGGATCTCCTTGTTGATCAGCCCCAGGTCAATGCCCTGCCTGCTGCGGACCAGCCGGGCGACCACATAGACCACGATGGCCAGCACGTACATCCCGCCCATGAAATACAGCGAGTCGTGGTTATTGACACCGTAGGCGCTGTTGGTGAGCCACTCGTAGAGGTTGTAGCCGAGCAGCCCGATGGTGACCAGGCCGGCCACCGGGACGATCGGCACGCCGAGGATCTTCATCCGGCTGGCCGGTGACGCACGCCACAGGTCGGGCTTGATAAACGGCAGGAGCACCACGGCGATCGCGCTGAACAGGTAGGTCACCGCGATGACCAGGGTGGCATCCAGCGTGTAGGTCTGGAACGTGAGGTTGTAGGCGTAGACCGCGCTGACGATGACGGCCGGGGCCAGCATCAGGATCAGCGAGTAGAACGGCACCTTGCGCTTCTCGGACACCTCGGCGGCCCGGTCCGGCAGCACCCGGTCGAACGCGGCGGCGAAGATGACCCGGGTGGAGGACAGGAACAGCGTGCCGACCCAGCCGATGAACCACAGCGCCATCAGCAGGATGAGCACCACCTGGAAGGCCGTGTTGTGCACCAGCCAGCCAGCGAACATCACCGGGTAGGGCCAGATCGCGATGGCCGGCGCGCACCTTGCCGCCGTAGTAGGCGCTCCAGTACAGCGCGTTGGAGTTGTTGTAGAAGTCGTTGCCGAACGTCTTCGCGACCACCAGCAGGAAGACCACGGACAGCGCCACGGTGATCCACAGGCCGGAGAACATCCCGGCGAACACGCGCTTGAAGTCGCTGGCCCCGCGGATCTCGCCGTACAGCGTGGAGCCCCAGTTCGGCCAGAGGAGATAGAACATCATCATCGGGATCAGCAGCATGCTCGCGCCCAGCGGGCTGAAGCCGAAGACGGGCGACACGTAGCCGGACTTCGCGGCCCCGGCGTTGGTCTTCGCGTAGGCGTTGCTGACCCCGAAGATCTTGTGCGCCTCCTGGTTGAACGAGCTGATAAACGTCGTGTGGCTGTTGACCAGCAGCAATATCACAACGACCGCGAAGCCGATCAGGCCCCCGTAGAAGCACCACTTCTGGATCCGGGCGTATCCCGCCATGCCGAGCGACACCAGCAGGCCGGCCAGCGCGATGGTGATGACCGACACCACGAATATCCCGGTATGCGTGGTAAACCAGGCGGCGCCGCTGGGATCGCCGAGTGTCGCCCACAGCGGCTGGAACAGCTCGACGGACAGGATGTTGCCGTAGATCGGCGCCCACAGCCACAGGATGAACCACCAGCCGGTGGCCGCCATCACGAAGCCGAGGCCGCTGCCCAGGATCCGGCTTTGCCAGACGTAATCCCCGCCGGCCCGCGGAATAGTGACGATCAGCCCGGCATAGGCGATCACCAGGAAGGAGACCCACACCCCGGAGATCAGGATCGAGGTGAGCAGCTGCCCCTTAGGAATGAAGGACTGGAACGAGAATTCGTAGATGCCGAGGGTGACGACGTTGGTGGCCAGGCAGGCATAGATCATCGAGTCCCGGACTGACCAGCCGCGTACCAGGCCGGTGGCCTTGCGCAGGAAAAGTGTCGGCGTCTCACCGCCAATAGCTTCTGTTGCCATGCTGTATCTCCCGAGTTGCGGGGCTTATGGGTGGCTAGGCAAGCCTATTGCGCAGCTACTTCCAGCTGACCGGTTTTAGCCATTCACCAGAAGGTACTTTGTGACTTTCGCCTTCTTCGGATTCAGCTCGAGCACCGCGCCCTGCAGCACGCCGTCACCATAGACGCTGCCCGGGTTGATGGCTAGTGTCCGGCCCATCCGCTTGACCCCGCGGCTCTCGTGGATATGCCCGTGTACCCCCAGCATCGGCTGGTAGCTGTTGATCGCGTCCCGGACCGCGGTCGAGCCCACCGGCTTCATCACCGCTCCGCCGTGAATCGGGCGCAGCGTGTCGTCCAGCGCGGGAGCCTCGTCCAGACCGGTCCCGTACGGCGGGGCATGGAAGTTGAAGATGGCCCGTTCCAGGTCGGGAATCTGGCCCACGACCGCGTCGATCTTTTCCTTCAGCTGGTCTTCCGGGGCCTCCCGGAACGTGTCCCACGGGGTCGGGTTGGTCCAGCCCATGGACACCAGATGGAAGCCGTCCAGGTCGATCGCCTTGCCCTCGCCGAAGCTGACACACGGCGAGGACTCGATGATGTCGTCGATCTCCCAGATGTCGTCGTTGCCGCCGTTCAGGATGCACGGGATATCGCCGCCGCGCAGCTTCCCGTCGGCCATGTCCAGCCAGCGGTCCAGCGACCGGACCATCTCCTCGGTGAAGCGCCGGTCGACCGCGCCTTCCTCGGCGCTGAGCGTTTGCAGCTCATCGGGGGTGACGACGGCCGGGTAGGAGCCCTTGTTGCGGATCTGCCGCTCGACCTCCTCGAGCTCCGCCTTGGTGTCCATCCGGATCGTCTCGCCGCGGACCACCGCCTGCCAGTAGCCGTCGTGCGTCACGATGGGCACCATCACCTTGCCGGTGACGTCACCGCCGAGGACAACCAGGTCGGCCTTGTAGAAGGCCGCGGCGTTCAGGAACTTGCGCCAGCACACCTCCGAGCCGTGGATATCGGTGGCGAAGAAGACCCTCATCTGCCCACCGCGCCTTCCTTACGCACCCGCCCATCGGCGGATTAGCGCAATAGCATCATGCGCAACGCCCGTGCGTCCTGTGCAACGTCTAGCACCCAGCCGAAACCGGCGTCAAGCGGGCCAGACCGAAAATCAGTGCGCGACTTCCTCGGGCAGCTCATACCAGCGCACCCGGTCACCGACGTTGGCACGGAGCTTCCACTTGACCCCCTTGGGGACCGATTCAGCCACCTCAAGCAGCTGCCGGGCCTGGGCCAGCGCGTCCTGCGCAGGGTCCGGCGGGAGCAGCCCGGGCTTCTCCGCGACCAGCGCGGGAAGCTTCTCCAGGTTCCCGGTGACCGTCCGCCACCAGCCCCAGTCGGCGCCGAGCACCTTGCCGAAGCGGTCGGTGTCGATCGTCACCGGCGGCACTACCGCCCAGCGGCAGGGCGGCCAGCAGATGGCAGATGTCCCGGGCGTCCTTCTCGTTGAGCTCGACGATCTGGAGCTTGGACAGCAGCAGGTCGACCGCGTCCACGGTGAGCGGGAGCCGACCGAACGAGGGCCGGAAGTCCAGCGTGTGGCACATGGTCAGCCGGTCTACCATCACGTCGATGGGCCGTCCGGACGGGGCGTTGAAGTACATCTGCCGGTCGCCGTTCAGGTTGTTGAACCGGCGGTCCGGCTGGCAGCCGTTATCCGCCAGCCAGGCGGCCACGTCCTTGCGGCCCTTGCTCAGGCAGGCGAAGTCGATGTCCTGGTCCCGGCGCAGCCGGGGCGGGAACTCCGGGCACAGCACCCGGACGGCCAGCCCGCCGAGCAGCTTCAGGCCCAGGCCCGCGGCGGCGGCCGCCTCGGCCAGCCTGAGCGCCTCCGGCAGCGGATCGTGCACCGATCCTGGGGTCACCGGCTCCTGGGCCGCTGCCGCGGGATCCGCTCCCCCGTGCGGCGCTGCTCCTGGCGGCACCGCTCCTGGCGGCACTGCGTCGGCGGGTCCGGCCATGCCCACCCCTGCTCTCGTCGTCGGCCGCGCCGGGCGGCCATGATAGACGCCCGGCGCTATTGCGGTTCATTCGCATGCGAGTATGCCACGCACTCGCGTGACCTCTGTTGACGTGAGCGAGGGAAATTCGCCATCCTGGGTTGCGTGAGCGAGAAGGTGGTTGCGGGAAACGCAACCTACCAGTCCGCGGAGCGGGTGCTGGCCCTGCTCGCCTGCTTCGAGGACGGCCGGACGGAGCTCGGCGTCACCGAGCTCGCCCAGGCGCTGGGCGTGCACAAATCCACTGCGTCCCGGCTCGCCGCGACCCTGGAGCGGGCCGGCTTCCTGGCCCGCTCCGGCAAGCGGTACCGGCTCGGCGTCGAGGTGATCCGGCTCGGCAGCCTGGCCCTGCGCAGCACCGACATCGTCGCGGCCATGCAGCCGGCGATGGAGAAGCTGTCCCAGCTGACCGGCGAGACGATCAACCTGGCGGTGCCGGCCGGGCCGGACGTCCTGAACGTTGCCGAGGTACCCAGCACCTATATCCTCAGCTGCTCGGGCGGCTGGATCGGGCGGCGGACCAGGCCGCACGCGGTGGCCAACGGGAAGGTGCTGCTCGCCTTCGGCGCGATCCCACTGCCCGCCACCCTGGAGCGGTACACCGAGCACACGATCACCAGCCTGGACGCGCTGACCACCGAACTGGCCACGATCCGCCAGGCTGGCTACGCCACGGCCGCCGCAGAACTCGAGGACGGCCTGGTCGCGGTGGCCGCGCCGGTATCCGGTCCGGGCGGTGAGTGCGTCGCGGCACTGTCCATTTCCGGGCCTGCCTACCGGATGCCGCCCAGCCAGCTCGACGAGCTGGGCCGGCTCTGCGCCGCCTACTGAGGGCGGCAGAAGGGGCACTGATGGCCATCCCAGAGCACCTGCTCTTCATCGGCGGCCAGTGGCGGCCCGGGCGCGGGCCCGCGGCGGCGGCGGTCAGCCCGGCCTCTGGCCAAGAGTTCGCCACCGTGGCATCCGCGGACCGGGCGGATGTGGACGACGCGGTACGCGCCGCCGCCGCGGCCTGGCCCGCCTGGGCGGCCCGGTCCCCGTTCGAGCGGGCCGCCTGGTGCGAGGACGTCGCCACGGCGATCAGCCGCCAGCGCGACGAGCTGGCCCGGGTGCTGACCCTGGACCAGGGCAAGCCGCTGCGGGCCGAGGCCTACGACGAGGTCGACGAGCTGGCCGGGTACTTCCGGATGGCCGCGGCGGACGTCACCCGGCTGGATGGCGCGTTCCCCCCGTCCACGTCCGCGGGCCGGCGGGTGATCACCGCGCGGGTACCGCTCGGCGTGGTCGGCGTGATCAGCCCGTGGAACTGGCCGTACACCATGGGTGCGGAGCTGTTCGCGCCCGCGCTGGCGGCCGGCAACGCCGTGGTCTGGGTGCCCGCCCCGACCACCAGCGCCTGCTGCGCGATGCTGGCCGGGCTCATCGCCGCCTCCGGGGTCCCGGACGGGGTGTTCAGCTTCGTGCCCGGCCCCGGGCCGGTGGCCGGGGACGCACTGGCCGGTCATCCCGGGGTGGCTGCGGTGGGATTCGTCGGCTCGGTGGCCACGGGCGCCAGCGTCGCGGCCCGGGCCGCGGGCAAGACCCAGCTGCTCGAGCTGGGCGGCAACGGGCCGATGGTGGTGCTCGACGACGCTGACCTGGAACTGGCGGCCGTGGCCACGCTGGAAGCGGCGTACCTGTGCGCCGGGCAGAGCTGCACGGCCGGCGAGCGGTTCCTGGTGCAGTCGGCGGTGCGCGCGGCGTTCGTGGACGCGGTAGTGGCGGCCACCGAGACCCAGGTGCGGCTGGGTGACCCGTTCGACCCGCAGACGACGATGGGCCCGCTCAACAACGAGGCGACCGCGGCCAAGTTCGATCAGCACGTGGCCGATGCGGTGAGCAAGGGCGCGAAGGTCTGCTACGGCGGCCGCCGCGCCTCCGGCTTCCCGACCGCGCTGTACGCCGAGCCGACCGTGCTGGACGGGGTGACCGCGGACATGGCGATCGCGACCGAGGAGACGTTCGGCCCAGTGGTGCCGGTGATCGAGGTGGCCTCAGCCGCCGAGGCGCTGGCGGCGACGAACTCCTCTTCGTTCGGGCTGACCGCGGCGGTGTTCACCGGCGACCTGGAGCGCGGGCTGGCCTTCGCCGAGCAGGCCCGGGCCGGCTGGGTGAACATCAACGCCTCAACCAACCTGTGGGAATCCCACCTGCCGTTCGGCGGCCGGTCCGGCTCGGTCAGCGGCCGCGGCCGGGTCGGCGGCCGGTTCGCCATGGAGACCTTCACCGAGCCGAAGACGATCGTCTACCCCGCCCCCCGCCTCACCCGCTGACCGCATGGCCCATCCAGCACCATGACCATGGGCGATAGGTGCCAGATTTCGCAGTGATTGCCCATGATCATGGAACCGGCCTTAGTTCCCGCTCAGAAACCCGCCCGATTCCGCGCGGCTCCTGGGCGGTCGTGGAATCACGGCTGGCCCCATACCGTGAGATCCCGCCCCAAGGCCCGAAGCAGCCCTGTCGATTAACAGTTCGAATTTTTGCCCCTATAGGGGCAAAAATTCGAACTGCTGATGCCTGCCCGAAGTGCCAGCGGCGATAATCTCAGAAACTGAGAGCCCGCTTGAAAACTGGTTAGAGGTCGCAGGGCCGGGTGTGCCGGGATCGGCCGTCACACTCTGAAGCGGATCTGGCCTGCATTTCGCTGATGGTCTCTTAGAAAAGGCGGCGGTTGGTACTGCGGGGGTCGTGGACGACGTGCGGGGTGTAGCGGCCGGCCCGGGCCGTGCGCCGCCAGGGCCGGGCCCGGAACACGGCGATCTCGACGTCCTCCGCGGTATCGTCCAGATCGGCGACGACCACGGAGGGAGTCCCGTCCTGCGGGCCGCGGGCCAGCCATTGCCCAGCCGGGCCGATGAGCCCCGACGGCGCCGTCGGGGCGTGCCGCGCGGGCACGGAGAAGCTGACCCAGTAACTGTTGGCGGCCGCGTGCCCCTGGGCCTCGGTGGCGAAGATCGGTTCGTGCCCGGCTGCGCCTCCGGTCGTGGAGAAGAGGACACAGTCCACTCCGAGCCGCTCATACTCGCTGAACAGCTCGGGGAAGTGGACCTCGATGCCCAGCAAGCATCCGAACCGCACGCCGTCGACTTCGAACGTGAGCGATGCGGAGCCGGGCGCGTACATGTACGAGATCTTGGTCTCCGACAGCATGCGCTCGTCGTACCGCGTCGCCACCTCGCCCCGGTCGGAGATGACATAGAGGCTGTTGTGCGGGCGGTGCGGTCGGGTGAGCCGGTGCACCGAGCCCAGGACGGTCCACAGGTTCAGGGTCCGGGCCAACTCCGCTGTGGCGGCCAGTTCCTGTCGCAGGGTGTCCCACTCGAAGCGGTCCCAGTCCGCGGGCCCGACCGTGTCCGGGCCGTCAATGGACATGATGCGCTTGTGGGGAGAGCAGGTGGCACCCTCGGGGAAGTGGATGAGCCTGGCCCCCGCGTCATGCGCCTCATGCATCAGGCGCCGCAGGCCGCGCCCGCTCGCCCGTAGTTCAGCGACGCTGCGAGGATCTTCACGGACGACGGGCTGCGCGACGGCCAGCCGGAGGCGTTTCGCTCCCGGCTGGGGATTCGTGGCTAGGGCCGGGCGGACGTGCTGAAGGGCGGTGGTATAGGACTCGCCGGTCTTGGCGGCGCGGGCGCGCACCTGGCGCTTGAGGTTCCGGTTCGCGGTCATGAGAGGCCTTCCCGGCCTCGGACGGAGCCCCCCAGCAACCACACCCGAGACGGGTCGGACCACGACAGCGACCTGAGTCAAGAGCCCCTTTGCCTCCTACCAGGCCGTGCCGGGGACAGCCAGCGGAGGTTAGGCGTAGGCCACGCCGTCCTCATGCTCCCGTGGCCCGGGGCGCCCCGTCAACCCCCGCCCGGCCGGGGCCGCAGGCCCTGTCAGGCAATGTCGAACTGGCCGGTGCACATCCAGGCGGTGAAGCTCCACTGGTCCGGACCGAACACCAAGCGTCGGGCCCTGCCTGTCCTTGGGGAGGAGATGTCTTGGAGCCGGGCGGACCATTCGATGGTCAATCGGTGGACCGGGCATGCGTTTTCGGATTCTCTGCGTTTCCCTATAGCACCCCCGATTGCCCATGATCATGGAAGGCAGATGCGTCAGCCAGTGCTGCGCCCAGGTCGCGTAGATCGGCTGGCCAGTCAGCGCGTCGTATTCGTCGGCCATGACCGTCAGCCCGGCGCCGTGCGTGATGGTGTCGTACTGGTCCCAGGCGAAGCCGAAGCCGAACGGGTCGCTGCGGGCGACGCCGATGCCCTTGGTGATCTGCCCGCGCGGGTTGGCCAGCAGCTGGCCGCTGGTCACGGCCAGGCCGCTGGCATGCTGCGCGTGCATAGCGAGGTCGAGCTCGTAGTCGGCGAGGGCGCTCACGTCGTACAGGTTGAGCGTGTCGGACAGGGCGGTGGGCCCGTGAATCCAGTCGCTGGCCCACTGGGCGGCATCGCGCAGGTAGCTCGCGGCGCTGCGCACCGGCAGGCCACGGGGCAGCTCTCCAGCGCGGGAGCCGGCCAGCGCGATGGACAACTCGGTGGCGCCCAGCATCATGTCGTCCCGCCAGGTCGTCTCCGGGTAGAAGTCCCAGGGCAGGGCGGTCAGCAGCTGACCCTTCCAGTGGGTATCCGCCAGCGCGTACACGGTCTCGGCGGAGCGCAGGCAGCGGCCCGCGTAGGCCAGGTCGGACTGGCGCCATACCTGGTAGCAGAGGGCGAAGTCGGCGGCGAGCCGACCCGGCCAGGTTCGGGCTGATCAGCGAGCCGGGCGGCCCGGCCCGGAACACCGGCGGGTGCCGGATGTACTGGTAGCGCGGGTTCTTCCCCTGGTACCGGTCGTCGGCCTGGGGCAGCCGCCAGATGTCGTGGTCGCCGTAGTAGTAGCTGTTCGCCTCGCCGGTGCCCACCTGGTAGTAGAGCGTGCGGGTGCGCTCGTTCCACATGCGCTGTAGGAAGTCGAGCCCGAACCTGGCCTCGGCGGTGAAGTCAGTACCCGCGCCCGGTCCCATCTGCGGTGGGAAGGACGCGATGCCCTGAAGCAGGATCGCCTCGGTGTAGCTAGCCGTCTCGACGAAGTGCAGGTAGTCACCGGCGTCGAACCAGCCGCCGGCGGCGTTGATCCGCACCCCGGTCGCGTACCTGGCCAGGCTGCCTTTGAAGTTGCCGTTGCTGTCCACGGGCGGGGACCGGTAGGTCATCGCGCTGGCGTCGTTCCGGTCGGCAGGGGCGGTGCGCAGCGGGGTACGGATGAAGTCCGGGCCGTCGCGCTCGTTCTGGTAGAAGGACAGCGCACGGGCCAGCGGCGGGGCGTAAAGGCTGGCGGCCGGGCCGATCTGGAACCAGGGCGACACGGCCGCCGGGTCGCCGGGCAGGCCGATCCGGTACCGGCCCGGGGCGCGCACCCCGGAGAACCGGACCGCCTGCACCCAGCCGTAGCGCATGCTCCAGGAACCAAGATCCTGGCTGGCTACCCGGTGGCGGCTACCGTGCATGACCCGGCCCGGACCAGCACCCAGGCCATCCCGTGGGCGGGCCGCGCGGTCGTCATGATCTCGGCCAACTTGGCCGCACCCGAGGGGTAGCCGACCTGGTCCACCCGGATGGCCGCGGCCGGGGGCGCGGCCAGGGATTTGTCAGCGCCGATGACTAGCGTGGCCCCCGATGAGGGCTCAGCGCAGATTGCTCTTACCGCGGCCGGGCTGGCCGCCTGGGCGGCAGTCGCCGCCGGGCCGGGCACGGCCTGGCGGGGGACCGCGTGCGCCACCGGCCTGGCCGCAGCGGTGGGGACGGTCACGGTGGCGCTGACCGGGCTGGCCAGCGTGGTTAGCGCCAGGCTGAGGGCTGCGGCGCACCCCGCGGCCCGGATCCGGCCGGTGCGCCAGGCGGGTGCCCGGCCGACCCGGGGCTGATGATCCACCGGCCAAGATTAGAGCGGGGGCAGCCCGGCGACAATGCCGCCATTCCCGGCTGGCCCGTGCTGCCGGGTATCTGCGGCCGGCCGGGTATCCGCGGCGCCGGGCCGGTCACCACCAGGCGGCCGGGGCGCATCACCGCGCCGCCCGGCAGTCCCTACCGCGCGATGACCTGGAGGGTGGCCAGGGTGGGGTCGGCCGCGTAGGCGATCCGGCCGCCGTCGGCGAGAGTCGCGCGCAGCGCGTCCAGGGCCGCGGCCGTGATCACCTCGCCCGGGGCGAGCACCGGGATGCCCGGCGGGTACGGTGCCACCAGCTCGGCACTCACCCGGCCGACGGCAGTGTGCGCGGCGAGGGTTTCGTTGCGGGAAAAGAATGCCTGGCGCGGCGGCATGGCCATGTCCGGAATGACCGTCCACGCAGCCGCCGGGACCGGCTGGCGGGGTGGTCCCCGGTGCCGCTCGACCGCAGCGGCCAGGGCCGTGCTGAACCGGGTGACGGTGTCCTCGTCGTCGGCCAGGGTGATGATGGGGATGATCGTGTCCCGGTCGGCCATTTCCACCGGCATGCCCGCCGCGATGAGGTCGGCCTCGACCGCGTGCCCGTGCGCGCCGGTGCCCGCCAGCAGGACCACCAGCTTGGCGGGCTCGACTCCGGGGCCGTCCAGCACGTCCAGCCCGGGCACCGCACGCAGCCGCTGTTTCGCGTCGGCCACCACGCGCAGCAGACGGCCGCACAGGTCCGCCCCGTCCCGGGCCAGCAGGGCCCGGGCCGCGTCGATGCTGGCCATGATCGCTCCGGCCGGGCTGGTGGTGTGCGTGGCCTCGAACGCCCGGTCCAGCCGTGCCGGGTCCAGCAGGCCGGTGCGGGCCAGCACCAGCGCGCTCTGGGTGTAGCCGGGCAGCGCCTTGTGCACGCTGGTCACCATGGCGTCCGCGGCCGCGGACAGCGGGTGCGGTGGCAGATCCGGGTGGAAGCCCAGGTGCGCCGCCCAGGCCGCGTCCACCAGCAACGGCACCCCCGCGTCGTGCGCCGCGGCGGCGTGCCCGGCCAGGTCCCCGGTACTGCCCACGTAGGTCGGGTCGCCCAGGTACACCGCGCAGGCGCCGGGGTGCGCGGCCAGGGCGGCGCGAACCGCGGCCACCGGGACCTGGCCGGGCAGGCCGGTGCCCGGGTCCACCTCGGGCAGCACCCAGACCGGGTCCAGCCCGGCCAGCACCAGGCCGAGCAAGAGCGAGCGGTGCAGGATCCTGGTCACCACGATCTGCTGCCCCGGCTGGCCCACGGCCAGGGTGAGCGCCTGGTTGCCGTGCGTGGAGCCAGCCACCGAGAACCGGCACCAGTCCGCGCCCCACAGCCGCGCCGCCCGCCGCTCGCCCTCGGCCAGCAGGTCGTCGGCGTGCTTGATGGTGTCCAGCCCGCCGTACATCGGTGCGTCGCCCGCGACCACCGGGCCGGCCAGGTCCTGGCGCTGCTTGTGCCCGGGTACGCTCATCGGCGCCGGGAAGCCGCCTTCGGCCACGGTCGCGGTGAAGCGCAGCCAGGCATCCAGCAACGGCGCGTCGCCGCGCAGGGTCCGCGGGTCCCGGGGGTCCGGGGGGCCCGGGGGGCCCGGGGGGCCGGGGGGCCCCTGGGATCAGTCACCGGCCTTGCTGTCATCTGCCCTCCCCAGGCGCTGCTTCCCCGGGCGCTGGTTTCCCGGCGCTGCCTTCCCGGCGCTGCCTTCCCGGCGCTGCCTTCCCGGCGCTGCCTTCCCGGGCGCACAATAGCGGCCTGGGCGCGGCGGGCCTGGCCGCGGGGACTAGTCTTCGGACGTTGTGAGCTCTGCACCGCCCGCCGGGGCTCCCGGGGTCACCCACCCTGGGGTCACCGCCTATCAGCAGAAGCGTTTCCAGCCGCCACCCGGCGCGACGGACCTGCTGCTGCTGCGGCACGGCCAGTCCCAGGCGTACCTGGAGACGCCGTTCCCGCTGGCCGACGGGCACGCTGATCCGGATCTGTCTGCTGTGGGGCGGGTGCAGGCGGAACTGCTGGCCCGGCGGCTCGGCCGGATGCCCATCGACGCGATCTACGTGACGTCGTTGCGCCGCACCGTGCAGACCGCGGCACCGCTGGCCGCCCGACTGGGGCTGACCCCGCGGGTCGAGCCGGACCTGCGGGAGGTCTACCTGGGTGAGTGGGAGGCCGGGCTGTACCGCAAGATGGTCGCGGACAACCACCCGGTGGCCGAGCGGATGTGGGCCGAGGAACGCTGGGACGTCATCCCGGGCGCGGAGCCAGCCGAGGCGTTCGCGGCCCGGGTGGGTGGCGCGATCCGGCGGATCGCCGCGGCCCATCCGGATCAGCTGGTGGCGGTGGTCAGCCACGGCGGGGTGATCGGCGAGGCGCTGGCGCTGGCCACCGGGTCACGGCCGTTCGCCTTCCTCGGCGCGGACAACGCGTCCATCTCCCGCCTCGTGGTGACCGGCGGGCGGTGGATCGTGCGCGGCTACAACGACACCGCCCATCTGGAGGAGGAGCAGCCGGAGGAGCCGACCGCCCCGGCCCGTCCAGCCAGCCTTCAGGAGTAGGCCAGCCTTCAGGAGCAGCCCCGCATCCAGGAGTAGGAGGAGCGCAATGCAGACCCCAGAGGAGATCGTGGCGACGACCCGGGACCGGCTCGGCCCGGTCGGGGTGTGGTCGGCCGTGCTGCGCCAGATCACGGTGCCGGAGCGGCAGGCGGTCACCCGCCGGATCGAGGAGCTGGGCTACGGGTCGGTCTGGGCCGGCGAGGGGGTCGGCGGCACCGACGCGTTCGCGGGCTCGGCCGTGGCGCTCTGCGCGAGCGAGCGGATCGTGGTCGGCACCGGCATCGCCAACCTGTGGGCCCGGCATCCCGCCACTATGCAAGCGGGCGCGGCCACGCTGGGCGCGGCCTGGCCGGGCCGGTTCATCCTCGGCGTGGGGGTCAGCCACGCGCCGCTGGTGGTACGCAGCGGGCAGGACTACGCCCGGCCGCTGGACCGGATGGCCGATTACCTGGCCGCGATGGACGAGGCTGCCGCCGAGGCGCCCGTGACCCCGGTGCCGGTACCGCGGGTGCTTGCGGCGTTGCGGCTGCGGATGCTGGAACTGGCCCGGGAACGTGCGCACGGCGCGCACCCGTACTTCGTGCCGCCCGCGCACATCCCGGTGGCCCGGGCCGCGCTGGGCCCGAACCGGCTGCTGATCCCGGAGCAGGCGGTCGTGCTGACCACCGACCCGGCCGAGGGCCGCCGGGTGGCCCGCGAGCACATGGCCATGTACCTGCGGCTGCCGAACTACGTGAACAACCTGCACGAGTTCGGCTTTGGCGACGAGGACATCGCGAGCGGCGGCAGTGACCGGCTGGTGGACGCGATCGTGGCCTGGGGCGATGACAAGGCCATCGCCGACCGGGTGCGCGAGCTGCGGGACAGCGGCGCGGACCACGTGCTGCTGCAGCCACTGGCCAAGGACGGCGCCGGCCTGGTCGGCCAGCTGGAGCGGCTGGCCCCCGCGGTCCTCAGCTGACCCGGGCGCAGCGCCTAGCTCGGGTGCAGCACCGCCCCATCGGTCACGCAAACCTCAATCGATCACGTAAACCCCAGGGGCCCTCCAGTCCGGGCAGCAGCAACGCCGGAACAGGGCGAATGTTTCAGCCACCCGGTCCGGACACGGGGTCGGTGTTTCAACCACCAGCTACGCGCAGCTGAGCTACCCCGGGCGCTGGGCGGCCAAGGCGGCTTTGCCGCGGACGACACGGTTGACCAGTTCCCCGATGCCGGAGATGGCGATCCGGATCTCGTCCCTGGCCTGCAGCGTGAACGGCAGGTCCGGGACCAGGCTGGTCCCGGTGGACAGCACGGCGCCGGCCGGGAACTCGTCCTCGAGGAACAGGAAGGCGGCCAGCTCGGTGATGGTCCGGCGCAGCCCGCTGGTCTGGGCCTGGCCGTACCAGACCGCGGCGCCGTCCCGGCTGATGGTCATCTCGATGGTGAGCCCGTACGGATCTGGGATCTCCCAGGCTGGCCTGATCCACGGGCCGACCGCGCAGCCGCCGAGGTAGATCTTGGCCTGCGGCAGGTACAGCGGGTTCTCCCCCTCGATCGACCGGGAACTCATGTCGTTGCAGATCGTGTAGCCGGCCACCTCGCCGGCCGCGTTCAGCACCGCGGCCAGCTCCGGCTCAGGCACGTCCACCACGGAGTCGGCGCGGGCGGACACCAGGCCGCCGGGCCCGGCTACCCGCCAGGCCGCTGACTTGAAGAACAGTTCCGGGCGGTGCGCGGAGTAGACCTTGTCGTAGATGTCGGCCGCGTCCTCGCTCTCCAGCACCCGGGCGTCCTTGGACCGCTCGTAGGTGACCCCCGCTGCCCAGACCTCGGTCCCGCCGTCCACCGGGGCGAGCAGGCTGGCCGGCTGGAACGGCTGCCCGCCGGGGCCCACCGCGGCGACCTCGCACAGCCCACGGATCTGGGGCAGCGGCAGCGCGAGCAGGGCGGCCAGGTCGCCGATCCCGGGCAGCGCCCGGACCAGGTCCCCGTCCAGCACGCCGACCTGCGGCGCAGGGTCGCCAGCGCCGCGGAACCTGATGAGCTGCATGGCGCCAAGCTACGGGCCACAGCCAGGACCCGTCAACGCTTCATCAGATCAAGATGACTACTTCATCGGATGAAGTGTTGACGTTCGGGTTCTGGTCAGCCTAGCCTCGGACAGCACGACGCCAGCGTCAGCGCTGCTGCAGCACCAGCGTCAGCGCTGCTGCCAGCGCCGGTGCCAGCGCTGCTGCCAGCGCCGGAAGGAGCCCTGTGACCGCCGCCTACCCGGGCCAGGCCCGGCACGCCCAGGTCGTGCACGGGCTGGGCGCGGCGATCGTGCGCGGTGAGCTCGGCCCGGGCGCACCCGTGCCCACCGAGGATGAGCTGACCGGCCGGTTCGAGGTCGGCCGGTCCGCGCTGCGCGAAGGCGTCAAGGTGCTCGCAGGCAAGGGCCTGCTGGAGAGCCGGACCAGTGCGGGCACCCGGGTCCGGCCGCGCGAGTCGTGGAGCCTGCTCGATCCGGACGTGCTCCGCTGGCGGTTCACCCCGGACGCCAGCCCAGCCGACATCCGGGTGCTGGCGGACATGCGGGTGGCGCTGGAGCCGGGAGCGGCCCGGCTGGCCGCGGAGTCCGCCAGCGCCACGCAGCGGGGCAGCGTCGCCGCAGCCATGGCCCAGCTCTGGGCGACCGTGGCCGACCCGGACGCGTTCGTGCAGGCTGACCTGGCCTTCCACCGGTCGGTGTTCGCCGCCTGCGGCAACGACTTGCTGCTGTACATCCACGACGTGGTCGCGGTCGCGCTCGGGGCGGTCCGGCCGCTGCATACCCACTCAGCCGCGCACAACCGGGCGACGCTGCCCGCGCACCAGCAGGTCGCCGACGCCATCCAGCGCGGCCACCGGCGCAAGGCCGAGACCGCGATGCGGGAGATCGTCGAAGGCGCCCGGGTGGACGCACTCCAGCACAGCGCGGATGGATCACCAGCGCAGGAGGATAACCATGGCAGGGGAAGCAGGGCCCGGCGAGATCCGGCTGGAGGTGCGTGATCACGTTGCCGTGCTCACCCTCGACCGCCCGGCCAAGCTGAACGCGGTCACCCCAGCGATGACCGAGGCGCTGACCGGATACGTGGCCGGGCACGCCTACATCCGCGCGCCCTACGGCACGTTCGCGACCGCCGACGGGTATCTCGCGCTGGCCTTCCCGCACCTGGCCGACCTCGGCGAGGTACTCGGCATCCCGGAGTTCGCGGACCTGGACGACGAGACCGACGGGCACGCCCGGCGGGATGAGATCACGGCGCTGGTCAGCGCCCGGCTGCCGGAGCGCAGCACGGCCGAGTGGCTGGACCTGCTCGGCCAGCAGGGTATCTGGGCAGGCCCGGTGTACCGGTACGCCGATGTGCTCACCGATCCGCAGGTGCAGCACAACGGATCGCTGGTCAGCTACGACCATCCCACCGAGGGGCAGGTCACCACGCCCGGCTTCCCGTACCGGTTCAGCGCCACACCGGCGGAAGTGACCCGGGGTGCGCCGCTGACCGGGGAGCAGACCCGGGAGATCCTGGCCGAGCTGGGCTACGACGCGGCAGCCGTGGACAGCCTGGCGGAGCGCAGCATCGTCACCGCGCCCAGCGGGTCCGGCGGGCCCAGCGGGTCTGGCCCGCTCAGCGGGCCCAGCGCGGCCAGCGGGCCGGAAGCGGCGCCGTGACGGTCCGGCTGCGCGGGCTCACCTGGGATCACCCGCGCGGCTACGTGGTGCTGGACGCGCTGGCCCGGGAGCTGGCCCCGGCCATCGTGGTGCGCTGGCACCGGCAGCCGCTGGAAGCCTTCGAGTCCCGGCCGCTGCGTACCCTGGCCGACGACTACGACCTGCTGGTCATCGACCATCCCGGGCTCGGCGAGGCGGTCCGCGACGGCGCACTGCGGCCGCTGGACGACATCGTGGGTAGCGGCGAGCTGGCACAGTGGCGGACCGCGGCGATCGGGACGTCCTTTGCCAGCTACCAGCTGGCCGGACGGCAGTGGGCGCTCCCGCTGGATGCGGCCGCGCAGGTCTCGGCCTGCCGGCCGGACGTGATGGAGGACCGGCCGGCCAGCTGGGCACAGGCCTGCCAGGCCGCTCGGTCAACGCGGACCACACTGAGCCTGGGCGGCCCGCACGCGCTGCTCATGTTCAGCGCGATCTGCGTCGCGGCTGGTAACCCGCCCGCGGCGGGCATTCCGCCTGCGGCGGTCACCTCGCCCGCGGCGGGCAGCGGCGAGGCGGCGGGCAGCGGCGAGTTCGTCTCCGAGGCGGCCGGCCTGGCCGCCCTCGCGGTCATGGCCGACCTGCTGGCGCAGGCAGACCGGGAACTCTCCCAGCGCAACCCGATCGGGGTGCTGGACGCGATGGCCGCCCCCGATGGGCCGGCCTACTGCCCGCTGGTCTACGGCTACCTGACCTACCAGCGCCGCCCCCGGCCGCGCCGGGTGACCAGGGCCCAGGCCGCGCCACGCCAGGCCGCTGGTGACCCGTCCGGACGCTGCCGTCTGGCGGCGTTCGACGCGCCCGCCGGGCCGGCTGGCATCGGCAGCGTGCTCGGCGGCACCGGGCTCGCGGTCACCCGCTCCTGCACCGGATCCGGCGCGACCGCCGCGGCCGCCGCTGAGCTTGGCCTCCTGCTGTCGGAACGGATTCAGGTCACCGCGTTCGCACAGCTGGGCGGGCAGAGCTCGGCCCGGAAGGCCTGGCTGGACCCGGCCGCGGACGCCGCCAGCGGCGGCTTCTACAGCGCGACCCGGGCCACCGTGGAGCAGGCCTGGATGCGGCCGCGGTTCGCCGGGTACCCGGCGTTCCAGCAGGCTGCCTCGGCCGTGCTGCGCGACGGGCTGCTCCGCGGGGAGCCGCACGCGGCCCTGGTGCGCCAGGTCAACGCGCTGTTCGCACGGGCCCGGCAGGCCTCGTGAGGGCCAGGCCATTGACTCCAGCCGTTGACCGCAGTCCTTGACCGCCGCCCCTTGACCACAGCCCGTTGACCACAACGGAGGAGGGGGACGGCATGACCCCCCGCGCTGCAGCGGAGCTTCGAACTGGACTACGACCCGGCCGCGTTCCCCGCTTTCTTCGAGTGGCTCAACCTGCGCGAGGGAAGCTATGCGGTGGGCCTGGAACCATCGACCCATCATGTAGCGGGTGACCAGGCGGCCCGCGCGGACGGCTCGATGATCTGGCTCGGCCATGGCGAGGAGCGCCGCTACCAGACGGCCTCCGGTTCATCCGCTAACCCTGGGCTGCCGGCCGGTAAAGCCGCGTCGTACATTCCGTATTTGACTGATTACCAGCATGCCCGGCTGGGCTGAGCCTGGACTACGATCTGCACACGGCCCTCAACCGGAGATGGCCGCGCACGTTTGTCTGGCGGGGGCCCATGTCCAGCTGGTTCGCGACGAACATCGTGCACACCGGACGGTTGCCGTTGTTCTGCTTCTTCGTCGCGTTCGTGGTGGCCTTCGGGTTCATCCGGCTGTCCGTCCGGATGATCCGGGCCCAGGTTCGCTGGTGGCCTGGCAACATCACTTCTGGTTCGCTGCATGTGCACCACATGGTGTTCGGCGTGGTGTTCATGCTGGTCGGGGGCGTTGCGGACATCTGCCGCGCCGACCGGCGGGGAGGTGGCCTGGCGGGCTGCCCCGGCGGCGGTCTTCGGCCTCGGCTCCGCGCTGGTGCTGGATGAGTTCGCGCTGATCCTGCACTTGCGCGACGTGTACTGGGCCAAGGCGGGACGGCTGTCCGTGGACGCCGTGTTCGTGGCGACCGGGCTGACCGTGCTGCTGCTGCTCGGGATCAGCCCGACGATCGGGCCGAGTCTGACCAAGTCCGGGCTGCACGCCAGCTCCGGTGAAGCATCCGCGGTGCTCGCCGGGAGCGGCTTGGTGATCTTCCTGCTGACCGTGGTCACCCTGCTCAAAGGCAAGATCTGGACCGGCCTGTTCGGGCTGTTCGTGCCCCCGCTGCTGGTCCCGGGCGCGATCCGGCTGGCCCGGCCGGGCTCACCGTGGGCCCGCTGGCGGTACCGGGGGCGGCCGAAAGCAGGCCCGCGCCGTCCGCCGCGACCAGCGACTGCGGGAGCCGGTGGTCCGGGTCAGGGTCCGGTTCGAGGATCTGCTGTCTGGCATCCAGGAGCACGCCCACACCGGTCATACCGGCGCGCACCCCGTGCTGCCCGCCCGCGGGCACGCTGCGGGCAGCCCAGCCAAGCCCGTTGCGGAGAGCACCCGCCCGGGGTCCCCGGACCGGCCGTAGCCAGGTTCAGCCCGCCGTGCTCCCGTGGCTGGGTTCAGCCCGCGGTGCTGCCGTAGCCAGGTTCAGCCGGGTGTGCTGCCAGGTCAGCCTGGAGCGCCGAGGACAGCCTGGCTCTGCGTTACCTGCGCGGCCAGCCGGCCGCTGTCATCGAACAGGTCGGTCCGGACCACGATGACGCTCCGCCCGGCGTGCAGCCGCTGGGTGACGCCCGTGGCGGCCCCGCTGCGGATGGCGCGGAGGAACACCGTGGCCGAACTGATCGTCGCCGTTCGTGCCCCCGGCGGCAGGTTCAGGAAGGCGCAGATCCCGCCCAGGCAGTCAGCGAGCGACATCAGGGCGCCGCCGTGCATAGTCTCGCCCGCGGTGCACCGCTCCGGTGACCACGGCAGGTGGCCTTTGACCAGGTCAGGGCCTGCCTCATCGAGCACGATACCCAGCATGACCGCGAACGGCACCAGATCCCGCAGTTCGCTGGCTGATAGCGGGGCGGTCTCGCTCACGCCTGCCTCCTTGGCAGTAGTCGCCGGGTCACCCAGGCACGGTACTGCGAGCCGACGCAGAGCCCGCGGTCGGCCCGCACAGGCGCCCTGGTGGCGCCGGGCAGGGGCGCAGCCGACCAGCCGCGGGGAGGCAGGAAGGGAACACCACAGCGGGCGCCTGGGTTGAACTAATGGCAATGGCGAAATGCGTGACCTGTGGGAGCGAACTGCATCCCGAACGGGCTAAGAAGTACAACTACTGCATGTCGGCCGAGTGCCAGGAGAAGAACCTCAAGGGCCTGACCATGGTGGCGGTCGGCGTCAACAAATCAGCCGAGCAATACCTATTGCTCGATGAGCAGACCAAGGCGGAACTCGCCGACGGTAAATATCACGACCAGCGCCGTGGCACGTTCGGCAAGCCGCAGCCCGCAGCCGCAGCCCCGGCAGCGGCGGGTCCGCCAGCGTCAGCGGCCGCCCCGGCAGGGGCGGGTCGAGGAGCGGCGGGTCCGGCGGTGGCGGCCAGATCACGGCCAGCGCAGCCAGGACGCCCGCCGGCCCGGGCGGCATCAGGATCACCGCCGCCCAGCGCCATCGCGCCCCGGCTGCCCGGCACCCGGTCGCAGCAGCGGCTGGCGCGGCTGTACAACCAGCAGGGGCTGCGGCCCGATGAGATCGCCCGGAAACTCGGGCTGTCCCGGTACGCCGTGACCCAGATCATCCTCGCGGCCCGGAGCCAGGGCAAAATCTGACCGTCGTGCCGCACAGGCCCCGGGACGCACAGGCCCCGGGACGCACAGGCCCCGGGACGCACAGGCCCCGGGACGCACAGGCCCCGGGACGCACAGGCCCCGGGACGCACGGGCCCGCGGACGCACAGGTCAGTCCGGAAACTCGGCGCGCACGCCGAGCAGCCGGATCGGCCTGCCCGCGGTGAACTGGGCCAGGGCACCGAGCGCGGCCTGCTGGATCAGCGCCGGGTCGGCGGTTGGCGCGGGCAGCGGCTGCCCGTGCGTCCGCGTGGTAAACGGCGCGTACCGCACCTTCACCACGACGCGGACAGCCGGGCGCTGCTCACTGGCCACATCCCCAGCGACCTGCTGAGCGAGCCGGAGAACCTCCGTCCGCACGTCCGCCCAGTTCACGAGGTTCTGCTGGAAGGTCGTTTCCCGGCTGCGGGACTTGGCCTGGTAGGGCGTGCTGGTCACGGTGGCGTCGCCCATCCCCCGGGCGAGCACGACCAGCCACGGCCCGGTGGTGGGGCCGAACTGCGCGGCCAGCGCGGCCGGATCGGCCGCGGCCAGCTCGCTGACCGTGCCGATACCGGTGTCGGCCAGCTTCCGCGCGGTCTTGGCCCCGATGCCCCAGAGCGCGTCCGTCGGCCGCGCGCCAAGTACCTCGAACCAGTTCTCGCTGGTCAGCCGGAAGACACCGGCTGGCTTGCCGAAACCAGTGGCCAGCTTGGCCTGGAGCCGGTTGCGGCCGATGCCGACCGTGGCGTCAAGGCTGGTCCCGGCCCCGATAGCGGCCGCGATCTCCCGGGCCACCGCCTCCGGGTCGGCGCTGCGCACCGCCAGGAACGCCTCATCCCAGCCCATGACCTCGACGATCCGGACCGGCCCGCCGGTGGCCGCGAAGCCGTGCAGAATTCCCATCACCACCGCTGACGCGGCCTCGTATGCCTCCCGGTCCACCGGCAGGAACACCGCGTCCGGGCAGCGCCGGGCCGCGGTACGCAGCGCCAGGCCGGAATGCACGCCGTGCTCCCGGGCCTCGTACGAGGCGGTGCTGACCACCCCGCGCTTCGCCGGATCACCGTCACCGCCGACCACGACCGGCCGGCCGCGCAGCTCGGGGTGACGCAATATCTCTACAGCCGCGATGAACTGGTCCAGGTCCACGTGCAGCACCCAGTCCTGGCTGTCGTCGCCCTGCGGCACACTGGTGTGCAGGGCCCCGTGCGGGGAACCCGCGTGCCCCTGGTTCCCGTGCGACACACCGTCCGGCACCGTCCGGCCTCCTGTCGGGTATGAGTATGTCACCGGCCCAGCCTGCGGCGACAAGGCCGCCAGCGGCAAAGGAGGAGCCCGTGAGCGCACCGCCAGCCGATAGTCAGGGGAACTTGCCTGGAGCTGGCCGGCCCGCGAGTCCGGCTGCGCCCAGATGATCAGCGGGATGTGTCCGACCCGGCGGTCGCCAGCCACGCGGCGATCCGCTGCCAGCACACGCGGCGATCCGCTGCCAGCAGAAGGGGCCGGCCAGAGCGCGGCCAGCTTGGCCCGGGAAGAAAAAACAACCGCCTAGAGTTTCTCTCTAGACGGCTTAATAGCTTCAACGATTAGGCGCATGGTAATGCCGAGGGAGGTCGGTTGTCAAACGTAGATGCTGACAATGAGCAGGGCTATGTGTCAATGCTCTACGGTCGGCTCGACAACCTCCGGGACCGCGCCTCGGGCCGCTTGGCCAAGGTCTTGCTGGAGACCGGTGGTACACCTGCGGCCAGGACAGAGCGCGATGCGTTCGTGGAAATGTACTCACAGCGGATCACCCAGCTGGACGCGGCTGAGAATGGCCTCTGTTTCGGCCGGCTAGATCTCAGCGACGGGGAACGGCGGTATATCGGCCGGATCGGGATTCTCGATGACTCCGCCGATTACGAGCCGTTGCTGGTGGACTGGCGGGCGCCCGCTGCCCGGCCTTTTTACATTGCCACCGCGTTCTCCCCCGAGGGAGTGCTGCGGCGCCGTCACATCAAGACCCGGCAGCGCAAGGTGACCGGCATTGATGATGAGCTTCTCGACCTCACCACCCCGGGCACCGAGGGCGCCGGGCAGGTGAGCATGACCGGGCACGCCGGGCTGACCGGCGAGGCCGCCCTGATCGCCGCGCTGACCGCCAGCCGGACCGGTCGGATGCGCGACATCGTGGAGACCATCCAGGCCGAGCAAGACCTGATCATCCGCTCGCCGCACGATGGCGTGCTGGTCGTCCAGGGCGGCCCTGGCACCGGGAAGACCGCTGTTGCCCTGCACCGGGCCGCTTTCCTGCTGTACACCCACCGCCAGCAGCTGTCCCGGCGCGGGGTGCTGATCGTCGGCCCGAACCCGACCTTCCTGCGCTACATCGGTCACGTGCTGCCGTCACTCGGCGAGACCGGGGTGCTGATGTCCACCATCAGCGAGCTGTACCCGGGGATCGTCGCGGACCGGGCCGAGGCACCGGAGATCGCCACGGTCAAGGGCAGCGCGGCTATGGCAGCGGTGCTGGCCGCCGCCGTACGCGACCGGCAGCAGGTGCCAGCCGCCGCGCTGGAGCTCCGCTTCGACCGCGAGGTGCTGACGCTGGACCGGCAGACCTGCGTGCGGGCCAGGGAGCGGGCCCGGCGGTCCCGCCGGCCGCACAACCAGGCCCGGCAGATCTTCGTCCAGGCGGTCATCGACGCGCTGGCCCGGCAGGTGGCCGGGCGGCTGGCCGCCAGCCTGCGCGAAGCCGACCGCATGGTCGCCGAGATCCTCGGCGAGGAGGACCCGGATCTGCCGCGCAGCAGGCGCGGCAGCGGCAGCAGCGGAGCTGGCCTGCTCAGCGAACCGGAGATGGACGACATCCGGGCCGAGCTCCGGCAGGACTCGGCGGTGCAGGGTGTGCTGGCCAGGCTGTGGCCCGCGCTGACCCCACAGCGGTTGCTGGATGACCTGTTCGCCTCGCCCCGGCGGCTGGCGTCGGCTGCTTCCCGGCTGACCGAGGAGCAGCGGGCCCTGCTGGCCCGCGAGCCGGGCGGTGGCTGGACACCGGCTGACGTGCCGTTGCTGGACGAGGCCGCGGAACTGCTGGGCGAGGATGACCGGGCGGCCCGCAGGCGTGTGCAGCGGGAGCGCCGGGAACGGATCGCTTATGCCCAGGGCGTGCTGGACATCGTCTCCCGCGACCTGGAGGACGACCCCGAGATCCTGATGGCATACGACATGATGGACGCCAGCCGACTGGCTGGCCGGCACGAGGAGTTCAGCAACCTCACCACGGCGGAACGCGCGGCCGCCGACCGGACCTGGGCTTTCGGGCACATCGTGGTGGACGAGGCCCAGGAACTGTCGGAGATGGCCTGGCGGATGCTGATGCGGCGCTGTCCCAGCCGCTCGATGACCATCGCCGGCGACATCGCCCAGGCCTCGACCGCCGCCGCCGCGTCCTCGTGGGAGGACATCCTGTCGCCGCACCTGGGCACCCGCTGGCGGCTGGACCGGCTGACCATCAACTACCGCACTCCATCGGAGATCATGGACGTCGCGGCCGACGTGCTGGCGGAGATCGACCCGAAGCTCGACGTGCCGCTCTCGGTGCGCGACAGCGGTGTCCAGCCGTGGCGGCGCGAAACCACCCCCGATGAGCTGGGCGGCCAGGTGGCAGCGGCCGTGGCCCGGGAGGCCGCGGAGATCGGCGACGGTCACCTGGCGGTGCTGGTCCCGGAGTCCAGGCTCACTGAGATCCGCCACGCGGTGGGCGGCAGCGGCCCTGATGGCTCCGGCGACATTGACGGCTCCGGCGACGCCGGCAGCGCAGCTGGGCTGGATATCGACCGGCCCGTGGTGGTGCTGACCGTCAGCCAGGCCAAGGGCCTGGAATTCGACTCGGTGCTGGTCGCCGACCCGGCCCAGATCCTGGCCGAGTCGCCGCGCGGATACAGCGACCTGTATGTCGCGCTGACCCGGGCCACCCAGCGGCTCGGCGTGCTGCATCCCGGCCCGGTCCCGGACGTGCTGCGGCAGCTGGCACGGCTGCCCAGCTGAGCCCGGGGCACCATGACCACGCCAGCACCGGACGCCGCCGATGACGCGGCCGGGGCAGCACCCGGCGATCCTTTCCGGTGGTCAGCGGCCGAGATCAGGCAGGTCAGCCACCAGGTGGCCGACCTGGTCGCCGACTACCTCACCAGCCTGCCGGGCGGCCCTGCCTACCGGCCGCCGCCCGGCGAGCTGGCCGAGGCGCTGCGCCGCGAGCCGTGGGCCGAGGAGGGTGCGCCGGTCAGCGAGGTGCTCGCGGAATTCTCGGCACGGATCGCGCCTTACCCGTTCGGCAACGGCCATCCCCGGTTCGCCGCCTGGGTGAACTCCCCCCCGCACCCGCTCGGGGTACTGGCGGAGGCCCTGGCCGCGGCCATGAACCCGAGCGTGGCCGGCGGCAACCACGCTGCCGTGCACGTGGAGCACCAGGTCGTCCGGTGGTTCGCGGAGCTGCTGGGCTGGCCGCCGGGTTACGCGGGCCAGCTGGTCAGCGGGGCGTCAGCGGGGACTATCACCGCGCTCGCCGTCGCCCGGCACCGGGCCGCGGCCCGGGCTGGCCTCGACGACCGGGCGGACGGGCTGCAGGGCGCGCCCGGCCGGTTCGTGCTCTACGCGGGCGCCGAGAGCCACAGCTGCGTCACCCGGGCGGCGGAGATGCTCGGCATCGGCTCGGCCAGCATCCGCCAGGTGGCCTCCGATGACGGCCGCCGGATGCGGCCGGACCACCTGGCCCGCTTGGTGCGGGCGGACCAGGCGGGCGGGAAGATCGGCGTCGCGGTCGTGGCCACCACCGGCACGGTGAATACCGGGGCCGTGGACCCGGTCGCAGAGATCGCCGCCGTGTGCGCGCGGCACGGCCTGTGGCTGCACGTGGACGGCGCCTACGGTGGCCCCGCGGTCATGCTGCTGCCCGGCTTCGCGGCGGCCCGGACGGGACTGGCCGCAGCGGACAGCATCACCGTGGACGCGCACAAGTGGCTCTATGCCCCGGTCGACGCCGGGCTCGTGCTGATCCGGGACGGCGCGGCCGCCCGCGGCACGTTCAGCCTGGTGCCGCCGTACCTGCAGACCGACGGGGACGACGCGGGCCCGGGCGGCCCGCCGTGGTTCGCCGAGTACGGGTTCGAGCAGACCCGGCCGTTCCGTGCGCTCAAGGTCTGGATGCAGCTGCGCCACCTGGGCCGGTCCGGCTACCGGGAACTGATCGCCCGGGACATCGCCACCGCGGCCGTCCTGCGTGCGGCGGTGACACAGGCGCCGGATTTCGAGGAGCTGGCCAGCGGGCTGCAGCATCGTCTGCTTCCGGCACGTGCCCGCGGGGCTGGCCGCGGCAGCCTTGGACCAGCACAACGAGGCGGCACTGAAGGCCGTCCAGCTCGGTGGGCAGGCGTTCCTGGCCGGGACCCGGGTGGACGGCCGGTTCGCGTTCCGTGCCTGCATCGTCAACCCGCTGACCACCCCGGCCGACACGGCGGCCATGCTGGACGCCATCCGCGCGGCCGCGGCCGGGAACACCGGCTGACCGCCTGTTCCCCCGCCCGCGGCAGCCAGAACCGGCTAGGGCGGGCAGGAAACCGGCTAGCGGCGGCCGAGCAGGCGGGTGACAGCCTGCACCGCGCGGCCCAGATCGGTCCCGAACGGGTTCTCCTGGACCACGTAGGTCCAGGTGGCGGAGGGACGTTTGAGGCCCGCCGCACCGAGATCCGCGCCGCTGCTGGTGATCGGCACGGCCAGGAAGGCTTCCTCGGTCCGGGCGGTGACCTCGGCGGGGAACCGGCCGAAGAGCCGGGCCACCTCCCGGTTGAATTCATCCAGTGGGCTGCGCGACCCGCCGAGGGCGCCGGTGCCGAGGGCCCGCAGGTGAATGCCCTCGCGCAAGTCGGCCGCCCGGGCCAGGTACTCGGACCAGGCGTGGTCCAGCTGGTACAGGCCGATCTGCCGGGCTGCCTCGGCGAGTACCTCCTCCGGAACCTGGTCGCGCAGTTCCGCCACCCGGCCGGGGCAGGACTCCGCCAGCGCGCGCAGCGCGGCGTCGGTACGCAGCAGCTGGCCGCGATGGTGCAGCACGGCGGCCCGCTGCTCCTCCAGCAGCGTGTTGTACCGCCAGGTGTCGCGGTGGATCTGCAGGCTGACCCCTTCAGCCACGCGCTGGGCGTGACCGACGGTCCAGTGCGCTCCGGGGTCGGTGACCAGGCCGTCGCCCGCCACGTCAGCGGGCGGCTCGGCGTCCGGCACATGCACGGTGATCAGCTCGTCCTCCAGGCTGAGGAAGAACACCGAGCCACCGGGATCGCCCTGCCGCCCGGACCGGCCGCGCAGCTGGTCGTCCAGCCGGCTGCTGGAATGCCGGCCGACACCGATGACGTAGAGGCCGCCGAGGTCCGCGACCTGGTCATGGTCCCCAGCGGTGCCACCCAGCCGGATGTCGGTGCCCCGCCCGGCCATCTGGGTGGACACGGTAATCGCCCCGAGCGCGCCGGCCTCGGCCACGATCGTGGCCTCCTGCGCGTCGTTCTTCGCGTTCAGCACGACGCAGGACAGGCCGGCCTGGCCCAGCCGCCCAGCGAGCCGCTCGGACTCGGCCACATCCAGGGTCCCGATCAGGATCGGCCGCCCGGTGGCGTGCACCGCCGCCACTTCCCGGGCTACCGCCTCCTCCTTGTCGTCGGCCGTGCAGTACACCCGGTCCGGCTCGTCCTCGCGCACGCACGGGCGGTTCAGCGGGATCACCGCGATCTCCAGCCCGTAGAACTCGCGCAGCTGCTCACCGACCGCGACTGCCGTGCCGGTCATCCCGCATACCACCGGATAACGGCGGACCAGCGACTGGACCGTGATGCTGTCCAGGATCTCGCCGCGCTCCGTGACGGCCAGGCCTTCCTTGGCCTCGACCGCCGCGTGCAGACCATCGGGCCAGCGCTGCAGCCGGGCGACCCGGCCGCGGGCGGCGCTGACCAGCTGGATCCGGCCGTCCCGGATGATGTAGTCCACGTCCCGCTGGACCAGGGCCCGGGCGTGCAACGCCACGTTCAGCCGGGTGAGCAGGTCCAGGTTGCGTTCCGCGTACAGGTCGATCCCGCCCAGGGCCTGTTCCGCGGCGCGTGCGCCCGCCTCGGTGAGGAACACGTTCCGGCCCTCGGTGTCCACCTCGTAGTGCACGGCAGGCACCAGCCGCCCGGCGATCTCCGCCAGCTGCTGGCCGGGGTCCGCGTCGCCCGCGGTGCCAGCCAGCACGAGCGGCACCAGGGCCTCGTCGACCAGGACCGAGTCCGCCTCGTCGATCAGCAGCACGTCCGGGTCCCCCAGGACCAGGTCGGGCACGCTGCTGCGGAACCGGTCCCGCAGCACGTCGAAGCCGATCTCGCTGGCGGATCCGTAGGTGACGTCCGCCGCGTAGGCACGGCGGCGCTGGTCGGTGCTGGTGGACTGGCCGATCCAGCTGACGCTCACCCCGAGCAGGTCGTAGACCGGCCGCATCCACTCGGCGTCGCGCTGGGCCAGGTAGTCGTTGACCGACATGACGTGCACCCGGTGCCCGCGCCGGGCGTACCCGGCCGCGGCCAGCGCACCGGACAGCGTCTTGCCTTCACCCGTGGCCATCTCGGCCACCTGGCCGGAGAGCATCGCCAGCGTGCCGAGCAACTGCACGTCATAGGGCCGCTCACCCAGGGCCCGCCGGGCCGCTTCCCGGCCCAGCGCACAGCGGCCGGCGTCATCGGTGGTGCTGGCTGCCGCGGCGGTGAGCTCCCCGTCGGTCAGGGCCTGAAGCTGCGCCTCGCGCCCGGCGATGCCCGGCAGCAACTCGGAGTAGCGGGCCAGGCTGGCCGACCCGGGCCGCTGCAGGAGCCTGCGCATCCGGGCTCGCACGCCGCTCACCAGCAGGCCCCGCACTGGCCGTCACGGCTCAGTCTGTCGCCCGCAACGTCCACGGACCGAACTCTACCGCCCGCCCCGGCCAGTTCCTCACGGTCAGTTCCCAGCGGTCAGCGGCGCGGCGGGCGGTGCGCCAGGCCCCGGCCCGGAACCCGGTCAGCTGGGCGGGAGGCTGGCGTGGTGCCCGGCCTCGGCGGGCCCACCCTCGGCGTGGGTCAGCGCGTCCTTGATCGCCTGGCCCAGGGCCCTGGCTACGGGGGGCGGGAACGCGTTCCCGACCTGCCGGTAGGCGGCGGTCTTCCGGCCGGAGAACTCCCAGGAGTCCGGGAAGCCTTGCAGCCGGGCCACCATCCGCACAGTGAGCTTCGGCGGCTGACTTGCCGGGAAGGCCGGGTCTGGGGGCTCGTCCGCGATGCCCAGGCCATTGACGCCCAGGATTTTCCAGGCCTCGCGGGCCCGGGTGGGGCCGAGGTCCGGGCCGCCGTGCTTCTTGCTGCCGCCAACGATCGTCGGCGCGATGCCCCGGGCGCGGTCCGGCCAGCCCGGGGCTCCCGGCCAGCCCCGCGCGCCCATCAGGTCGGCGAGCACCTCGCCCACGGTCGGCGGGGGTCCGGCCGCCGGCTCCGGCCAGTGGAACCAGGCGGCCCACGGCTGCCTGATCGCCACCAGCACGAACCTGGGCCGCAGCTGCGGCACCCCGTGCTGGCTCGCCTGGACCACGTCCCACCAGGTGGCATAGCCCAGGTCGTGCAACTGCTGCAGGACCTGGGTCCGGTAACCATCGAACCGGCGGGCGGCCAGGCCACGCACGTTCTCCAGCAGGACCGCCCGCGGCCCTGTCTCTTCGACCAGCCGCAAGGCCTGCGGGAACAGATCCCGCTCGTCGTCGCGGCCGAGCTGCTTCCCGGCGATGGAGAACGGCGGGCAGGGCACCCCGCCGGACAACAGGTCCACGCCCTGGTACCCGCGGCCGTCCACGCCGGCCACGTCACCCTCGACGATCTTCCACTGCGCGCCTCGGTTCCGGCGGAGCGTCTCACAGGCGTCAGTGTCCAGCTCGACCACGGCCTCGTGGGAGAAACCGGCCTGCTCCAGGCCGAGCGCCTGGCCGCCCGCCCCGGCGCAGATCTCCAGCGAGGTCAGCTCGGTCACGGTTCCTCCAGCGTTCGCATCACGGCTGATTCTGCCTCCCGCCACTGACAGACCAGGGCTCCCACGCCGACATAATCCGCACATCACTCCCCACTGGCCCCGTCCAGCCGGACCAGAACCGGGGCATCCGCACCACTACGTGCTCGCCAGAGCACTCAGCGTCCCACGCCCGCACCACCAGACCGCCGCGCCATCGCACCACCGCGCACCACGCACTGCCGCGCACCGCCGCCCACCGCAGCGCGCCACCACACCATCGACCACCGCACCACCATCCACCACGGCACCGTTCACCACTCCACCGCTTACCACTCCACCGCTTACCACTGGGCCAGCGTCCCGGACAGCTGCTCGTAGCTGAGCACCCGGTGCTGGCCGGTCACCTCGCGCCAGGCATCCGCCTGCTCGGCGTTGGCGTTGGCCGCGACGCTGGCCGCCAGCGCGGCGTAAGCGATGTGGTAAACGGCATCCACCTCCCCGGTGCCGCGGGCGATAGAGGCCAGCCGGCTCGGCAGCGGCTCAGCGGTCACCGTGACCAGGTGCGGCTGCCGGCCCCGGCGGTGCCGGATCATCTGCAGGCACTCGTGCCGGATGTTCTGCACCCGGTCCGACCGGATCGTCCACTTGCAGGAGATCGCGGCGTGCAGCGGCGGCAGCCCGGAGGCGGTGCGCAGAGTGCCGAGCGAGACCGTCACATCCGGCTTGATCAGGTAGTCCATGCCGACCGTGACGCGCAGCTGCGGATTGGCCCGGACCAGGTCGTGCACCTCGCTGAGGTGAGCGTACTGGTCGAACTGGGTGATGACGGTGCCCCGGGTCACATACCAGACACGGTGCGGGTTCAGGGCGGGCAGCCGGGCGCCGAGGTCATCGCAGACCGCCTGCTCCAGCGGGCCACCCGGGTCCTTCGGCACCGGTGAGGCCAGGTCACGGCGCACGGCAAGCTGATCCAGCACGCCCGCGGCGATGCGCATCGACTCCGCGCTGTCCACGTCGGCGAAGTTCGGCACCAGTGGCCAGGCCAGCTTGTTCTTCCCACTCGGCTTCCAGCCGAGCAGGTCGCTCGCGAACGGCGCGGTCACGCTGTCACCGTAGCGAGCAGGGGCAGGCCGGGAAGCCGAACCGCCCCCGGACGCGCGGGCTAGTTCAGCCAGTGATGTCGTCCGGGCCGGGGGTAGCCGGAAGCGTGGCCGTCAGCTGCTTCCAGGCCAGCTCGGCCCCGGCGGCCAGGCAACCGTGCACGACCGCCTCGCTGCCCAGGGCGCTGACCCGGACTTCGGGCATGACCGGTGCGATCTGCGCCAGCTCGGTGCTCACCGCGGCGGCGAACCCCGGGGCCTGCCCGATGCCCCCGCCGAGCACGATCAGCTCCGGGTCGACGATCGTCACCACGCAGCACAAGGCCCTGGCCACCAACTGTGCCTCGTCCGCCACGACCGCGGCGGCGCGTTCATCGCCTGCGGCGGCCGCCTCGAACACCCGGCGGGCGGAGACCGGGCCGCGCAGGCCAGCCCGGCGGGCCGCGCGGACCACGGCGGGCGCGGAGGCCGCGGCCTCCATCGAACCCCGGCGGCGGGCGTCCCGCGCATCAGCTCCCTGGCCGCCGGACAGGGGCATGTACGCGATCTCACCTGCCGCGCCGTGCCGGCCGCGGTGCAGGCGGCCGCCGACGACCAGGCCCATGCCGATGCCGCTGCCGACCGAGACGAAGGCGAAGCTGTCCGCTTCCCGGCCGTGGCCGTGCGCGCGCTCGGCCAGCGCCGCCGCGTCCACATCGTTCTCCACCACCAGGGACTGCCCGAACGCGGCGCGCAGCTCAGCCAGGACCGCCGGGCGGTCCCAGCCGGGCAGGCCGCCGGTCAGGGCCATGGAGTTGCGGCTGGGATCGTAGACCCCGGGGCTGCCGATGACGGTCTGGGTGACGTCCGCCCGCGGCACCTCGGATTCCGCGCACAGCTCATCCGCGAGCCTGATCAGCTCAGCCACCCGGCCACGCCCGCTGGACGCGCGTGTCCTGGCGGAAGCCCTGGCCAGGATGCTGCCGGCGAGGTCCGCCAGGGCACCACGCACGTACTTGTGCCCGATGTCGAGGCCGAGGACGAAGCCCGCGTCGGGGCGGACTTCATAGAGCCGCGCGGACCGGCCGGGCAGCCCGGTCCGCTGCCCGGCCACCCGGACCAGCCAGGCCCGCTCCACCGTAGCGAGGGCCAGCGAGACGGTGGGCTTGGACAGGCCGGACAACCGGGCCAGCTCAGCCCGCGAGCAGGGGCCGATGTCGCGGATGTGGCCGAGCAGCAGCTGCTCGTTGAGCGCCCGGATGAGCTGCGGGCGGGCTGCCGCTATCGGGCCGGGCGACGGCGGCTGGCGCATGGGCAGCAGGTCCCCAGCCGCCGCCGCCTCAGCCGCGACACCGCCTGGCACATCCGCCGACGTGACTGTCACTGCCACCTCCAGCACCATCGTCTCGCACGCCGCCACTCATGTTTCGCATTCCGGGCTTGTCGCCCCTAAATAGTTAGGATACTGTCCTAACAATCTCGCGCAAGGACGCGTACTCGCTGTTTTCCCAGGCAGGAATCATGGTCCACGACCCGGTCATCCTCGGGCTCGATTTCGGGGGTACCAAGATCGCCGTCGCTGTCGGCGGGCTGGCCGGAAACCGGCTGGGCTCCGTGACCGTCCGCAGCGGCAGTGAGCTCGGCGCCCGGGCCAGCTTTGACCGTGGCATCCAGGCCGCACGCGATCTCCTGCGGACCGCCGCCGCCGGCGCGGACCTGGCCGCGGTCGGCGTGTCCACCTTCGGCATCCCGTTCGAGGACCGGGTCGAGCTGGCCCCGGCCATCAGCGGCTGGGGCGACCTGCCGCTGGGCCGGGAACTGCATGCCGCCTTCCCCGGCGCGGAGATCCGGATGGCCACCGACGCGAAGGCCGCGGCCCAGGCCGAGGTGCGCTGGGGTGCCCTGGCGGGCTGCGATCCAGCCGTCTACCTGAACCTCGGCACCGGCCTGTCCGCCGCGCTGGTGGTTGGTGGCCAGGTGATCACCGGCGGCCACGGCGCAGCGGGCGAGATCGGTTATCACCTCCGCACCGTGTCCGACGTGGGACGCACGCTCGACGCCCGGGTCCCGCTGGAGGACATGGTCAGCGGCCAGGCCCTGGCCCGCCGGGCCGCCAGCCTGGCCCGCCCCGCAGGCCCGGCCGCCCCGCCACCCCCGTCACCTCCGCCACCCTCACTAACCCCGCCACCTCCACCAACCCGGCTACCCCCGCAAACCCAGTCACCCCCGCCAGCCCGGGCCGGCCACCGATGTCCGCCGCTGACGTGTTCGGTGCCAGCGCCGACGACCCTGAACTCGATCACCTGGTCAGCGAGTTCGTCACCGAGCTTGCCTTCCATGTGGTCAACCTGGCCATCACCATCAACCCGGTGCGGATCGCCGTGGGCGGCGGCATGGTCCGCTCCTGGGACCGGTTGCGGCCGGGCCTGGAGCAGGCGCTGGCCGCTGGTACCCCGTACCCGCCCGAACTGGTTCCCGCCCACTTCCCCGCAGACGCTCCGCTGATCGGCGCGATCGCGCTCGCAGCGGATGCCGCCCAGGCGGCCGCCGCCGTTGACGGCGTTCTGGTCACTTGGCCCAGCTCAGTTAAGCCCGGATAAGGACACCGCCGGGTAACGACACATAAGGAAAGGCATCAGCCATGAGACGCCTCAAGGCCATCGGGGCCCTCGTCGCAGCCGGCCTGCTCGCGGCCGCCTGCAGTGCCGGCTCCAATAACAACGGCAGCAACAGTTCCACCTCAACGAAGAGCGTCGTCACCATCTCCAACGAGAACGGTGCCCTGTGGACGTGCAACTTCAGCCCGTTCAACGGCTCGGACACGCTGCTGTCCGTGGGCTTCGTGTATGAGCCGCTGGTGTACGTGAACCCGTTGCAGAACGGCAAGACCACCCCGATGCTCGCGACCTCCTGGACGTGGGGGGCGGGCAACAAGTCGCTCACGTTCACCATTCGCAAGGGGGTCAAGTTCAACGACGGGACCGCGATGACCCCCGCGGACGTGGTGTTCACCTTCAACCTGCTCAAGAAGTACCCCGCCCTGGACCTGACCGGGGACTGGTCAGTGCTGTCTAGCGTCACCCAGACCGGCTCCGACCAGGTGACCATGGACTTCAAGACGGCCGCCGTACCCGCCTTCTACTACATCGCCGGGCAGACCCCGATCGTGCCCGCGCACATCTGGTCGAAGATCAGCAACCCGGTGGCCTACCCGGACACCAACCCGGTGGGCACCGGCCCGTACAAGGTGAACCCCTGTTCCAAGTCGAACATCACCTACACCGCCAACCCGCACTTCTGGCAGCCCGGCGAGCCGCACATCAAGACCGTGCAGTACCCGGCGTTCACCAGCAACAACACCGCTAACGACCAGCTGGCGAACGGCCAGGCCCAGTGGGGCTCCCAGTACATCCCGTCCATCCAGTCCTTCTATACGTCGAAGAGCCCCAACTTCCACTACTGGTTCCCGCCGACGGTGAACGTCTCACTGGTGCCGAACCTGAAGAACCCCCTGCTCGGCAACGTCAAGGTGCGGCAGGCCATGTCATACGCGATCGACCGCTCGAAGGTCTCCTCGATCGGCGAGTCTGGGTATGAGCCGCCCGCGAACCAGGCCGGCATCGTCACCCCGACCTTCACCAACTGGCTCAACCCGGCGGAGCTGGGCAAGTACGGCAACTACTCTTACGACCCGGCCAAAGCCAAGCAGATACTCGCCTCGGCCGGCTTCAAGCCGGGCTCGGACGGCATCATGGCTAACGCGCAGGGCCAGAAGCTCGCGTTCACCATCATCAACATCGGCGACTACTCCGACTGGGTGGCCTCGGTCCAGGTGGTCCAGCAGGAGCTCAAGGCGGTCGGCATCCAGCTGACGCCGGACAACCTGACCAACACCGACTTCACCGCCGCCCTGTACGAAGGCAAGTACCAGATCGCCTACTACGACCAGCAGACCTTCGGCCCGAGCCCGTACTACGAGCTGAGGAACTGGCTGGACTCGGCGGGCACCGCCCCGATCGGCCAGCAGGCCGCGACCAACTACGAGCGGTACAGCAGCCCGGCCACCGACCAGCTGTTCAACGAGTACGCCGCGTCCACATCCACCGCGCAGCAGCACTCGATCATCGATCAGGTGGAGCAGGTCATGCTGAGCGACCTGCCCATCATCCCGGTGACGCAGGCCGTGGACTGGTTCCAGTACGACACAGCCTCGCTCACCGGCTGGCCTACCCCCAGCGACCCGTACGCCCAGCCGTCGGCCTACGCCTACCCGGACATGGAGCAGGTGCTGCTCCACCTCAAGGCGAAGTGATCCGGCTACGCCCAGCTGGGAAGGTAGACCAGTGCGTGCCCGGGGCCAGCCCCGGGCACGCACGGCAGGCCCAGCACCGGCGCGGCCCGGCTCCGGCCAGCCCGGCTCCGGCCAGCCCAGCCCCAGCCGGGCCGCCCCGCGGCCGGTGAGGAACCCACGATGACCACGAGGAGACGAGCTTGAGATTCGCGCTCCGCCGCCTGGGCTTCTTCGTGCTCACGCTGTGGGCGGCCCTGACCCTGAACTTCCTGCTCCCCCGGCTCATGCCGGGAAACCCGGCGCTGGCCATGCTGTCCAAGTTCCACGGGCAGATAGGGCCGGGGACGCTGCACGCACTGGAGGTGCTGTTCGGGGTCAACACGCATAAGAGCCTGCCCGCGCAGTACGTCAGTTACCTGCACCAGATCGCCACCGGCAACTTCGGGCCCTCGCTGGACTTCTACCCGGCCTCGGTCACCTCGGTCATCGGCGGCGCCATCTGGTGGACCCTCGGTCTGGTCGGCGTCACCACCGTCCTGGCCTTCGTGCTCGGCACCGGCGTGGGCATCGTGTCCGCCTGGCGCCGGGGCGGGCGGCTGGACAGCATCCTGCCGCCGGTGTTCGTGATCACCTCGGCGATACCGTACTTCTGGATGGGCATGGTGCTGGTGCTGATCTTCGGCATCACCTTGCACTGGCTGCCCAGTCAGGGCGGCTTCTACGTGTCCACCGACCACCCATCGTTCACGCTTATCTTCATCGAGGACGTGCTGGTGCACTCGCTGCTGCCCGCCCTCGCGCTGCTGATCACCACGATCGGCACCTGGATCCTGACCATGCGGAACACGATGATCACCACGCTGGCCGAGGACTACGTGCGGATGGCCCGGGCCAAGGGCCTGCCCGGCCGGCGCATCATGATCGACTACGCGGCGCGCAACGCGATCCTGCCGAACCTCACCGGCTTCGCCATGTCGCTGGGCTTCGTGGTCAGCGGCGCCATCCTGATCGAGTACGTGTTCAACTACCCGGGGGTCGGCTACATGCTGCTGCAGGCGGTGCAGGGTGAGGACTACCCGCTGATGCAGGCGCTGTTCCTGCTCATCACGGTCGCGGTGCTGGTGGCCATCCTGCTCGCCGACGTGGCCACCGCGCTGCTCGACCCGCGGACCAGGACCGCGGGGTAGGCCATGTCGCTGCCGATATCCGGCGTCCCCGCCACCCTCGACCAGCCCGGCCGCCCAGGCCCCGGCACAGCCGCGAGCCCAGGCCCAGAGCAGTCCCGGCTGCCCGCCACGCACGCACTGGCCCGGATGGGCCAGGCGGTCCGGTCCAACCGCAAGGCCACCGTGGGCACCGTGCTGCTGGTCATCTTCATCCTGGTCGCGCTGTTCCCCGGGGTGATCGCCCGGGACAGTCCCAGCGCGGACGCGTACACCCCGCGGCTCGGCCTGTCCTCCGCGCACCTGCTCGGCACCACCGCGCAGGGCCAGGACATGTGGGCCCAGCTGGTCTGGGGCACCCGCAACGTGATGATCATCGCGTTCGTGGTCGGGCTGGCCGCGACCGGGATCGCGGTCCTGATCGGCGTGGCCGCCGCCTACCTGGGCGGCCTCTGGGACGGCTCGCTCAGTCTGCTCACCGACGTGCTGCTGGTCATCCCGCTGTTCCCGCTGCTGATCGTCATCGCCGGGTACGCGCACGGCGGCGGCACGCTGGTGCTCATCCTGGTGATCACCGTGACCAGCTGGTCCTATACCGCGCGCCAGCTGCGGTCGCAGGCGCTGTCGCTGCGCAACCGGGACTTCCTGGAGGCGGCCCGGGTCCGCGGCGAGCGGCGGCTGTACATCATCGTGGTGGAGGTCATCCCCACGATGACCTCGTTGATCGTGGCGAGCTTCCTCACCAACGCCCTCTACGCGGTGCTGTTCGCGTCCAGCCTGCAGTTCATCGGCCTGGGCGACCCGAACACGCAGAGCTGGGGCACGATGCTGTACTGGGCGCAGAACAACGCGGCCCTGCAGACCGGCCAGCCCATGTGGGCACTCGCCCCTGGGGCCTGCATCGCCGCGCTCGGTGCGGCATTCGCGCTGCTCAACTACGCCTTCGACGAGATCGGCAACCCCGCGCTGCGGCCCGTCCGGCGGAAGCGGGTGCGGAATGCCTGACCAGCCGCCGGGCGGGCCGCAGCCGGGCGCCGCGCCCCTGGTGCACCAAGCCCCCGCGCTCCGCGACGGCCCGATGCTGCGCGTCAGCGACCTGACCGTGGACTACGCCACGGACCGCGGCCACGTCCGGGCCGTGGACGGGGTGAGCTTCGACCTGGGACCCGGTGAGTTCATCGGCATCGTCGGCGAATCCGGCTGCGGCAAGTCCACCCTGCTGTTCGCCATCGCCCAGCTGCTGGCCCCGCCCGCGGCCATCACCAGCGGCAGCGTGACCTTCCACGGCCGCAGCCTGGTCGGCCAGACCGACGCCCAGCTGGCCGCGCTGCGGTGGAAAGACCTGTCGGTGGTCATGCAGAGCGCGATGAACGCGCTGAACCCGGTCAAGTCGATCGGCGCCCAGTTCCGGGACGCGATGCGGGCGCACGGGGTCACCTCCCGCGGCGAGATCGCGGAGCGGTCCGCCGAGGTGCTCCGGATGGTCGGCATCGACCCGGTGCACCTGCGCAGCTACCCGCACCAGCTGTCCGGCGGGATGCGGCAGCGATCCATGATCGCGATGGCGATGCTGTTCACCCCGGACCTGGTGATCATGGACGAGCCGACGTCCGCGCTGGATGTGGTGGCGCAGCGCTCGCTGATGGTGCAGATCAAGGAACTGCAGCAGCAGCTCGGCTTCGCGATCATCTTCGTGACCCACGACATGTCTCTGGTCAGCCACTTCTCTGACCGGCTGATGGTGATGTACGCCGGGCAGGTGGCCGAGTTCGGCGCGACCAGGGAGGTCTTCGACACTCCGCGGCACCCGTACAGCATCGGGCTGCTGGACGCGTTCCCGTCGATCCGCGGCCCGCGGCTGCCGCTGACCGGCATCCCGGGCAGCCCGCCCGACCTGGCCCGGCTTCCGGCGGGCTGCCGGTTCGCACCGCGCTGCCCGCAGGTCATGACGGACTGCCAGGCCACCCCGCCGGAGCTGTACCTGGTCGGCGACGTGCAGGTCCGTTGTCTCCGGTACACCACCCTCAGCAACGGGACCTCGTCCCCGGCCGCGCACCACGAACCAGTGACCAGCGTGGCCGGTGATACCAGCAAATCCAGCGCGGCCAGTGATGACCGCAGCGGCCCGGGAGGCAGCGATGAGTGAGGCTGAGCGCCAGCCGGGACCCCCGCCCGGCGCTGAGCCGATCAGCGCTGAGCCGCTGCTGCGGACCGCGGGCCTGACCAAGCACTTCAAGATCGGCAACGCGCTGTCCCGGCTCACCCTGCACGCGGTCGATGACGTCAGCCTGGCCATCGGCGAGCGGGAGATCGTGGCCCTGGCCGGGGAGAGCGGCAGCGGCAAGAGCACGATCGCCCGGCTGCTGGCCAAGCTGTACCGGCCCACCAGCGGCGAGATCTACTTCCAGGGCCGGCCGGTGTCCCAGCTCCGGTCCCGGCGGGACACCCTGCACTACACCGGGCTGGTCCCGATGGTGTTCCAGGACCCGTTCAGCTCGATCAACCCGGTGCACCGGATCTCGCACGGGATACTGCGCGGCCTCAAGCTGCACCGGCCGGAGCTGTCCGCCGCGCAGCGGCAGGCCGAGGCGGAGCGGGTGTTCGAGGTGGTGGGGCTGGCTCCCGCGGCCGAGGTACTGCAGCGCTTCCCGCACGAGCTGAGCGGCGGGCAGCGGCAGCGGGTCGGCTTCGCCCAGGCCCTGGCGCTGCGGCCGAAACTGATCCTGGCCGACGAGCCCGTGTCCATGCTGGACGTGTCCATCCGGATCGGGCTGCTCAACCTGATGGTCCGGCTGCGCGATGAGGAAGGGGTGTCCATCCTCTACATCACCCATGACATTGCCAGCGCGCGGTACGTGGCGGACCGGCTCATCGTCATGTACGCGGGCCGGATCGCGGAGTCCGGGCCGGTGGAGGAGGTACTGGCGCACCCGGAGCACCCGTACACCCAGCTGCTGCTGTCCGCGGTGCCCGACCCGCGGGCGCCGCTGGACGTGACCGCGGAAACCGGCCGGGGCGAGCCGCCCAAGGTCATCGACCCGGCCCCCGGCTGCCGGTTCCGCGCCCGGTGCCCGCTGGCCATCGACGCGTGCCAGCAGCTGACCCCGGAGCTCACCGAACTGCGGCCCGGGCACGCGGCCGCCTGCCATGTGGCCCAGGCCAGCGCGGACCTGCGGGCGGCGCGATGAAGGTCGCGGTCGTCGGCGGCGGCTCGACCTACACCCCGGAACTCGTCGACGGCGTGGCCCGGCTGAGCGGGGCCGGGAATGGCGCCGGGCTGCAGGTCACCGAGCTGGTCCTGGTCGATCCGGACGAGGGCCGGCTGGCGGTGGTCGGGCCGGTGTCCGCCCGGATCATGCGGGCCCACGGCCATCCCGCCCGGGTGCACTGGACAACCAGCCTGGACGACGGCCTCGACGGCGCCGGGGCGGTCCTGCTCCAGCTGCGGGTCGGCAGGCAGGCGGCCCGGCAGCGGGACGAGACCTGGCCGCTGGACTGCGGCTGCGTCGGCCAGGAGACCACCGGGGCAGGTGGGCTGGCCAAGGCGCTGCGCACTGTCCCGGTCGTGCTGGGTATCGCCGACCGGGCCCGGCAGCGGGCCGAGCCGGGCGCCTGGATTATCGACTTCACCAACCCGGTCGGCATCGTCACCCGGGCCCTGCTGGACGCCGGGCACCGCGCGGTTGGCCTGTGCAACGTGGCCATCGGCTTCCAGCGGCAGTTCGCCGCGCTGCTCGGTGTCCAGCCGGACCAGGTCGCCCTGGACCACGTCGGGCTCAACCACCTCACCTGGGAACGGGCCGCCGTGGTGGACGGGAAGGACCGGCTGCCCGAGCTGATCGCCACCCGCGGCGCCGAGATCGCCGAGCACACCGGCCTGCCCGCGTCCGTGCTGCCGGAGCTGGGCATGGTGCCCTCGTATTACCTGCGGTACTTCTACGCGCACGACCAGGTGGTGGCGGAGGAACGGGGCCAGCCGACCCGGGCCGAGGAGGTGGCCGCGCTGGAACGGCGGCTGCTCGCCATGTACGCCGACCCGGCGCTGGACCACAAGCCCGCGCTGCTGGGCGAGCGTGGCGGCGCGTACTACTCCGAGGCGGCGGTGGCGCTGCTCGCCTCGCTGGCCGGTGACACCGGGGATACCCAGGTGGTCAACGTGCGCAACGCGGGCACCTTCGACTTTCTGGCCGCCGACGCGGTGGTCGAGGTGCCCGCGGTGATCGGGGCCGGCGGCCCTCGCCCGGTGCCGCTCGCCCCGCTGCCCCCGCTGCTGCGTGGCCTGGTCGCGCACGTGTCCGCGTACGAGGAACTCGCGGTGGACGCGGCCCGGCGCGGTGGCCGGGACCGGGTGCGCGCGGCGTTGCTGGCCCATCCCCTGGTCGGCCAGCTGACCCTGGCCGACGGCCTGGCCGACCGGCTGATCGCGGAGAACCGGGCCTACCTGCCCTGGGCCGACGGCCGGTGAGCAGCGCTGGCCCGGGGGGCCGCCCCCCCGAACCCCCCCGCCAGTTGCCAGCTCGGAGGGAACACACCTCCGACACATCCCCCCTCACCACCCAAGCCGACCCGGGCAGGCCCCCCCGCCAGTCGCCGACTCGAAGGGAACACACCTCCGGCACACCCCACCTCACCACCGAAACCGACCCGCGCGGGCGACCCCCCAGAACCCCCCGCCAGTCGCCGACTCAAAGAGAACACACCTCCGGCACACCCCACCTCACCACCGAAACCGACCCGCGCGGGCGACCCCCCAGAACCCCCCGCCAGTCGCCGACTCAAACAGAACACACCTCCGGCACACCCCACCTCACCACCGAAACCGACCCGGGCAGGCGACCCCCCAGAACCCCCCGCCAGTCGCCGACTCAAAGAGACCCGCTTCCGGCGGGCCCCGCCTCGCCAGCGAGCGGGGAACGGGCCGCCGTCCTGGCCATTGACGGGGGGAACAGCAAGACCGACATCGCCCTGGTCGCGGCCGACGGGACCCTGCTGGCCAGCGGCCGGGCGCCGGGCGTGCGCACATTCCCGACCCAGGAGGTGCTGGACGCGATCGGTGCCACGATTAGCGCGGCGGCGCGCGAAGCCGGCCTGGCCACTGGCTGGCCGGTGGCGGCCCAGACGGTGGCCTGCATGGCCAATGCCGACCTCCCCGAGGAGGAGGCCCAGCTGGCCGCAATGCTGGCGGCAGAAGGCTGGGGCGCCAGCACCGAGGTGGCCAACGACACGTTCGCGGTGCTCCGGGCCGGGCTGGTGCTCCCGGCGGGGCGGCCCTGGGGCGTCGCGGTCACCTGCGGCGCGGGCATCAACTGCGTGGGCGTCGCCCCGGACGGCCGGTCCACCGGATTCCTCGCGCTCGGCACCATCACCGGGGACTGGGGCGGCGGGCTCGGGCTAGGCCGCGAGGCGCTGTGGTGGGCCATCCGCGCCGAGGATGGCCGGGGCCGCCCGACCGCGCTGCGCCAGGCGGTGGCCGCCCATTTCGGCTTGCCCACGGTTCGTGACGTGGCGATCAGCATCCACCAGGGCCGCATCGACTGCGACGACGTGGCCGGCCTCGGGCCCGCAGTGCTCACCCTGGCGGGTGGCGGCGACGCGGTCGCCTGCGACCTGGTCCGCCGGCTGGCTGACGAAGTGTGCGTGATGGTCAGTACGGTCATCGGCCGGCTCGGCCTGGGCCAGCTGGATACACCTGTGGTGCTCGGCGGCGGGATGCTGACCGCCCGCGATCCCCTGCTGAACGGGAGCATCACCCAGCGCCTGGCCACCCAAGTGCCGGCCGCGCAGGTCCAGGTCGTGCCGGTGCCGCCGATCGCTGGCGCCGCGCTGCTCGGGCTCGACCATCTCAGCGCTGCGCCCGCCGCCGAGCAACACCTGCGCGCCGCCTACCAGGCCCGGACCCAGACACCCAGCTAGGCCTCCGTCACGTAGCTAGCCCGGTCGATTGGCCACCGCTGCCCGCCTTCGTGTGCGCAGACTGTCGCCAGAGCCGCGCTCATGGCGTGAACCTGCGGCTCGTCGGGCTGATCGTGATGATCGGCGGCGTCATCGGGCTGATCATCTCACTGGCCTTCATGATCTCCCGGCGGCAGCGGCACACGACGGTCCCGCCCGCCAAGGTGTACGAGGAGCGCCGCTACCACGAGCCCCCGCTCTAAGGAGCAGCCGTCCCGGGCTTCGGGGGCGCGGACGCGGGGCTGGGCTCCCCGGCCGCGCTAGGCGCCCCGGCCGGGCTGGGCCCCATGGCTGCGCTGGGCTCCCCGGCCGGGCCGGGCTCGATGGCTGCGCTGGGCTCCCCGGCCGGGCCGGGCTCGATGGCTGCGCTGGGCTCCCCGGCCGCGGGCGGCGCAGCGAGGGCCGGGGTACCCAGCGCGGACGGCGGGGCCAGGTGCTTCTCCATCCGCCACAGCGCATCCAGGTGCTCACTGGTCCACAGCGCCAGCAGAGCACCACGGGCCGCCACGGGGTCACCGCTGCCGATCGCTTCCCGGGCACACTGCAGCATATGGCGCCGGTCCGCCAGGTCCCGATGCTGCGGCGGGGGCGTGGACGTGCCGTTGACCACTGAGTCGCCCAGTGTCACGAACCAGGAGCGAAGCGTCTGAGCCTCCGCGGTCAGGCCCGCACCGCAGAGTGCCGCGCCCGCGGGCAGCGGTTCCGGGCCGCTGACCGCAGCCCGGTCCAGGTCAGCTAGGGACTGCCCGGCGCGCAGCACCCGGGCGGCCCCGGCCACCATCCGGGTGACCGTGGCCGGATCGGTCCGCTTGGCCGACCGCTCGGCAATGTACTGGCTGAACGAGTCATCGAGCCGGTGCACCGCGGCCGTGGCCGCGGTACCCACCAGGACCGCATCACCGGCCCGGGCGGTCGAGGTCAGCTGAGCCACCATGACCGCGACGTAGTCCGCGCTGCGGGAGTAGGCCTCGGCCAGGTTCGAGCGCAGCAGCGCGGCGGCGCCGCGCGGCCAGAACACCAGGCCGACGCCCAGGCTGACCGCGAAGCCGATCGCGACGTCCTCGATCCGGACCAGCCCGACCCGCCAGCCCGCGGGCTGGATGATGTTGAACAGGATGAGGATGACCACGGTGAACGCGGCCTGACCCGCCGCGAACGAGATCACCCGCGGCGCGTAGGCGGCGAGCAGCACCGCGACCGGGAGGATGGCCCACAGTACGGTGTCGTGGCTGCCGACCGGGATCAGGATGGCCGCGCCCGCCAGGATGCCCACCGCGGTCCCGGCGAGCGCGGTGAGCACGGTCCAGCCGGTGCCCAGCGCGTTCGAGCGGAGCACGGACAGGGTGCCGAGGACCACCCAGAAGGAGTGCTGCAAGCCGGATTTCTGGGCGATGAACACGGCGATGGCGAGGCCGGCCGCGCCACGAACGCTGTTGCGGAACCAGACTGACCGGGCACTGGCGTGCGCGGCCGCGAAGTCCTCCTCGGCCCAGAGCACCAGCCGCGCAATCAGGTTGGCTGGCCGCGCGCGCCGCAGACCGCCCGCACTGGATGTCCCCGGGCCGGATGTCCCCGGGCCAGATGTCCCCGGGCCAGATGTCCCCGGGCTAGATGTGCCCGGGCCGGGCGCGGCTGGGCCGGGCGCGGCTGGGCTGGCGACGCCCGCCGTGACCGGGTCGGGGGCGGTTGGGCCGTCGACGGTGGCTGAGCCGCCGGCGGCCGTGGCCGTGCCGGGCCCGGCAGGGCCCGGTGTGGCGGCGCTGGAGGCGGTCACCGCCGGCGGTGCGGTGGTGACGCTGGCCGCATCGGGCCCGGCACTGGCGGCCCGGGCGTACCCGGCGATCTGCTGGGTGGTGTATGCGATGGCGTGCACCCGGAACGGGCGGTCCACCATCATGGCCAGGGACTTGTCGTCAAGCAGCACCGGCTGCCCGGCGATCTGCCGGGCCAGCCCCTGCACCGCGCTCTCCCGGGCCAGGTCCAGCCGCTCGGCGCACTCCCAGTCCGGGCCAGCGCCGTCCCGGCTGCTGGCCCTGTCCCGGTCGGCCCCGTCCCGGCTGCTGGCCACGTCGCGGCCGGCCCCGTTCTGGCCGACCTCGTTCTGGGGGGCCCTGTCGCCCCTGGCCCCGTCCTGCGCGGCCCCGTCCTGGGCGGCCCCGTCCTGCATGGCCCGGTGCAGCGCGGCCTGATCCAGCCCGGTCTGCTCCCGGACGGCCCGGTCCAGGCCGGATACGTCCAGCCCGGCCTGGTCCCGCTGCCCAGACAGCTCGGCGCTGCTGGCCCGCAGCACGGCCGCCACGGCCAGCATGGTTTCCGCGTTCTCCGCGGCACACAGTTCCGCCTGGGGCGATTGGCCCAGGGCGGCGAGCGAGTCCATCAGCCAGCTGAGCTCATCGACCAGCGCGGCCAGAGCCACGGCCGGGCCGGTGGGCCCGGTCGGCCGATGTGGGATGACGGCGAGCCGGCCACGCAACCCCTGCACGGCCTGCTGGGCCGCGGCGGTCCGGGCCTGAGGGACCTGCCGGGCCCCAGCGAGCGCACCGGCCAGGTCGGCCAGGGCCAGGCAGGCGCGGGCGGCGTCCGCCCGCAGGCTGGCCCGGTCGCGCGGCGGCCAGAGCAGCATGGCCGCGGCGATCCCCGCGACCGAGGCCATCCCCCAGCCCGCCAGCCGCCAGCCGATCTCGGCGGCGGGCGCCGGGACAACGTCGGCGATGACAAAGGCGAGGATGGCCGCACTACCCCCAGCGGCGAAGTACCCGTTGATCACCCCGGAGAACAGGATCAGGAAGCCGACCACGGCCATGGCCCCCGCAGCGAGCCAGGCGTTGCCCGAGCACAGCGTGCCCACCGCGACCAGGGCCGCACCGGCTACCGCCAGCGTCAGGTAGGCGGTGAGGCGGCTGCGCCACGGCCCGGTAAAGCTGGCGAACACCAGCATGGCGAACGAGCCGAACGCGGCGAACGTCGCGGTCTGCGGCTGCTGGATGACCTTGTCGGCGATCGCGAACACAGCAGGCATCACGATGGCCGGGCGGGCCGCGGCCTTCAGCGAGGTGAGCCCGGGATCGGCGATCCGGAGCCGGGGGACCCTCATCTGCCTCCCGTGTGATGAGCACTGTCTGATGAGCATTGTCCGATGAGCGCCGTGTGAAGGGCACTGCGCGGTGGGCACAGCGTAGTGCGCCAGCGACGTCTGTTACAGGATCCGTGACCCAGCCCCGTCGCCGCTACGGTCTTTGCCGGACTGATCGTACAACGCCCGGCCCGGGCGTTACCGGAGCGCCGCAGGCTGCGCCGCGCGAGCCAGCTCGCGGCGGCGCGGCTGAGCCGGCTGGCCGATCTGCCGGGCCGGGCCTTAATGGCCGGGGCAGGCCCGGTTATGCTGCCAATTGGGGTGGTACCGAGACGGCGGGTCTGGGGTACACAATGATAGGCAATTGGCTGCACAGGCGGACTGTGAATCGGGACAGGACAACCCGGATCGACACGACGCATGCCCATCCAGCGCGGATATACAACTATTGGCTCGGCGGAAAGGGCCATTTCGCCGCGGACCGCGAAGCCGGGCAGCAGGCGATCGCAGCCAGTCCCCGGATCGTTGCGATTCCGGACCATGATTATCCTCGGGAGATCGTCGGCGCGCTGCTGGACGCCGTGCCGCCCGGCAGTTACCTGCTGCTCGCGCATCCGGCCAGCGATGTCCGGCCCGCCGAGATAGCGGAGATGATGAACCGGGTGAACCAGCGAATCAGCGGGCCGCAGGCCATGGCGCGCGACCGCGCGGCGGTCAGCCGGTTCTTCGTCCGGCTTGACCTGCTCGAACCGGGCGTGGTCCAGCCGCAGCAGTGGCGGCCGAACCCGGGCCAGCCGGGCCCGGCTGAGGTCGCTGCCTGGTGCGGGGCCGCGGTCAAGACCTGATGAGGCTCAGCGCGGAGCAGGTACGCCACATCATCCGTGAGCAGGCCGGGCTTGACCTGCCGATCGTCTCCCCGGCCGGTGACGGCCAGTCGGCCGCGGCGTTCTGGGTGACCGACGCCAGCGGCCAGACCGGGCTGCTCAAGATCGCGCCGGGACCGGGCGCGGCCGCAGTCAGCTACCTGCGCGCGCTGGACGACGTGCTCGGCCGGCTCCGGGACCGCGCCTACCCGGCCGCTCGGTTCCAGGCCATCGGTGCCACGGCCGAGTTCGGCTTCTGGATCCAGGAGCGGCTGCCCGGCCGGAGCCTCGGCCTGGACTACGGCGAGCCCGACTACGACGGGATCAGCCGGCTGCTCCCGGACCTGTTCCGGCTGAACGACGCGCAGGCCTGGCTGGGCGATGGGTCAGCGGACTGGGCCGCGCTGATCAGCCGGACGCTGGCTGATGGCGGTGACGGTTACTGCCTGCACGCCACCCTGGACGCCAGCCCGGACACCCGGGACCTGCTGGCCGCGCTGCGCCGGGTCGGTGACAGCTGCTGCCCGGCCATCCCGGCCGCGGCCGACTTCGTGCACTTCGACTTCCACTTCGAGAACCTGCTGCACTCCGCGGACCCGGCGGGCGACGCCATCACCGGGGTGATTGACATCAACCCGCCGCTGCTGGCCGGCGACCGTGCCTTCGACCTCGCGACGTTGCTGTTCTACGTCTATGACCATGAGGGGTTGCGGCGCCGCATCGGCGGGCAACTGCTCGAACTGGCGGGCAGCCGGGTGGCCCGCGCCTACCTCGCGCACATGGTGCTGCGGCAGGTGGACTGGTCGGTGCGCAACTACCCCAGGGCCACGGCCACCCGGCACCACCTGCGGCTGGGCCGGCTGATCGTCAACGACATCAGCTCTCCCGGCGGCGGGCTCGCAGGTTACGGTTCTTGATCAGGTTGCCGCAGACGGCCATGTCACACCAGGTTCCGCGGCGGCTGTGCGACCGGTCGTAAAAGACCCAGCGGCACTCCGAGTTGGCGCAGACCTTCAGCCGCGGCCAGGTGCCGTCCTGCTGCGCGTCCCGGATGATGAGCAGCAGGCGGAGCAGGCCAGCCTGGAGCCCGCCGTCCGGCTGGGGGGCGACCTCGATCCGCCCGTCCGGGCTGATGCCTAGCTGCAGCGGACTGGCGGCCAGGGCCCGCAACGAGCTGAGTTCCGCGTCGCCGGGGCCCGGGCCGCCGCCGTTGTGCGTGAGCAGCCCGCGGATGCCTTCCCGGACCGCACGGGCGTCCTGGAGGTCGCTGGTCCCCGCGGCCTGATCCGCGCCCAGCAGCCCGGCCTGGCGCAGCCACGTGTTCGCTGGGCCGGTCTCCGCCAGCAGGTCGGTGCCCAGGTCGAGATCCCGGGTGTTCACGAAGGACTCCACCAGGAGCAGCGGCTCAGGCGCGTGCTTGGACCCGTCCGGGACCCACGGGGGAATCGTCACCCAGCCAGCATAGCCGTGCCGTGACCTCTTAAGTGTCTTGACAGGTCATGCGTGACCTGTAATCATTGTTAGGAGGTCACGTCCTGATTTGGGGACGGCCAGGCACCTGTTGCCCGCGGCCCATGGCGGTTCCGGGCCTGGCTGGGCACGATGGGATCAGGACCGGACGTCAGCGGCGGGCTCCCGGCCCGCCGCCTGCCGACCGGGAGGTGCGTCATGTTGCTGCTACTGGACAACGATTGCCCGTTCATGGCGCCGGTCCGGCCCTGGGACCGGATCGTCGCGACGATCCGGGCGGGCCAGCTCGACGCCGACCTGGCCCGGGGGGTCTCCCCCGACGCCAGCGCCCCGCTGGCCCTGCGCGCCCAGGTGCTGGCCCGGCCGTCGGTCCGTGCCGGCCTGGCCCAGAGCGCGGAACGCATCCTGGCGATGGCCGCGGGCCCGGCCGGGCCGGTGCGGCGGCTCGGCGTGGGCAGCCCGGCGCCGGTGCCGGTCCGCCGGGACCGGGTCCGGGCCGCGTCCGGCGAGCTCGGCGAGCTCATCCGGCAGCTGCGCCAGCCCGGCCCGGTGCCGGTGCGCGGCGTGGCCAAGGTGCGCATGCTCCTCGCCGACGGCGGGGGCCCGCTCTACCACCGGGCCAGCCGCGACGACCTGCGCGCCCGCCTCCGCGACGCCAGCGAAGCCCTGACGGTGTACTGACCGGCCGTCCCGGTCCTGACCGTGCGCTTACCGGGCCACCGGTACCTCACTGTGTGCCCAGTGAGTCCGCTGTTACTAGAGCTACTCAACCGCGCCCGCACTCCATCAGCGCGCTACGTAGTAGGTCACCGGCGGGTCGTTGCGGAATATCCGCATCCGCTTAAGAGTCATGCTGTCGGGGCGACGCCGCTGCGGCGTGAAAATTGGGCAGCTGACCCGTCGTGACCCGGAGCCCGGCTGCGCCGGGCGCTGCCGCGCTCGTATGGATCCGGTCCGCGCCCGGCGCTCGTGCGCGGGTACGGGTGGTCTGAGAGGCTGTGGCCGCGGTCGTTCGCTGACGTCGTTCGTCCTTGGCGGGCCCGGCCCCGTTTAAGAGTCTGACGCCGGGAGCCAACCTTCAGGGCCGCTGAATGGTGCCTCGAGCCCGCGGACCAGATTTCCTGATGCCCCTGGCTCCTGCGAACGGCCGCGACCGCCAGCTGTTCTCCCTCTCATCGTAGGAGCCAATGATGCAAGACGTGCAAGACGAGCCGCTGTTCGCCGAGCGGGTCGCCGGCCTGGACATCGCCAAGGCCGAGGTCGAGGTCACCATCCGGGTGCCCAGCGACACCACCGCGGGCCGCCAGCAGGAGACCCGGACCTTCGGCACCACCCGGCGCGAGCTGGAGTCGCTGGGAGACTGGCTGGCCTGCTGGGGCGTCACCAAGATCGGGATGGAGGCCACCGGCGACTACTGGAAACCGGTGTTCTTCCTGCTCGAATCGCGCGGGTTCGACTGCCAGCTGTACAACGCCTCGCAGGTCAAGGCGCTGCCGGGCAGGCCCAAGACCGACCGGGCCGACTCGATCTGGCTCGCAAGGATCACCGAGCGGGGCACGGTCCGCTCCAGCTTCGTGCCGCCCGAGCCGATCCGCCGCCTGCGCACCCACACCCGCTACCGCCGCCACCTCACCCAGGCCCGCACCGCCGAAAAGCAGCGGGTCGAGAAGCTGCTCGAAGACGGGCACCTGAAACTGTCGTCCGTGATCTCCGACATCCACGGCGTCTCCGGCCGGGACATGCTGAACACGCTGGTCACCGGGGAACGTAACCCCAGGGTGCTGGCCCAGCTGGCCCGCGGCACCATGCGCGGCAAGATCAAACGGCTCGAAGAGGCGCTGGACTGCGCGTTCTTCACCGGCGAGCACGCCGCCGTGCTGGCCATGATGCTCACCACCATCGACCACTACACCACCCAGATCGACAGCCTCACCGCCAAGATCGAGGTGCTGGCCGAACCGTACCTGCACCAGATCCGGCAACTCGATGAGATCGACGGCGTCGGGACGATCTGCGCCCAGGACATCATCGCCGAGACCGGCACCGACATGACCGTCTTCCCCACCGCCGCCCACCTGGTCTCCTGGGCGAAATGGTCCCCCCAGGTCAAGCGGTCGGCAAGCGCAAGGGCAGCAACGCCACCGGCCGCGGCAACCCCTACCTGGGCGCCGCCCTCGGCGAAGTGTCCATCAGCGCTGGCCGCACCCAGTCGTTCCTCGGCGCCCGGTACCGGCGCCTGGCCAGGCGCATGCCGAAAAAGAAGGCCCTGGTCGCCACCGGCAACTCCGCGCTCACCATCGTCCACGCCCTGCTGTCCGACCCCGCCGCCCGCTACCACGACCTCGGCCCCGGCTACTACGAGCAGCGCATGCACACCCGCCGCCAGGCCCGCAACCACGTCCGCAGCCTCGAACGCCTCGGCTACAAGGTCACCATCCAGGCCATCAACCCCGACACCGGCGAGCTCCTGGCCGCAGCCGGGTAAACCGCCGTCACCGTTACCCCTAGCCCGTCGGCGCTGGCGCGCCGCCGGGCGCTGCCGCGCGCCCAGCTAGAGTCTTGTTTTCGGACCAGTGCGGGATGCGCCCGAGCACCCTTGGTCGTGATCTGAATAACAGTTCGAATTTTTGCCCCCCCGCGGGCAAAAATTCGAACTACTGATGTCCGGCGCCCCGGACTGTCTCATTTACTGAGACGCCAACCTCGATCCTGCAACAGCCTGCCGGCGGCGAAAATGTACCGCGCTGATTTGTTCGGGGTCAGGGGCGGAGGTAGGAGGCGCCATTGAGGTCGACGATGGTGCCGCTGGCCCACTCGGCTTCCGGCGAGGCTAGGTACAGCACGGCGGCGGCGATTTCCTCCGGGGTGGCCACCCGGCCGAACGGGCTCTGCTGGCGGATCTCCTCGCCCCGGGCCCCGGCCAGGCTGGTGGCGGCCATGTCGGTCTGCACGAACCCCGGCGCCACCGTGGTGACCGCGATGCCGTGCGGGGCCAGGGCCCGGGCCAGCGACTGGCCGAACGCGTTCAGCCCAGCCTTGCTCGCCCCGTACGCGGGCTGGCCCGGCTCGCCGCGGAAGGCACCGCGCGAGGAGACGTTGATGATGCGGCCGCCACCGCCGGGGATCATATGCTGCACCGCGCACCAGGTCGCGTTGGCCGCGCCCACCAGGTTGACGGCGAGTGTGTCGCGCCAGGCCGCCTGCCACTCCTCGTAGGACACCTCGGTGATCGGGTGCGGCGTATACACCCCGGCGTTGTTCACCAGCACGTCCAGGCCACCCAGGGCCTCGGCTGCCGCATCGACCATGCGGCGCACCGCTACGGGGTCGGCCAGGTCGGCCTGCACGGCCACGTGCCCCTGGCCGGGCAGCCCGGTCAGGATCTCGGCCGCCAGATCGGCCGAGGAGCCGAAGTGCACCGCCACCCGGTCGCCTTGCCCCGCGAAAGCCTCAACCAGCGCCCGGCCGATGCCCCGCGCTCCCCCGGTCACCAGGACCGCCCGCCCCTGCTTGGTCACCCGCCTATCCTGGCCCGGTCGGCCGCGTCCGGGGAGACCTTCGGTCAGTGCGGTGCATAGTGCCTCGCCCGCGGGGGCAACGCACCGCGCCAACCCTCTTCGCCTCGCCCCGGCACAATGCTCGGCATGAGCACTGCTGCTGCCGGGGACACCTGCGTGTTCTGCGGCATCGTCGCCGGGCGCCTGGAGTCGAGCCTCGTGCATGAGGACGACCAGGTGGTGGCGTTCCTGGACATCCGGCCGCTGACCCCGGGCCATCTGCTGGTCGTGCCCCGGGCACACGCGGCCGGCCTCGAAGACCTCGACGCGGGCAGCGGCGCCGCGGTCTTCCGGGCTGGGCAGCGGCTCGCGCTTGCGCTACGCCGGTCCGGGGTGCCGTGCGAAGGCGTGAACCTGTTCCTCGCCGATGGGGCCGCGGCCGGGCAGGAAGTCGGCCACGTGCACCTGCATGTGCTCCCCCGGACCCCCGGCGACGGTTTCCGGGTCAGCGCCCGGCCCCGCTCCCCCGGCCGGGCCGGGCTGGACGCGACCGCGGCGCTTGTCCGATCGGCGGTCAGCACACTGGCCAGCGGGTGAGGCCGCCGAACGGCCGCTTGCATAGGGTGGGGTGATGCCGCCGGTCAAGGACTTCCCTGGCCCAGCGAATGAGTCATCCTGATAGGGGCAGTTGGTGGCGAGGTTTGCGTTGCGGAAGAGATGAGGCCCGTCCTGACATGTTTCCTGTGCTGATCAGTTGCCCCGATACCACCTTTGTCCTGGCATGACGGCGCAGACGCAGGGTGCCGTCGGCGAGCACGCGTTCGTGGTAGCCGCGAGCCGGCTGCCGGTGGACCGGGCCGAAGGTGCTGATGGCGAGGCTGAATGGCGGCCCAGCCCGGGCGGGCTGGTCACCGCGCTGGAACCGGTGATGCGCAGGGCGGGCGGGGCCTGGATCGGGTGGCCCGGCACGGCCGATGATGCCCCGGAGCCGTTCGACGCCGGCGGCATGCACCTGGTCAGCGTAGGCCTGTCCGCCGACGAGGTCCGCGACTATTACGAGGGCTTCTGCAACGCAACGTTGTGGCCGCTGTACCACGATGTCATCGCGCAGCCCGAGTTCCACCGCCTGTGGTGGGACGCCTACGTGACGGTCAACCGGCGGTACGCGCAGGCCGTGGCGGAGCAGGCGGCACCCGGCGCGACCGTGTGGGTGCACGACTACCAGCTGCAGCTGGTGCCCGCGATGGTCCGGGAACAGCGCAGTGACGTGCGGATCGGGCATTTCACGCACATCCCGTTCCCAGGCTATGAGATCTTCGCCCAGCTGCCGTGGCGGCGGCAGATCGTGCAGGGGCTGCTGGGCGCGGACCTGCTCGGCTTCCAGCGGCAGGCCGACGCCACCAACTTCCTGCGGGCGTGCCCGGCGGAGCGCGGGCCTGGCCACCCACGGGTCGCGGGTCTGGGTGTCGGATCCCTCGGGTGGTTCTGCTGGGTCCGGCGCTCCCGCTGCGGTCGCTGGTCCTGGTGAGTTTGCTGTTGCTAGCGTGGCCACTGATACCGGTGGGCTTGCTAGGCTTTTGGGTGCCGGTGGGCCCCGCGGGACGGTGGGGAGCACGCCTGGCCGGAGCGGCTCGGCGGGCGTCCGCCGGCGGCCCAGGGAAGAAACGGCTGCGGGCCGGGCGGTCCGGGCCGCCGCCTTCCCGATATCGATAGATTCGGCGGCCTTCGAGGAACTGGCCAAGCGTCCCGAGGTGCAGGACCGCGCCAAGGAGATCCGGGAAGCGCTCGGCAAGCCGGACATCGTGCTGCTCGGCATCGACCGGCTCGACTACACCAAGGGCATCCTGCATCGCCTCAACGCTTACGGCGAGCTGCTCGACGAGGGCCGGCTCGGGCCGCCCGGGGCGGTGCTCGTGCAGGTGGCCAGCCCCAGCCGGGAGCGGGTGGAGCACTACCGGCGACTCCGCGACGAGGTCGAGGTGACGGTCGGCCGGATCAACGGGGAGCACGGGGAACTTGGCAACCCACCAGTGCATTACCTGCACCAGTCCTACCCGCGGGAGGAGATGGCGGCGCTGTACCTGGCCGCGGACGTGATGCTGGTGACCCCGTTGCGGGACGGGATGAACCTGGTGGCCAAGGAGTACGTTGCCTGCCGTCACGATGAGAACGGTGCGCTGGTGCTGAGCGAATTCACTGGCGCAGCGGACGAGCTGGCAGGCGCGTTCCTGGTCAACCCGCACGACATCGAGGGCCTGAAGGACGCCATCGTGCACGCCGCGGCCATCTCGCCCCGGGAAGCCAGGCGCCGGATGCGGTCGATGCGGCGGCGAGTGCTGGAGCACGACGTCGCCTACTGGGCCAAGACCTTCCTGGATGCCCTCGGTGAGGCCCCCGGTGATCACGCT
>CAWDRD010000084.1:0-68848 GCA_963804455.1 uncultured Actinomycetes bacterium
GATCGCGGACGCGGTGCGGTCGCTGCTGCAAGATCATGCGACCAAGGGCACAACCATCGAGGAACTCGCCGAGATCCTCGACGTGGAACACATCGCCGAGCACCTGTATACCGCCGGGCAGCCCGACCCGGACCTGGTGATCCGGACGTCCGGGGAACAGCGGCTGAGCGGCTTCCTGCTGTGGCAGAGCGCGCACTCGGAGTTCTACTTCTGCGACGCCTACTGGCCCGCCTTCCGCCGGGTGGACTTCCTCCGGGCGCTGCGCTCCTACGCGGCGCGGCAGCGCCGCTTCGGCGCCTGAGCGGGTCGTCCCGACCCGCCTGAGCAGGCCGCTTCGGCGCCTGAACCATACCCGCATGATCGTTGCCGGACACCCCCGAGCGCAGTGGTGTGTGACACTCCGGCTGGGTCTTCCGGCAACTGCGGTTCCCGGGTACCGTCGAGGCAGGTGGGCGGTACCTAGCCGTCCCCCCGGGAAGGCCCTCGACATACTCGAGCTTCGTGTCCTGGCACGCAGGCGAGACGAGCGAAGGGCCGGGACCCGGCCTTTCGAAGGCCGGTCCCGGTCCTGGAGACACTTCTGTGTCCTAGCTCGGCGCCACTAGGCGCCCAGGGGAGAACGAGTGGCCAGTTCTTCTACCGGTCGCGAGCAGCGGCCAAGCACTGTCGGTACCGAGATCGCCAGCACGGCCCCGGAGCGTGGCGCCCGGCGGATGTGTTACGTGCTGGACACCAGCGTCCTGCTCGCCGACCCGGCCGCGATCGGCCGGTTCGCCGAGCATCGCGTGGTCTTGCCAATCGTCGTCATCACCGAACTGGAGGCCAAGCGCCATCATCCCGAGCTGGGTTATTTCGCCCGCCAGGCCCTCCGCCACCTGGATGACCTGCGGATCGAATTCGGCCGCCTGGACGCCGAGCTGCCTATAGGCGACCACGGCGGCACCGTCCGCGTCGAGCTGAACCACGCGGACCCCCAGGTTCTCCCGCCCGGGTTCCGGCTCGGTGACAACGACACCCGGATCCTCTCCGTCGCCCGCAGTCTCGCCGCCGAAGGCGAAGACGTCGTACTGGTCAGCAAGGACCTGCCGCTCCGGGTCAAGGCGGCGTCCATCGGGCTGACCGCCCAGGAGTACCGGGCCGAGCTCCCGCCCGATTCCGGCTGGACCGGCATGGCCGAGCTGGAGGTCAGCGCGGAGGAGATCACGGAGCTGTACGACACCGGGAAGCTGGACTGCGCGGCCGCCCGGGACCTGCCCTGCCACACCGGCCTGGTGCTGGCGGCGGGCGGTCACGGCGGCTGCAGCGCGCTCGGCCGGGTGCTGCCGGACAAGTCGGTCCGGCTGGTCCGCGGTGACCGCGAGGCGTTCGGCTTGCGCGGCCGCAGCGCGGAGCAGCGGGTGGCCCTCGACCTTCTCCTCGACCAGGACGTGGGGATCGTGTCGCTGGGCGGCCGCGCCGGGACGGGCAAGTCGGCGCTTGCCCTGTGCGCGGGCCTGGAGGCGGCGATGGAGCGCCGCCAGCACCGCAAGGTCGTGGTGTTCCGCCCGCTGTACGCGGTCGGCGGCCAGGAGCTCGGCTACCTGCCCGGGTCCGAGGCGGACAAGATGAACCCGTGGGCACAGGCCGTCTACGACACGCTGTCCGCGGTGACCTCGCAGGACGTGATCGACGAGGTGCTGCACCGGGACATGTTCGAGGTGCTGCCGCTGACCCACATCCGCGGCCGGTCGCTGCACGACTCGTTCGTGATCGTGGATGAGGCGCAGTCCCTGGAACGGGGCGTGCTGCTGACCGTGCTGTCCCGGATCGGCTCCGGCTCGCGGGTGGTGCTGACCCACGACATCGCGCAGCGGGACAACCTGCGGGTCGGCCGGCACGACGGGGTGGTCGCGGTCATCGAGAAGCTGAAGGGCCATCCGCTGTTCGCGCACGTGACGCTGGTCCGGTCCGAGCGGTCGCCAATTGCGGCTTTGGTCACGGAAATGCTGGAGGACTCCGGACTGTAATCACATAATTACGTACAGATGTCACTGGAGGCGCCCGAACACGCTACCGTACTCTCCGTGATTGACTCATCATCCTAAGCTCCCGGGCTTCAGGCGCCAGCGCTGGGCGCGATCACCACTGGCACCCCGTGTCCGTCGTCATGCTGGTGCGGAACGAGGAGCGGCACCTCGCTGAGGCGGTCCGGCGCGTCCTGGCCCAGGACTACCTGTTCGCCGCCCGGCCACCTACCTGGCGGGCGTGCTCGCCGTCACCGTGCCGGCCGGGCGGCAGGTCCCGGCCTGCGTGGCTATCCGGCTGCCGGTGGCGCTGGCTACGATGCATGTCAGCTGGGGACTCGGGTTCTTGTCGAGCCCCCGCGACCTCACCCCCGGCCGTAGTCGCCCGGGGCAGCGGGGAGGAGCGGTCAGCCGGGAACCCTGGCGGCCGCGCCACCCATAGCCGGCCGGGTACCCGGTCGGCGACCGCGGTGCCCGGGACCTCCGGCGGCTGCGGGCAGCAGGCCGGCCGGATTACCGGGCGGCCCGATCAGCGGATGGGCAGACTACTGCACATGGCCTTTGATTTGTCGGAATTGCTCGCTTCCCGCCGCGGTGAGGGCTACGCCCTGCACGCCCAGTACCTGAACCCGCAGCTGGCCCGGATGCTGCACGCCATCGGCTTCGACAAGGTGTACGACCGGGCCGAGGGCGCGTACCTGTACGACTCCGACGGCACCCGGTACGCCGACTTCCTGGCCGGTTTCGGGGTGTTCGGCGCTCGGGCGCAACCACCCGGTGGTGCGCAAGGCCCTGCACGACGTGCTCGACGCCGAGCTGGCCGACCTGGTCCAGTTCGACCGTGCGCTGCTGCCCGGCCTGCTCGCCGAGCGGCTGCTGGCCAAGGCGCCCGGGCTGGACCGGGTGTACTTCGGCAACAGCGGCACCGAGGCGGTGGAGGCGGCGCTGAAGTTCGCCCGGTACGCGACCGGGCGGCGCCGGATCATCTACTGCGACCACGCGTTCCACGGGCTCACCACCGGCTCGCTGTCGGTGAACGGGTCGGAGGAGTTCCGCCAGCGGCTTCGCCCCGCTGCTGCCGGACACCATGATCGCCCTCGGCGACCTGGACGCGCTCGAGGCCGAGTTGCGTAAGGGTGACGTGGCCGCGCTGGTCATCGAGCCGGTCCAGGGTAAGGGCGTGCACGTGTCCCCGCCCGGCTTCCTGGCTGCCGCGCAAAAGGTGCTGCACGACCACGGGGCCCTGCTGATCTGCGACGAGGTGCAGATCCGGGCTCGGCCGCACCGGCCGGTTCTTCGCCTACCAGCACGACGACGGCGTCGAGCCGGACATCGTCACCGTGGCCAAGGCGTTGTCCGGCGGGTTCGTCCCGGTCGGCGCCACGCTGGCCAAGGACTGGATCTTCGAGAAGGTCTACTCGTCGATGGACCGGGTGCTGGTGCACGACTCCACGTTCGGCTCCAACGCGGCGGCCATGGCGGCGGGCCTGGCCTCGCTCGCCGTGATCGAGGACGAGCAGCTGACCGAGAACGCCGACCGGACCGGGGAGGTGCTGCGCACCGAGCTGCGGAAGCTGATGGACAGCTACGACCTGCTCGCCGAGGTCCGCGGCCGCGGGCTGATGATCGGGCTGGAGTTCGGTAAGCCGCACTCCATGCGGCAGCGGGCCGCCTGGAACATGCTGCAGAAGGCCCGGGTCGGGCTGTTCGCGCAGATGGTCGTGGTCGCGCTGTTCCAGCGGCACCACATCCTCACCCAGGTCTCCGGCGATCACCAGGAGGTGATAAAGCTCATCCCGCCGCTGATCATCGGTGATGCCGAGGTGGAGCTGTTCCGCTCCGCGTTCGTCGAGGTGATGGACGACGCCAGCAAGGGCAGCGGCCTGATCTGGGACTTCGGCCAGACCCTGATGAAGCAGGCGGTCAGCGCCCGGCGCGGTTGACGTCGGCGCGGCTGAGGTCGGTGCTGCCGACCCCGGTCCCGTTGAGCTCGGCGGCGTGGGTCCCCTTGAGTAGCGCCTCGGCGATGCTGAGGTCATCCGGGTAGGTGATCTTGATGTTGCGCTCGCTGCCCGGCACCACTGCCACCGGGACGTCGGGCAGGTAGCGCAGCACCACGCCGCAGTCGTCGGTGGCGGGCTGCCCGGCCGCGGCCGGGTCGGCCTGGGCCCGCCGGTGCGCTTCCCGGATCACCGACAGCCGGAACCCCTGCGGGGTCTGGCACCGGCACAGCGTGTCCCGCGGCGGCATGCCCGTCATCAGGCCGTCCTGCACCACGACGATCGTGTCGGAGGCGGCGACCGCCACCCCGACCGCCCGGTGCGTGCGTAGCGCGCGCACGCAGTCCGCGATGATCCGCTGGTCCAGCAGCGGCCGGGCCGCGTCGTGGAACAGTACGTCGCACTCGTCCGCGCCGAGTTCGGCGATGGCCCGCCGGGTGGACTCCGGCCGGGTCAGGCCGCCGTCGATTATCCCGGTCAGCTTGTGGTAGCCGCGGCCGGCCAGCCGCTCGCGCATGGGCCCGGCCTGTCCCGGGGCCAGCACCAGCAAGATCTCGTGCACGTCCGGGGCTTGCTGGAACGCCTCCAGGGAGTGCTCGAGCAGGGCCCGGCCGGCCAGCGGTAGCAGCTGCTTGGGCACGGCTGCGCCGAACCGCTGCCCCGACCCGGCCGCCAGCAGCACTGCCACCGTGCGCATGAGCGGACTCTACCCCGCAACGAACACCCCGCCCCCGCTGCCGCCCCCACGTCCCGGCGGCCCCCGGGGCGGGTCACCCCGCCGGGGCCACCCCCGTCCGGGGTTCCCTCCGTCCGGAGTTTCCCCCGGGTCCGGGTCCCTCCCGGGCCGGAGTCCCCCCGGGCCGGGGTTCCCCGGGTCAGAGTCCCCCCGGGGTCTGGGTCCCCCTGGTCGGGGTCCTCCCCGGGTCTGGGTCCCCCGGCAGGCCACCACCTGCCGGACCCCCCTCAGCCGCCACGCCGTTATTAGTTCGAATTTTTGCCCTTCTGGGGGCAAAAATATGAACTGAAAATCGAATGGCTTCTCGGTGGGTCGTGATGCAGTTGTTGCGGAGGGTGATGGTATACCGGACGGCTGGTGGGTACTAGGCCTCGTAGTTGCCCGGTTGGGTGGCCTGGGGTCCCGGATTACATCGCATTGGCTTACGCAGCAGGTACCGGGAGAGGACATGACGGTGACCACGGCTGTGGTGGTGCTGCCGCGCCGCGTGGCCGGCTGGGCGACCCGTCGTGCCCTGGCCCGCAACTCGCTGTCCGGCATCGCCCTGGTCTGCAGCCTGTGCGCGGCGGTGTGGTTCAGCGCGGGTACCCCGATGACCGCACTGGCGGGCGGCGCGGCCCTGGGTGGTGGCTGCCTGGCCCGCCGGATTGGCCGCCAGCTCAGCACCGACGCGTTCGAGGGCTGGCTGGCCGGGGTGTGCGCGCTGGCCGGTGAGGTGGCCGTGTGCGCGGGACTCGCCGCGGGCGCGCGGCCGGGCCGGCTGGATCCGTGGTTGCTGGCGACCGCGGCGGTCAGCCTGCTCGGCCTGCGCAGTACCGCCCGGCTGGTCCGGCCCTGGGCCGAGCCGCGCCGCCCGGACAGCGTGGCGGGCCCGGCTGGGACGGGGTCTTCGTTGAGGGTCCAGCAGGTGGCGGGGGTGGCGGCAGGCCGGCTGCTCGGGCTGCCCGCGATGGAGCGTGCAGTGGTGATCACGGTCAGCGCGGTGGGTCGGGGTACCTACGTTGCGCTGCTGGTGCTGACCTGCTGGAGTGTGGTCGCGCTGGCCTGGGTCCTGGCTGGGCCGCGGCCGGGCGGGGGCGCCGGGACCGTGCCCGGCGCGGTGGCGGCCAGCCGGGACGACGGGCTGATCGCGCGGTTCGCCGGGGACGTGACGGCGGGCCAGCTGGTGCCGCTGCCGCCCGCCATCGCCGGGCTGACCGCCACTGCCCTGCTGGCCGGGGTCGGCCTGCATAACCTGCCCGGCTTCCTGCTGCTCACCCCGGCGGTGGCGATGCTGCTCGCGGCGCCCGGGTCGGCGCATCCGCACCAGGGCCGGGCGGACTGGCTGACGCCCGTGGTGCTGCAGGTCGGGGAGTACCTGTACCTGGTCGCGCTCGGCTACGCCACGGGCGTGCCCTGGCCGGTGACGTTCGCACTGGCCAGCCTGATCGCGCTGCGGCACCTGGATGTGGCGTACCGGGCCCGGCAGCCGCTGCCAGCGCCCGCGCCGCGCGGCGGGCTCGGCTGGGAGGGCCGCATGCTGGTGGCGGGCACGGGCGCCATGTTCGGCCTGGCCATGGTTACCTACCTGGGCCTCGCGGCGTACCTCGGGGTGCTGCTGGGCTGGGGCAGCCTGTCCAGCTGGTTCGTACTCCGGGAGGGGGCTCGCCGGTGATTGGCATGGTGCTGGCGGCGGGAGCGGGGGGCTGGGCCCGGATACCGACCTGCTGCCGAAGGCGCTGCCGATGGACGGGGAAACCACGATCCTGGACATCGGCCTGGATCCTGGACATCGGCCTGCGCAACCTGGCCGCGGCCGGGCTCTGCGACGTGGTGATCGTGGTCGGGCCGGGCGGCCGCCGGTCAGCTGACCCGCCTGTTGCGCGGCCGGTCAGCTGAGCGCTCTGTTGCGCGGCCGGTCAGCTGGGCCGTCTGTGGCCTGCCCGGTCAGCTGGGCCGTCTGCGCCTGCCTGGTCAGCTGGGCCGTCCGTTGGCTGACGGTGCTGATCTGAACGTTACCGGGGTGCCGTCTGAAAGCCCGGCCGGCCACCGGCTAGGATCACAGCGGAGGTTCTTTCTCTATGCTCCAGCTCAGACAAGCGCCTCTGCGTGCTCTTGAGCCGGCTCGGGGATGGCAGTCACCGGTAAGTATTTCACGCTTCTGGCTGGCCGCCATGTTCTTGGCGTGTGCGCTGTTCGCCGGCGGAATCTGGCTGTTCAGCTCGGACTTCGTGCACCGTCAGTGGGCGCCGTTCGCGATCGGCGGGTACGCGGCCGCGGCCGTGGTCGTGCTGGCCTGGAAATCAGCCCGGGCGGTGGACGTGGCCCTGGTGCTGGGCATGGTCGGCGCGCTGGTCGCCCCGTTGTGCGTGCTAGCCGCCCACGGTCAGTGGCAGCCAGAGGTCTTCGTCATCGCGCGCGGCGCCCGGCTGCTGCTCCAGCACGGGAGCCCTTACGAGAGCGCGAGGGTGCTGGTGGGCACGCACGATCCCAACAGCTACAACCCCTACCTGCCGGTGATGGCCATCTTCGGCCTGCCCAGGGCGCTGTTCGGGGCGCACGTGATCACTGATCCGCGGATCTGGTTCACCGTGGCCTTCGTGGCCGTGTTCGGGGCGGCCCTGGCCGCGGCGGGCGCCCGGGACGCCCTGCGCTGGACGGTGCTGGTCACGCTGACGCCGATCGTCGCGTTCTCGCTCACAGTCGGCGGCACTGACGTCCCGGTGCTGGCCCTGCTCTGCCTGGGCCTGGCGCTGCTCTGGCGCCACCCCCGGCCGGTCCTGGCCGGCCTGGTCTTCGGTGTCGCGGCCGCCACCAAGGCCACCGCGTGGCCGGGTGTGCTGGTCGCGCTGGTCATGCTGTCGGTGCGGGACGGCCGGCGGGCCGCCGTGGGTTTCTTGGCGGCGGCGGTGGCCGCCGCGGCCGTCCTCATCGGCCCGGTGGCGGCGGTGGCACCGCGCTCCCTGGTGGAGAACACGATCCTGTTCCCGCTCGGCCTGGCCAGCATCAGGTCACAGGCGTCCAGCCCGTTGCCCGGGCATGTGCTCGCGGACACTGGGCATACCGGCCATCTGATAGCGGTGGCGTTGCTGTGCGTGGCCGGGCTGGGCGTGCTGCTGTCCCTCGTGGTCCGCCCGCCGCGCACGGTCCCGGCCGCCGCCTGGCGGCTGATCATCGGCCTGGTGCTGATGTTCACGCTGGCCCCGGCCACCCGGTTCGGGTATTTCATGTACCCGGTCGGGTTGTGGGCCTGGCTGGCCGTGGCTCAGCTGGGCTCCCAGCAGCCCAGCCGCGGCCCTGGCCGTTCCGGGTCTGGCCGTTCCGGGTCTGGCGGTTCCGGGCCCGGCGAGGCCCGGGGCTCGCCTGATGGCGGCGCGGAGCCGCCTGGCAGCCTGCCGCGGTCCAGCAGCGCGTAGCGGCCCTCGGCAGATTCCCCGGATCAGCCGCCCGTTCCCGGATCAGCCGCCCGGGAGGGTGGAGAAGGGGCCGGCGAAGGCGGTGGAGTCGGAGCAGATGTTCGTGTTCGCGGTGATGCCGCCGTAGCTCTGCGCCAGCCTGCTCGACGACGAGGACGAGGACGAACTCCCCGCGCTGGCCAGGCTGCCGGTGAAGCTGGACCCGAGGATGAGGCTGATCGTGCCGGGGGCCAGCGCGGCGTTCTGCTGGACCTGGACGCTGCTCAGCCGGGCCTTGAGCGTGTTCACCGCGGTCAGCTGCGCCGGGCTGGAGTACTCGATCACGTTGCTGGTGAAGTTGAAGTTCGTCGCGTTGCCCTGGCCGGTGACGTGGAAGCCGGCCCCGGTCAGGGCGGTGGCGGCGGTGGACGCGACGCCCGCCACCCCGGAGCCGTTGAGGACTTGGACGTTGACCTGGGCGGGGCTCTCGGTGACAGTGGGCTTCGCTGCGGGCGCGGCCTTCTTGGCCGCTGGCGCGGGCACGCCCTGGTCGTCCTCGATCGCCTTGAACAGGTTGTCGGCCTGCGGCTGGGCCCAGATCAGCTCGGCGGCCGGATCACCCGGGTAGGGCCCGTTGGGCACGGTGATGAACTGCACCGCGCTGGAATTCAGGCTCTTCATGCTGTCCGCGATGCGCAGCATGGTGGACAGGTCGAGCCCGCTGTCGGTGGTCAGCGACTTGGCCGCGTCGCGGACCACCGCGTAGATCCGGGTGGGCTGCGCGAGCAGGTTGGTCGCCTTGAGCTTCTGCATGACCGCGGCCAGGAAGAACTGCTGCCGCTGGATCCGCTCGGTGTCCGATCCATCGCCGGTGTTCTCCCGGGTCCGCACGAAGGCCAGGGCCTGCGCCCCGGTGACCATGTGCTTGCCCGCCGAGAGGTTCAGCCCGGACAGCGGGTTGTTCACCGCGTAGGGCAGGCAGACCGGCACCCCGCCGACGTCGTTGACGATGGACTCGAATCCGGTGAAGTCCACCTCGATGAAGTGATCGATACGGATGCCGGTGACCTGCTCCAGCGTCTTCCACAGGCACGGCGCGCCGCCGTAGGCGAAGGTGGAGTTGAGCCGCTCCAGCTGGCCGGGCTGGGCCTGCTGCCCAGGATCGCCGACCCCGTCTGCCTGGCAGGCGATGATCGGCACCATCGAGTCGCGCGGGAAGCTGATGATGTCCGCCCGGGTGTGCCCGGGCGCGATGTGCAGCAGCATCATGGTGTCCGACCGGGCCCCGTCAATGCCGGTGCCGAACTTCCGGCCCAGCCCGGCCCGCGAGTCAGAGCCGATGACCAGGATGTTCAGGCCAGCCGTGTACGGAGGCCGCTTGCCGAGCATGGCCGAGGTCACATTTTCCCGGCGGATGCTGTCGTACACCCCGCGGTACTGGGCATAGGCCGCGAGGGACATGCTGACCACCGCGAACATGGCGATGATGGCGGCCGCGCCGAGCATGGCGTGCCTGCTGGGATGCATCAGCCGGGCCATGCCTACCGGGCGGGCACGGTCACCGGACCCGCTGTCCCGGCTCGCGTTCTTGCCGCGGCCCGCACCCTTGCCGCGGCCCGTGCCGCGCGCTGGCCAGCCACCAGTGTCCTGACCTGACCAGCCGCCGGTGTCCGGGCCGGAGTCGGACGCCTCCCAGTGACCAGCGTCCTGGTCAGCAGAGCTGCCATAGCTGGTCATGCCCCAGTCTGTGTCGCCCGCCGCGATCAGAGGCTCCGGCGCTGGGCGGCCGCGGGCTGAACTGTGTCCCCCGTGTTCGTCCATCTCGTCGTAGCGGGTCATCGCTCCTCGGCACGTGGATCATCGATTGTGCGGGGGGTGCGCCGACTATTGTCCACCGGGGGGCGATGGCGTGTGGGCCCAACGGGATTAATCGGTTACCGCCCCCGCTGCGGGGGAACCCGGGTCCCCCGTAAGGTGGGACCCGTGCGTCCGGAAGCCCATCCGGCCGGTCAGCTAGCTGAGAGTAGCAGTCCGGAGCCTGCCACAGCTGCCAGGCCAGATAGAGGAATACCCATCGCGGGGCGGAGCTTTGCCCGGCTTACCGCCCTGCCCGTACTGCTGGCCGTGGCCTGGCTGCTGCCCGCGACCGCCTTGCTGGCCGTCGGCCGGTTCCGGCCATCCGCCACGACGGCGATCGCTGCCCCGCTCGCCGTGGTCCTGGTGGTCATCGCCTTGCGCAGGCCGCCCAGCCAATGGCCAGGCGCGGTCCGGCTGGCTGCTGCCCGGCTGGGGTCCGCACCGCCCGATTCTGCCGCGCCGCGTTCGGCCTCGCCGGGGTCAGCTTCGTCCGATTCGGCCTCGTCGGGTTCGGCGTCGTTGGGCCGCAGCCAGCGGCCGGCCCGGGCCTGGACGGTATGGTGCGGCCTGGCCGGCACCGTTGCCGTCGCGGCCGGGTTCGGTGTGTGGCAGTTGCTGCTGAACTCACCGCAGATCATCGTGCTACGTGATCCCGGGGCGCTGTTCCAGTACGGCTACTGGATCGCCGGGCACGGCACCCTGCCCATCCCGCGGTCGGTGATCGCGTTCGGCGGTCCGCACCCTGGCCTGACGTTCGCCAGCACCGGCTTCGTGGCCCGCAGCGTCGGCTTGTCACCCCAGTTCATGCCAGGCCTGCCGGTGTTGCTGGCGGCGGGCTGGTGGATTCATGGCCTGCCCGCGGCCACCATCGTCAGCCCAGTGCTCGGGGCGCTGGCCGTGCTCAGCTTTGGCGGCCTGGCGGGCCGGCTGGCTGGCCCGCAGTGGGCGCCAGTGGCTGCGCTGGTGCTAGCCCTCAGCCTGCCCGTGCAGTACACCAGCCGGTCCGCGTTCAGTGAGCCGCTGACGGCGTTGCTGCTGTCCGGCGGGCTGGCTCTGGTGGTCGATGCGCTGACGGTGCGTCCTGCCGTGTTCCGCCGGCCACGCTACTCAGCGCGGCCGGGCCAGTCAGCCCGGCCAGGTGAGCCGGCCGGTTCGGTTGCGGTGTCGCAGCCCTGGCCCGGTCAGCCAGACCGGGGTGTCCCGGAGTCGTCGTCCTGGCCGGGTCAGCCGGACCAGGGCGTCCCGGCGTACCCACCCTGGCCGGACCAGCCTGACCGGGGTATCCCAGCGTCCCCGCCCCGGCGCCGCCTGATCGACTGGCCCGGCTTCCTGGACTGGCTCGGCCTGGACCAGCCGCAGCAGACCCGCGGCCAGGCCCAGCAGTCACGGCGCCTGCGTTGGCTGGGCCGCGGCAACGATTCACGTGGAACGGCTTCGCAGTCCACGGAGCCGGGCGGGACGGAGGTCAGAGACACACTCTCGCTGCGGACGGCGCCGGAGCCGACCGCCGCGGAACCGGTCGTCCCGGAACCGGCGTCCTCCGATTCCGCTGCGATGACGGAGCCGGGACGGTCAGCGGCTGCGGAGCCTGGCTCAGCTGATCGTGGACCATTCGAGCCGTGGTCGGTCGCTGGATCGCCAGCGGGGGCGGTTGGCCCTGGGCCTGCCGGTGACGCAACGTCTGGGAACGGGCACCCCGAGGCGTCTGGGAACGGGCACCCCGAGGCCAGGCCAGTGTCTGATGGTCCGGCCGATGCTCCGTCCGGCCCGCTAACGGATCCGATGAGCGCGCTGCCGCCGGGCACCGGGGCGACGGGCCTGGCCGGCCCCCGCGCAGTGCCAGCGGGCCTGGGAGCGGCTGCGATGGGCGGCCTCGCCCTCGGCCTCACCATGCTGGTATCCCTGAACTCGCTACCGGACCTGGTCGCAGTCATCCCTTTCCTCGGCGTGCTCGCCGCGGCCCGTCGGCCCCAGGTCATTCCGCTGGCGCTGGGGGTGATTGCGGGGGTGGGCTGCGGCCTGGCCGCGGCGCACAAGCTCGCCCCCAGTTACCTGGCGGCGCCCGGGTTCTCCCTGCACCGGCTGAGCCTGATCGCGGCCGGGGTCGCCGCCGCCACGCTGGTCGTGGCCGGCCTGGCCGCCTGGCGGCCGGTCCGCCGCGGGCTGCAGCGGCTGCTGCGCGCCCGCCCGCTGCGCTGGCTGCCCGAGCTGGCGGCGATCGGCGTCGCGGCCGTGCTGATCGGCTTCGCAGTCCGGCCTTACCTGCAGACCGCGCACTGGAACCCCGGGCCGGCGACCACGGGTTACATCGCCGCGCTGCAGAAACTGCTGGGCCTGCCAGTGCAGCCGACCCGTTCCTACGCCGAGGACAGCCTGTACTGGGTGACCTGGTACGTCGGGATCCCGGCCGTGCTGCTCGGCGGCTTCGGCGTGGCCCTGTTGGTGCGCCGCTGCGGGCGGGCGCTGCTGGCCTGGACGGACGAGGGCGGCCTGGCCCGGGTGTGGGCGCTGCCACTGCTGATCATCGTGCCCGCCACGTTCCGCGTGCTCTGGGCGCCGGATACCGCTCCCGACCAGCCGTGGGCCAGCCGCGAGCTGGTACCCGTGGTCCTCCCGGGCTTTATCCTCGGCGCGATCTGGGTGTCCGCCTGGCTCGCGGGCCGGGCCAGGAACCGGGGATCCGGCACGGTTGCCGTGTCCGTGGCCGCCGCCTGCTTCGCCGTGGCCCTGGCCGTGCCCACCGCGATCACCACGTTCGGGATCACCGTCACCCGCTCCGGCCCCCGGCACGTGGTGACTTCGTCAGCGAACGGCCTGGCCTTGCTGCGGACTGGCAATGGCCAGGTCACCGCCCTCGACCGGCTCTGCGGCGCGATGAGCTCGAACATGTCCGTGATACTGCTGGACCGCGTTGCGGCGGACGAGTTCGCTCAGGTCATCCGGAGCATGTGCGGCGTGCCTGCCGCGGTCATGGCAGGCGAGCCGAGCAGCAAAGTACGGTCGGCCGTCTTCGCCATCGAACGGCAAGGTCGGCAGCCAGCCCTGCTCTCCACTGACGCCGGTGAACTCATCGCTTACGGCATCGCCCCGCGCCAGGTGGTCGGCTTCAGCAGCACCCAGGACGCGCACGACCTCACCCAGCCCCCGACCACCACCTGGCAGATCAGCTACAACCTATGGATAGCTGTCCCGGGGGAGTAGCCTGCCCGGCGGCTGGCCGGACCGCGGCTGGCCGGACCGCGGCTGGCCGGACCGCGGCTGGCCGGACCGCGGCTGGCCGGACCGCGGCTGGCCGGACCGCGGCTGGCCGGACCGCGGCTGGCCGGACCGCGGCTGGCCGGAAGGCTGGCGTCGATCCTGGTGAGCGCGGAGAGCCGGGGTTAGAGCAGTTATGTCGTTCAGCGTGTTTTGGATAGCGAACGCATGTTCTAGAAAGTAGGTTTGTCGCGTGAACCTGACGGAGTGGGCGCGCGCACAGGGCATCCACGTGACGACCGCGTACCGCTGGTACCGGGAGGGCGCGCTGCTCGTTCCTGCGCGGAAAGTCGGCCGGCTCATCCTGGTGTCCCCGATACGGTCGCTGCCTCCTCGCAGGGAGGAGCAGGCCTGTATGCGCGCGTGTCCTCTCATGACCAGAAGGCCGGCCTGGACCGGCAGGTTGCACGCCTGCCGGCGTGGGCGGTGCAGGCGGGGATGCCTGTGGTCCGGGTGGAGGCCGAGGTCGGGTCCGGGATGAACGGTGCCAGGGCCAGGGCGCGGCGGCTGCTGGCCGGCCCGGCGGCCGCTGTGATCGTGGTGGAGCACCGCGACCGGCTCGGGAGGATGAACACGGAACTGGTCGAGGCCGCCCTGTCCGCCCATGGCCGCCGCCTGGTGGTGCTGGATGACAGCGAGGTGACTGACGACCTGGTACGGGACATGATCGAGGTGCTGACGTCGTTCTGCGCCCGCCTGTATGGGCGCCGGCCTGCACGGAACCGTGCGCTGAAGGCCGTCGGGTGCGCCCAGCGGGACATCGGCCCGCAGGCCGTGCTGGAGGCGGGGGGCGCCCCGTGCGGGGATACCGGGTGAGCGAGTTGCGCCCCATCGCCGGCCCGTTCGTGGCGGCCGCCCCCGCCGGGGCGCGAGTGCGGGCCCGGCTCCGCGTATCCCCGCAGGACGAAGCCGTGCTGCGGGCGGCCGGGCACGCATCTGGGGTCGCTGGCGGGGCGTGACCTGGCGGCGCGGTGCGCGGAGGGCCGGGTGGACGCGAGAGGGGAGGCAGTCTCGCGTGCGGTGCGGAAGCGGGCGCTGACGGCGGAATCCTCGTCCCGGTGGGCGGGGACGATCACCCGTACGAGCGAGGATCAGCTGCGGCTGGCCGGGCAGAACCTGCGGGCGGAGCGGGCCAGCCTGCAGGCCCGCGTCCGCCGGATCGAGGCGCGGCTCGCCGTGCCGGCGGGCGGGAAGTCCGGGCGGGCCCGCGGGTATGCCACCCCGGCCGAGCGGCATGCGAAAGTGATCCGTCTCCACGCGCTGAGGGCAAGGCTGGCCCGGGTGGACCGGCGGCTGGAGGCGGGGGCGGTATCGGTGGTGCGGGGCGGCCGGGGCCTGCTGCGCAAGCGCGGCAACCTCGCCACCGCGGGAATCACCGAGGCGGAGTGGCGGGCGGAGTGGGAGTCGGCGCGGCTGTTCCTGACCGCCGACGGGGAGAAGGGCAAGCCGTGGGGGAATGAGACGATCCGCGTGCACCCGGACGAGGGCTGGCTGGAGCTGAAGCTGCCCGCCCCGCTGGCGCACGTGGCGAACCGGCCGCACGGCCGGTACCGGCTGTCGTGCCAAGTCGCTTTCACCTACCGGGGCGATGAGGTCGCCGCGCAGGCCGCCACCGGCGCCATCCGGTATGACATCACCTGGAACCCGGCACGGGACCGGTGGTACGTGGACGCGTCCTGGACGACCGACCCGGCACCGGTCCCGTCGCTGGAGGAGCTGAGACGGCAGCCAGTCGTTGCGGTTGATGTCAACGCCGGGCACCTCGCGGTCGCGGTCGTCGCGGCGGACGGGAACGTCACCGGCACTCCCGTCACGGTCCCGCTGGACCTGGCCGGGCTGCCCGCCACGGCCCGGGACGGGCGGCTGCGGGCCGCCATCAGCATCCTTATCGCCACCGCGAAAGAGCACGGTGCTCGCGCGATCGTGATTGAGGACCTGGACTTCGCCGAGGCCCGCGAGCAGGGCCGCGAGCGGCACGGAAACCGGCCCTCGCGCGGCCGGCGGGGCCGCGGGTTCCGGCGGCTGGTCTCCGGCATCCCGACCGGGAAGTTCCGCGACCGGCTCGCGCAGATGACCGCGAACGCGGGCCTGCACGTGATCGTCGTGGACCCGGCCTACACGTCCCGGTGGGGGGCCGAGTACTGGCTCGGCCCCCTGCGGGAACACCACCCGAAGGCGACCGGGCACCACGCGGCAGCGCTGGTGACCGGGCGACGCGGCCTCGGCCACCGGGCCAGGAGACGCGCGGCAGGGAACCGCACCGCCCCGGAGGAGGCGGCACGGCCAGCCCAGGCGCGGCCCCGGACCACACCGGCAGCCAGGCCCGCACCAAGGAAGCCCGCCACCCCACGAGGCCCCCGGCAGCCACCCGGCACCAAGACCAGGCAGCCTCAAAGGATCATGGCGGGCGACCAGGCAGCCCAGGACCGTCCGGGGCCGCCGGCTGAGCCCGGACTAACTCCCGCTAGCTCAACAGGAACGGTTGATTTGCCTAGACCTCCCGTAGGCCATAAAGTGAAGACACAACGACGCGGGGTGGAGCAGTTCGGTAGCTCGCTGGGCTCATAACCCAGAGGTCGCGGGTTCAAATCCCGCCCCCGCTACCAAGTGAGTGCAGGTCAGGAGCCTGATCGCCGATAGGCGGTCAGGCTTTCTTGATCTTCATGGCAGCGTGGCGGCAGCAGGATCAGGCCGCACTGGCCGGGCGGGAGCGGGGGAGACTGGAAGGGACCGGCATCGTTTGCTCGTCGGATCAGCGCTTCTGGGCAGGAGACAAGCCCGTCGGTGCTGCCACGGCTGACCCTCTGCCTAGCCGTGGCTAGGCGATGCCGAATGCTTACGGCACTTTGAGGATCGCTTGTCTCATGGCTGCTGGGATGGACCGGGCGCTGCTCCCGCCTGCGGCTCGCAAATGGGCCGCGGGTTCCGGGTGGATGATCTCCGGGCCGATCGTGGTGAGCAAGTGCACGCAGCAGTCGTTGGCCGGTCGAGGCGGCGGGCCCGGTGCCCGCGGCGGCTGTGCTCATGTCTTCAGCCTGCCGCCGGCGGTTGCCCCCGTCGATCGGGATCACCCCTGATTGCACCCTGAGCCGCCCCGGAGAACATCAGGGGCGCGCCGTGGCCGGGTGGATGGCGCCGGGGCAGCGCAGGCCACGGCCGGGCTCGTTCACGGCATGCGATCTCAGCGTGCGGCACCGCGGCCGGGGCTCACAGGTCGAGGATGTCCAGTGTGGTGTAGTCGTCGATGAAGGGGATGCCGGGGCGGCGCCGGCCGGTGACCTCGGTCAGCACGTACATGGTCAGGTCGGCGCCCATCCACGGCTCGGTGATGGGCTGGCCGCTGTAGTACGTGACGGTGCCCGGCGGGATGAGAACCTCGCCGCCGTCCATGATGCCCATCCCGCCCCATGCGTTGATGTACTTCGCCGATGGGCAGTAGAACTTGATCAGGCCGCTGCGGTAGTTCTCCTTCTGCCAGCTGTGCGAGCTGGGCACGATAGACGCCGACCCGAAGTGAAGCTGGTGGCCGACCTCCGCGTACCAGGTGGGGTGGCGTGGGTCCGGCCAGTAGTCGATCCGGGGCTGGCTGCTGCTCTTATGCATGCCGTGCCGGATGTACACCGGCCCGCTCGCCTGGCGCAGGAACCGCATCAGCTCGGAGCCGGATCGTTCGACACGGTAGACGGGCACCGACCCCAGGCCCAGCTCGCCGAGGGCCGGGATCTTCCGCAGCGCGCTCGCCAGCGCCTCCCATCCATCGAAGTACCTGCCCCACTGCGAATGGGAGCCCATGTACACCGGGTTCACCGTCCTGGCCGCCCCCTCCCCGATGTACTGCACGTTCTTGTTCGGCTGGGAGTACGCCCACATCGCCCGTTCCTCGAGCGCGTCCAGGCCGAAGAGGCGGCCCAGCTCGGTCAGTCGCCAGGGCTTTCCGGCGGCCATCCCCTCGTACACCGCGTCGGCGCTCAGCGAGAGGCCGAGATTCAGCAGGCTGTTGTACTGCTCGTACAGCTCCTGCCCCGCGGCGTCGACGTGGTCGGGGTAATTGCCCCTCGCGTGGAACTCGGCGAGCGCGCCGAGCCTGGTGGACAGCACGCCCAGCCGTTCCCGGATCTCCTCAGCCGAGCTCCACAGCCCATCCGGGCCGTAGTACTGTGCGAGCTCGCTGTCGTACTCGAATTCGACACCGGTGCCCTTGACCTGGAACCGGAAGCGGCCGTGCGCCCGGCCCAGCTCGGTCAGCTCGTAGGAGGGGCCGATCGCGGGGTCCTTCCACCGGCCGTTCTCCTCCACCGGGACCCGCTGCACCACCGCGGGCCGTGCCGTCGGCCCAGCCGGACTCCCCATCGCGGGTGGCGCCGGGGCGCGGCCGTGCGCGGGTGACGCCGGGGCGCTGTCCTCGCGCCAGGATCCGGACATGGCCCGCGCCGCGCTGGCCGCCGCTTCCCGCTCGAAGCGGTCGGCGGGATCGGAGACTGTCAGGCCGTCGCCGCGGCCGGTGCCCGCGACGGGCCTCTCGCGCTGCTGCAGGACGTGACTGAGCTCGTGCGCGAGGGTGTGCTTGCCCGCCCCGCCGTCGCCGATGACGACATGGTCGCCGACGGTGTAGGCGCGGGCACCGAGGCCGGCGGCGCGGGCGCGGGCCGCGCTGCCGGTATGGATCCGGACCCCGGAGAAGTCGGCGTCCAGCCGCGCCTCCATCTCCTGCCGGAGCGGGACGGCCAGGGGCTGGCCCGGGCCGGGCAGCAGGCCACCACCCGGCCGCTTCGCCGGATCAGGCACCGGCACCTGCGACGGGCGCAGCGCCGGGGCCGCCGCCCCGCGCCTGCCTCCCTCCGCACGCCCGCGCCCCTCCGCACGCCCGCGTGCGGCCGCGGCGGGACCGTCTGCCCGGACCGGGGCCGCAGCATGATCGCCGCCTGCCCGGTCCGCCCCGAAAATGCTCTGCGCCATCCCGCTCACCTCGCTCCGGCCCCGGCCATCTGGTCGCGCAGGCCGCGGGACGGCTCCACCCCGAGCTCGTCTCGTATCACCTGCCGGTACAGCTCGTACTGGCGGCGCGCTTCGGCGTGGTTGCCCTCGGCCAGATGGGCCGTGATCAGGACCCGGTGGGCGCTCTCCCGCAGCGGCTCGGCGCACACGGCGGCCAGGCCAGCGTCGATCGCCTCGCCGTAGCGCCCGCGGGCGGTCAGCCGTTCGCACAGCGCTTCCAGCGCGTGCAGCCGGAGCTGGCGGAACCGGTCCCGCTCCACCAGCACCCAGTCGTCGTAGCAGGTGGGGAGCAGCTCGCTGGACAGCTCGGCCCGGGCCCGCTTGCTCAGGTCGGTCTCGTCACAGCCTGCCGAGCGGTCGATGAGCCACCGTGCCCGCGCGACCGCGCCGAGGAAGTCCACGGTGACGCCCCCCGCCAACGTGATGTGCTGGGCGGACAGGCCGATCATCGCCCGGCACGCGGCCGGCACCCGCCAGATGCTGGCCCGCAGGTTGGCGGAGGCGCGCTCCGCGGGAACGTCCGGCCACCGCGCGCCCGCGACGTGGCTGCGCCGTAATAGCCCATCGTGCAGGGTCAGGAAGGTGACCAGCCGCTGCTGGCCGGCCTTGACCGGCACGGCGTCGCCGTGAGCGCACAGCTCGAAGCCGTTCAGCAGGTGGACGTGAGATATGGGAGCGGAAACGGACATCGGCTCCCCTCCATGACGTTCACCCACAGCGACCTGCGCTGAGACATACTGCCAAGTCTGCGGACAGACCGTCACCCAGCCGTCACCTACCAGGTCACGCCACTGGCTGACCGGCGTGGCTACGGACCGGGCGGTCGCGGGAAGGGGTCCTGGTCCCCCTCCAGGTCCAGCAGCCAGGCCTGCCCGAACCACAGCGCAGACGTCGTCGCCCCGACGCGGCTGCCCGCACCACCGGTGCCGCCGTCCCGCCGGGGCCCGCCTGGATGATGCGCACCCGCAGGCCATGCTCGCTGCCGTGACTGGGCGCGTCACCAGGTGTACCGATCACCTCATGTGGGATAGCACGCGCAGCCAAGGCGCCCCGATCGACGGTTGCCGGGGACTGCGCATTGGCGGCGGAGCACATCCGGCGTTCCGCGGCCAGCACGGGGCGCCATTAGCTCACTCGTATCAGTCAAGGAGGGTTATTCAGGCGGGGATGCCAGACATGTGGCAAATTTCCGGTTAGCGGCGCGCCTATGTGAAAGGCGGCCTGCTTCTCGAAAGGATTGGGTTACCAGACTCAGTCCCACAGAAACAGGCCGCGCATGTATCATACCACCGGATTCACCAAAGACGAGATCATCGACCTGTGCGCACTGATATATGCAAATGAGGAGGACTGTGACATCGATCCGTGGCCGCTGTCTCTCGGTCTTTACAAGTCAGTGGTTATAGCGCTCACCTACATGCGGAGAAATCACGTTCAGCAGGAACTCGCAGAGACATACAAGACCTCCCAGCCAACCATTAGCCGAGCTAATTCGCGGATAACTTCCCGACTAGCGATCGCGCTTGCCCCGTTCGTACCCACGGCGGAAGACCTCGACCCGGACACCCAGTACATCTACGACGGCACACTGCTTCCCTGCTGGTCGTGGCGCGGGCACCGGGAACTGTATTCAGGCAAGCGGAAAACCACCGGTAAGAACGTCCAGGTTGCGTGCAATCTTTACGGAGAGCTCGCATGGATATCCGACCCGGCCGACGGAAGCCGCCACTACGCGCATTGCATCGGCGAATCATCAGTGCTTGTCGGATTTCCCGAAAGAAGCCAGATGGGTGATAAAGGATACGTCGGCAAGGGCATGATCACGCCCATCAGGAAGCCGGAGTGCCGGGATCTTCTCGACTGGGAGAAAGAATTCAGTACTCAGGTAAACAAGATTCGATACATGATCGAGCAGGTCATCGCGAACTTCAAGACATGGAGGATTATGCACACCGATTACCGTCGCCCGATCGAGACCTTTGACACCACCATCTCAGCCGTTGTTGGGCTGCACTTCTACCGGATGGCGTGAATAAGCCTCAAGGTCATACCCCCCCTCCAGGTCGGCGGGGTCGGTCGTGGTGCGGACGAGGCTCCGGAGGGGTTCTTCTCGCATCTTTTCCTTGACCTCAGTGTCGCTGATGCCGAACTTGGTGCCGAAAGCTTTCCAGTTGGCCCAGAGGTGCTCAAAAGTCAGGTAGGCCCATTCATCGACCCCTTCCACCGGCCGGAAGTAGAACTCGGTCGAGTCGCTGACCTTGGTGCCCATCGCGGCGACGCAGTCCCAGCGCGCGCCCTCGCCGATCACTTTGGTATAGGCATCGATTCCCTCCTCATTCTCGGCCAGAGTCGCCTGATCCCTGCCCACCTTGTCAATTAGCCACCCCAGGCGCTGGTAACCCGACGAGTGATGGGTCTGGCTGTAGGTCGCCGGCATACCTGGCTCGGTCCCGGTCTCCGCTCCGTACTGAGAAGCGCCGTACTTTGGCCGGGTCTGCATGCTCGCTTTGACCCCTCTTTCATCGTCCTCCACCTGGATGACGTAACCGTTGTACGAATAGCCAAACTCGACTTTGACGCGGAGGAGATTCCCGATGTAACGGTCGTCATACCCAACGAAGACTTCGAATTGGAAGGGATCGATGAACATTCTGAGATCCTCATTCCCGCGCAGGCCATCGAGATTGTCTCGCGTCGCTCCGCCCTGCTGGGCTACGTACTTCTGATTGAAATCCTTCCGCCAGTGCATAAAATCCTCGTCAGCGAATGGCCTTCCTCCCTCGTCAACTATTGGATATCCTGTAAGCAGTTCCCCGATCTTGTACCGATCATTATTCTGGTTGGCCTGAAGGTACTCCCACAGGGTGTACAATGATAGAAATTTTGCTCCTGGTATCGACTGGGCTGCCTTTCCGATTGTTTTGATGGTGAGCATCGCCCAGCGCAGCGCCTCGGCCCGGCTCTTTGCCCCGCGCATGACGAGCCCTGCGGGATGGTAAAGGGCACCATGCGCTGGACCGTCGGCCGCTCGAAGTTCGACGTCGATAGACTCCTCGATGTCGGTGACCACACGGGATTGTTTCAAGCTCATGCGCTGAATTGCCGGAGCAGGCCGCGCCGCCCAGAATTCCGGAGTGCTGGCCGCCGCTGGGCGCTGGCTCAGCGGGCCTCGCAGGGCACGGGCGGCGCTGGCCTCGGCGGCCTTCTCGTAGCTGTCGGACGGGTCAGAGACCTTGAGCCCGCCCCCGTAGTCGGTGCCCGCGACCGCGCCCTGGCGCTGCTGGATCACATGCGTGAGCTCGTGGGCGAGCGTGTGCTTGTCCGCGCCGCCGGCACCGATGACCACATGGTCGCCGACCGTGTAGGCGCGGGCGCCCAGCTCGGCCGCGGAGGCGTGAGCCGCACTGCCGGTATGGACGCGGACCTGGGAGAAGTCCGCGCCGAGGCGGGCCTCCATCTCCGCCCGGACCGGAGCTTCCAGAAGGCGGCCCGAGCCGCGCAGCAGATCGGGGACCGGCCGCGCTGGCACCGACGACGGCCGGGCCGGGCCTGTCGCAGCGCCGCGCGGCCGCGCCTGCGTCAACCTGCGGTACACACGGTCCCCGGCGGGGGCCGGGACCCTGGCTGGCCAGGTCGTCGCACCCGGCACCGGGACCTGCGACGGCCGCAGCAACCCGGCCGCGGGGCCACCTTCGCCCGGGGCCACGGTGGCCGGCGACTCATCCGCCCGGGCCGCCACCGCGACGTGATCATTGCCTGCCCGGGCCCACTCGGCCGCACGATCCGCCATCAGCTCATTCCTCCCCGGCCAGGGCCTCAGCAGCAGCCCAGCGTCCCAGCCCGGCCACGCCGTAACACGAACTTCTTGCTCTGCCCTCGGCCCTGAGTTTGATCAGCAGTCATGAATCGCCGGTGCGCCGGACGCCAGGGCCATCTGGTCGCGGAGGCTGCGGGATGGCTCTACGCCGAGTTCGTCGCGCATCACCTGGCGGTACAGCTCGTACTGGCGGCGCGCCTCAGCGTGGTTACCCTCGGCCAGGTGCGCCTCGATCAGGACCCGGTGGGAACTCTCCCGCAACGGTTCGGCGCACACCGCGGCCAGGCCGGCGTCGATCGCCTCGCCGTAGCGCCCGCTGGCGGTCAGCCGCTCGCACAAGGCCTCCAGCGCATGCAGGCGGAGCTGGCGGAACCGTTCCCGCTGCACCAGCACCCAGTCGTCGTAGCAGGCGGGGAGCAACTCACTCGACAGCTCGGCCCTGGCCCGCCCGCTGAGATCGTGCTTGTCACAGCTCGCCGAGCGGTCGATGAGCCGCTCGGCCAGCGCGACCGCGCCGAGAAAGTCCACGGTGACCCCGGCGGCCAGCTTGATGTGCTGGGCGGACAGGTCGATCATCGTCCGGCAGGCCGAGGGCACCCGCCAGATGCTCGCCCGCAGGTTGGCGAAGGCGCGGTCGGATGGAACGTCGGGCCAGAGCGCGACTGCGACGTGGCTGCGCGGTAATAGCCCGTCATGCAGGGCCAGGAAGGCAACCAGCCGCTGCAGGCCGGCCTTAACGGGAACAGCGTCGCCGTGAGCCCACAGCCCGAAGCCGTTCAGGAGGCGGACGTGAGAGACGGGAGCAGGAATCGTCATGGGCGCCCCTCCCTGCCGCCTGCCGGTAACGGCCTGCACAGAGCCAAGTCTGCGGATGAAGCGTCACCGGGCCGTCACACCCGCCGCAGCGCAGCAGGGCAAGCCGCTCGGCCGGCGCCCGCTGCTACCGGTTGGACGATGGCGGAAACGATTCCGGGCGCCCTTCCAGGTCCAGCAGCCAGGCCCGGACCACAGCGCAGACATCGTCGATCGACGCAGCTGCCCGCACGACGGGAGCGCCCGCTGTGCCGTGGCTGGCCTGGATGATGCGAACTCGCAGGCCGTTCTCGAGGCCGGGTTCCACCCAGGCGCGCAGGATCATGAGCCCCGCTTGCTCCGCGCCGGTCCCGCCCATGGCCCGAGTGTCCAATGCCGGACGTCACTGGGCCGTTATGAGGCCGGCCTGGATGCGGTGCCGTCACAGCGCGGCCGTCCCGGTCACCCTGCGGCAGCTGGCGCAGCGGCCACCAGAATGGCCACGAGCTGCGGCGATGGCCTGATGCCGAGTTCGGTGCGCAGCAGCTCCCGGAAAGACTCGTAATGACGCAGCGCCTCGGTCACGTTGTCCTCAGCCAGGTAGATGGCGATGATCGCCCGGTGTGCGCTTTCGCGCAGGGGCTCCATCCGGGTGCTCTCCATGGCGGCGTCCAGTGCGTCGGCGTAGCGGCCCTGCGCCGCGAGCCCGGACGCCAGTGCCTCCAGCGCATGTAGCCGCAGCTGGCGGAGCCGTTCGCGTTCGAAGATCAGCCAGTCGTCGTAGCAGCCGGGCAGCAGGTCCCCGCGGGCACCGAGAACGGCGCACTGGGCGGCGGGCGAGAGCGAGCCCTGCAGAACGCGCCTGGCTGCGTCGGTGAACACCGTGGCATCGACTGCGACGTCTGGCCCCAGCGTGAGCGTGTCACCAATAGCCCGGACGAGGCGCGGCTCGTTACGGTTCAGCCGCCAGAGCGTGGTGCGCAGGCAGCCGCGGGCCTGCTGCTCGCTGACGTTGGGCCACAGGGCCCCGATGATGACCGGCCGCAGGGCCGGGCCGTGAATCGCGAGGTGCGCGAGAAGCCGCTGCGCGGCTGAAGTCAGAGCCATGTGCCCGTCTTCCCGGGCGAGCGCGAACTCGCCCAGGAGTTGCAGCCGCAGCTGGCCCCGTCGGCCTGTGGCCAGCTTGGCCGGATCCTGGCATACGCGCCCATGCCGCATCATGGCCTCACCCCCGAGATCCCCCGCGGTGCCTCGCGCCAGCGCGAGTGCTACCGAGGTTTCACGCATTGCGACGTTCGCCTCGAGGATCTCGCATATTTACTGCCAGGTAAATACGGAGCTCTCCTGCAGTAATTGCTCAGCTCTCCTGAGGCAGGGACAGCGGCACGCAGAGGGCCGCTCCTGGACCCATGCCCGGACTCTGATTGCGGGCGTGATACCCGCCACGAGAGGGTGACGGCCGCGTGACGGCCTGGTGACATCGTCGCGCTTAGTTTGGGTGCGCAGGAGACCGCTTGGCTCGGCTGCTGGGGAGAGGCTATGCCCATAACACCTACCTATCCAGGTGTCTACATCGAGGAGCTGCCGAGTTTCACCCATTCGGTGACCGCGGCACCCACGTCCGTCACCGTGTTCATCGGCTACTCGCATCCGTTCAAGACGACGGCTGGCTTCGGCACCGCGCAAGAGATCTTCAGCTTCACTGATTACCGGAACTACTTCGGCGGCTTCTTCTCGCTCGATCAGTGGCTGCCTGATTACCTCGGGAACGCTGTCTACCAGTTCTTCCTGAATGGAGGGTCAAACGCCTGGGTCGTCGGTCTTCAGCCCACCGTCTACCTGGGCGCCGACGGGCAGCCGGTCAAGGACGCCCAAGGCAACGACGTAGAGCTCGCTGCCGCCAGCGTGAACATCGACGTGGCCCCGGCGACGGTAACGCTCTCGGCCCTGGAGCCGGGCGGAGTAGATCCGGCCAACAACAATGCGCCCGTCGCCATCCCGACCGTTGTGCAGCTGTCCAATGTGCGCCAGGATGCCCAGGGAAACGCGAACGCGGTGGCCGACATCATTATCACGTACGGCACCCAGGTGGAAACCTACCGGGCCGTGCCCGCAGCGGACATTGCCAGCCAGCTGGCCCAGTCAGCCCTGGTCACCGTCGAGGTGGCCAACGGCGCGCCCGCCACATTCCCGGCCGCGGCCACCTATCATCTCAGCTACGCGACGGTGCCGCCGCCGGGCTCGACACTGATCAACACGGGCGACTACGGGCCGGTGTTCCAGGTCGGCGCGTCGCTCGACGTCGACGTGCCCATCTTCAACCTGATGGTCCTGCCGGGCATCTCGCCGGTCAGTGAGCAGCAGAGCGCCGTGCTGTCGGAGGCACTGGCTTTCTGCGAGCAGAAGCGGGCGTTCTTCATCATGGACGCTCCGCCGAACGCCACGACGAGCATTGCCAGCCCGGCGCCGGAGCAGACCCCACCAGGGACGCCCGCCCGGGTCGCGATGGACGCGTACTGGAACGGCGAGCCGCCCCCCGTGCCGGTCAGCGCGAACGGCGCCATCTACTTCCCCTACCTGGAGACCATCGATCCGCTGACGCAGCAGCGTTTCGTCTCGCCGCCCAGCGGCTTCGTGGCCGGGATCTACGCGCAGGAGGACGCCTCATGGGGGGTCGGCAAAGCGCCGGCCTGGAGACGACGATCAACGGCGCCGCCGGGGTGGTGGCGTGGGGCCGGATGACCGACATGCAACAGGGCGTCCTCAACGGCGATGGTGTCAACTGCCTGCGGGACTTCACCGGCGTAGGGACCGTGGTGTTCGGCGCACGGACCCTGGTGTCCATGAATCCCGCGTACGAGCAATGGAGATACGTCCCGGTGCGGCGGACGGCCTTGTTCATCGAGCAGTCACTCTATGGCAGCCTCGGCTGGGCCGTGTTCCAGCCCAACGACACGCCACTGTGGAATGCGCTGGCCCAAGAGGTCAATGCTTTCATGCTCACGCTGTTCCGGCAGGGCAACTATTTCCAGGGCAGCACGCCGTCCCAGGCTTTCCTGGTGCAGTGCGACGGCACGACAACGACCCAGGCGGATATCGACGCCGGCCGGGTGAACATCCTCGTCGGCTTCGCTCCGCTCAAGCCTGCGGAATTCGTCGTGATCCAGATCACCCAGCTCGCAGGCCAGACCCAGACCTGAGGAACCGGCATGCCAATATTCTCCGTCAACACGAGCCGTTTCGATCCGTACAAGAACTACCGGTTCCTGGTTTACTTCGGTGCGAGCACCAGCGCTGTGGCCGCCGTCAACAAAGTAACAGGGCTGAAACGGACGTCCGATGTCATCGACTACATAGAAGGCGGAAACGCGATCATCCTCAAGGGGCTCGGCCGGATGAAATACGAGCCGATCACCCTGGAACGCGGCATCACGTTCGACACCGACTTCGAGGACTGGGCGGACGCCGCGCAGAAGCTGGACAAGGGGTCGCCGACCACGTCCCTGCTGAACCTGCGCAAAGAGCTCCGGATCGACCTGCTGAATGAGGAAGGGCAGCCCGTCCACCGATACACGGTGCATCGTTGCTGGGTGTCGGAATTTCAGGCGATGCCAGATCTCGACGCGAGCCAGAACGGCGTCGCGATCGAGCACATCATCTTGCAGAACGAGGGATGGGAACGGGATCGCACGCTGACCGAGCAGAAGGAAACCTAGGTGTGCTTCCGGTCAGCAAGATCTCGCTCGAGGTGCGTGAGACAACGGGCGAGGATGAGCTCATCGTCCTGGAGCCAGTGGGGCATCCGGTCACCGCGATGATGCGGCTGGCCGGCCGCGTGGCCGTCAGCTCCACCGGAGAGGCCGTCGCGTGGGACGAACTGCCCGCCGCTGACCTGGGTGCCATCGCTCTGAGCATCAGGAGGGCCTGGCTGGGCGACACGATCAGGACCCAGGGATTCTGCGCCGACCCGTCCTGTCACGAACCCATGGATATCGCGTTCGGCATCTCCGCCTACCTGGGATACCACCGGCCGCGGGCCTGCCGGGGTGCGCGTCCTGGCCCCAGGGCGGGATGGTTCGAGCTGGCCGGTGGTGGGGTGTCGTTCCGGCTGCCGACGATCGGCGACCTGCTGACGGCGGTCAGCGCCCCCGATCCCGAACTGTGCCTCCGGCAGCGCTGCGTGGACCCAGCGATCATCCCGGCCGCGGTGGCCCGGCGAGTCAGCCGGGCGATGTACGTCCTGGCCCCGGGCGTGCTCGGGCCGGTGACGGCCCAGTGCCCGGCCTGCGGCGGCGAAGTGGTCCTGCAGTTCGACCCGCTGGCCTACGCGCTGGCCGAACTCCGCGATGCAGCCAGCGACCTGTACGAGCAGGTGCACCTACTCGCGTCCGCGTTCGGCTGGCCCGAGCACGACATCCTGGCCATGCCGCGGCAGCGCCGCGCCCGGTACGCCGCGCTCATCCAGGATCAGCGGGTGCCCGCATGACACTCCCTGTGTCAACCTCAGGCCGCGATTTGCTCGGTCGTTTGCCGGGCGAGCGCCGCGGCGGCGCCGTGCGCGGCAGGGTCGTAGGGGACGCCGTCGATCCAGCAGCGGTAGATGACGCGGATCCAGGCGCGGGCCAGGACGCGGGTGGCGTGCGGGTGGTCCTTGCCGGCCGCGCGGGCGTCATCGTAGATCTTCGCGGCCCAGGGGCTGGCGTGCCGGCTGTTGTCGGCGAAGGTGGTGACCGCGGCGCGGAACCGCTTGTTGCAGGCCCAGCGGAAGCTGACGGAGCGGTGCTTGCCGGATTCTTTGGTGACCGGTGTGACCCCGGCGAGAGCGGCGACGGAGTCGGGGGCGGCGTAGGCTTCCCGGCAGTCGCCCCACTCGGCGAGCACCTGGGCGGCGTTGATCTGACCCGACCTTGGCAGCGACGTGAAGATCGCGCCGTCTGGGTGCTCCCCGAGGTGGGCGGCGACAGAACGGTCGAGGGTTTTCACCGACGCGTTCAGGGCCTGAAGGACGCCGGCTGCTGCGAGCACGGCGTCGCGCAGTGCCTCGGTGAGCGCTTCGCGGCTCGTGCCCGCGGGTGCGGCGCGCAGGCGGGCGAGCAGCTGCGCGGCGGTGCGCCGGCCGCAGTAGCCGTGCTTGACCAGGAATGCGGCCATCCGCTTTTCACCCAGGTGCGCAGCGGCGGCCGGGGTGGGGTAGCGGGTGAGGAATTCCAGGCTGATCGGCGACTCGACGTCGGCGAAGATGGCCCTGGCGCCAGGCCAGTGCGCCTCCAGCAGTGCCGACAGCTGGTTGGTGGCCGCGACCCGCATCTCGACCAGGTCGCCGCGGGTGCGCACGACGGTACGCAGCGCCCGGGTGTCATCCGAATAGGGCGCCACGACGGTCAGCTTGTGCGCGCGCAGCCGCAGGTACTCGGCGATCACCGCGGCGTCCCCGGCGTCAGACTTGGCGCCCGACAGAACCTCGCCGTCCCGCCAGGTCTTGATCGCGTTCGGCTTGACCGGCACCACCGGATGCCCGGCCTCCAGCAGCAGGTCCACCAGGCGGCCGTCCGGCCGCTCGATGGCGACTGGCAGATCGCCGGGCGCCCCGTAGCGGGCCAGCCGGCGGATCAGCGTGGCGATCCCGTCCGCGGAATGCTCGATCGTGAACTCGGCAACGATCTTCCCGGCGGCGTCCAGCACGCACACGGCGTGGGTCTCGGAGGCCCAGTCGATCCCGGTGAAAAACAGCGCATCAGGCAGCGTAAACGGCACAGATACTCCTCAAGATGGCAGCGACGACCCGGCGAGGAGGACAGCTACCGGGTGGTCACTAACCGGCGCTCTGCGGCGCGTCTCCCTGTTGCCAGTCCGTGTCCCCGGAGAAGCCAGGGGCGGTGGTGTCATGCTGGCCGTTTTCCGGCGACCGCCACAGACCGTCACCCCGGCTCCCGCCGAGTCCCTACATCGAGCACCGTAGCGGTACCCATGAGAAAGATGGTGCCCTAGTGACCGCCCGCATCGGCTATCTCGCGGCCCTGGCCGCCGGCCACCACGACGGGCCGCTGCTGCAGCCGCCCCGGCGGCTGTTCCCTCCGGCCGGCCTGGCCGAGTTGGAGCTGGCCTGGCCGGGAACATACGCCGGTTCCGGCCCGGGCCGACGGCCGCCGGGAGGCGGGCCCGGCCCGGCAACGCCGCTCGCGACCGGGCCAGCCGACGTGGGACCAGGCCCGGCGGCGCCAAGGCCCAGCGGGCCAGCGACCACCGCGCCAGCTCCGGGAACGGCAGGTCCCGGCGGACCAGTTCCCGGGACGGGCGCGGTGCCGCAGCCAAGCGTGGCCGCGGCCACCCGGTTCAGCGAGGCGAACGGCGCGGCCGGCCGCGCTATAACGCGGGAGGACAGGCCTGAACCGCCGGGCTGGGGAAGGTCGCCCGGCGTCCAGCCGGCGACTCACGGCATCCCCACCATCCCGCCCCCGGGCGGTCACGAAACAGGGAGTGACAGCGGAGCGGCGGGTGACACGGCGCACGCGGTCCAGCGGAGCCGGGCTTCGGCAGGCACCGGCTGGCCAAGCACTGGTTTGTCAAGCACTGGCCCGTCAGGCGCAGACCTGTCGGGTACGGGCCCATCAGGCCCGAGCCTGTCACGCATGGCGGCCAACGGAGCACTGGCGGCCGGATCCGGTGTCCCCGCGGGTTACCCGCCAGATGTCGCTGCTGGGGGACCTGGCATGGCGGCCAGCGCGACCGGCGCGGCCAGCAGAGGCGCCCACCTGGGCCCGTCCGCCGGCGGCCGTCCCGGTACCGGTGGTCCCGATATCGGCCACCTGGATAACGGCCGTCCCGGTGCCGGCGGCGGCCACGCGGGCACCGGCCGCACGGGCACCGGCCGCACCGACATCGACGGATCCCCCTGGCCGGCGTCCGCTCCTTCTGGTGCCGAGGGCGCACCGGGTCTCTCAGCCGCCGGGGGCGCGCCGGGCCATTTCCGCATCCAGGGCCGGCCACCCGCACCCGACGGCAGCACGGTGCCTGACGGCATCCGCAGCGAGCCGGCCGCCAGCCGAGCCGGTGCAGAACCCATGGCATCGCCCGGCCCGGCCCGCCGGGAACCGGCCGCCGCGGCCGTGGCGCCCGGGCCCGTCGCCAGGCATCTGCGACATGAGATCGGCGCCGTTGAAAATAATCCTGCGGCAGGCGGCGTGCGTGAACGGGCCAACGCCAGCCCGCCTCCGCCCGGCGAGCGGGCGGCGCGGGCCGGGCGGCGGGTGCCGGGAGCGGCCGGGCCGGAGCAGTCATATCCGGACCCGGCGCAGCAGCCCACGGCTGATCTCACCAGCCCGTCCCGGCACCGGCGGCGCGGAGCACCGGGCCAGGCGGGAACGCCGCCCGCCACGCTCAGCATCGGGACGATAGAGGTCACCGTGCTGCCGTCGCCGCTCAGCGCCCGGAACCGCCCGGGCCGGCGCGCCCGGCGCCGCCCGAAGCCACACGCCGGGCGCCGACGGGCCCTCCGGACCGGCTCAGCCGCGACGTCGGCCCCTGGTTCGGCCGGGACCAGGCCTAGGGGCACACCGATGATCTTCGATCTGTCCGTGGTCACGGACACGCTGACCAGGCTCGTGACCACCGCATGGCCGGACGCGCCACTGTGGGGCCCGGCCACGCCCCCGTTCGGCGTGACGGTGACGGGGCTCAGCCCGGAGGCCGCCCGGCAGGGACAGGGCGCTCAGCTGTGCTTGTACCTCTACCACATCGATGAGAACAGCGCCCACGAGAGCCTCTTCTGGACCGCTCAGTCGCAGGCGGCTGGTGGCCCGCCGATCAGATATCAACCGCTAGCGCTCGACCTTTACTACCTGCTGTCAGCATTCGCCGACGGAAGCTACGTCCAGGAACAGCAGGCGATGAGCATCGCGATGCGGGTCTTCCACGAGAACCCGATCGTGCGCGGCGTTGACGTCAGCGGGCAGCCGTGGGAGCTGACGCTCACCCTGCAGCGCCGCTCCTACGACGAGCTGAGCCGGCGCTGGCAGGCGACGACGAGCGCCCTGCGGGTCAGCGCGGTCTACCGCGCGGCGGTCGTCCTGATCGAACCGGAGCCAGCGCCGCCGCCCGGGCCGCCGGTGTCAGCCGTCGATCTCGCGGTGGAGCCGGGCACCAGCCCGCGCCTCCCGGCGCTGCTGTCCACGCAGCGCGAGGTGAGCTACGCCACGCCCTCCGGGGAGGCGGTCACCTTCACGCAGGATCCGGCGACCGTGGCCGCCGGGCAGGAGGCATGGCTGGTCGGAACCGGCCTCGGCGCCGCTGGCGCGACGCGGCTCATCCTGACCGGGCCGTACCCGGGTGACAGCCAGCGTGACGTGACCACCTGGCTGGTCCCACCGTCCCAGCCACCGCCCGCTGTCCGCCGGGCTATCCGGTTCCCCGCGACGACCGGCGATCCGCCGGCCGGCGCTCCCGCGCCCGGCCGGTACCGCGTGCGGATGGAGGTCACCACGCCCGGGAGCGCGAGTGCGTTCCGCACCGCAGAAGTGCCGCTGACCGTGGCCGCGGGCATCGACCCGGCCGGGGGCACGGTGCTGCCTGCGGCGGCCCAGTACGTGATCACGGGCAGCGGGTTCACCGCCAGCGCCACCCAGGTGCTGCTCGGCACTGTCCCGCTGCAGCCCGCATCGGGCGTCCCGGGCCCGGGCCAGTTTTCTGTTCGACCCGGCGGGCACGGCCATCACGCTCATCCCGCCCGCGGCGCTGCCCAGCGGCACCTATCAGATTCGCGTCCGGGTGGCCGGCATCGAGTCGGATCCGGCTCACTGGCTGGCCGTGCCGTGACCGGCGGCGGCGATGGTGGTGACGGCCTGGCTGGCCGATGTCCGGCTCCGGGTCGCCCGGCGGGTGCTGTGGCTGCGCGCCTGGTGGGCGGCGGGCCAGCATCCCGGTGATGACGTGGCGGCGATCAGCCACGGCGAGGTTGACCGGACGCTGCAGCCCGCAGCGAGCCTCGCCGCCGCGGAGCAGCGGTTCTACCGGGAAGACGCGATGGCGGCGGAACTCAGCGACGCCCTCGCCCGGCTGGCGGCCTCCGCCCCGGATCCGCGCTGGGATCACCTGATCACCACCCTGGGGCTGACCCCCCAGGACGCGAACCTGCTCGCCCTGGCCCTGGCGGCCGACGCTGCCCCCGGGATGCGGCGGGTGTTCGGCTACCTGCAGGACGACACGGCCGCCGTCGAGGCCTCGCCGGGACTCGCCGCCATCCTGTGGAACTGGGAGTCCGCCGTTCCGGCGGGCGCCGCATCGGCACTGGCCCGCTGGGAACTGGCGCGGCCGGACATCACCGCGCCGCAGCCGTATTCCCCCGGCACCGGGTGGGCCGCGGACCCGCTGGTCCTGGCCCAGCTCACCGGCGATGACCTACCCGGCGGCGGCCTGACCGGCCACGTCGTCGAGCCCATCAGCGCGCCGGTGCTCTATCCCGCCGAGCTCGAGCAGATCGTCGGCTTCGCCAGCGCGCTGCTGGGATCAGGGCGCACCGGCGCGTACCTCGAGACCGGCCCGTACCTCGAGATCGAGCTGGCCGGTGCGGCGGGTTCCGGCCGGACGGTGCTCGCCGCGCAGGTGGCGGCGAAGCTCGGCGAGCGCCTGGTGTCGGTCGATGCGGCCGCCCTCGCGGCCCGGCCCGAGCCAGGACCAGCTGCCGTGCGGGAGCTACGGCAGGCGCGCCTGGCCGGTAGCGTCCTCGTCTGGCAGCACGCCGATACGCTCCCGGCTGCGGCGGTGGCGGCGATCGACGGCCTGGCCCCGCTCGCGTTCCTGGAGACCGGTACCGAGACGGCCGCCAGCCCCGCCCGTCCTGGGCACGTGCGCTACCGCTGCCTGCTGCCGCCCGTGGACCGGCAGGCGCGCCTGCGCCTGTGGTCGGAACTGTCTGCCGCTCCGCCGCCCGCGGCCGTGGCGGACTGGGCCCTGAACCCCGGGGAAGTGGCCACCGCGGCGCGCGTGCTGCCCGCGGGCGAGGCGGCGGTCAGCGCCGCGCTGCGCCGGTCCATCATGCGCCCGGTACCTGGCCTGCTGCAGTCCGTGCCGCTGCCCTACACCTGGCCGGACCTCGTGCTCGCGCCGCAGGTGGAACAGCATCTGCGGGAACTCGAGGCGCAGGCGCGACTGCGCGGCGGCGTGCTCGACGAATGGGGCTTCGCCGACCTGACCGCCACCGGCCGGGGGCTGACCGCTCTGTTCGCCGGGCCGAGCGGGTGCGGCAAGACCATGGCGGCCCAGGTGCTGGCCCGCTCCCTCGGGCTGGAGCTGTACCGGGCCGACCTGGCCGGGGTGGTCAGCAAGTACATCGGGGAAACAGAAAAGCACCTGCGGATCATCTTCGATGCGTGCCAGCGAGCGCCCGTACTGCTGCTCTTCGACGAGGCGGACGCGCTGTTCGGCAAGAGAACGCAGGTCCGCGACGCCCACGACCGGTTCGCCAATATCGAGATCGACTACCTCCTGCAGCGCATGGAGGAGTTCGACGGGATGGCGATCCTGGCCACCAACCGCCGGGGAGACCTCGACGCGGCCTTCGTCCGGCGGCTCAGGTTCATCGTCGACTTCGTCCCGCCGGGGGTCACCGAACGGACGCGGCTGTGGCGTCAGGCGCTGCAGGGGCGAACGGACGCCACCGGCTCGCCGCTCGTGGACGACCTGGACTGGGCCGCGCTCGGCGCCGAACTGGACATGTCGGGCGCGGATATCAAGTCGGCGGCCGTCGCGGCGGCCTTCCTGGCCCGGGCGCAGGACACCCGCATCGGCATGCGCCAGGTGCTGGCCGCATGCCGCCGGGAGCTGGAGAAACGCCAAGTCGTGATCAGGCCGGGCCAGTTCGGCCTGAGTCCTGGCGTACGGGCCGACGCGAGGTAGGGGAGGCCATGGAGATCCGCATCGAGACGCTCCGGCTGCGCGCCGCCGGACTCGGCGAGGAGCCGGCGCGGCGGCTGGCCGGCCTGATCGCAGAGCGCCTCAGCGCCGCCCTACCAGGCGCCGCGCCACCCGGTGCGGCCGGGCTGGACGGCCTTGGCCGCCTTGAGATCACGCTGCAGGCCGGTGCCGAGGGCACGCTGGACGACCTGGCTGACGGCGCGGCGGCCGAGATCCTGCGCGCCGTCTCACCGGCCGGCGACCCAGCCCCGGTGCGGGCCCGGGGAGCGGCGCCGGTCCCGGGGACAGCGCCATGAGCGGCCCGCTCACCAAGGGCGCCCTGGTGGCTTACCTGCCGACCACAGCCACGCCGTCCCCGATTATCACCGCCTTCCAGTACAACCCGGAGAAGATGGTGCACACGTGGTCGCAGGCGAAGCTCACGGGCAGCCCCGGGTGGAAGCAGGCAACCCGATGGCGGTGGCCGGCATGCCCGGCGAGACGTTCCAGCTCACGATCTTGCTGGACGCCGGTGATGACATCGTCGGTCCCCAGGCCGCGCTCGCTCAGGCGGCGCAGGATCACGGCGTGTCCGGCCGCCTGGCCGCACTGGAACTGTTGCTGTACCCAGTGGCCAGCGCCCGCGCCGGAGCGGCCGCGCCGACGCCCGGGAGCCCGGCCACCGTGGCCGCGCAGCCCGCAGACCTGGGCGGCCTGTCGCCATCCGGCTCGGCCGGCGGGGCCCTGGTGGGCACCGTGTCGGCGGCGGTCGGCTCCGGCCCCGCCGGGGCCGCGGGCCACACCTGGGCGGTGCCGAACTCCACGCTCCCTATCGTCTTGTTCGTCTGGGGGCCGAGACGGGTCGTCCCGGTGCGGGTCACCACGTTGACGATCACCGAGACCCTTTACGACCTGCAGCTCAACCCGACGCACGCCGAGGCCGTGATCGCGCTGCAGGTCCTGACGCCGGCGGAACTCTTCGCGGCCGGCCCCGATGCCGGCACACCGGTGGAGACCGCGCAGACGGCCTACGAGCAGATGCTCGACCGCCGCCGCCAGTGGGCGGCTACCGACGCGGCGAACGCACCATCGTCGATCACCGGGATGCTCCCGCAATGAGCGTTATTCAAAACCGACCAGCGAGGGCAGGCCCGGAGGACCTGCCCGAGCGATCGGTGCAGGTCTCGGCGACGTCCGCCCAGCATGATCATTTGAATAACGCGACTTTTGAATAAGACACAGTAGGACCGAAAGGCTGATGCTCATGTTCTCGCCAGGCAGCCGTTACCAGGCCGCAGGGGCCGCCTATCCGGTGACCCGGCCGGACGGCACGACAGTGCTCGTCACACCGCTGCCGCTGCCCCAGCCGGCCCCGGCGATCGGATACCACCAGCGGGCCGGAGCGGACCGGCTCGACCTGCTCGCGTTCCGCTACCTGGGCGACGCCACGGTGTTCTGGCGGATCTGCGACGCGAACAACGCGATGGTCCCCGCGGCGCTCGTCGCGCGGACGCTGATCGCCATCCCCGGGACCCGGGCCTGACATGGCCTACTGGTTCCAGTTGCGGGTCGGCGGGCAGCCGGCCCCGGCCGCGCTGCAAGAGGCCCTGCAGTCCGTGGAGGTGGAAGAGAACGCGGACGGGCCCGACGCTATGGTGCTTGAGCTGCCGGTCAACCGCACGGCCTCCGGGGACCTGCAGTTCATCGACGATGGCACGTTCGAGCCGTACACCCCGGTGTCGGCGATCCTTTCTGCCGGGGGACCGGCCCAGTGCATCTTCGATGGCTACGTCCTGTCCTGGCGGCTGCACCTGGACCGGGTATCGGCCGCGTCCACGGTCCGGGTATGGGCCCAGGACGCGTCCTGGCTGATGAACCTGGACGACCAGGTCCGGGAGTGGCCGGGGCTCACCGATGGGCAGGTGGCCAACGCCGTCTTCGAGTCCTACGGTTTCTCCCCGGCCCCGGCCAACACCGACGACGACTCGCCCGCCCACGATCCCAGTCAGCACACACTGTTCCAGCGCGCCACCGACCTTCAGTTCCTGCATGCCCTGGCCCGGCGCAACGGCAAGATCTGCCGAGTGGCCTGCGTGAGCCAGCCCGGTGTCCGCACCGGCTACTTCGTCCGGCCCGCCCTGGACAGCGCTCCCGCCGTGACCATCACGCTCGCCTCCCCGGACGGCTGGGCCGTCGATGCCCTCGACCTGGACTGGGACGTCATGCGCCCGACCGAGGCTGACGCCAGCCAGGTCTCGCTCACCGGCCAGGCTGGCAGCGGCGTACCAGGGAACTCCAGCTCGAGTGGGCTCCGCGCGCTGGGCGCCCGCGATCTGCTCAGCTACGCGGGCCGCTCGTCGACGATGCGGCTCACCGCGGCGGCCGACGCGCCCGAGCTGCCCCAGCGCACCGCGGCGGTGCTGCGCGAAGCCGGGTGGTTCAGCCGCTGCCAGGGCGAAGCAGATCTCGACCGGCTGGGCCATATCATCCGGGCCGCCACTGTGGTGGCGATTACCGGGGCGGGCAGCGCCCATTCCGGACAGTGGTTCGCCTGGCGGGTGAACAACCTCATCACGGTGGATTCCTGCCGGACCCGGTTCACCCTCGTGCGCAACGCCATCGGCTCGGCCAGCGGACGCTCTGGAGTGGGGCTGTGAGCGCCGGGCTGGGCTGGGCGGCCGGGCCTCTGCCTGAGCAGGCCCGGACCCGCTTCTACGGCAAGTACCGCGGGATCGTCTCCGACGTGGACGCCGTGACCTGCCGGGTCAAGGCTAGGGTGCCCGCGGTGCTCGGCGACGCGGACAGTGGCTGGTGCATGCCGTGCGTACCGTACGCCGGCCCGGGCGTTGGCATCGCCTTCCTCCCCGAGGTCGGCAGCGGGGTATGGGTCGAGTTCGAGGGCGGTGACGTTTCCTACCCCATCTGGTCCGGCTGTTACTGGCGCGACGGTGAACCACCGCCGAACGTGAAGGCGCACGTCAAGGTGGTGGTCACGGCGGCACCGCACATGCTGGTCCTCGACGACGACCAGAAGAGCATCACGCTCACCGACCCGAACGGCAACACCCTCACCCTCAACGAGGCGGGCATCTCGCTTAGCCGGGGTGGCCAGCAGATCGTGCTCAGTGACACGAGCGTGTCCGTCAACGACGGTGCCCTGGAGGTGCAATGAGGCCGCTGGCCCGGCACGACTACGAGGTCCCGTTCCGTATTGCTCCTGCGTCGCGGCAGGTGAGCCGGACGGACTACGCCAGCCACGTCAACCAGATGATCCGGCAGGTCCTGCTCACCGCTCCGGGCGAACGGGCCGACCTGCCGCAGTTCGGCTGCGGCCTGCGCCAGCTCGTGTTCGCGCCGCTGTCCCAGGCCCTGGCGGCGAACACCGAGCTGATGGTGCGCCAGGCCCTCAGCCGGTGGCTGGGCGGGATCATTGATCTGGGTCAGGTCACCGTCCAGACCAGCGCTGACGCGGCGGGCCCGCTCGAACCCGGCACTCTCCAGGTGGCCATCTCTTACGTGCTGCTCGATACGCTCACCGCGCAGCAGACGCTGGTGACGCTGCCATGAACAGCCCGGTTGCCCCAGCTACCCCAGGTTCCCGGCGGCTGCGGCTGCTGAGCCCCGGCGCCACCCGGAACGGCGTTGATTTCGCCCGCGTGCGGCCAGGCCATCCGGCGCAGATAGAGGTGCATTTCCTCAACTGCATCCGGGTCCGCGGCACCCTGGCCCGGAGCCGGGCTCCGGTGACGATCACGGGCGGGGAAGCCCCGCGCGGGCTGATCGTGCCCCCGATCAACGAGGCAGCCGCCTGGTCCACGGACACCAGCGGCCGGCCGGTGCTCCACCTGACCGTGGATCTGCCGGCCGCCGCGGCCCGCTACATCCTTACCGTGTACAGCGACCAGCTCGATCCCCGCCTCCAGCAGGCGGTAGTCACGGTCGGGCCGCCGTCCGGGTGCCGCACCGGGCCGCCAGCGGAACCGCGGCCCGGCCGCGTGGCCGCCGTCACCGTGGACTACCTGGCCAAGGACTTCCAGAGCTTCTGCGCCGCACTCTCGGACTTCTCCACGGTGCACTACCCGCAGTGGATCGAACGGTCTGAGGCCGACCTGGGCGTCATGCTCATGGAAGCGCTCAGCGCGCTCGCGGATGAGCTGAGCTACCAGCAGGACCGCGTCGCCGCGGAGGCGACGCTCGACACCGCGACGCAGCCGCTGTCGCTGCTGCGGCACGCCCGGCTCGTCGACTACGAGCCGGCCCAGCCGATGGCGGCCACGACGCTCCTGCAAGTCGATGTGGCCGGGCCCTTCTCCGGCACCGTGCACTGCCAGGCCGTGGACGAGCAGGGCCAGGCCGTGGACTTCGTGGCCGGCCCGGCCTCCCTGGTCTCGCCGACCTGGGCGCCGACCTGGGTGCCGGTCCGCTGCCCGGCCTGGACCGCCGCTGGAACCGGTACGGGGATGCGGTAGGCTCCACGCCCGTCCTCGTTCCCTACCTGTGGGATGCCACCGGGCGGTGGCTGCCGCCGGGGGCGACCAGCATGTGGATCAGCGGCCACGGCCACGGCTTCTACCCCGGGCAGGCCCTGCTGCTCGACACGGCCGGGGCGGAGGGTGGCGATCCGCCGGTGCGGGAGATCGTGCAGGTGATCGAGGCGGCGGAGAACACCGATCCGCTCGGGCCCCACGACGTGACGCTGGTCCGCTGGGCCGTGGGCCTGCGCTACCAGCATGACCTGACCCGCACCGAGATCGCTGGCAACCTGCTGCGCGCCGTCCAGGGGAAGATGGCCGAGGAAGTCTTCACTATCCCGGGTGCCCCCGGCGAGGTCAGCCCCGGCCGGCCAGCGCGGCTGGCGGTCCGGGCGCGGCCGTCGCCACGGTGCGGTCGGGTCCGGGTGGCACCACCGCGGCCTACCTGTACCCGCTGGCCAACCCGCTGGCGTGGCAGCCGGCCGCCGCGCCCGATGGCGGCCCCGCCGGGCAGTGGCCCGCGATCAGCCTGAGCGCCCCCGGCGCCGAGGGTACCGACGGCGAGGTGGCGTGGCGGTGGGTACGCCGGCTGCTGGACGCCGACAGCGCGGCCCGGGCCTTCACCCTCACGCCCGAGCGGTACTCGCCGGCGGAAACCGGAACCGACCTGGTGTTCTACGACTATGACGGCGACGGGACGACGATCCGGTTCGGTGACGGTACCTTCGGGCGCGCTCCGGTGCCCGGCAGCACCTTCCGCGCCCGGTACCTGGCCGGCGGGGGCGCCGCGGGCAACGTAGGTGCCGACACCATCGTGACGTTCCCGCCCGGCCAGCTGGATCCTACGGTCTGGCGCTGCACGAACCCGTTCCCCGCCACCGGCGCCGCGGACGCGGAAACCGCGGCCCAGATCCGGGACCGGGCCCCACAGCAATTCCGGTCCGGGCTGCTCAGCCTGACCGGGCCGGCCAGCTACGAGTCAGCCGCGCTCTTGTTCTCCCCGGACGGGCCGGGCGCCGCTTCCCTGGATGCCGTTTCCCCGGACGGGCCGGGCGCTTCGTGGGCCCGGGACGCCCGCACGGTGTTCCGCTGGACCGGAAGCTGGCTGAGCGCGCTGACCATCATCGACCCCATGGCCGCCGAGCCAGCGGCCACCCACCTGAGCGACCTGGCCCGCCTGGCCGAGCTGCTGGACGTCCGGCGGCTCGCTGGATCGGAAAGCTCGGTCGGCACCGCCCAATATCTCTGGCTCGACCTGCGGATCACGGTCGAAGCGGACCCCGCCCACCGCCGGCCTGACGTCGAGGCGGCCGTCCTGGGCCTGCTCGGCCCGCGACCGGTCTCATCGAGCGGGGCCACCGGGTTCTTCGGCCGGGACAAGTGGACGTTCGGGCAGCCGCTCGAAGCCTCCGCCCTGACCGCCGTGATTCAGTCCGGACCGGGCGTGGCCGGGGTCACACAGATCGAATACCGCCGAAGCATGGAGCCTCGCTGGCGGCCGCTGCCGGAAACCCTCCGGGTGGACTCCGATCAGATCCTGCGCATCGACAACGACCGGAACCGGCCGGATCACGGCCTGTTGTCAGTGACCGCCGAGGTGACCCCACGACCGGGCCGGAGGTGACCCCATGACCGGGCCGCAGCGGAGGGAAGACCCGGACCTGGCGGCATCGGCGGTCACGCCCGTCACCAATCCCCCTGGGCTGTCCGAGGTCACCTACCGGGTAAGTGACTTCACTGGGTTCCGCCAGGCTCTGCTCACCCCGCTTCCGGGCGAGCAGAAACTCAGCGCCTGGTCACCGGGCGTCGGCGACCTGGGCTTGCAAGTGCTCGAATGGTGGGCCTACCTCGCCGACATCCTCACCTTCTACAACGAGCGGATCGCCAACAACAGCTACCTGCGCACCGCGGCAGGCCCGCAGGGTCCGCCGGACCGCAACGTCGCTGGGCTCGTGCGGCTGCTGGGTTACCAGGCCCGGCCGGGCACCACCGCGCACGGAATGCTCGCCGCGATCCGCGGCCCCGGAGCACCAGACGAGGCCCTGGTGATCCCGGCGGGGCTGCAGATCGTCAGTACGCCCAGCGCCACCGCTCCCGCGCAGACGTTCGAAACGGACAGCTCCGCCCGTTTTCCCGGGCCGTCAGACGTCCTCATCGGCTTGCCCGCTGACCCCAGCCTCTTCCACCAAGCGGGCCCCACCCCGGCCGAGGCCGGGCCATCGAGATCGGTGCTGCTAGCCGGGAAAGCCGCCGCTGGGCCCGGTGACTCACTCGTGCTCGTAAAGCAGGGCTGGGACGGTACCAGCGGGGGGTGGGCCCTGGTCACGGTGCGCTCGGTCACCGCGGAGACCAGCCCCGATGGCTCCAGCGGCACCCGGGTGGTCCTGGACAGCGATAACTGGACCAGCATCACCGGCCCCCGGCCTCAGGCCGGTGACTACCGGCTGCTCAGAGCGACCGCCACCGCGCCGCTTTGGACCATCTCCGGATCGTCGGCCCCGCCCGCCGCGGCCAGCGCCGCCCAGCCCCCGGGGCAGACGGCCCAGGTGCCGCTCGCGACCCTGGCCCGGGGGGTAGCGCCGGGTGACAGCGTCCTGTTCACCGGCGTTCCGGGCGCCCCCGCCCAGGTGCTCGCGCAGGTCGTCCGGTACACGGAGGACCTGGCCGAGGTGCGGCCATCCGGGCTGCCCGAGCTGCTCGGCCGGACCAGGCCGCCCGCGCTCATGCCGCGCACGGTGCTCGAGGTCCGCGCGACCGATGCCAGCAGGCTGGGCGCCGCCGCCAGCTCCCCGCAGGCAGGCGGGATCGTCATGCGGTACGGCCTGCGTGACGTCGGCACCCTTATCCCCACTCCCGCAGCCACGCTGGACCGGCTCGGGCTGGCCGTGACCGTGCCCGCCGGGCTGACGCTCCCCGCGGACGCCGTGGTGGCGCTGCAGGACGCCACCGGCACCGGCCTGCTGGTGACCGCGTCCCGCCGGTCCGCAGGCACGGTACAGCTCAACCCGCTGGGCAGCGATTCCCTGACGGTGGACCCGCCCTTGCGAGCGCCGATCTCCCTGCTGGCCGACCTGGTACCGGTCAGCGGGGGCGTGACCGTGGCAGCGGAAGTCCTCGGCGACGGCGATGGCACGGTCCTGGGCCAGGCCTTCACCCTGCAGCATTCGCCCCTGGTCTTCCTGCCTGCCCACCGTCCCGGAGACCCGCCGGTGAGCACGCTGAGTGTCACGGTCAACGGGGTGGCCTGGTCGGAGGTACCCGCGTTCTACCGGCAACCGCCCGACGCCACCGTGTACCTGGTGCGCACGCTCACGGACGGCAGCATTCAGGTCTGCTTCGGTGACGGGATCAACGGCGCCCGGCTGCCCACCGGAGCAGGCAACGTAGTGGCCTCCTACCGGTACCAGCCAGCGGGCCAGCCGCCGCCTCCCGGCCGCCTGTCCACCGTGCTCCAGCCCCAGCCCAACCTCGCCGCGATGCGCAACGCGGTCCCGCTCACCCCGGTACTGATCCGGAAGCGCCGGCCCAGGCGGCCGGCAACGCCCCATCGAGCGTCGTGCTGCTCGGCACGGCCGCGATCTCCCCGGCCGACTGCGCGGAGATCGCCGCCACCGTCGCCGGTGTCACCCGGGTCCGGGCCTACTGGGCCTGGGATCAGGCCCAGCGCTGCCCGGGCCTCACCCTCTGTATCGATGGCAGCCCCGCCGCCGCCGACGCGGTACTGGCCCAGCTTCCGCTGGTCATGTCTTGTTTTCCTATTACGGTGAGGCCAGCCCGGGTGATCGACCTGGTCATCACCGGGCGGCTAGCCGTCGGTCCTGGAGCGGACCAGGACGCGATCAGGGACCGCGCGGGCGCAGCCCTCACCGACCCGGACGCTGGGCTGCTCAGCCCGCGCCGCATGACCATCGGGCAGCGGCTGTACCGCAGTGAGGTCGAGGCGGCCCTGACCGTCAGCGGTGTCCAGGCTGTCCTGCACCTCCAGATCGAGCCGCCCCAGACCGGGCCGGCTGCGGCGGCCGGGACGGACAACAGGCCCGCCGCGGCCCGCCGCGATCAGCCCCGCCGCGATCAGCCCGGCCAGGGGCAGCCCGGCCACGATCAGCCCAGTCTCGATCCCGGGCCGGACGGGTACTTCCGGCTCCTCCCGGAGAGGCTGACCCTCGACGTGGTGACTTATGGCTGACCCCGGCGACGGCTATGACGTCTACTACCAGACCCGCCTGTGGGTGTCGCTGCCCGCCATCTACCGGGCCCTCGACACCGTCTCGTTCGCCGACCTCGACAGCGCTGGGCCCGGCGGCACCGGCCCGCTGCAGGAGCTGGCCAACCGGATCGGGACGCAGATCGCCGTGGTCCGCCGCAGCATCGACGGCCTGTGGGCTGACCAGTCGGCCGAAACCTGCGCCGACTGGGTGATCCCCTACCTCGGCGACCTGGTCGCCACCCGCCTCGTGGCCGACCTCGACGCCCGCGGGCAGCGGCTCGACGTGGCGAACACCATCCACTGGCGGCGCAGGAAAGGCACCGTGACCACCCTGGACGAGGTCGCCCGGGACATCACCGCGTGGGGGATCCACGTCCAGGAAGCGTTCCGGCGGCTGGCCCGTACCCGCCATAACCTCGACCCCCGGGTCGGCCGCCCGTCGCTGGCGATCCCCGGCTCAGCCGCGGACGAGAGCCTGCTGGCCGCCGAGCGCCTCATCGAGCCGGTCACCCGCACGCCCGCCGGCGGCTTCGCCGACCTGAGGTCCGCTCCCGGCGCGCTGCTCACCGGCGGTCCATTCGACCAGGCCTTTCACCACGCCGACCTGCGGCGGGGGAGTGGGGCGGCCGGCTGGTACAGCCCGGAGAAGTTCGTCGTCTACTGCTGGCGGCTGCTGAGCCTGGAGGTCACCGGCGGCACCCCCGTGCCGGTCTCCGGCCGCGCCGGTGAATACGTATTCGACCCGACGGGACGCGAGATCCCGCTGTTCGTCCCGCCGCCCCCGGACTCCGCACAGATCACCGGTACCACCAGGGCGTGGCAGGTGCCGGGGCCGCTCACCTCCGCGCTGGCGCGGGTCATGGCCGGTGCGGGCGCGGCGGCGGCATACGACGTGACCGGCGGCAGCGTGGGTGATATCCAGCCGGAAGCCGGCCGGTTCCGCCTGCGCGCTCCGGCCGGCGCCGGGATCGGCGTGTCCTACCACTACGGATTCGGCGGCCAGATCGGAGCCGGGACCATCGATCCGGCCAGCACGGCTCCGCTGAAGGCCGCCAGCGAGATCACGGTCGCGGACGGCAGCGGCCTCGACGGCGCCCTGCGGCAGGTACAGGCGGGCGGCACCGTCACGGTGACTGATTCGCGCACCTACTCCGCGGTGGCCGAGGTCCACGTGGCGCCGGGACCGACAGGCGCGCCCGGGCCACTCACCGTCCGCGCCCGGCCGGGGGAGCGGCCGGTGATCCGGCTCGCTGAGCACGCCCTGCCCTGGGTGTTCACCGGGGGCGACGGCGCGCGGCTCATCCTGGACGGGCTGTTCGTCAGCGGCGGCGACATCGTGCTGCGCGGCTCCTTCGACCACGTCAAGATCGTCGGCTGCACGCTGGACCCCGGCACCGCCGATCCGGGCCTGGTTGATTCGAGCACCGGCGATCCAGGCCGGGCGGCGGGCGCGGGTGGCGGGCAGCGGAACGAGGCTGGCGCCCGCCGGGGGCATGACCGGGCCCTGGCCCGGTCGGTGGACGGCCGGGCCCTGGCGCCGACCCGGGTCTGGCTCGAAGCGGCGCCCGGGCCACCGGCCGGGACGCCCACGGTCATCCGGCGCCTGGAGGTGGAACGCTGCGTTCTCGGCCCGATCCGCACCCGCGGCGGCGGCCTGGCGGAGAACGTCGTGATCAGCGACAGCATCGTGCAAGGGCTGCGGACCTCCGCGGACGCGCTCTTCACCGGCGGTAACGTGTTCGACCCCGTGCTGCTCTACGGGCAGCTGTCACCAGGCCGGTCCACCGCCGACCGGCCGCGGGCCCAGGCCAATCCCCTGTCGGCCTTCATCTGGAAGGCCGTGGGCGGGCACATCCCTCCAGGCGCCCGGAAGCAGTTGCTCAGCGGCCAGCCGGACAGCGCCGCCGCCGCAGCGCTGGCGAGCGTACTCAACCGGCTGATCAGCGGGAGCGACATCTACGGGCCCGAGCGTTTCCGGGACGTCGCGCTCAGCCCGCAGGCGCGCCGGGCGAGCGGCCGGCCTGGCACCAGGCGGGAACGGTGGCGCAACCGCCTGCTGCTCGAAGACGCCTACCCGCTGGCTCTCGCGCCCGCCGCCATCGCCGCCGCCGAGGCCACCGTGACCCTGAACCGGGTTACGGTTCTCGGGCGCCTGGCCGCCCACCGGCTGCACGCGACCGACAGCATCGTGCACGGGTTCGCGGCGGTCGACGACACCGGGGACGGGTGCGTCCGCCATTCCGCCGTGATGACCGGCAGCAGGCTGCCCGCGCGCCAGGACTCGGCGGAGCTGAGCGCTGGCGCTGTCCTGTTCACCAGCACCGCGTTCGGGCGGCCGGGCTACGGGCAGCTGCTCGAAACCGCCGACCGCTCCATCATCGCGGCCGCTCCGGGCATAACGCTGCTGGCCGGCAGCTCGTCGGGCGGCCAGATGGGCTCGTTCTCCGCGCAGATCGTGCCGATCAAGGATCACGCGCTGCGGTTGAAGTACAGCGAATACCTTCCCGTCGGGCTGACTCCGGTGATCGTCCATGTCACCTGAGGCGGGGCAAAGTCACCTGAGGAAGGGCGAAGGAGCCGACCATGACCAGTGACCTGGCCCGCGTGACCTACGACCCCGGCCGCCACTACCACGGCGTGGTGGCCCAGCAGGGCCGGGTCTCGCTCGAAGCCGACTGGAACGAAGCGCAGGCGATCAGCCGGGAGCAGACGGAGGCACGGACCCTGGACCTGGTCGGGCCGGCCGCCTCAGCAGATCATGGCTACCGCATCGAGCCGGTCCTGGCGGACGACGGCTCGGCCACCGGTGACCTGCGGATCCATCAGGGCACCGGCTACATCGGCGGGCAGCGGGTGAGCCTCGGCCGCGATCTTCTCTACAGCAGCCAGCCCGACTGGCGGAACCACGCCGGGGACCCGCTCTGGCGAGACCCCGCGATCCCTGAGGAACCGCACGAGCTGGTCTACCTGATGCTCCGCGAGCAGGAGGTCAGCGCGGTCGAGGACCCCGCCCTCCGGGACGTCGCGCTCGGCGGCCCCGACACCTCGCAGCGGCTCCGTATCATCCAGCGCGTCATCCGGTCCCCGACCACGGCGGCGACCTGGGAGGACGCGTGGTCCCAGCTCATCGGGCAGCACTGGGACCCGCGCGGCTTCCGGCTGGACCACGACAGCCGGCGCCTGGAGGCGTCGGCCCGGCTCCAGGTGATGGGCCATCCAGCGGAAGGCGAGGAGCAGCCGGTCAACCATGGCACCTACCTCGGGCCCAGCAACCAGCTCATCCGGGTTCAGATCTCCCGTATTGATGATGACGGCGTGCCGCTCCTGGTCTGGGGCTACGACAACGCGTCGTTCATGTACCGGCTGTCCCGGGTCGCTCCCGGTGCGGTCGCGGGCACGACCATTCTCGAGCTGGCCACGGCCCCGGTCGATGCCTACCATCAGCCCGCGGAAAAGCAGGCCGTCGAAGTACTGCGCGCTGCCGCGTCCCTGGCCCCGGAGGACGCCATCGCCGCTGCCACGGGTCAGGTCGCCACGGTCACCCAGGCCTACGATCCAGACTCGCGCACCATCGTCATCCAGGCCGTGCTCCCGGCTGAGGATCAGCCGGCTCAGCACCCGCTGTTCCTGCGGGTGTGGAACGAGGAGCTCAAGTGCCGGCTGGGTGAGGAACATGAACTGGGGGACACCGGCCTCCGCGTCCGCCTGACCGGGCCTGAGCAGGCGCCAGCGGGTGGCTTCCATCCCGGCGCCTACTGGATGATCGCGGTACGCCCGGCGGTCGGACCGGGAGCGATGGGCGTGGTGTACCCGGACCGGATTCTGCACGCACCGCAGCCACCCGACGGACCGCGCCAGTGGCTGACCCCGCTCGCGTTCCTGCGATGGCACCCACGGGCCCCCATAGCCGAGGATTGCCTGCTGCGCTTCGAGAACCTGGTCCGGCAGGAGCACTCGGGTGAACCGGGCAGCGTCAGGGTCGGGCCGCACGATGTGGGCGGCGGATGGGCGTTGCAGGACGTGATCGACGCCCACGCGAGCCGTGACCGCCCGACCACAGTCTGCCTAGAACCAGGCACGTACGCGCTACGGTGGCCGCTGCGGATCGGGCCGAGGCACGGACGGCTCACCGTTCGGGCGCAGCAGCCAGGCGTGGTGCTGCGCGCTGAGGAGGAGACCGCGCCGCGCTTCGCCCGCGGGCTGATCATTGCCGAGGACGCCGACGGGTTGTCGTTGCAGGACCTGGAGATCCACCCCGCTCAGGTGCCGTTCGTGCTCAGCCCGGATGTCTACGCTCATCTGCCCGAGCGGGCGCGGGAGTTGCTCGGCGCGCACCGCCACCGCAAGGTCGCCATTGGCGTGCATGCCACCCGCTGCACCAACCTGAGCATCGAGGGCTGCCGGTTCGCCATCCCGCCCGCTCCGGCCGCCAGCGGTCAGGCTGGTGCCGAGCCGTCCGCCCGGTCCCAGGCCAGCGAGGAGCTGTTCGCCGCGGCCATCCTCGGCTCGCAGACGCTCTCCGGCTTGCGGATCGCGCGCTGCACCTTCACCGTCGGCGAGCCCTTCGAGCACGCGCGCCAGCCCGGAGAACCTAGCGGGCGCACCAGCCACCGCCACCATGTGGCACTGGGCTTCGCGCAGGTTCCGGACGCGATGGCGGCCCTTCCGCTGCTGGACGACGCGGTATTCGACGGGAACCTGTTTGAGCGCCTCACCGCTCCCGCCGTAGCCATCGGCCAGCTCGGCGCGCTCCGCATCGAGCGCAATAGCGTCCGGGACTGCCATGCCGGTTTCTGGCTCGTCACCCAGGACGCCAGCCACGTCCTGACGTTCCTGGACCGGCTCGTGAATCAGGCCGGGGACGCCTACCGCGACCTGGTGAGCGCGCATCTGACGGCGCTGGCGGAACCGCTGCTGTTCCACACGACCGTGCTGGCCAGAACGCTGCCGGCCGAGTTGCCTGACGATTCAGACACCGCCGTGCCGCCGCGCCGTCTGGAACTGCCCAGCGAGGCTGACGAACGGCAAGCCAGCGACCTGCTCTATCAGCTGTCCGCCCCGGACGCCGAGCCGGAACCTGCTCCGGGACCGGCGCAGCGGGAGAGGCGGCTCCGCCGATTCGTGGAGACCTTCGGCCGCGTGCGGGGAACCCGCAGGCCACCCGAGGCCGTCACGATGCCACCAGAAGCCGCCGTGCGATGCCTGCTGAACCTGTCCGGAAACACCGTGCTGACCGGGGCGGCGCCGGGCCTGGTGGTCCTGGACACCGCGCCGGCCAGCGCCGCGTCGCTGATCCTCACCGGCAACCAGCTACGCAACCATCTCCATCCCGGCGCCAGCGCCTGCCTCTACCTGCTGCGCACCTGTACCGCGGCCGCGAACGTCATCATTAACGGGGAGTCAGAGCACCGGTCCGCGGCCAGCCTCGTCGTGCGGCCTCGACGCGATGAAGGCCGGCCCGAATCCGCCATAACGGGCAATATCCTGACGGGCACGGCACACCTTCCCCGGCGGCCCGGAGACCTCCCGAGCTGGCACGCCCTCAACAGCGTCACTCCGTCGTGACCCGAACTTGCCCGGGGAAATCAACCGTGACTACCCCGCCATACGCGCACATGCACTCCGACGCGTCATCCAGCGCGTTGACGGAGTTTATTCTGACGCGGACCGCGCCAGGCGTCCATGGAGACAGCACGGGAACACACGGCATGGGGGTCAGCACGCCCAACGCCGCCGCCGTCGCAGAAGCCACCTCGGGATTGGCCAGAGACGTGCACATGCCGAAGGTCGGGATATTGTCTACTTCCACATCGGTGATCACGCCAGCCGACGTTGTCGCAGCGACATCAATGCCCGACGCAGTGAACTCGGCGGGTGCCATACCGAACGTGCACGCCACCATCGCCCCCGTTGAAACCTGATTCGGCATGACTTTTCCTCTCGGCTGGCCGGTCAAATTTTACCGCTTTCACCGAGCAATTCGAAGCCCGCCGGAAACCCAGGTGCGCTGGAGCGGTTGATATGTACGGGAGGTGGGATAATCGTGCGTGAGTCCGCGAAGCCGAGGGCGCGCGCCCGGGCGTGCCCGGTACCCGCCCGGGCAGGCCTGGCCGGTGGCAGGGGAGCGAGCTGATGGGTAGCGCGTCCTTCGAACCAGCTCAGATGAGCAGGGATTACATCGCGGCGGCAGCACGAGTGAGAGGGCCGTCAGCCGACGCGCCAGCGAGGTGGCCCAGCCCGGCGGGCAGGTGGCTGCGTCCGTCGCAGGTTCCGGTGCCCGGCGAAACGACCAGGCGGACCGGCCCTGCATCGTCCAGCCGGGGGCGGGGACGTTACCAGCGGCAGCGGCCGAGCGGCGCTCCGGTGGGCGTGGGTCCGGTCCCGGCCCGGCCCTCGGCGATGCCGGCCCTGCTGATCCCGGACGTGCTGCGCAGCTCCGGCCAGCCGCTGGCCGGGCCGCTCAGAGAGGAGATGGAAGCCCGTCTCCGCGGGGACTTCTCCCCGGTCCGTGTGCACACCGATGCCATCGCCCGCGCCTCCGCCGCGGAAGTCGGCGCCCGCGCCTACACCTCCGGCAGCCATATCGTCATCGGTGACAGCGCAGCGGACAAGCACACGCTCGCCCATGAGCTGACCCACGTCATGCAGCAACGCCAGGGACCGGTCGCGGGCACTGACCACGGGGGCGGGGTCAGGGTCTCCGACCCGTCCGACGTCTACGAGAAGGCGGCCGAGGCAAACGCCGCCCGGGTCATGCGAGCGCCGATGCTCCGGCAGCCTGGACATCAGCAAACCGTGGGCGACAGGGCGGTGCTCCCGGTGCCGCACACCCGGGCCGCGACAGCATCGCGCCCATGGGCCGGCGCACCGGCTGCGCCGGTGATCCAGCGAGCCATCATCCCGCACGCCGCCGTCCCCGGCCTGACCCGGGACCTGGACACCTCGGACCTGGCTACGTCCCAGGTGCAGGTGATGAATCTGTGGAATGGCGGCAAGGTGCAGAGCCTGCGGCAGTTGCTCAACGCCCTCGCTGTGGCCAGCCCCGAGGACTCCCGGCTCAACAACTGGCGCCTGCGGTTCGACATCCAGGTGCTGCTGGCCAAGCCAGCATGGTGGGACCCAAACGCTGGTATCGCGGGCGACGCTGAGCGGGAGGCATTCGACCAGGCCCACCCGGCTGGCGACCAGACAGGCATCGTCTCCGTACCGGGACAAGGGGAGACCCTCCCGGCGCATCCGACCCCCCGGCAGACGGCGGCCATCAACGTCCGGAGCTGGCAGATCGGCGACATCGTCGACGGGGTCAGCTGGTTAACCCTGGGGGCACACCTGCAGGGCAGGATGACTCAGCAGGACTACATCGATCTCGGCGACGGCATCCTCCGCCGGCGCGATCTACGCGACCACACCAATATCCAGCCGACGGCGACCGACGCTGACAAGGAGCAGGTGGCGCGGGCGTCCCTCACTCGTGTCAGCAACGAGATCCACGTCGGACTTAACGACCTGCCGAAGACGCCCGGCATCTCCTATCGGGCGGCCACGTCGGCCCCGGGCGTCTATGGCAACCTCATCAATGTCAACGACTACGTGAAGGACATGGCGTTCTGGTCCACCTCCGGCTTGCGGCTGTCGCACCGCGCGGACGACTTCGGCTCGGAGGGCACCGTCGCCCAGCCCAAGGTCTACTACCTGATCGAGGGAAGCACGGGCGTCTTCCTTCCGCAGTTCACCAACAAGGAAACCGGCGTCCGCGAGATCCTTTTCAACGCCCAGACGATCTTCTGGGTGAGGAAGATCACCAACTACGCCGACCGCACTTTCTTCGTCTACGTCAGGGAGAAGGACCCCCTCGTCGCGCCGCTGGCCCCGGTGACAAAGAACCCGTGGTCCGGCGCGGTTAACCCATGAGCCGTCCCCGGCCGGAGCTGCCTATGCCGGGCAACCCGCCTTAGGCGTAGGACGCTTTGCGAGGGCCTGGGGTCGTCCAGGCGGCCGGATACCGATCGGTGCCGTACGGAGCTGAACAATGTCGCCTTGGCTCATAGCCCAGAGGTCGCGGGTTCATGCAAGGGACTCTGGCGCTTGATCAGCTCGGGGTTCCAGGGTTGCATGAGCATCCCCGGCTAGTCCGGTAAGTGGCGACGACGAAGGTTCTGAGGCCGGTGACGTCCGGGCCTCGCGGGCTGTGATGGCAGCGGAGGAGCGGGCTGGAGGAGGTGGAGGGCGAGTGAAGCTCAGCGAGTTGTCGGCCTTGGCGGAGGTCGTGGACCGTCAGCGCGAAGATCCTGAGTTCCGGGCAGAGTGGGATCGGTCCGCCTTCGCCCGTGAGATAGCTATCCGCATTGCCCGTTACCGGGCGGACCGTGGCTTGACCCAGACGGAGCTGGCGCGGGCGGTGGGGATGAAGCAGCCGGTCATCGCCCGGCTGGAGCGTGGTGAACAGCCGCCGTCGCTGGCGACTTTGGCCAGGATCACAGCCGGGACCGGCATCGAGTTCCATCTCGATGTCCGCGACGGCGCCGTTGCGCTCATGGCCTGACCGGACGCGCCGCCCTGCACGAAGGGCGTGACCTGATGCCTGCCGCGCTCATCGCCAAAGTTCGTGTCCACCCCATAGTGTCATGCCCGCGCATGGTCCCTTCGGGATTGTCTGGTCGAACCATTCCGAAGGAAGCTGGCTATCCTTATCAGTCCAGCCCTGGTCGCCGCGGATCTTCTCGATCGTGATGTCCACGAGCTGGATAAAGCTGACAATTTCGCATCCCGAGTGCTGATTCCACCACGGCTCGCGGGTAAACTACGTCACCTCTCAACTGCTGCGGAGGTTGAAGAATTCTCCGATGCCATTGGGATAGCACCCGGGATCGTCGTGGGGCGAATGCAACACGACGGCCTGATCCCGCACAGTCAATGGACGAATCTGATTGAACGGTACCGATTCGCTGATGATTGAAGCAGCATGGTCGAATTATGAAAAATGGTAACGCGGCAGCATTTATTTCGACCCGGCTGGCTGTAGAAGTGATGCGATAGAACGTTACTCCTAGTTACCGCCTACCTATGATAGCTAGAACGTTATTCAAAACCCCAGTTGAGCGAGAAGAAGAACAATCCGCGAGCGGCGTCATACGCGCCGCGGTAGGTCCGGTATGGCCGGCGGTAGTCCGTGTGGAAGATCCGCCAGGATTTAACCTCAATGAGTCAGGTGCGTCGTGCCTGGTTACTGTTTGTGCTGGTGCCTGTTTTTGATCTTCGTGTCCGTTTAGCTTCGGGGGGCCGGAAGGCGCGACTGCCCGGTGTGCCCGGGTGTGCGCCGGCCTTCGACCGCGCCGGGGTGGTCCTCCTTCCGTGTAGCTGGGATGGTTTCTGCTGATCAGCTGGGTGCGGGAAGTGCGCAGAGCCGCTGCCAGCAGGTGAGGAACGCCTCTTTCCAGGGCCAGTCGGGGCTGATCTTGAGGGTCCGCTTGCGGGCGTGGCGGACCAGGCGGGCGGGGAGGTGCCAGATCCGGTAGCGGAGCGTGTCCGGCTCGGCGTCCCTGAGGTCGTCCTGGTCGTAGAGGCCGAGGAGCCGGGCCCAGGCGGTGAGGTCGGCGGCGATGTTCGCGGCGAGCACCCAGCCCTTATTGACCTGCCAGGTTTTCGACGGGAGATTCCGCAGTCCCATCGCTTTCGCGGTGCGGACGCCGTCGGTCTCGACGGTGGCGTGGTCGCGGTGGACGACATCGATGTACTGCGGGTGGTGGCTGCCCGCTACCCCCTGTATGCCGGAGTCCGGGATGTTCGTGCAGGTGATGGAGTACTTCCAGCCGGTCTTCTTCTCGTAGGCGGTGAGGTTCTTCAGGTGCCGGCGCGACGGCTTCACCCGGCGGGCGACCCACCGCAGCCCGTCCGGCCAGTTCCCTGCCCTGGCCAGCAGGTGCGTGATCCCGGTGACCTCCTTGTCGTCCTCGATGTCCCCGTCCTGGGTGATGCCGGGCTTCCACGCGGGCTCCGGCACTTCCATGATGGCGGCCTCGTCGCTCGCGGTGATGGTCCATCCGCAGGTGAACAGCAGGGTCTTGCGCGGCGAGGACAGCGTGAGCAGGTGCTTTACCAGGTCGTGGCTCGCCCCGGCGCCGTCGATGCGGACGATGACCTTCCGCCGGAGGCCCGCGGGAACCTGCTTCAGGGCCGCATCCAGCACTTCCTTATGGTCAGAGAACGTGTTCGAGCCGGCGTTCCCGGGCCTGAGCTTCATGTCCAGGCACTCGCGCGTGTTCATGCACCACGCTCCAAGTGGATGGAAGCCGTAGCCTTTCTTCCAGGTGGGAGCCGCTCCCTCCTTGGCGGAGTGCGCGGTGACCAGGGTGCCGTCCATGTCGATGACCGTCCAGCCTGCCAGTTCCTTCCCCGCGACGGACAGCCACGGGAACCCGGCCGCATCATCGAGCTGCTTCCACACGTGCTTGCGGATCCTGGCCCTGGCCTGCGCGATCCGCGTCATCGTCCGGTCGTCGGCCAGGTTCAGGGTGCGGCGGACCGTGGAATCGCTCGGTACCGCCCCGAGCACGGGCGCGAGCTGGCCCAGCACCTCGATGTCAGCCATCGCCGTCGCGCCCATCGCGATCGCGATCGCCGTGGACGCCAAAGCCACGCCCCGGCTGACCTGCGGGGACGCCCCCCTCTGCGTCAGCGCGGCGTCGAGCGCGGCAGTCAGGCCGCTCTGGTCGGCGAGCTTGCGCAGCAGGATCCCGCCGCCGTGGCCGACCAGGCCGTTCCCGTCGGCAGTGACCTCCAGGGCATGATCCCAGGACGTATCCTTCATCGCGAAGAGCGCTCCGGTCTGGAAATTACAGGTGTGGTTACCGCGTAATCTCCCAGCACTGGGGCGCTCTTCGCCGCTAAAACGCCATCCCGGCGCATCACGGGCTTACCGGGCCTCCGCACCCGTCAGGTGCGCTGCCACCGCGGCTGCCACCAGGCACGAAACCAAAAAACACCAGGTCATAGGGCAGGCGAAAGTTCGCTACCGCCTAACCCGCGATCCGTGCTGAATACCGGAGGTTAAAGTGCGCGACGAGCCTTTCGATGGGGGCCCGGAGCGATGAGACATCGGCGTTGAATTCTTTCTCCCACGGCAAGAGCTTGCCGTGCGGCTGCTTCTTGCGCGGGGTGACCATGCCGCACCCCTGATATCCTTTATCGGCGATACCGCCACCGGAGCTCCGGATGATCTCCGCGACTGGCGTACCGGCAAAGGCTGCTGCATCGTGAGTTTTTCCCGGAAGCGGATCGGAAATGTAAATTGCGTTGCCGTCGAGCAGGCTGACCAGTTGCGCGTTGAATCCGGTGGTGCCGCGCTTGCGGCTCCACAGCTCATTGTGATCCTCGTAGGACCAGCAGGGCGTGATGGTGCCGTCGACCAGGCATACCCGGCCGCTGGCCATCTCGATGGCATCCGCGGCGGACGGAACGAATTCCTCAAGGACGATTTTAACGACCGGCACCAGCACGGTCACGATTCTCGACACCGTCGATTGCGAGATCTGCCGTAGGTCGCCCAGGAATTCCTGGGTTCCGTTTTGCCGGAGATACATGCACGCGATTTCCACGGCTGCGTACAGGCCGCATGATCTCGGCCGCCCGACTGCTTTATTCCACGGCTCGGCCAGTGCTCCGTGGGCACGGCAGGTGAGTTCTTGCATCTGCGAAAGCATCAGCCCGGTGGTACGATGGTATCGCAACGGTTCTCCTGGGTGAGGGAATTCTTTGGTCGGAACTCCCAATTCTCTCAAGGGAACCGTTGTTATTTGGGGCGACACGCCGGGCCGGGATCATCTAATTATTGAGGGTTTTGAATAACATTCCTAGAATCCTTAAGCTTGCTCGTGGACGCCGCCTTGGAGAGCAAGAACGACAACAGAATGGAGTTCGACTCTGCCAAGCTGCAGCGCGGTTGACGCTGCGCGCCAGGCGGCATCTCCCGACCGATCCGGGCACTACGCCTGGGCGTGAGCGCTCGCGAAAGATCCTCATGGGGGCGTTCCTCGTCGTCCTGGGATGGTGTCGCTTCCAGTGCGTTTAGTAGCGAAAGTCGGCTGCGACTCCGTAATGGTCAGACAGTTGCGCTTCCTTGCGTGGGCGGACGCCGAGCAGTTCGCATCTGGTTGGGTGGCCGGCACCGCCCCTGCGTGGCCACGCTGAGAGCACGTAGTCGAACCGCCGGTCTGGGAGCAAGGACACGGCAGCGAGCGGGTTCTCGTTCGACCATGTGAACCCGGGGCCGCCGTCACCAGCGACCTCCCAGGCGTCGTAGAACACCATGCCGGGGGCTGGCGGTTCGCTACGACCAGTGAGCATGCGGAGCTCATCGGAGTCGGGGGCGGCGTTGAAGTCCCCGCAGATGATGATCGGATGGCGTCGTGAGGCGGCTTCGCTGACGAACTCAGCCAGCTCCCGGACCTGATGTTGGCGGACGCCACTGGCGTGCAGCGGGTAGTCCAGCATCACGAGGAACAACTGGATGATGCCGCGCGGACCAGCAATCTCTGCGTACACGGCGTTATCCGCCGCGGCGGCTTCCCGGTGAGCGGCCGTCGCTCCTGGGTGACGATGGGCCAGCGCGAGCAGATCGCTACTCCCGATATCCAGCCGTCTTGCGGCCAGTCGCCCCAGGTGAACCGATGAGATAGACCCAACGCCTCGCCCACCAGGTCGCCCTCGGTTTCCTCTGGGGTCATCCACGCCTCCTCGAGGCAGACGATGTCCGGGGCGGAGCGTTTCAGTTCCGCGATGATCCCATCGAGCCGGGCCGACCATTCGCCGTAACGGCCCCACACGTTCCACGTGGGCACTCGGCAGGTCGTCTCGAGCATCGCGCCGTAGGGAGCGTAGGGATCAAAGCTCATCCCCGAATTCTTGCCGGCGAACCACGTGGCAGAGGGTCGGCCCGGCCTGAGAGGGCTTCTTCGACGATGCGGTCGTCGCGGAGCTGGTCGGCGGGCGACGGGCAGGCAGCGGAAACCTCCGCTCATCCGTCCAGCCCTCGCGGAGCATCGTGTGCGCCACCTCATAGGCGGGCGGCTTGACCCGCTAGGCGGGTGAGTTGGAGACCTTGACCCGGATCCGGCACGGATCGAACGAGCAGTCGCCGTTCCTGCCCCGGAAGCTCGGCATGAGGTCGCCACACCCCTGATGACTGGTGGGTTATAAGGTAGTATATTTGCTACTTTGTAGCCTTTACGGTTACCCAGATGCAACCTCGCTGAACTCCTGCTCTGTGCTTGCCGTGCTCGCTCCGTGACTTCGTCGGCAAAGCCGGGTGGCGTTGTCCATGTCCGTGGGCCGTAGCCCCGGCCTCTTGTGAACTGTCAAGTGGCTGCTGGCCGTAAGGTCGCAGATTAGCTACACTAAAGCCGTTGGGGTCGCATGAGAAGAACTTTAGGAGTTTCTATGGCTGCGTCGAGGACACCGATCGCGGTGACTAACGGCCAGCGGCGCATTGGCGAGGAACTTGCTACGTGGCGGCGGCTGCGGCGGCTGACGGCCGCTCAGGTCGCGGACCGGGCCGGGGTATCACGCCACACGGTCATGCGGTTGGAGAACGGCGAGGGTGCCAGCATGGAAAGCGTACTGAGAGTGGCCCGGGCGCTCGGGGTGCTTGACTCGCTGGTGGCGGCGCTCGACCCGTATGCGACTGATGAGGGCCGCCTGCGGTCAGAGGAGGCGCTGCCTGAGCGGGTGCGCCCGCCAAAGCCGGGGCGAAGACCATGAGCAGCGACATCGACGTCCATGTCGCGGCCGGCGAAAAGAACCTTCTGGCTGGCCGGATGTACCCCCACCGCCGCCGAGGAGTTGAGTCGGCCAGCTTCGTCTACGACGACAGGTACCTTGCAAACCCAGACGCCTACGCGCTGGACCCAGGCCTGCCCTTGGTCACCGGTACGCTGCAAACAGCCGTCGGCCGCGCGCTGTTCGGCGCATTCGCCGACAGTTCGCCAGACCGGTGGGGGCGGACGCTGATCCAGCGCGCCGAGCGGGCCCGGGACAAAGCCACGGCAACAGCCCCGCGCTCGATGAGCGAGGTCGACCTCCTGCTCGGCGTCCGAGACGACCTGCGCCAGGGAGCGCTGCGGTTCCGGCGGGGCGGGCAAGGTCCCTTCCTCGCGGTCGAGGAGTCAGGGGTTCCTGTCCTGACGGATCTTCCGGCATTCCTTGATATCGCAGCGCGCGCCGAGAGAGATACCGTCGATTACGAAGACCTCAAGCGGCTGGTGCGAGCCGCCAGTTCCCTGGGCGGCGCACGTCCCAAGGCGCATGTCCTGGATGCTGCTGGCCAGGTGGCGATGGCCAAGTTCCCCAGCGCGAACTCGGACACCTGGAACGTGATGGCATGGGAAAAGGTGGCCCTTGACCTCGCGCGAGATGCGGGGGTAACGGTTCCCGACTCTCAATTGATCCGCATCGGGGACCGGAACGTGCTTATCGTCGACCGGTTCGATCGCCGCGGAACAGCCCGTATCGGCTACGCCAGCGCGATGACGATGCTTGAGGCCAGCGACGGCGACCAGCGCAGCTACCTCGAGATCGCGGAGGTGATTGAGGAACGGTCTACGGCGGCGACGGCAGAACTGCGCCAGCTATGGCGGCGGATAGCTTTCTCGATCCTGATCTCTAACACTGATGACCATCTCCGCAACCACGGGTTCCTGCATGAGCACGGCGATTCGTGGAGGCTCTCGCCAGCGTTTGACCTCAACCCCAATCCCCAACCCGGCGCAAAGGACCTCAGCACCGCCATCGACTACACAGATACCCGCGCGAGCGTGGATACCCTCATGAGTGTCGCTGCCTACTTCCGCCTGGATGCCAGCGATGCACTCGAAGTCCTGGCTACGGTCACCCGAGCGGTCGCGCGTTGGCGCACTGTCGCGAGGTCCCACGGGCTGCTGCAACAGGACCTTGATGCCATGGAGGCGGCATTCGAGCATGCCGAAACCGAGCAGGCCCGGGCACTCACAAAGACCCGGCCTGCACGCGCTAGCTGAACCAGCGGGACTGTACTTTGAAGCTACAGTCCCAACCCAGGTCGCCCGTCAGCCTCGTGACGGGAAGATGCCGATCAGGGCGATGCAGAAGTTCACGACGAGGTAGGGCTGAATGTTGTCGTGGGGCTCGCTGCTTCCGGCGTCGCCGAGCATGTTCGCGTTCATGACGGTGTTCGTGTCGGGCTCAGGGGCGTAGATGTGGCTACCAGACCGGGCAAGCGCGCGGCCCTCTGGCTGATCTGACGCGGCGGCATCGCTGCTGGCCTTCACGGAGTGGGTGTGCCCGGGCATCTGAGTCGCCACGAGCGTCACGGTCTCGGTGCCGCCCGCCTGGCCTTCGACGTAGGACGAGAGCCCCCCGCCTTGGCCTTGGTGGATCGGCACGCGTGACTGCATGTTAGGCAACGCAAAGTTGGTCGTTCCGTCGCCCCCGTAAGTCGTGCCGAGGAGGCTGAATAGAGCAGTGTTCTGGTTGATCGGCAGGAGCTGGCCGTTGCAAAGGGCCCAACCTTGCGGCGCGAAGTTGAAGCCGAACATCCTGATCTCGCCGATAAATGGCTCAGACACTGTCGTCTCCCCCAGAGGTGATAGTAGTCACAACCGATTGGTGATGGCCTGGTAGTGGTGGCCTTAGCGTTCTCGATCGACGGGAGAGACGGACAGGCAGGCCAGACGCGCTCACGGCTCGGCTCCTCTCGTGTGCCCTGCGGCTCGGCCAACGCATTCGGACGGAGGGCAGTCCCCATGCTCCAGTAGGGCAGTCCCCATGCTCCAGCGTCGTGGCCAGGCTGGCAAGCATCTGGCTCAGCAATTCCGCCCTGGAGCGCGGCGCGTGGAAGAGGCCGACCGGTGTACATTGCGTATGATCGCGCGCCAAGCGGTCGCTATCCCTTAGAACTTACACATCCAGGATTCTCGGCCTGATGCACAGCGAAGTCAGCCCTCGTCCCGAGCGTCTGCCGGACGACGGCGATTTTCTCCTGTCCCTCTATGCGTCCACTCGCCGCCCGGAACTGACCGGGCTCGGCTGGTCCGAAAGGGAGGAGGATGCCTTCATCCGCATGCAGTTCGACGCGCAAACCCGCCACTACAGGGAATCCTTCCCAAACGCTACGTATTCGGTCATTTGCATAGACGGCGAGCGGGTCGGTCGGCTGATCGTGAACCGCGCCGACGACGAGATTGTCATCGTCGATCTCACCCTCATGCCAGAGTTCCGCCGCATCGGTGTCGGGGGCGGGCTGGTCCGGTGCCTGTTGAATGAAGCCGATGCTGGGCGCCTCCGCGTTAGGTGCCACGTCCTGCAAGGCAGTAGCGCCCGCCGGTTCTGGGAGCGTGCCGGGTTCGTGGCGCAGAGGGGCGACGGTGTGTACGTGGCTATGGAGAGGGCACACGAGGGGAGGTGAATAAGCCTTAGCCGGGCTGTGATGATCCCAGTTGATGTGCTCATCGGGCTGGCCGCCCAGGCCGAGGTCGTAGACATGGGCGCAGTCGTGGCCTGCGGCGCGTAACAGCCCTGCCATTTGGGGTGGCAGGCACTCGTCGATCAGGAATCTCACGCGGTGAGCCGGACCGGAAGCTCGCGTTCATCCACAGCCCGTGCTGCGTAGCCCAGGCAGGCCTGCACGTCGGCGGGGGTTAGCTGCGGGTACACGGCAATGATCTCTCCGGTGGTGACCCCATTCGCGACGAGGCCGACCACCGTGGCGACTGGGATGCGGGTGCCGCCCACGCAGGGAACGCCGCCCATGATCTGGTGATCGACAGTAATCCGCCCTAGGTCTATGTACTCATCGTCGGCCGTCCGGCCGCCTAGCGTCAAACAGGCTTCGCAGAGATTGCGCTGGGCAGCCTGGTCATGACCTGGCTGCTGGAGCGTGCCGGTCGTGAGCGTGGGATGCCGCCCAGGGTTGAACAGTGCCTCGCTGTGCTCATAACCCAGACGTCGCGGGTTCAAATCCCGCCCCCGCTACCAAGTAAGTGCAGGTCAGGGGCCTGATCGCCGAGAGGCGGTCAGGCCTTCTTGATCTTTTGTCCGTAGCTCGTCCGCGAGATCGGGCAGCACCGCCTGGGCGCGAGCGAGAGAGACTGGCCGGGAACGGCATCGCGGCGGGCGAAACTATCCAGGTGAACCGTCCGGGAGACCCGAGTTGGCTCAAACTAGTGCGCACTTCGGCTGCCATGAGCGATGGTTTCGAGGGCTTGGCGGAGTTCGTCGGGTAGCGGGTCGGCGGCGGTGATGGTCTGCTGTCCGGCCTGGATCTCGATGGTGCGATATCGGCGGGCCGTCTTGACGAATTTCCTGATGGACCAGCCTGTCTGTGCCTCGATCCAGCGGCTGACCGCCAGGGCCGCGAACACGATGGTGAGGTGGGCTTCGATGGAGTCGCGCTTGCGGTGGTAGATGGGCCGGGCCTGCAGGTCGGACTTTGACATGCGGAAGCTCTTCTCGATCTCGAAGAGTCGGTGGTAGGAGCCGATCACAAAGTCCGCGGTGACGGGCGTCCCGTCCGGGCAGGCCGCGAGGTTGGTGCGGTGGCTCCGGCGGGGTGGCTGAGGTTGGCGCCGCGCTCGTAGGGCCGGGTCGTTGTCTCGCCTGCTGTCCGGGGCTGGTCAGGTGAAGTAGTGGCCCTGTTCGATGTCCTCGATGAGGCCGGGGTGGGTGGGCTGCCAGCCTAGGAGCTGCTGGGTGATGGTGCTAGAAGCGGGCATGTTGGTGCTGAGCAGGGGCACGAGCATGCCGCCGAATTCTTCGGCGGGCAGGGACCGGGCGGGCAGGTTCAGGTGCCGGCCGATGGCCTCGGCGATCTCGCGGACGGGCACGCCTTCGTCACCGACGGCGTTGAGCACGGCGCCGGCGGGAGCCTGCTCGATGGCTAGCCGGTACAGGCTCGCGGCGTCCTTCACATGGACGGCGGGCCAGCGGCTGGTCCCATCGCCGATGTAGCCGCAGACGCCCTTAGCCCGGGCCGCGGCGATGAGCTGGGGGATGAAGCCGTGGCGTTCTGCCTGGCCGTGCACGGAGCGGGGCAGCATGACCAGGCAGGAGCGGACGCCCCTGTCTGCGGCAGCGAGGGCGGCCTGCATGGTGGTGATGCGGGCCGCGATGGGCCCGGCGGCGATGAGTTCGTCGCGTTCGGTCGCGGGCCGGCCGGGCCTCACGAGCGTTGCGCCGGAGATCACCAGGGGCTTGCCGGAGCCGGCGAGGCTGGTGGCAAACGTCTCGATGGCCGTGGCGTCGGTCCGCGTCGCAGCCTCGCTCACGCTGGGCACGACGAAGGCGAGGTGGATGACGCCGTCGCTGTCGAGGGTGCCGGCGCGCAGCACGCCGGTGTCGTTCAGGTCGCCGCGCAGCACCTCGGCGCCCATGCCGGCGACTGCTTTGGCGGAGGCGTCCGAGCGGGCTAGCCCGAGGACCTGGTGGCCGGCGCTGATGAGTTCGGGGACGACGGCCGAGCCGATCCAGCCGGAAGCGCCGGTGACGAAGATGCGCATGGAGATTCTCCTTGGTGGTGCTGCCGGTGAAGAGGATGTGCGGCGCAGGCGCCGCGGCCGGAACGATGCGATCCAGTCGCATTGACTCTACCATGCCGATGCGACTGCGTCGCATCAACTTTCCCAGGTGATGCGATCCGGTCGCCTCGCTTAGGATGTGACAGTGAGCAGATGGGCACCGAACGCGCGTGAGCGCCTGGAAAACGCCGCGCTGGACCTGTTCGTGGAGAACGGGTACGAGGAAACGACCGTCGCGCAGATCGCAGACCGCGCCGGTTTGAACCGCGCTACGTTCTTCCGGCACTTCGCCGATAAGCGCGAGGTCCTCTTCGGCGGGGAAGACGTGCTGGCCGGGCTGTTCGCCGACGCCATCCGGGCCGCCTCCCCGGGGGCGGCGCTCACCGAATGCCTGCAGGCGGCGCTCGCGGCGGCCGGGGTCGCGATGACCCCGCAGCAGCGGGCTAAGGCCGCCCAGCGCGTGCTGGTGGTCGCGGCGAACAGCGAACTGCAGGAGCGGGGACTGCTCAAGCACGCCCGGATCGCCAGGTCGATCACCGCCGCCCTGCGCGAACGGGGCGCGGACGAGCTGACCGCCCGGCTGGGGGCGGAAGTGGGGATGCTCGCCTTTACAATCGCCGTTGAGCGCTGGATGGAGGCGGACAATGACGAACCGTTCCCGCTCCATGCCGCAGCGGCCTTGAGTGACCTGCAGGTGCGCGCGGCCGAGCTTGACTCCCGGTCCCGCCTTTCAGCCTGACGCGAGTTCAGCGAAACGTAGAAGACCAGCTCACTCTTGTTACGGGTCAAGAAGGACCAGCTCGCGAACCGGAAGAAGAAGGGCAGCTCAGGCGGCCGCCCGTACGCCTTCGACACGGAGAGGTATAAGCAGCGGCACGCCGTGGAGTGCGGGATCAACCGGCTCAAGCGCAACCGTGCCGTCGCCACCCGCTACGACAAGCTCGCCGTCCGCTACGAGGCCACCCTCCACGTCGCCGCCATCGGAGAGTGGCTCCGGCCTCTCACTTCTTAGACACGGCCTAGTGCGCAAGTTCAGCTCTCACAAACCTGCAAACCCACAGGTCAGCACGCTGCGCTCGCCACGAACCCGCGATTGTGAGCCAACTCAGGAAGTAAGTGCAGGTCAGAGGCCTGATCGCCGGGAGGTGGTCAGGCCTTCTTGATCTTTTGTCCGTAGCTCGTCCGCGAGATCGGGCAGCACCGCCTGGGCGCGAGCGAGAGAGACTGGCCGGGAACGGCATCGCGGCGGGCGAAACTATCCAGGCGAACCGTCCGGGAGAGAGGCGGTCCTGCCTGAGTCCCTCGAGGCTAGCTCTGTGCCCACGGTCCAGCCGAACGTGGTCGTGTGGCTGCGGTGAGTCGTCAGGATGGTGGCGCGCTTTGCGAATGCAGGCCTCGGGAGCCGAGGGTAAGGCGAAGACGATCACTGACGTCAACGACGTCGCCCGTGATTATCTCTTCCACGTGGAGCAGACTCGCAGCGGTTGGCCCGGTAGCCTGACGCTCCGTGAGCAACGTTCCGATGACAGGCGACCGGTTCAGCTCGGCCTGGATGAAGGTCAACCGCGCCAGGAGGCACGTTGATGATCTTGAGGATGAGATCAGGGCGTATTGGAAGACGGGGCCTGTCTCGATAAGCGGGACGGGAGTAACGCTGACGCAGGGCGGCGGGACCGGGTCGGTCGTTCGGGCTGGGCGCCTGGCATATGAGGCCAGGGCGTTGATAGCTGCTGGAGAAAACAGTCAAGCTCGTGTCATTGCGGCGGCGGACCTTGCCCGGCCTGAGCGTGCCGGATGGTGCGTTCCAGGATCTGGTGGATCAGCCGGAGCGTCCGGCCGGCCGGTTCCTGCGCCCGGTCGTCCATCCATTTGTCCAGTCCGTCGGCGGTCAGCTTGGCCGCGCCGAGGTACGGGATCAGGTGGTGGTCAGCGAGCGAGCGGTGGTTGCTGATCGTCTCCGGGGACTTGCCCTTCATCCCCTGGTCCGGGAAGTCGTTGATGGCGTCCTGGACCGTGTACCCCCCTCGGCCGCGGTGACCCCGGCCTCAAATCAGGTCCGGTAGACGTCACGCCGGTGGCCGATGTTGACGACGGTGACGACATGAGCCCCGTCGTCGATTCGGTAGATGACGCGGTAGGTACCGCGTCGTGCGCTGAACCTGTCGTCCAGCGGCGGGAGCAGCTGCTTACCGACGCGGTGAGGCTGCTCCAGCAGCGGCCCGGTAATGAACTCGTAGGCGGCAGCCGCGACAGCTTCAGGCAACGTTTCGGCAAGTGCCCGTCGCACGGTTGGCGTTGTCCTCAGCGTGTACGGCTCTTGCGTACCCCCGCTCACTCGTGCGCTGAGCGATTGCGGATTGCTTCGGCAAGTTCAGCTGCGGTTACTTCCTCGCCGCGGGCAAGTTCGGCGTCGGACTCCGCAAGCCTGCGCATCGTGTCGGCGTCCCGCATGATGGCCAGGGTCTCTTCCAGCCTCTCCAGGTCCTCGACGGCAACCAGCACGGCGGACGGACGGCCGTGGACCGTGACAGTCACTCGCTCGTGGTGGTCGTGTACGCGGCCGACGAGTTCAGACAGGTGGCTCTTGACTTCTCCCAGAGGCAGCGTCGTCATAGTCAGAAGTCTGACCAAAACATTCCATGAAGTCAAACTGCGGACGGCCCGACTAGTTTTCGAACACTTGGAGCCCTGAGTGGAAATGAGGTCGGCCATGATCGTTCCACCTAGCTGAGAACTCGTGTGACGCTCGGCGACCCTGTTGCAGAAGTTCGTGGTCGGCGATCTCCCGCCAGCCGCGCATGCTGTGGACCTCGGGTCGCGCTGGCGAGATGTGGCAGCTGATGACTCCCGGGCCCTCCATGCCTGGGAGCAGCGTCTCGCACGGGCCGGACCGGAAACAGCAGCGGTTGCGGCTGGGAACAAGGTGGGAACCGCCAGCGCTCGTAACCGCGCTCAGCAGCTTGGCCCTGCTCACTTGTGCACCGCTTCACCCGCAGAAACATAATGGTGTGCTGGCAGCGAGGATCCGGATGCATGCCTGGGGGTCAAGGGGTCGCCGGTTCAAATCCGGCCGTCCCGACTGAGAAGCCGCAGGTACAGCGGCTGCATTGGACTAGACCGCTAGTCCGCTGGGGACCATTTGGGGACCAGCCACTCCCCTAGCTGGCTCCCAGTGTGGGCGCTGAGCGCCTGGCCTGCGTCTACTATCGATCGTTCATCTGGATGCAGGTAGAGCTGTGTCGTCGTCAGGGATCCGTGCCCCGCGATCTTCTGCAGGACATGTACGGGGACGCCCGCATCGGCCATCCAGGTCAGCCCTGTATGCCGCAAGCCGTGGCGTCGCAGATACGAGTAGCCGAGTTTGGCCACCACTTCATCCCAGTGCGTCGCGTCTCGCAATACTGCGGTGGTGATGCGCCCGCCATGTGGGCCGGTGAACAGCCGCGCCATCGGGTCGTCACTGATGGCGTCCAGCCGCCTTCCGACGAGCGGGCGTATCTCGTCGATGACCGGCACCAGCCGGGCTCTCCTGCCCTTGGTGCCCTTATCGATCAGTCCGCCGGGACCTGGTGTGGTCTGGCGGCGGACGTGCCACAGCCATGTGCGGCGGTCGATGTCAGCGCGGCGCACTCCTGACGTTTCACCTATGCGGGCCGCGGTGCAGGCCGTGAATTCCACGACGTCGCCCCAACCGGCGAACTGGTCGGCCGACCTGGCCACGAGCGCGGCGGCGAGTTGCTCAAGTGCGTCCCAGTCACGCAGCGCCAGCGTGCGCGGGTCGGCGAGCTCATCCTCTGCGAGCTGGTACTCACGCTGCCAGCCGGTGACTTTCGCAGGGTTGCGATCAATGATGCCGTCGCGCATAGCCTGGTCGAGGACACGAACGAGTATCGCCAGGCTGTTCTTGATCGTTGAGCGACCGCATCCATCAGCTATCCAGCCATAGACAGCGCGGTCAACAACACCATAGGTAATCATCCGGACTGCAAGATGACCGAGTGTCGGGACGACACGCTTATGCCATCCGGCCATATATGGGTCCAATGTTTTCCGCTCCAGGCCCCGTATAGCAAGCGGCATTATGATCTCGCCGTAATCGGCAAGACTCTTGACCGCGATGGCCGGATCAATGCCAGCGCGTGCCATGTCACGCATGAAATTGATCCAGGATTCAGCGTAAGCATTCAGGCCTATCCCGCTGCGTTATGTCCTATCGCGTTGTGTGACTGGCGGCGGGCGGGGTTGTGCTCATGCGGGGACCGGGGGCATCCAGGGGTTTCCGGTGAGGGCGTCGCGGATGGCGGTCATGACGTCCGCGTGGTGCTTGCGGGCGGTGTCGATGTAGCCGCGGATGGCGTAGCGGTTGCGGGTGGCGGTCTCGGAGCGGAGCCGGCCGGAGATCTTCTGCTGGGTTTTCGATGGGCGCAGATCGCGCTCGGCCTGGTTGGAGGTCGGCGGGATCCGCAGGTCGCCCAGGAACCGCAGCACGTCGGCCTCACGGTGCTTGAGGCATTCCAGCAGCATGCGGCCGGGTTTCTGCTTGCTTTTCGCTCCGGGCACCGGGCGGACCTCCGACAGGCCGACGCTGACCGCGTGCCGGAAAAGGCTGAGGTCCCCGGCCATGTCGCCGTCGGGGACGGCGGCGAGGCCTTTCGCGCGGGCGGTGTTCGCGGCATGGATCAGGCCGCGCAGCGCCCCGGCGGCCTGGCCGGGCCAGACGGCGTCCGGGTACGACTGGACGGCGTCCTCAAGATCACGGAGGAGATGCTGGGTGCACAACTGGTGCAGGACACCGGGGATCGCGTCGTAATTCTGATAGCGGTCATGGACGAGCACCGCGGCGGACAGGTCCGGGAACACGAACGCGTCGAACGTCTTCATGGACCGGTCGCCGAGGAAGAAATAGGTCAGCAGGCTCGTGCAGGCCACGAGCAGGTACTTCTTGCGGGTCTTCGGGCCGGGGCCGACCCGGATCGGGGTCTCGTCCGCGCACAGCACCGACGCGGTGATCACCAGGGCGCGGATCAGCATGTTCACCCCGCGGACCGCTTTCGCGGCGCGGGCGATCATCGAGTGGACGAACCCGTCCGACGGGCGGGTCCCGGTCAGCGCCTCGATGATGCCCGCGCAGCGTTCCACCGGCACATGGTGCATGACCAGCAGGAACACGCACCAGGCCTGCAGGTCCGGCCCGTAGGTCACGGTGCCGGCCTCCCCGGCGCCGGGCGGCGGCGCCGCGGCGTGCACCCGCCCGCAGCGGCACGCCACCGCGTGCCCGTCGTACTGCGTGACCGTCGCAGTGACCGCCGGGGTGTCCACGAGCTGGTGCGACGCGACCACCCCGAGGTCGTCCGCGTCGGCGAGGTCCCGGCCGCACCCGCACGCACCTGCGGGAACAGCGGCTTCTTCTTGTCCGGGTCCTCGCTCCAGGCCAGGTGCGCGCCGGGGGCGCCGGGCTGCTTGCCCTGCCTTTTCCTCCCGCCGCCGCGCTTCGGCTTCGGGGCCGGCGGGGTGCTTCCCGGGCAGGTCATCGGCCGATGGGGGCATCCCCGAGTTCCCGGAGTTCCGCGACACCGCCCGCTCAAGTCTCGCCAGCCGCTCCGCCATGCCCGCGACCTGCGCCGTCAGCTCGGCGTTGCGCGCCTCAAGGTCACAGTTCCGCGTTTCCAGAACCTCGATCAGCACGCCCTGAACCTCCGCCAGCACGGCGAGATCCTCATCAGGCGCAACTGCGGTCACAGCCGCAGATCATCCCCGCACTCACGCCGCGCACGAGCGCAAACACCCCCGATCGCAGTGCAAACGTGACCTCAACCTGCATCAACTACCCGTTAGGCAAAACCCCGGCAGGGGGACGTGAATGCTTACGATTCAGCAGCTTCGGCGGTTTCCACTGACTCAGACAGGGACCGGCGGCGACTAGCTGCTGGATCAATCCACCTGATCCTGGCCTTGTACGGCCTAGGACGCCCTTCGCGGTACTCAATGTCAGCTGACAATGAAACTCCGGTGGGCGGCTGCTGTGGTCGGTTCATCCAGCCTGGTCTCCTGGATCTACGCGCCGGTTGTTGAGCCACTCCGTGCATCAGCAGGACTATAGCGGATCACCCCGAATGATAGCCGGACGAACGGAGGACCTTGGCGAGGGTGTGCGGTCCGCCATCGGCGGATAGTGGACGGATCGACTTTAACGATCCGCGCTAGCTCTTCAGTCGTATACCACTCCTGGTCACGAACGACCGTGATCATTTCTGCCTCTCATCTTCGACGATTCTGTTCGCACTGTCCTGACACTTAAATGTCAAGCGTGGCCCCAGTCATGCGGCCTGGTGCTGGGTGTTGACGCTGAGCCCGTGTTCGTGGGCGAGTTCTTCGCGTCCGGCTTCGCGTCGCCTGCGTGCCTGGTCGGCGGCGGTGCTGGCGAGGAAGGCGTCTCCGGTGGTTTTCCAGCCGGTCCCGGCGTAGCGGAGGTCGCCGATGATGAGGGTGGTTTCTTCCCCGGTGTGGTCGGCGGTGCGGATCGGGTTGTGCTCGGGGCCGATGGTTTCGTTTCGCCGGTAGAAGGCGCGGGCGGCGCGGAGGGTTCCGAAGGTGACTGAGTAGTGGCGTCCTTTGGTGAGGAAGTGGCCGCCGAAGCCGAGCATGTGTGCCCACCGGCGCAGCCCGTGATAGGCGGGTTCGCGGCCGAGTTTCCAGCAGGCATGAATGAGCCGTTCGGTGTGGCTGCCGTCCGCTTTGGCGTAGATGTCGATGGTGTCGCCGGTGAGGCGGCTGGAGGTGTGGCCGGTGATCTCGGTGCCTTTGGTGGAGTATTTGGCGAGGTAGGCGGCGACCATGGCGTCGGTCACCGGGTTGTTTCCGCGCATGGTGACAATGCGCACGTCCACTTGCGTACCCCATTCGATGAGCCATCCATCGGGTTGTGCCGGGTGCGGAGGGGTGGTGAAGGCTGATGGTGGCGGCTGCCTGGTGGATGGCGTCGTCGAGGTCGGCGGCGGTGATTGGTGCCGGTGGCGGGATGATCGCGTCCGGGTCGGCGGGGTCGAAGCCGTCCAGGCGCAGCAGGACGTGGAAGTGGACGGCTCCGCGGGCCTGGAATTCGGCGGCTTTGCCGTGCGAAACCCGGACCGGGGACACGGCATGGCTGCGGCCCGCGCTGTCGGCGATCCACACCGGGGGCACGCCACGGCGGCGGGCTACCTGGCCGAGGTGGCGTTCGATGGCTTGTTTGGTGCGCCGCCACAGCTCCCCAGCAGCGTTGTTCCACACGACGTGCGCGTTGTGGTCGTAGCAGTCCGGGCAGAGGGGCTGGCCGAGCCGCGGATCACCAGCGTCATGGCGGGTGAAGCAGATGAGCGGCTGGCCGTGCTGGCAGATGCCGCCGTCCCGGCGGGCATGGCACGGGTCGGGCTGGCATCCGCAGCGGGCGCGATCAGTGCAGGTGTGGTGACGGATGGCCCGGGTGTGGACCGGCCCGAAGGACGGGGCGGTGAAGGTCGCGAAAACGGCCGGGTGGGCGGCGACACCTTCGGGGACGCCTTTGCCGCCGATCAGCCCGGAGCGGATGACGTGGTAGGCGTCGCGGCGGTAGGTCTCGGCGCAGGACGGGCACGCGGCCAAGCGGCGGTTGCCGCAGGCCTTGTAGATCACGCCATCAGGCATGTCCCAGGTGGAGACCGAGCCGAGGAGCTCGCCGGTGCCCAGGTCGACGGTGCGGAGGTTCCCGGACAGCCGGATCGGGTGGGTGCATCCGGCCGCTGGCCAGACGTGATCAAGCCAGGTGAAGTACCCGTCACCGCCACGGGCGAGCGCACTGTCGGCAGCGAAGAGAGGCGAGCGGCGGGTGGTCGTCATGGCCACCGCCGGTAAATGTGCTCACGCAGGATTTGACAGTTACGTGTCAAGAGGTGG
>CAWDRD010000085.1:0-76215 GCA_963804455.1 uncultured Actinomycetes bacterium
ACATGCAGAACACCGCCGCGATCAGCACGGTGTCGTGGATCTCCAGGTCCGTGGCACCTGCCTCGCGGGCCGTGGTCACCAGCTGCGGCGTGACCTGCTGGCCGCCGTGGCGGACCGCGGCCGCGATCGCCAGCAGGGCTCTCAGCTTGCCCGGCACGGGCGCGCCGCTGACGTCGTTGCGGACCTGCTCGACCAGGGCCATGCCCCCGGGCAACTGCGCCGCGGCCGAGGCAGAATGCGACGACGTGCAGTACTGGCAGTCGTTGAGCCCGGACACGTAGGCCGCGATCAGCTCGCGCTCGCCGGGGGTCAGCGTGCTTGGCCCGCGCAGCAGCACATCGGCCAGCTCGCTCAGCGGGCGGCCGGTTTCTGGCCGGTACCGCAACAGGCCACGGATACCGGGCTCCTCGGAGTTCAGCGCGATGTGGGGTGACGACTGCTGTCAGAACGGTGAACTATAGTTAGCTTCTGTGAACTTGAAGGAGTGGGCGCGCCAGCAGGGCATCCACCCCGTGACCGCTTACCGCTGGTTCCGGGACGGGGAAGCTCCCGGTGCCGGCTATCGGGTGGGTGGCCTGATCCTCATTGACGCACCTGCCGAGCCGGACCCGGCTGGTATTACAGCCGTCTATGCCCGCGTGTCGTCGGCGGACCAGATGGCTGATCTTGACGGGCAGGTTGCCCGCGTCACTGCATGGGCGGCAGGAGAGGGTCTTGCTGTCGGCCGGGTGGTAACCGAGACCGGGTCAGCGCTGAACGGGAAGCGCCGCAAGTTTCTCGCGCTGCTCCGCGATCCTGCCGTGACGACGATCGTGGTCGAGCACCGCGACCGGTTCGCCCGGTTTGGATCCGAGTACGTCGAGGCGGCGTTGTCAGCCCAGGGACGCAGGCTGGTGGTCATGGATCCTGCTGAGCTGGACGACGACCTAGTGCGGGACGTAACTGAGATCCTGACATTGCTGTGTGCCCGGCTGTACGGTCGCCGGGCAGCGGCGAACCGGGCGGCCCGGGCCATCGAGACGCTCAGGCGTGATGCAGTGTGACCCTTCAGGCGTACCGGTTCGCGCTGGACCCGACCCCGGCGCAGGACCGGGCCCTGCGGAGCCATTGCGGCGGGGCACGGTTCGCCTTCAACTGGGGCCTTCGCCGGGTGAAGGCCAACATCGGGCAGCGGGAGGCGGAGAAGTCCTACGGGATTACCGGGGACGACCTGACTCCGGCGCTGTCGTGGTCGCTGTACTCCCTGCGCAAGGACTGGAACGCGGCTAAGACTCACGTCGCGCCGTGGTGGGCCGGGAACTCGAAGGAGGCCTACAGCTGCGGCGCTGGCCAACCTCGCGGCCGTTGCGCTGCAGAACTGGAAGGACTCCCGGGCCGGGAAGCGCAAGGGCGCGCGGGCAGGGTTCCCGCACCACAAGGACAAGCACCGGGCGCGGCTGTCGTGCCGGTTTACCACGGGCGCGTTCCGCTGCGAGTCCCGGCATGCGGTGCTGCCCCGGCTCGGCCGGATCAAGCTTCACGAAGGTGCTGATGCCCTGGTGAGCAAGGTGGCAGCTGGCTCGGCCCGGGTGCAGTCCGCCACGGTGCGGTTTGAGCGGGGCCGCTGGTTCGTGTCCTTCGGAGTCGAGGTCGATCGCGCAGCCCGCACGCCTGTCCGCCCGGGCGCGGTCGCCGGGGTGGACCTGGGCATCACGGTCCTGGCGATGCTGTCTGACGGCGCTGCGGCCCCTAACCCGAAGCACCTGGTCAGAGCACTGCCGAAGGTCCGGCGGCTGTCCCGCGTCGTGTCACGCAGGCAGGGACCGTACGACGTGACGACCCGACGGCGCCGTAAGCCGTCGAAGCGGTGGGAACGCGCGTCGGCACGCCTGGGGAAGGCACAGGGACAGGTTGCTGATCTGCGGCGCGATAGCACGCACAAGCTCACGACCGCGCTGGCCCGCGAGTACGGCACGATCGTGGCGGAAGACCTGAACATCGCGGGCATGGTTCGCAACCGGCGGCTCGCCCGGGCCATCTCCGACGCGGGGTGGGGCGAGATCCGGCGCCAGCTCGACTACAAGACGAAGCGGAACGGCGGGCGGCTGATCGTGGCCGACCGGTGGTTCGCTAGCAGCAAGACGTGCTCGGGCTGCGGAGCGGTGAAAGCCAAGCTGCTCCTGTCCGAGCGCACTTATGTTTGCGCGACCTGCGGACTCGTCACTGACCGCGACGAGAACGCTGCGCTGAACCTCGCCAGGTATGGCGAGCAGGTCATCGCCGGGAGTGGCCCGGAGATCAACGGACGCGGAGCCGACCGTAAGACGACCCCCGTGGCGCAGGTGGCTGTGAAACGTCAACCCGGCACTGCACATGCAGGCAAGACCGGGACCGTCCCGCCGCAAGACGGGACTGCAGCATGAGCGGGCTTACTGAAGCTCACTCGGTTGCAACGGCATAGCACTCCTTTATAGTCGTCGGCTCGACTGACGCCGCGCTGCTGCGAGAGGATCTTGCCGTGCCCGCACTGGAGGCTGAGCCACTGCCGGTCCTCGACGCGCTGCACTCCACCCCGGCGCGCCGGTACCTGTCCGCCGAACCGGTCCCCGAGGAGATCCTCTGGGCCATCCTCGACGCGGCCGTGCGTGGGCCGTCCGGCGGCAACCAGCAGACCTGGGGCTGGGTGGTGGTCACCGACCCGGCGATCAAGAGCCAGGTCGCGCAGTGGTACCAGGAAGGCTGGGCGAAGGCGTACGGGCAGCGGCGGGAGCAGATCCTGGCGGCGCCGCCGTCCCCGGACGGGCTCAGCGCGCGGTCCTTCCTCGCGGCTGAGCACCTGGCGCAGCACATCGCGGAAGCACCGGTGTGGATCTTCCCGGTACTGCGCAACGCGGCTGGCGCGACCAACCCCCGGCTAGGCGCCTCCATCTACGGGGCGGTGCAGCAGCTCATCCTCGCCGCCCGGGCCTACGGCATCGGCACCACGCTGACCACGCTGTACGCCGGGCACGAGGACGGCGTCGGGAACTGCTCGGGCTGCCCGGCGACGCCCTCACCATGGGGCTGCTCCCGCTCGGCTACCCGGCCCGGGGCCGCTGGGCCCAGCCGAAGCGCCGCCCGGTCCAGGACGTGGTGCACTGGAACCGCTGGGGCGCCACCCGCACCCGCGCCTGACCGGGCGAGTCCGGCTGGACGAGCCCTGGCTGGGCAGGCACGGGCCGGCGCTCAGCCGAGCCCGGTGAGCAGGTTCTTGTCCCAGACCAGCACCTGGTACCGGCCGACGCGGTAGATGTGTGCGGGCGGGCCGAACGTCGCCAGTACCTGGCCGGTGCTGCTGAAGCCGGGGTATTCCGCGATGCTGGGGGCCAGCACCACGAAGGTGGCCCGGTTGCGCCGCGGGTCGTACCAGGACGCGTTCGTCTCGAGCGTGCCCCGGGTCAGCCGTCCGCCCACGGGGGTCACCAGCCGGATCCGGACCCGGCCCCCGCTGGTCAGCGTGACCACATTCGATTGCCAGTAACCGGACAGGCCGGTCTGCAGGTGCCGGGCCGTCAGCCAGGACGTGAGCTGCTGGTTCTGGGCGGGCGCCGGCGGCTGGCTGATCTCAGAGCCCAGGCCGGCCAGGTAGCCGGCCGCCACGAGGAGCAGCAGCGGCACCAGCCGGGCCGTCAGGAGCCGCCCGGCCAGCAGCCGGCCCGCCAGCGCGGCGCTCAGCGGCAGCACAGGTGCGATCTCCCGGGTCGCGGTGACCGCGCCCGCCTTGGTGCTGAGCACGTAGGCGATCAGGTTGATCAGCACGCCCGCGATGAGCAGCTGGGTGACCATGTCGCTGTCCCGTAGGAAGCGCCGGGCGGCCAGCCAGGCGGCCCAGCCGGCCAGCACCACGCCGACCACGTGCAGCATGATGAAGGCGGTGCTGGCCGTCAGCCGGAGCCCGAGGAAGTCGGCGCCGCCCAGCAGCAGCAGCCCTTCGAACGCGATACCGACGTGGGTGAGCAGGGTCGGGCCGTCCTGGGCGAACTGCGTGGGCGCGGCCAGCACATAAAACCCGCCGTGGCTGTGGATGAGCCGCAGCGCCAGGGCCGCCACGGCCACCCCGGCGAGGGCGCTGCCGCCAAGGGCCAGCTCGTACCTTTGCGCCGCCAGTGGCTTGCGCTCGACCTGCACGGCCCGGTAGACGCGGACCGCGCAGACCAGCACCAGCGGCAGCGCCGCGATGTACACCACCAACTGGTCCGCTACGGCGGCCCAGGCCAGCAGCACCCCGACCAGGACCGGCAGGTACCAGCGGCGGGGAGCCCGGTCCAGGATCAGCCAGATCAGCAGGACCGGCACGGCCGTGCCGATGTGGTCCGGGGAGGAGATGAGGATGTTCACCCCCGAGGCCAGCTGCGGTGCCAGCATGATGCCGGCCGCGATCAGCACCCGGGCCAGCGCCTCGCGGCCCGTGGCGGTGCCCTTGGCTAGCAGCGCGGCCAGCAGCATCGCCAGGGTGTAGGTCATCGCCGCGGCCACGTGCACCACGTCCGCGTTCAGCCCGCGGACCAGTTCCACCAGCAGGTACTGCGGCAACTCGGTGGTGTAGAACGACACGTCGGTCATGGACCAGCCGCGCAGCAGCAGGTTGCCGTGCAGCATGTCCCAGGCCTGCAGCGCCTGGCTCGCGCCGTCGGAGTTGACGGCCCGGGTCCGGGCCAGCAGCAGGTTGCACACGAAGGCGAGCAGCACGCCCAGCACCCAGACCGCGGCCACCGGGCGCAGCCGCGGCACACGGGCCAGCCGGCGGGCAGCCGGGCCGGAAGCCGACCGGGCTAGCGCAGGCGAGGTTGGCGCGGGCGAGGTTGGCGCAGGCGGGGCAGGTGCGGGCGAGGTTGGCGCAGGCGGGGCAGGTGCAAGCGGGGCAGGGCTGACCGGACCGGGGCTGACTGGGCCGGGCGCCTGGTCGTCGCCGGCGGGCCACACGGCCTCGTCATCCTCGGTTTCGGGCAGGAATGCTTCGCTCGAACTCACCTGCCCCATTGGATCACGCCCAGTTCAGCGCATGGTGGGCTATCAGTGCAGGTTCCTGGGTCATTCGGCTCTGAGTACATCAGTCGGGTGGGCCCGGGCCGCGGACTCACCCGGAACGGCCGCCACGGCGACGGCCAGGGCGAGCGCCGCAGCAACGAGGGCGGCGAACCACGGCCCCGGGATGTCCAGCACGGGCAGGATGCCGAGCTGGGCGGTGAAGACCAGCCAGGCTACGCGGCCGCCGACGATCCCGGCCGGGATGCCGATGACCAGCGCTACCCCGACCAGGGTGACCGCCTGCCAGGCCACGGCCTCCCGGACCTGGCGGCGGGTGAAGCCAAGGCAACGCAGCACAGCCAGATCGCGGCGGCGGCGGGCCGAGGTGAGCAGCAAGTGCACGATGGTCAGCAGGGCCAGGGCGCCGAGAGACAGCCCGAGCAGCAGCGGCAGCGCCTGCACTTGCCCGAAATTCACCAGGTCCGCCGGGGTGGGCGGGTCGCTGACCGCCAGCGGGCCCAGCCGGTCCATGCGTGCGGCCAGCGCGGCGATCGCGGGCTGCAGGCTGCTCCCCGGCCGGAACTTGACCATGAGCCCAGTGAACCTGGGGAAAGGCAGCGCGCGGGGTACCAGGCCGTGCAGGCCGCTGACCGTGAGCACGGCCCCGGTCCCGAGTTCGGTGGTATCACCAAGCGAGGGGAACACGGCGGTCCCGACGATGGTCCGCGGCTGGCGGTCGCGGAGGCCGACGACCGACACCTCGACCGTCTGGCCGATGCGGGCGTGGATGGCGGCCAGCGTCCGCTGCCCCAGCACGATATCGCCCGCCCGGGCGGGCAGCTGGCCCTGCATGGGCACGGCGGCGAGCGACCCGTCCGGCCCGGGGCCGTTGGTGATCGCACCGACCTGCACGCCGCGGATCTCCACCGGGACCGACAGATACGTTCCTGACCACTGCGCTACCTGCGGGTCGTCGGTGACCGCCCGCACGGCGGGCCGCCCGATCGGCTCGTTAGCCAGGTTCACGACGATCGCGTTCCAGGTCACTCCGTACAGCCGGGGGGTGTCCAGCAGGTGGCCGAAGCTGCCAGTGAACACCATGGAGGCGCTGAGCGCGGTCACCCCGAGCGCGGCGGCGGCGATCGTGGTCGGCACCGGCAGCGCGGTCCGCCCGGCCCCGCGCCGCAGCGCCAGCCGGATCCCGGTGGCCGCGGGAACGAACGTGATGGGGCTGGCGATAATGGAGCTGGCCGGGCGGCCACGAGGGGACACGATGGCCGGGCGGTGAACGGCCACGGCGGCGCGCCAGGCTGGCCAGGTACCACAGGCCAGCACGGCCAGCAGCACCCCGGCCAGGCCCAGCCCGAACACCGGCCAGTCCGCATGGACGCCGGGATGCGGCTCGGCGATGCCCGCCAGCCCCATTGGGAACAGCGGGGAGGCCGCAACGGCCAGGATGACCGCGAGCACGCCCCCGGCGGCGCCGATCAGCGCGGCCCGGATCAGGCCGGCCGCGGCGAGCTGGCGGCGGCTCATCCCGATCGCCCGCAGCGGGCCGTAGCTGGCCGACTCCAGGAAGCCCTGCCGGGCCAGCAACTGGCCAGCGACCAGCGACCCGAGCAGCGCCAGCAGCCCGGCGAGCAGCCACAGCGCCACTGCCTGCAGGTGGATGGAATGCTCGGTATTCGCCGCCTGACCCCCGAGGGGGTAGTCGTTGTACGCCTTGCCGCCATCGAGCTGCGCGATCTCGCGATCGACCGCCGGCACATCGGCGGCGCCGTGGCGCAGCCGCAGCACGATGGCGGGGGTCGGCAGCAACTCGTGCCCGTACTGCCGGAAAAAGGCGGGCGTGCCCCAGACGAAATCGATCCCGGTCCCGTACTGGGGTGGGAATTCGCCCGGTGCCGCGTCGATGCCGGCCACGTGGAACCGGAAGGGCACCGGCCTGCCTGTGGGGCCGAGCAGCAGCACCCGCAATGTTCCGCCGACCTTCAGGTGCTGCGCTTGCGCCACGGTGAAGGAGATATCGACCTGGTCCGGCTGAGCTGGCGCGGGCAGCCGTCCGGCCAGCAGCTTCCGGTGCCAGAAGCGGGCCGGAACGGCGCTGTTCTGTGGGCAGCTGAGCATGATGGAGGCCGGGGACAGTGCGGTGAAGGTGGTCATGGGAGCCGAAGCGATCACCTGAGGGAGCCGGGCCAGCGTCGCCGCCGACAGGTCAGCGAACGTAGCTGCCTGGCCCGGCCCAGTATCGATCAGGTCATCAGGAGACTGGCTGAAGGCCACCAGGGCCGGATAGGCGGCATCGGTGCGGCGGGCACCGGCCGCCACCGCGGTGACTAAGCCGCCAGCCAGGCCCGCGAGCACGGCCAGCGCCAGCCAGGACCGCCAGCGCCGGCGCAGCTCGGCGGCGAAGAACATCCATACGGCGGTCATGGCAGGACACCACCTGGATTCCCGGCAGCAGCGGCTGAGGAGTTGCGCCTCTATCTCCGCACGCCGCGGCCCCGGGTGAAAAGGGGGCAGGCACGACCAGGCACCGGGGTACTCCCCACACCCAGCTCCCCTGGACCCAGCGCCCAGAACCCTCCGCACGGCCCCCCGGACCCGCAGCCCGCTCCCAGGCCTCCACCCAGCTCCCGGAGCCGGCCGGCTACTGCGCGGCGGGCAGGTGGTAGCCGGTGACGCCGGCCGCACATGCCGTACCTTCGCGGCCCGGCGTCCCGCTCGGCCCGCAGCAGGGTTCCCGCCCGCAGGTGCGCTGGGTTCAGCACCCCGACGCCGTCCAGATGAGTTCCGGTGAGCGCAGTGACCGCCGCCGCCTCCGTACGCCACCTGTCCCGCCAGTCCGGCACCCGCCTCGCAGTCAGCCGGACCGCGGCAGCGAGAAACCCATCCAGGGCTGCGGGGCCGTTGCGGATAACCTGCTCACGGAGCACCAGGAAGCCCTCGATGGCCAGGTCCCGGCGCCCTCGCGCGGCTGCCTCCAGCGCCTCGGAACCCAGCGCGGCGTCGCCCAGGGCAGTGTCACCCAAGGCGGCGGCCGACGCGTACCGGTCCGGGTCGGCGAGCACCTCCGGCGGGAACGTCAGCACGCAGTCACCGGCCTCGGGCAGCCCGGCGTTCTGCATGATCACCAGGATCTGCAGCTGCCCGTCGTCGTTGACCAGGCGGTGCACGGTGCCCGGGGTGAACCACAGGCAGTCACCGGCGAGCAGCGGCGTCTCCTGGAAACCCTGCCCGCCCAGCGTCTGCAGCCGGCCCGCACCGCGCAGCACCAGGTAGCCCTCGGTGGAGGCCAGGTGAATATGCGCAGACCCGCCGCGCAGCCCGTCCGGGGTGGGCCAGTCGTACACGTCGAGCAGGGTGACCCCGGTCGCCCCGGGGAACGCCTGCGCGGCCGCGGGCCCGCCCGCGCTCATGCCCGGCCGCCGGGCGGATCCGGCGCGTCCAGCTGGGTGGCCAGTGCGGCGCAGGCCCCGGCGGTCAGGCCGCCGTCGGCGATCGCCACCTGGTAGCGCAGGGTGATCTGGGCGCCGTCGTCCAGCGGGTACTCGGTGGCGAAGAACGGCGCCGGGCAGACACAGGCAAACGGCTGGCTGCGCACGAACCAGGTGACGGGGTGGCCGATGTTGCCGGGCACGTCGCGGAAGACCAGGGTGGCGGCGTGGCTGGGCGCGCCATGCGGCCCGGTGCTCTGCTGCCCGGTGAAGGCCAGCCACGGCCCACGCCAGCCCATGTACTCATCCTGCCCGGTTCCGTCCGGGGTGACCACCTGGCCGCCGGTGAACGAGGCTGGCCCGCGCCAGAACAGCCCGCCGTAGCCCGCGTTGTCCCGGCCCTCCGTGGTGGGGCTGCCGATCTGGAGGCTGGCGCCGCGCATGTTGCGCAGGGTCGTCCGGAAGTCCAGCGCCCAGGCGGAGGCGCCCGGCAGCAGCCGGGCGCCGATCCGGCGCTGTTCGCGCAGCCACACCGCACCCTGCTCGGTGATCCAGGTCAGCTCCTCGGCCAGCTCGGCCACGTCCTCCCACACCCCGGCCGTGCTGAACCCGTCGTGCCGCATCCGCCCGTTGTTGGGCAGCTGCCGGTACCCCTGCCCGCGCAGGTACGTCGGGCCACCCCAGAAGTTGGCGGGGCCCAGGTTCGGCAGCGCCCAGGAGATGCCCTTGTGCCAGACGTGATCATCCGGCCGGTACCCGGTCACCAGGTGCCCGGCGCGGGTGCGCACCGGGTGCAGGTACGGCCGCGGCGACTCGAGCTGGGCATCGCCGGGCCGGTAGACGTACCGCAGCAACTCGGCATCGTCATCGGCCAGCCGGATCTCGCGGCCGGTGTCAGCCAGGCGGATCACCATCGGGCGCCCGTCCCCTGCATCCGCCGGTAGAACGGGGACGCGGCGTCCAGGTCGGCGGCCCGGACCGGGTGCCCGCTGAACGCGGCGGCGTAGATCCCGGCCACCAGGGACAGCGTGCGGCGGCTGTCCCGCAGCGTCACCGGCGGCCGGGTCCCCTCCCGCAGGCACCGCAACACCTCGGCATACTGGGCCCGGTGCCCACTCGGGGTCCCGGTCTCGCCCGCCTTCCAGGCGTCCAGCACGGGGTGCTCGTGCCCGGGTGCGGGGGTCACCCGCCAGTCCTCGTCGTCGTAGCCGTACAGGTGGGTCAGCTCGACAGTGGCCCGCTCGAAATCGAACCGCAGGTAGGTCTCTTCCCGGGGCGACAGCACGCTGGTGACCACGCTGGCGGCCGCGCCGCTGGCGAAGATCACGTGGGCCAGGGAGAGGTCCTCGGTTTCGGTGTCCCGGGCTTGCCTGCGGGCGACCGCCGAGACCTGCACCCAGTCGCCGAGCAGATAGCACAGCAGGTCCAGCTGGTGGATGCCGTGCCCCAGGGTCGGGCCGCCGCCCTCCGACTGCCAGCGGCCACGCCACGGCACATCGAAGTACCCCTGGTCGCGGAACCAGGTGGTATGGCAGGCCACCAGCAACGGGGAGCCGAGCACACCACTGCCTGCCACAGCGCGCAGCCTGCGGGCTCCGGAGCCGAAACGGTGCTGGAACACGGTGGCGAACCACGGCCCGGGGCGGTCCGGCAGCGCGGCCGCGCCCGCCCGCTCCGCCTGGGCCAGCTGGTCCAGCTCGGCCAGGCTGAGCACGGGCGGTTTCTCGGCCAGCACGGACACGCCCGCGCGCAGGCACTGGTCCGCCTGGGGGAAGTGCAGGGCGGGCGGGGTGCACAGGCAGACCAGGTCCGGGCGGGCCGCGGCGAGCATCCCGGCCAGGTCCGTGTGCAGCTGCGGCACCTCGTGCTCGAAGCCGAACGCGGCCAGCCGGGCCTGATCGGTGTCGGCCGCCGCCACCACGTCCGCGTCCGGGAGCGCGGCCAGCGCCGCCATGTGCACGCGCGCGATATTCCCGGTCCCGACGATCGCGATCCGGGCCGGTGCCACAGCTGGACAGTAGGACGTTACCGGGCCGCCGCACAATAAGTTTCGGAAAGCTTTCGGATCTGGGTGGCCGAGCCTGGGCAGCGTGATGTTCCGCGCCGCGGGCAGCCCGGCCGCCAGTTCCAGGCCGCTGATCACCAGCACGATCAGCACCGGGATGGTCCAGCCACCGGTCGCGTTGTGCACGAAGCCCACGGCCAGCGGGCCGGTGGTGGCGATCAGGTACCCGACGGCCTGGGCGAAGCCGGACAGGGAGGCGGCCACGACCGGATCGGGCGCCCGCGCCATGGTGAAGTAGATGGCCAGGCCCAGGGCGGCGCCCTGGCCCAGGCCAAGCAGGCCGATCCAGGCGGCCGCGCCGCCCAGCGGGCCGAACCACGCCCCGGCCAGCCCGCCGGCGCTGGCCAGGACGGTGCCGGTGACCAGGATCCGCTGATCCGCGAACCGGTGCGCCAGCACCGGGATGACCAGGGCGGTGATCATGTTGCCGAACGACATCAGGGCTAGCAGCGTGCCCGCGCCCGCCGCGCTCACGCCGCGGTCCTGGAACATGCTGGGCAGCCAGGACAGCGTGGCGTAGAAGGTGAGGCTCTGCAGGCCCATAAAGAAGGTGACCTGCCAGGTCAGCGCATACCTGGACAGCTGGAGCCGGGCGGGCGGCGCGAGCTGGCCGGGCGCGAGCTGGGCCGGGCCGGCCGGGCCCGGCCCTGGCGGCCTGGTCCGGTATTTCAGCTGGGGCACCCAGACGAGCAGGCCGGCCACGGCCGCGACCGCCCACATGCCCAGGGCGAGCGGCACCGACCCGCCGGACAGCCGGTACACCGGCACCGCGATCAGCGAGCCGAGGATGGACCCACCGGACAGGCTGAGCAGGTAGATCCCGATGAGCAGGCCCGCCTGCTCCGGGCGGCGGCGCTTGACCAGGCTGGGCAGCAGCACGTTGAGCAGCGCGATGGCCAGGGCCGCGATCGCAGTGCCCGGGAACAGCCCGGCCCCGGGCAGCCCGCCGCGCAGCACCAGGCCCGCGGTCAGCGCGACGAGCGCGGCGCCGAGCACCCGTTCCTCACCGAACCGGCGGCCCAGCGGTGCCGCGGCCGCGGAGAACATCCCGAAGCACAGCACCGGGAGCGCGGCCAGCGCCGACAGGGCCGCGGAGGACAGCTGCAGCCTCGCCGCGAGCTCAGGGAACAGCGGGGGCAGGCTGCTGATCATCGCCCGCATGTTGAAGCCGAGCGCGGTGATGCCCGCGATCAGCAGCGCGGCGTCCCGGGTCCGGCGGGGACCCGGGACGCCGCGGGGACTGCCGTGACCGGGTCCGTCACTACGACAGCAGGGAGCGCAGCACGTACTGCATGATCCCGCCGTGCCGGTAGTACTCCGCCTCCCCAGGCGTGTCGATCCGGACCACCGCGGTGAACTCCAGGCCATCGGCCCGGACCGTCACTTCACGGGGCACCGGGCCGCCGTTCATCTCCTCGATCCCGGTCACCTCGAACACCTCGCGCCCGGTGAGCCCGAGGGAGGCGGCCGACTCGCCCGGCTGGTACTGCAGCGGCAGCACGCCCATGCCGATCAGGTTGGACCGGTGGATCCGCTCGAACGACTCCACCAGCACCGCGCGCACGCCGAGCAGCAGCGTGCCCTTGGCCGCCCAGTCCCGGGATGAGCCGGACCCGTACTCCTTGCCGCCCAGCACGACCAGCGGGGTGCCGTCAGCCGCGTACCGCTCGGCCGCGTCATAAATGGCCATCTCCTCGCCCTCGGGGAGTTTCACCGTGACGCCGCCCTCGGTGCCCGGGGCGAGCTGGTTGCGCAGCCGGATGTTGGCGAACGTGCCGCGGATCATCACCTCGTGGTTGCCGCGCCGGGAGCCGTAGGAGTTGAAGTCCTTGCGTTCCACCCCGTGCTCGGTCAGGTACTTCCCGGCCGGGCTGTCAGTCTTGATCGCCCCGGCCGGCGAGATGTGGTCGGTGGTCACCGAGTCGCCGAGCATGGCCAGGACCCGGGCCCCGTGGATGTCGCTGACCGGGGCGGGCTTGTCCGGCATGCCCTCGAAGTACGGCGGCCGCCGCACGTAGGTGGAGCCGTCATCCCAGACGAACGTGTCACCCGCGGGGACGTCCAGGCCACGCCACTGGTCGTCGCCGTGGAACACGTCCGCGTAGTCGCGGGTGAACATCTCGGCGGCGACCGCGTTCTGCACCACCTCGGCGATCTCGGCCGCGGACGGCCAGATGTCGCGCAGGTACACCGGGGTGCCGTCCGGGCGGCTGCCCAGCGGCTCGGTCTCCATGTCCAGGTCCATGGTCCCGGCCAGGGCGTACGCGACCACCAGTGGCGGTGAGGCCAGGTAGTTCATTTTCACGTCCGGGTTGATCCGGCCCTCGAAGTTCCGGTTGCCAGACAGCACGGACACCACGGCCAGGTCGTTGTCGGCGACCGCGGCGCTGATCGCCTCGGGCAGCGGGCCGGAGTTGCCGATGCAGGTGGTGCAGCCGTAGCCGACCAGGTTGAACCCGAGCTTCTCCAGGTAGGGCAGCAGGCCGGACCGCTCGTAGTAGTCCATGACCACCTTCGAGCCAGGGGCCAGCGTGGTCTTCACCCAGGGCTTGCGGGCCAGCCCGGCCTCGACCGCCTTCTTGGCCAGCAGGGCGGCGCCGATCATCACCGACGGGTTTGAGGTGTTGGTGCACGAGGTGATGGCCGCGATCACCACGGACCCGTGGTCCACGGAGGTGGTCGTGCCGTCGTCCAGGGTCACCTGGACCGGCGCGGACGGGCGCTCGGCGCTGGCCCCCTCGGGCTGGCCGACCGGCGAGCTGTCCGCACCGTTCTCCCGGTCCGGGGCGAACGCGTCGGACGCCGGGAACGTCCCGGCGATCTCGTCATCCAGCCGGTCCAGCTGCACGTACGTGCCGAGGGCCTGGCGGAACGCCGTCTTCGCGTCGGACAGCGCCACCCGGTCCTGCGGCCGCTTCGGGCCGGCCAGCGACGGCACGATCGTGGACAGGTCGAGCTCGAGTTCCTCGGAGTAACGGGCGGAGGTGTCCGGGTCATGCCAGAGGCCCTGCTCTTTGGCGTAGGCCTCGACCAGCGCTATCTGCTCCGCCGGGCGCCCCGTCATCCGGAGGTAGTCGATCGTCTGCCCGTCGATGGGGAAGATCGCGCAGGTCGAGCCGAACTCGGGGCTCATGTTGCCGATCGTGGCCCGGTTGGCCAGCGGCACCGCGCCCACCCCGTCGCCGTGGAACTCGACGAACTTGCCCACTACGCCGTGCTTGCGGAGCAGTTCGGTGATGGTGAGGACCAGGTCGGTGGCGGTCGCGCCGGACGGCAGCTCGCCCGCCAGCCGGAACCCGACCACCCGCGGGATCAGCATGCTGATCGGCTGGCCGAGCAGGGCGGCCTCGGCCTCGATCCCGCCGACGCCCCAGCCGAGCACGCCCAGCCCGTTCTGCATGGTGGTGTGCGAGTCAGTGCCGACGCAGGTGTCCGGGTAGGCGGCACCGTCGCGGGCCATCACCACCCGGGCCAGGTGCTCGATGTTCACCTGGTGCACGATCCCGGTGCCCGGCGGCACCACCCGGAACTCACTGAATGCGTCCTGGCCCCAGCGCAGGAACTGGAACCGCTCCCGGTTGCGGCTGAACTCCAGCTCCACGTTCCGGTCGAACGCGTCCGGGCGGCCGAAGATGTCCGCCACCACCGAGTGGTCGATGACCAGCTCAGCCGGGACCAGCGGGTTGATCTTCGCCGCGTCGCCGCCCAGGTTCTGCATGGCCTCGCGCATGGTGGCCAGGTCGACCACGGCGGGCACACCGGTCAGGTCCTGCAGGATGACCCGGGCCGGGGTGAACTGGATCTCGGTCGCAGGCTCGGCGGCTGGATCCCAGTTCGCGAGCGCGGTGACATGATCCGCGGTGACGTTCCTGCCGTCCTCGGTGCGCAGCAGGTTCTCCAGCAAGATCTTCAGGCTGAACGGGAGGTCCGCCGCCCCGGGCACCGCGTCCAGCCGGTGTACCTGGTATTCGGCCTCGCCTACCCGCAACGTTGCGTGGCTGCCGAAGCTGTTCGCGGTCATCTGGGTCCGCCTCCTGTTATCACGCCGGGCCGGTGCTGGTCCTTTATCCCTGTCTGCATCCTGCCGCAGCACGGTACCGCGGTGGCACACCGGGCTCAGGGACCCGAGGTATCTCGACATCAAGTTAACTCGTCACGGTCACAGTAGGACGAACTTATCTCGACGTCAAGCTATCTTCCGGGCTCCAGCCCAGGCGGATGCGCGGCCCGGACGGGGCGACCGGGCGGGCCTGCCTCCGGGTGTGGGACGTGACTGCAGGTGACTGGCAGGCAACCTGGCCTGGCCTTGCCGACCAGCACAACCACCACGGAAGACCCGCGCCGCATCAGGTCAGAAGGTAAGGACCCCGCGCAGGACACGCCCGGCCTCGATATCGGCGTATCCCTCGTTGACCTGATCGAGCTGGTACGTCTTGGTGACCAGCTCGTCGAGCTTCAGGATGCCGTCACGGTAGAGGTTCAGCAGCTTGGGAATCTGGATCCGCGGGCTCTCAGATCCGTACAGGCAGCCCTTGATCTCCTTGTTCATCATCGCCAGCAGGAACAGGTTGACATCGGCCTGGGCCTGGGCAAGCGGCGCCACCGAGGTGACGACGCACGTGCCGCCCTTGGCCGTCAGGGTGAGCGCGGGCTCGAGCAGTTCGCCGCGCATGACGGCGAACGTGCAGATGACCGCGTCGCACATCTCGCCCCAGGTGAGCTGGCCGACGCCCGCGATGGCTTCGTCCAGCGACGGGTAGACATGGGTGGCGCCGAAGCGCAGGGCTTGCTCGCGCTTGAACTCCACTGGGTCGACAGCGATGATCCGCCGGGCTCCGGCCACCCGCGCACCTTGCACCGCATTGATGCCCACCCCGCCGACGCCCAGCACGGCAACGGTGTCACCGGGACGGACGCCCGCGCGGGTGACCGCCGAGCCGAACCCGGTGGCCACCCCGCAGGAAACCAGGGCGACCGCCAGCCAGGAGAGGTCCGGGTCCACCTTGACGACCGACGACTCGGCGAGAAGCTGCCGTTCCGCGAAGGCGCCGAGCTGTGAGAACCGCGCCACCGGCTCGGTCCCCAGCCGGTGCGCGATGCGGCCATCGGTGATCATGCCGGTGTCGAACAGCTTCATGCCCAGGTCGCACAGGAACGCCTGGCCGGTGCGGCACATCCGGCACGAGCCGCAGGAGGGAATGAACGCCATCGCGACATGGTCACCCGGCGCCACCGCCGTAACTCCCTCGCCGACCTGCGACACCTCGCCAGCGCCCTCGTGGCCGCAGATGACCGGGTACTGCGGGAGCGGCAGGTCACCGGTCCGCACGTGCTCGTCGGAATGACACAGCCCGCAGGCTCGCATCTCGACCAGCACCTCGCCGGGCCCGGGCTCGTCTAGTTCGATGGTCTCGATCTTGTAATCCTGGCCGGGTCCGTAGAGCAACGCCGCGCGCGTACTGATCATCATTGACCCCAGACAGAGTGCGGCTCGCCGGCGTGTCCAGCTGATGGCGAAATTACCCAGATCGTACGTCGGCGAAGCAAGCAAGCGCTAGGTTGCAACAGTCACGTCCCACCCCCCTGTTTCCGGGCCGGGCGGCGATCCAGCCGGATGATCCGGCAGGATAGGGCGGTGGCCGAACACTCAGAGCGCCCCTGGGGCAGCTACACCATCCTCGCCGAGGCTGAGGACAGCGGTTTCAAGGTCAAGACCATCGAGGTGCATCCGGGCCAGCGGCTGAGCTATCAGCGCCATTCCCGCCGCGCCGAACACTGGTTCGTGGTCGCCGGCGAGGGGGTCGTCACCCTGGACGGCGACACCGTCGAGGTGCGCCGCGGCGACGCGGTGGACGTCCAGCTGGGCGTGGCCCACCGGATCCAGAACACCGGGACGGTCCCCCTGGTGTTCGTGGAGGTCCAGCACGGCGACTACTTCGGCGAGGACGACATCGTCCGCCTCGACGACGACTACGGCCGCACCAGCGCCTGATTCGGGACCTGGCGGCGGAGGGTGCGGACTTCGGGAACGGCCAGGACCGCGGCGGTGAGCTGCACGACCAGGACGCCGCAGATGGCCAGGACCGGGCAGGCACCCAAGGCGGCGAGCGGGCCCGCGACGGCGGTGCCCAGCGGGGTCAGCGAGAAACTGCCCAGGGCGTCGTAGGCGGAGACCCGGGACAGCATGCCGGGCGTCACAACGGGAAGCGCGACCTGATGTGGAGGATGCTCATGCCGGAGGTCACCGGAGACGCCGCGAGCAGCGTCAGCGTGCGGGTCACGCGGCGCTGGCAGGCAATCGACCCGCTGCTGCCCGTGCCGGGGAGCCCGCCGGCCGACTGCGGCGCGCGGCTCATCGCGGGCGGGGCAGACGGGCACCCGGCTGGTAACGGGATATGTGAACACTGGACGGGAACGGCTGGGTCACTGGACCTCGCCTGGGGAGCGGCGCGCAGATTCCAGCTCTCCGCTCAGTTAGCAGGCCCGGACGTCGCGAATGGGCTGGACCAGCTGCTGTCGCTGTGGCGCGATCACCTGGCTAGCGTGCCGGGCACCGGCGGCGAGGACACGGCCGCCGTTGTCACGTGGCCCAGCCGTGACATCGACGGAGTCAAGGCCTTGCTGCGGCACGGGCTAGCGCCGCTGGCCGTCATAGCGGCACGCATTACACGCCATCCCGCCGGGACCGGGAATGGCGCTGCTGGACCGGAGGATGAGGACCTGCGGATCAGGCGGGCCGGGGCTGCGGACATCGACGTGGTTGTCCGCCTGGGGATGGAGGTGGTCCGGTATGACGCGCACTTCGGCCCGGTGGTCGAGCGGCCGGGGACGGCCAGCGCGCTGCGTCGTGAGGCAGCTGGGACGCTCGCCCAGGCGGAGTCCTGGGTTTGGCTGGCCGAGCGCGACGGCACGCCGGTCGGCATGCTGTATGCCGAGCGGCCGGAGTCCGCGGGCTGGATCGCCCCGATGGTGGGCCTGGCGCCCGCCGCTTACGTCTTGCTGATGGGCGTCATGCCCGGTGAGCGCGGCAGGGGTGTCGGCGCTGCCCTGGCCGCGCGGCTGCACCGGGAGGTGGACGCCGCCGGCGTGGCCGTCACGCTGCTGCACTACGAGCAGCTCAATCCGCTGTCCGCGCCGTTCTGGAGCCAGCAGGGGTACCGGCCGCTGTGGGCCGTCTGGGAGGCCAGCGGCCTGCGCCATCCGCTGACACCGCACGCGCCAGTCAGCCCGGCGGCGGCCAGTAACACGGTGATGTCACGTTGATGCCGCCACCGGCCACCTGCGTTGGCGCGAAGTCGTAGCCTGACCGGCGGCAACACCGGACCGGTCTGCTTGCGTCTGGCCGGGAGCTGCCGCAGGCCCGGCTTCCGGTCAGCGTCCCTGGGTGTCGCTCTCCCGCTGGATCTGGAAGAACGGCGATCGCAGGATGAAGCGGGCGGAGAGCATCAGGATCAGGCCGAGGCCGACAATGCCGACCAGCGACCAGATCTGCGTCGAAGGCGCGGCTTGCAGCGACTTCACCACGACCCAGCCGAGGAACCCGGCAGCAGCCGACGGGAAGTATCCCGAGGACAAGCGCGTCCCAGGCGCTGGTGAAGACGCGGCGCCGGTAGTAGACGATGGTGGCGAGTGCGGTGAGGATGTAGAAGATGGCGAACAGCAGGCCGGTCACGGCGACCACGTCGTTGAAGGCGTTCTGAACTGAGGTAGTCAGTAGGTACACCCAGCTGAGCCCGATGATGAGGACGCCGACGATGATGCTGGCGGCGACCGGGGTGGCGAACCGGCGGGACACGTTGGCCAGGAACTCCGGCAGCGCCCGGTAGCTCGCCATCCCGTAGACGATCCGGGCGGTGAGCACGATGCCGGTGCCGGTGGTCGCGATCACCGACAGTGCGAGGGCGAGCGCCATCGCCTTGGCCCAGCCGCCGCCGCCCAGCGCCTGGGCAACGTAGACCAGCGCGGAGGCCGAGTTGGCCTGCAGCTTGGCTGGTGAGACCACTCCCTGCAGGCCCACGATCGAGACCGTGTAGATGATGGCGAGGAAGGCCACCGCGAAAATGGCAGCCCTGCCCGGGTTGCGGCGCCGGTGCTTCACTTCCTCGTTGACGTACAGGGTGCCGTCCCAGCCGGTAAAGATGAATACCGCGATGAGGAACCCGGCCACGGCGCTGCCCTTGCCGTCGATCCCGCTAAGGCTCAGCCAGCCCCTGGTAATGGGGAAGGTGCCGTGATGGTGGCTGAGCACCGCCACCAGGCCCGCGATCGACAATCCGACAAAGATCAGATACTCGACCAGTGCCATGCCGACCTGGGCGCGCGCGGTGATGCGGATGCCGACGACGGCGATCACGAGCATGACGAGCCCGACGGCGGTGCCAATGCCGATATTCGCCCAGGTGCTTGTGGAGTTGGAGCCGAAGACAGCGAGCACCGATGGCCCGAGGACTTCGACGCCGCTTACCGTTGCGATGACATAGGCGGCGATCATCAGCCATCCGGTCAGGAAACCGAGATACGGGCTGATGGCCCGGCCGACCCATTCGAATGACGCGCCGCAGTTGGCGTTCCACAGGTTCAGCCGGCGGTAGGCGTTGGCGATGATGAGCATGGGAATCGCGGTGAGGATGATGACCGGCCCGCTACCGTAGGCGGTCGCCGCGGCTAAGGCGGCGAGCGTCAGCCCGACCGATGCCGCCGGGCGCGGACGAGGCCATGCCGATCACGGTGTCTTGCGCCACCCGATCGCATCGGGCTCGAGCCGGGCCGCGGGGGCCGCCGCGACTCCTGCGCCGGCAACTGCGGAGTGATCTGCCATCTGTTCTCCCTATGGGTGGGGCCTGCGTTCCTTGGGTGTTCGCCCGGGTAGCGGTAACGAGCGTGATGGGCAGGGCAAGCCGCCGGGCCGCGCCGCAACACCACGGAGTTAAGGTGTGCCGGTTCGCGTGAGGCTGTGACCTGGGATTTTGCTGGGCTTCGGGGTGGGCCTCGGGCGTTTTGCCTCCGGGGAAAGCAGGGCTCCTGGTAAGCGTTTGGGTGTCGAATCCATGCCCATCCAGGAGCCCTTGTGCTTTCTTATCTGCCTGACGTCGTTGATGCAAGCCGGGCAGCGGAGTCCCCGGTAACCGGGACTCCGGCGGGGACGGACGTGATGGAGGCCCTGGAATGGCACGTGCCCACGGGGAAGGTCATCACGGGCTGGGCGGGTGCTGGTGCCGGCGGACGTGATGGAGGCCCTGTTCTGGGAGGCGGCCGGGGGGTCTCCGTACTTAAGCGGGGTGCCTCACCCCACGGCACGCTCGCCCTGGCCTGACCGTCACGTGCAGCGGCAGGACGCTACGGCGGCCCGGTAGCGTTCCGTGACCGCTGGCAGGGCGGCCTCCGGGCGCCGAGGCGGGCGCCGCGGGTAGTGGCCATGCGGACCTTTGCCTTTCTCTCCTTTCATGGTTACCTTTCCGCTCGTCTTCCGGGGCAAAAAAGGATGACTGTCCACATTTCCACAGACCTGGCTGTGAATTAGATGATCCGTGAAACAGGAAAGCGGCTCCCCTGCCATTCTTGTTCCGACGAAGAAACTGGAATGAGCAGAAGGAACCGCCAGCCATGGACGCTACCGGCTGCGCGGGGCACGCGCAAGCCGCGGCGCCCGGCGGCACGCAGTGGTGCCCGGCGGCGACCCTGCTCCTCGGGATTCCGGGCCTAGTCGTGACAGCCGCCGCGGAAGACGAGGACGGCTGGCTGGACGTGGACGCCATGACCCATCCTGACCTGCAGGAACAGGTGCGGCAGTGCCACGGCTGCGGGCGGCGGGGCACGGTCCAGGACCACGACGTCACCACGCCCCGCGACCTGCCTCTCGGCGACCGGAAGATCCGCCTGCACTGGCGGAAAACACGCTTCACCTGCGGTAATAACGGATGCCCGGCCGGGACGTTCACCGAGTGGCTGCCCGCGGTGCCGCCCCGCGCCCGGCTCACCTCCCGGCTGCGGACCCGGCTCGGCCAGGCCGTCGGCGACGACCTGATGCCCGCCGCCGCGGCCGCCCGCCGCTACGGCGTCTGCGACCGCACCGCCGCGGCCGCGTTCACCGACTACGCCGAAGATCAGCTCGCTGACCTGGACGAACACGCCGAACCGGTGGAAGCCGCCGGGATCGACGAGTTCCGCCGCGGCATCCCCGCCCCCGCGAAGGGAGATAAGGAAGAACGCTCGGAATGGTTCACCCACCTGGTGGACCTCGGCACCGGCGGCACCCTCGGCCTGGCCCAGGGCCGCACCGGCGACGCAGGGAAAAGCCTGCTCAGCGGCCATGAGAGCGGGATCCGGTACGTGGCCATGGACCTGTCAGCGCCTTACCGGTCCGGCGTTCCCGCCGGGGCCGCCGTCATCGCCGACGCGTTTCACCTGGTCAAGCTCGCCAACAGCAAGATAGACGCCGCGTTCCGGCGGCTGTCCTACCGCACCGGGCATCCCCATGAGGAACTCGGGCTGCCCCGCCCGCTGCACTACATGCTCCGGTACAACATCGAGAACCTCAGCCCGGACCACCTGGGCATCATCATCAGCGCGCTCGACGGCGATGCCGACGGCCAGCAGATCGCCGCCGTCTGGATCGCGAAAGAGCAGCTCCGCGCCCTCCTCGCCCTCCGGATCACGAAAACGCACGTCAGCCCCGCCCCCAGCCAGGTCCGCGACAAGCTCGCATCCTTCTACTCCTGGTGCGCGGACCACCAGCACATCCCCGAGCTGAAAACCCTCGCCGGCACCATAGGAAAATGGCAGCAGCCCGTCATCGACGCCGTGCTCACCGGCTACTCGAACGCGAAAGCAGAAGCCCACAACCGCACCGCCAAAATGGTCGCCCGCACCGCACGCGGATTCGCCAACCCCGAAAACCAGGCTCGCCGCGTCCGTATGGCCACTACCCGCGGCGCCCGCCCCGGTATCCGGAGGCCGCCCTGCCGGCGGTCACGGAACGCTACCAGGCCGCCATAGCGTCCTGCCGCCGCCCGTGACGTTCAGGCCGGGGCGAACGTGTCGCGGACCGCAGCACCCCGCTTAAGTACGGAGACCCCGGCCGGGCCTGAGCCAACGCGCCGGATGAATGTTCCAACTTATATGAGGGCCGGAATCGAACTGCTAATTCTTGCCTGCAGTGGCTATCTCATATTCTGAGACGGTGGGCAGGCCGTCCAGGCGGCGTACAGTCGCCGGCCGATGACGGTACATGGCCACTCCACCCGTTGCAGGAATTCAGTCATCCAGCAGGGAGCAGCCTGCGATCTAGCGGCAGGAGGAGACGGCCGTGGCGGCCAGGCTGGCCTGGCTCTTCTGGTGCGCCTCCCAGCACGGGTAACGCGCCTCGGTGCCCTCGCCGGCCAGCAGCTTGCCGATGGCCGTCCGGCACGTCTCATCCGCTGGCGTGTACACGACCATCCGGGTCCCGGGCACCGACAACACGGCCAGGCTGGTGCTGGTCATGGCCAGGCGCGGGAACGCCGGGTGCTGGAAGACCTTCAGGTAGGTGACCGGGCTGGCCACGTCGTGCTCGGCCCACAGCTGGGCGAACTTCGGGCTGACCGCCTGGAGGCGGCGGATGAACCCGGTCCAGGCTGGCTCGCCCACGTGCCTGCCGTAGTTGGCGCGGAGCTGGGCGACCAGGGTGGCCAGCTGCCCATGCCGGTTGACGTACGGATGGCAGCACTCCGCATGGGTGAAGTTCTGCCAGATGATGTTGCGCTCCCCCGGCTGGGCGCCGGTGACCCCGGGCCAGAGCACGGCGTAGGCCTGGTTCCAGCCGAGCAGGTCGTACCGCTCGTTCAGGACGCAGGCGGGCAGCGGCAGCAGGCTGTCCATGATCCCCTGGATGTCCGGCGGCACCTGCTCGCACCCGCCGTCCGGGACGGTCCCCGCCGTGTCGGGCACGTCAGCCAGGCGGTACAGGTGCTCCCGCTCGGCCTGGTCGAGCCGGAGCGTCCGGGCTACCGCGCCGAGCACCTGGGCGCTGGCGTTGATCGGGCGCCCCTGCTCGAGCCAGGTGTACCAGGTGACGCCCACCCCGGCCAGCTGGGCGACCTCCTCCCGGCGCAGCCCGGGAGTACGGCGGCGCAGCCCAGGGGCCAGCCCGGCCTGCTCCGGGGTGATCCGCTCGCGCCGGCTGCGCAGGAACGCGGCCAGCTCAGCGCGCCGGGAGCCGTGGCCGGCCCCATCCGGTGTGCCGGTGCCGGGAGGCGTGCCCACACCAGCCGGCATGGGCGTACCAGCAGGCGGGCCGGCTCCGGGAGATGTGTCGGTAGCGGTCGTTACAGTGCTCACAGGTTCATCCTGCCGGTCCGGGGACAGCTTTGCCAGGTGGTGCTGGTACCAGGATAATCAGGCTCCTGGTACCTGGATCAGTTTGCCGCCAGAGTGGATGTCATGACAGACATCGCTACCGCCACCCGGTCTGGGACACGACCATCCCGCCCTATCCCGGGCCGGGTCACCGCGCCGCGCAGCCTGCTCGCGATCGTCCTCATCGGCCAGTTCATGGCGGTCCTGGACGCTTCCGTGGTCAACGTCGCGGCCCCCTCAATCCATGCCAGCCTGCATGCCTCCGGCGCCGGGCTGCAGCTGGTGATCGCCGGTTACGTCATTACCTACGCGGTCCTGCTGGTGACCGGCGCCCGGCTCGGCGACATCATCGGCCACCGCCGGATGTTCCTGGCCGGCCTGGCGCTGTTCTCCCTGGCCTCGCTCGGCTGCGGGCTGGCCACGTCCACGAGCATGCTGGTGGTGCTGCGGCTGATCCAGGGAGCGGGCGCCGCGGCGATGATCCCGCAGGTGCTCAGCCTGATCCAGCGCACGTTCACCGGGCCCGCCCGGGCCCGCGCGATGCGGCTGTACGCCGCGGTCATCGCAGGCGGGGCCGTGGCCGGGCAGATCGCGGGCGGCCTGCTGGTCACCGCGGACCTGTTCGGCAGCACCTGGCGGGCGGTGTTCCTGCTCAACGTCCCGATCGGGGCGGTACTGCTGATCGCTGGGGCGCGGTTGCTGCCGCACGGGGCTGGCCAGCGAGACCGTGGCCTGGATCCCCTCGGGCTCGCACTGCTCACCCCGGCGGCGGTGGCGTTCGTCGTCCCGCTGGTCCTCGGCCAGTCCGAGCACTGGCCCGTCTGGGGCTGGGCCGCCCTGGCCGGAAGCGTGCTGCTGCTGGCGCTGTTCGTAGTGGCCGAACGCCGGCTGGCCGCGCGCGGCGGGTCGCCGCTGATCCCGGGGCGGCTGCTCCGGCTGCCCGGGGTGGCGATGGGGGTCGCCGCCCTGTTCCTGACCATGGCGGTCTTCGGTGGGTTCTTCTTCGTCCTGGCGCTGCACCTGCAGGGCGGCCTGGGTGACTCACCGCTCCGGGCCGGCCTCACCTTCGCCCCGTCCGGCGCCGCCTTCGCCCTGGTCAGCCTCAACTGGCAGCGGCTGCCCAGCCGCCTGCACGGCGGTCTGGTCATCGCCGGGTTCGGCGCGTACGCCGCCGGGCTGCTCTGCCTCGCAGGCCTGCTGCACGGCGGCGGCACCGGCGGCGTGGCGCTGTATCTCGCCCTGGTGCTGATGGGCGCGGGCATGGCCGCCGCGTTCAGCCCGCTGATGACCGCGGTACTGATGCAGGTGCCGGTCGCCGACGCGGCCGACGCCACCGGGGTGATCGTGACCGTGAACCAGCTCGCCCTGGTGACCGGGGTGGCCACGTTCGGCACGCTGTACCTGAACCTGGCCGGGCAGCTGCCCGTGGGCAGGACCGCCGCCGACTTCACCCGGCTGTCCGCGCACGCGGTGACGGTGACCGGCGTGATCCTGGCGGCCGCGGCCGCGGCCGGCGGGGTGCTGGCCGCGATCCGGCACGGTTTCGCGGTCAGCCGCCGGCCCCAGCTGGCTGAGTCCCGGCCGGGCGAGGCGAGGCCGGCGGAGGCGACGGTCGTGGCCGGCGGCGGGACCGGGATGGAATGCACGGAGGCGGTTGCGGCCGAGTAACACGGCCACCGCGGTAGCGGGCGCCCGGGTGCAGGCGGATCCCTGCCCCGGGCGCCGCCGCGTCAGGAGTGGCGGGGCGGGCGGTTGGCACGCCGGGCCAGGGCGATGACCAGGGCCAGGCCGGCCGAGCACCGCCCCGGCCAGCATGGCCGCCCGGTCACCGCCGACGCTGGCCGCGCGGCCGCCATGGCCCACGGTCAGTGCGATGGCGGGCAGCAGAGCGGCGCCGATACCAGCCCCGATCTGGCGGCTGGTGTTGATGGCTCCCCCAACGAACCCCTGGTCGGCGTCGGCCACACCACGGCTCCCGGTGACCATGGCCCCGAAAGCGGTGCCCGCGGTGCCGAAGCCGACAAAGGTCACCGCGCCGAGCAGCGGGCTGTACCCGCCCGCCGCGGGCAAGTGGGTGAGCACCAGGAAGCCGACCATGGCGGCCGCGCTGGTGAGGACGAGCAGCCAGCGCATGCCCAGCCGGGCCGCCAGCCGGGCCCCGACCGTCCCGGTCGCGAAGCCGACGATGCCCTGCGGGGCGATAGCCAGGCCGGTCATCAGCGGCGAGTCGTGCAGGACCTGCTGAAAGTACAGCGACAGGACGAGCATCTCGCCGCCGTTCCAGATGCCGAGCAGCATGATGAGCGCGCTGCTGCGGCGCAGCGACGGCAGCCGCAGCAGTTCGCCCCGCACCAGTGGGTCCGGGTGCCAGCGCTCGACCATCGCGAACGCCGCCAGGGCCAGCCCGGCCAGCGCGGCGGCGCCGAGCACGATGGGCGAGGTCCAGCCCGCCGCGCCGCCCTCGGATACAGCGAACACGACCGCCGCTATCCCCAGCGTGATGAGCAGCGCGCCACCGATGTCCAGCCGGCGCCGGGACCGGACTTCCGCTGTCCGGCCCAGCAGCCGCGGGGTGAGCAGCACAGCGGCCAGCCCTACCGGCACGTTGACCAGGAACACCGCCCGCCAGCTGGTGAACTGCACGAGGACGCCGCCGAGCACCTGACCGGACACGAAGCCGACCGACGCGGTCGCGCCGTACAGCCCGAGCGCGCGGTTGCGTTGCGGTCCTTCCGGGAAGCCGGTCGTGATCAGCGAGAGCGCGGCGGGAGCGACCAGCGCCGCGCCAACGCCCTGGACCGCCCGCGCGGCCACCAGCAGCACCGGGTCCCGGGCCAGGCCGCCGGCCAGCGAGGCCAGCGAGAAGGTGATCAGCCCAGACACGAACATCCGGCGGCGCCCGAACAGGTCGGCCGCGCGGCCGCCGAGGATCAGCAGGCCGCCGAACGTGATCGCGTACCCGGTGACAACCCACTGGGCGGCCGCGGCCGGGAAGCCAAGTTCACGCTGGATCGAGGCCAGCGCCACGTTCACGATGCTGAAGTCCAGCACCACCATGAAGGAGGCGGTCAAGATGAGCAGCAGCGCGGCGTGGCTGTACCGGGCGTGGGGCCCGGCTGCACCGGGCGCACCGGGCGGGACAGCGGGGACTTGACGGGCGCGGGACTCAGTACCGCGGGGTTCGAGGGCGCGGGATCCGGCCGGGCGGAGTTCCGCGGGGCGGAGTTCGGCGGGGCGGGGCTCGGCGGGCCGGGGCTCGGCAGGGCGGGGCTCGGCGGATTCGAGGATGCGTGGTCCGGCCGGGCGGGGTTCGACGGGGCGGGTTCCAGCAGTGCGGGATTCAGGTGCGCGGCGGCCCACGGTCCGGGGCCGGGAAGCGCGGGAGGTCAGTGGATGGCGGAGGCGGGCCTGGGTAGTGCGACGGTCTCGGGCGATCGTCCTGTCCTGAGTCACAGTACTATCCGATACGTATCGTTTCGTTTATCATCTGTAGGGTAGCAGCCACATGAAGACCTCAGCTATTCCCCCCTCAGGCAGCGGGGACCGCGGGCCCGGGCGCGGCCCCGGCGGGGACCCTGTGCCTGGCGGACGCGGCTCCGGCGGGGACCCGTGCCGGCCGGACGCGGCCGCCCGCGCAGCGAGCAGGCCGACCGCGCCATCCTGCAGGCCGCCACCGAGCTGCTGGCCGAACGTGGCCTGGCCGGTATGTCGATGGAGGAGGTCGCAGCGCGCGCCGGAGTGGGCAAGGCGACCATCTACCGGCGCTGGCACTCCCGCGGGGCGCTCGCACTGGACGCCTTCATGGCCGAGTTCACCCCGCTGCAGCCGTTGCCGGATACCGGGAACCTGCACGGAGACCTGCTGGCCGCGCTGCGCGCCTGGGTCAGGGCGGTAACCCAGACCCGGTCCGGCCGGGTGCTGGCCGGGCTGGTCGCCGCGGCCCAGGATGACCCGGAACTGGCGGCCGCGTGGCGGGCGCAGGTGATCGAGCCGCTGCGCGCCCAGAACCAGATCATGCTCACCCGGGCCATCGAGCGGGGCGAGATCCCGGCCGGCACGGACATCGATGTTCCGCTCGACCTGATGTACGGGGCCGCCTACCACCGGCTGCTGCAGGGGCACCGGCCGCTCACGGACACGTTTACCCGCCGGGTCGTCGATGTGGTCGTCGCCGGCATCGGGGCGGTGCCCGGCAGGCACCGCGAGCCCTCCGGGCACCCCGGAACCGGAGCCCCCGCCCAGCCAGCCCCAGCCCAGCCGGTCCCCACGTCCTTCAACCAAGTGACACCCGGACCGGGCCGCCGCCCGGGTCCACCCGCGCCGCCCACGCGCCAGGCAGCGGTACCGGGCGGCCGGGTGCCAGCCGCCCGGTCCGGGACCGGGCGAGCAGCCGCCCGTCCTGGCGGACCTCGATCCGCCCCGCGGGCCGGAACGTGGCGCAGCGCAGCAGGAACCGGCCGCGGGGCGGCAGCCGGGGTGGCCGGATGGCGTTGGGCGAGATCCACGACAGCGGGGCGGCCGCGGTGATCTCGACACGGCCCGCGGGCAGCGAGCCGGCCAGCGCCTCGACGATCCGCCGCGCCGCGTGCTGCCCGCTCAGCGCGGCCACGTCGGCGGTCTCAGCGGGATGGATGACGTTGCCCGCGGCGAACACGAGGGGCACTGACGTCTCCAGCGCGGTGTCCACGGCCGGCCCCCGGGTGCCTGGGTCAATGGCCAGCCCGCCGAGCCGGGCCAGCTCGTGATCAGGGATCCAGTCGCCGGTGAACACCAGGATGTCGCAGGCCGCGAACCGGGTGGCGCCGGTGCGGGTATCGGTGAGCTCGATCCCGGCCAGCCGGTCCTGCCCGATCACGCGGCTGACCGTGGTGTGCGTCCACACCGGGGTGCGCCAGCGCAGCCCGGCCAGCAGCTGGAACGCCCGGTAGCTCTGCTGCGCCGGGTGCTGGGTGACCAGCGCCGCCACCTTGGCTCCCGCATGCGCCAGGGTGACCAGGGCGGAGAAGCTCACATGCTCGGCGCCGACGATGACCGCGCGGCCCGGCAGCCGCTGCCCGCGGAGGTAGACCCGCTGCTGCAGCTCGCTGGTGGTCATGATGCCCGGCGGCCGCCCGCCGGGAACCAGCCGGGCCGACCGCGGCCGTTCCCGGCAGCCGGTGCACAGCAGCACGGCCGACGCGGACACGAGCTCGGTCCCCCGCGCGCTGGTGAGCGTCAGCGTCCGGCCCTCTGCCCAGCCGGTGACGGTCGTGGCGGGCCGGATCTCCGCGCCCGCCGCCGCGGCGAGCCCGGCGCGGCGGCGGGCATAGGCCGGGCCGGTCAGCACCCGGCGCAGGTCGCGGGCGCCGAATCCGGTGTGCTGACAGTGCCGGGGCACACCGCCTGGCTCCTCCTCACGGTCAACGGCGAGCACATGACCCGCCCCCGCCCGGCGCAGCTCGACCGCGGCCGCCAGGCCCGCTGGTCCCGCGCCCGCGATGAGCACGTCAACCTGCATGACCGGGCCCAATCCCGGCCGCCCCGGCGCCCCCATCCCCGGCGCCCCCCGCCGCCATCGCGGCGGCGAACAGCCCGGAGACCGTGGCTGCGCAGTAGAAGCCCTGGCAGCGGCCGGTCAGCGCCCTGGTCCTGCGGCGCAGCCCGTCCAGGTCGGCCGGGGGCAGGGTGGCCGCCAGCGCGTCCCGGATCTCACCGCGGGTGACCCGCTCGCAGTGACACACGATGCGGCCGTACTCCGGGTCGGCCGCGATCCGAGCGGCGTCCTGGTAGGGCCGCACGCCCGCCTGCCCGAGGTACGGCATGACCGGCGGCGGCGGGCGCTCCCGCTCGGTCAGCTTCAGGCCGGCCTCGGCGAGCTGGCCGACCACGTACTCGGCGATGCCCAGCGAGGCGGACAAGCCAGTAGACCGGATGCCCCCGACGCAGGCGTAGCGCTGCTGCTCATCGACCCGGATCTGGTAGTCGCGGTGCTCGGTGGCCGCGCGCAGCCCGGCGTACGTGGCGGTGACCTCCTCGGCCACCAGGGCGGGCAGGATGCGGCGGCCCGCGCCGAGCAGCGCGGTCAGCCCGGCGGCGGTCGTCGCCGTGTCGGTCCGGTCGGCGACGTCGTCCGCGGTGGGCCCGAGCAGGACATTGCCGTACACGGTGGGCGCGACCAGCACGCCCTTGGTGCGCGCGGCCGGGACGGGCAGCAGAATGGATGACAGCAGCGGGCGGGCCAGCTTGTCGAAGACGATCAGCTCACCCCGGCGGGGCGTGATGGTGAACCCCCCGCCGCCGAGCATCCGGTCGATCCGGTCGCTCTCCAGCCCCGCCGCGTTGACCAGCCAGCGGCAGCGTACCGGGCCCCGGGTCGTCTGCACCAGGTGCTCCCCGGCCGCGGCTGTCACCCCGGTCACCCGGGTCCGCAGCCGCAGCCGCACTCCGGCGCGTATCGCCTCCGTGGCGTACGCCAGCGGCGTGGTCCACGGGCAGACGATGCTCTCCCCCGGGATGGCCAGGCCGGCCCTGGCACCGGGGCCGAGCTGCGGTTCCGCTCGGTACACGGCGGCCGCCGTGAGGCGGCGGACGTCGGCGCATCCGTTGCGGTGTGCCTTGTTCTCGACCCCCGCCAGGGCGGCCTCCTGCTCAGCGGTCCAGGCGACCATCAGCGCCCCGGTCCGCTCCACCGGGATGCCGGCCTGGCAGGCGTAGTCATGCAGCAGGCCGCTGCCCCGGCGGAGCAGGCGGCTTTCCAGGCTGCCCGGCTCGGCATCGAAGCCGGTGTGCAGGATCGCGGTGTTGGCCTTGCTGGTGCCTGTGCCGACGTCGGCGGCGGCCTCGACGAGCACGCAGTCCAGCTGGTAGCCGGCCAGCGCCCGGGCGATGGCGCAGCCCACCACGCCCGCGCCGATGATCAGCACGTCCGCGACCTCGCCCGGAGCCGCACTGCCCGATGCCGCCGGGCCCTCGTCGCTGATCACCCGCCTGCACCTCGCGCTCCGTCCGGCACCTGGCCTCGGCTTGGCCCGCAACGGCGAGCGTCGCGGCCAGGGCCGCCTCGAAGGCAGCCATCTGCTCCGCGGCCTGGTCCGCGGGGATCGCCGGGTCGATGGTCGCAGTCACCCGCAGCGGGCGGCCGCCTCCGCCAGCGTGGCCGCTTCCCCGGTTCCCAGCCGGGCCAGCGCCGCCGCGCCGAGCGCGGTCGTGTCCGCCGACCCGCAGACCTGCACCGGCACCTGGAGCAGGTCGGCCTGGGCCTGGACCAGCAGCCGGGACCGGGTGAGGCCGCCATCGGCCCGCAGCGCTCGCAACGGCTGGCCGCCATCGGCGGCCACGGCCCGGGCGAGCAGCGTCACCGACGCCACGATCCCCTCGGCAACGGCCCGCGCCAGATGCGCCCGGGTGGTGCCGAGCCCCAGGCCGAGGAACGCGCCGCGGGCGTCCGGGCGCCAGTGCGGCGCGCCGAGCCCGGCCAGGGCGGGCAGGAATATCACGCCGCCCGAGTCCGGCACGCTGCCGCCTGCCTCATCCAGCCCGGCGGGCCCGTCCAGCAGGCCCAGCCCGGTCAGCCAGCGGACCGCGGCGCCCGCCGTGTACACCTGCCCGTCCAGGCAATAGCTGGCCGTGCCCGCCAGCCGCCACGCCACCGAGGCGGACAGGCCGTGCCCCGAGCGGACTGCCCGGCTGCCGGTGGCCGCCAGCAGGAACGCGCCCGTGCCGTAGGTGCACTTCGCCTCACCGGGCGCGAAGCAATGCTCGGCGAGCAGCGCCGCCTGCTGGTCCACGGCCAGCCCGGCGACCGGCAGCGGCCGGCCGAACGCAGTGGTCACCCCGCTGATCCCGGCGCAGTCCACCACCTCCGGCAGCTGCCCGGGGTCCACGCCGAACGCCTGGCACGCCACCGGGGACCAGCGCACCGCGTCCAGGTCGAGGAGCAGGGTCCGGGACGCGGTCGCGGCGTCGGTGCGGTAGCCCGCGCCCAGCCGGGCCAGCAGCCAGGCGTCCGTCGTGGTGACAACGCCTGCCGCAGTCATGTTCTCGCGCAGCCAGGTCATCTTCGGCGCGGCGAAATACGGGTCAACCGGCAGCCCGGTGATCGCGGTGAGCTGGGCTGCCGAGCCGGCCAGCCGGGCGCAGATCCCGGCGGACCGGCGATCCTGCCAGACGATGGCCGGGGTGAGCGGCTGGCCGGTGCGCCGGTCCCAGGCCAGCACCGTCTCACCCTGGTTGGCCAGGGCGAGCGCATGTGCTGGCGCACGGGCGCTGGCCAGGGCGGCCTGCCCAGCGCTCAGCACGGACTCGTACAGCTCCACGGGGTCCTGCTCGACACCGCCGCCGGGCACGCTGCGGGGATGTACCGGCACCTCGGCGGACCCGAGCACGTCATCGCCCGGCCCGACGACGAGCGCCTTCGTCGCCGACGTGCCCTGATCGATGGCGAGGATGTTCACCCGTCCGCTGGCGCGCCTTCCCCGGCCGCGGGTACACCAGCGGCTGGCCCGCCCGCGGCTGGCCCGGGATCACCGGAGCTCACCAGCGCGTCAGCGCCGTGCGCGCCCTCCTCGTGGCGCATCGCACCTGGCTCGAGCAGCCACTGGCCGGCGTAGAACACGGCGCCGATGGCGAGCGAGCCGAGCACGTAGTACTGGGCGTCGCGGAATTCGCTCGGCCCGATCAGCACGATGAGCTCGTAGGCGACCCAGATCAGCGCGCCGGCGATGACGGGTATCTCCCAGCGGCCGAGCGAGAAGTGGCCCTGGCGGCCCTGGCGGCGCCGCGCGGTGAACACGTACAGCAGCACGGTCGAGGCGTAGAGGATGGCCGGCATGATGGTCGAGGCGGTGAACAGGGTGACCAGCGCGGCGGTGTGCGTGCGCAGCACAAGCGTGATCAGCGCGCCGAGAACGGCGGCGAGGATAGTCGCCCAGGACGGCCCGCCGGTGGCCTTAGGCACCTGGCGCCACAGCTGGTAGCCGGGCAGCCGCTTGTCCCGGGCCATGGACCAGATCAGCCGGCCGTTGGTCACCATGATGATCAGGCCGCAGGCGAAGATCGAGACGCAGACGAAGATCAGGAATAGCTTCTGCACCACCCCGCCGAGCACGTCCTGGACGATGAGGGCCACCGGTGCGCTGCTGGCCGACACGGCCTTGACGGAGCCGATCGAGTAGGTCAGCGCGATCAGGAAGGCGAAGCCGACCACACCGGACACCAGCACGGCGCGGATCATTGCCTTGGGGATCGTCCGGTGTGGCTCGATGGTCTCCTCGGCCAGGTTGCTGGCCGATTCGAAGCCAACGATGGTGTACGCGCCGAGCAGGGTGGCCAGCATGAACGGGCCCAGCCAGGCGTAGTAGCCGAGGTGTGGCACCGCCCCGGTGGATGCCAGGTTGGACCAGTGCCCGATGGACCGGACCCCGGCTACGATCACCAGCAGCACGGTCAGCCCCACGATGCCGATAACCTCGGTGGCGACGGCGGTGTTGTTCACCCGGGTGGTCAGCCGGGTCGAGACGATGATCAGCACGGCCTGAATGGCCAGCACCACGAGCGTTTCCAGCGCCGCGCTGGTCGGCGTGTACGCCTCCCCGATCAGCGGCTGGAAGGCGACCTGCACCAGGCCGTAGTCCACCGAGACCGTCACGATGGTCAGGAAGGCGAACGACATCCAGCCGAGCCACCAGCCCACATGAATGTTGGCCAGCCGGGAGGCCCACTGGTAGGAGTAGCCGGACAGCGGCACCCGGGCGGCCAGCGCACCGTAGACGAGCGCGACCAGCGCCTGACCGGCCACCACGATCAGCCAGGTCCAGATAGCCCGCGGGCCGCCGGTGGCCAGCGCGAAACCATAGGTGGTGAAGATCCCAGTGGTGATCGAGATGAAGGAGAACGCCACCGCGAACGACTCGAAGTTATGCAACGACCGGACGAACTGCTGCCGGTAGCCGTACCGGTCAAGCTGTGCATCATCGTCATGCTGGGTGAGGGTTGCCACTGTCATCACATCCTGTAGCCCTGGCTTCCTGGCACGCTGGCGCGCTGAGCATGGCGACGCCGGCCGCGCTGAGCGCCGCATAGGCGTCAGCGTTGCGCGCGTCGTCGGTGAGGACCGCGGCGATGCGGTCGAGCGGGCAGACCCGGTGCACGGCAATGGCCCCGAGCTTGCTGGAATCGGCGAGCACGTACGAGGCCGCCGCCTGTGCGATGATCGTCCGCCGCACCACGGCCTCGGCGGGGTAGTAGTCGGTCAGGCCGGCTTCGGGGTGGACACCGCCGGAGCCGAGGAACGCCCGGTCGGCGTAGAACTCGGCGAAGAACGCCTCGGCGTGCGCCCCGGAGCAGGCCGCGTCCCCGCCGCGGACCTGCCCCCCGCACAGCAGCAACTCGATGCCGTCCCGGGCCGCCAGCTCCAGCGCGGCCGGCACCGAGCTGGTCAGCACCCGCCCGTGCCACGAGGCGGGCAATGCCCGAGCCACCTCCAGCGCAGTCGTGCCGACGTCGATGACGATCGTCTCGCCCGGCTCGATGAGGGCCACAGCGAGCTGCGCGATCGCCCGCTTGGCTGAGGTGTTCAGGGCGCTGCGGGCGGCGAAGCTGCCTTCGCTGGACCGCCCGGCCAGCCGGGTCGCTCCCCCGTACACCCGGTCCAGCAGCCCGCGCTGCTGCAGGTCACGCAGGTCGCGGCGGATGGTCTCGACCGAGACGTCGAACTCGCGGGCGAGCTCGTCGGCGGCTACCGCGCTCCGCTCGCTGACCTCGGCCAGGATCGCCTGGCGGCGCTGGGTTGGCAGCATCAGCTCCTCGTGGCGGTGCGGACCCGAGGCGGGCGGCTATGCCCGTTGTTGACTGATGTTGAAGCGATCTTGACCGTTTTGTCAAGGCCTCACCGCCGCCAGGCCTGCGGGGCTGGTTCAGGTACGTCACCCGCTGCCATCCCGGCCCGATCCTGCGCCCTCCGGGCCCGGTCCCGGCATCAGGTGTCACCCGCGCACCATGAACCTCACCAGTTCCGGACAGCGGGTTCGCCAACTAAACGGATGAAACATTCCTTCAGTCCTGTTGGAATGGATGAAACATCTGTCCCGACCCCCTGGCCACCCGCCGCGTCTTGCCGACCAGCCGCCCGATGAGGATCAGGTTCTCCGCACCGGTCAGTGTGTCGTCCACCGACGCGTGCTGCCCGGTCAGCCCGATGAGCTGCCGGACGTGGTGTGCCTGGCTCACCACGTCGACCCCAGCGTGGCCGCGCTCAGGCCAGACCGGCGTGGCGAGGATGCGCACAGTTGCCGTCTTACCCGCGCCGTAGACATTCTGCTGACCGCTCGCCTCGACGGCCGGCTCGCGGGCCCGTTTGATGAGTGAGCCACGTTCGGTCGTACCACGTTGCCCCCGCGGCCCCACGCAGCGGTGATTCTCTACCGGATGGGCGGCCTGTGCAGGTAAGGGTCGGAGACGGACTGGTGGTGGGTGTGCGTCGGCGGCGCGGCGGTCTTCTTATCGCTCATCTTCTATATGGCGGGCCGGTGGGATCCGGGGCGTGCCTGGTGGGACGCCGAAGAACACGAGCGCAGGGTCCAGCGGGTGGTGAGCGCGCTGTGGGCGTGAATGCAGATCCGCGCAAGTTCGCCGAATAGAGCATCACTCGGGAACCGGAACCGGGTAACTTCTGAGACGATCGAAGACGCTGTACGGAGGATCATGGGCAAGGCGAGCAGCCGGAAGAAGAAGCGGCGGCAAGGTACCGGGGTGTCGCGGGCGGACCTCGAAGGCCAGCGAGCCCTGAAGCAGCTGGCCCGGGCCGCACAGACACTCAGCAGTATGTTCGAGGCGAGGAAGGAGCACCTGGCGGCGGTCAGCCGCTCCTGGTGGTGTGGGGCCGAGCCGGAAGCCGCGGAAGTGCCGAACTGGGCGGAGGGTTCGGCTGGCGACCGCTTTTTCGAAGACTCGCGAATGAAGAAGTATGCCGTGGCTCCGCGGCTCGCGACGGCGGAGATACCTTCGGCGGAGGCCTTCGCCGCTGACTCCGGACACTGGGATATCGCCGTCTCGGCCCTGATCCGTGCCGTGATCCTGGATCGGGTCCCGGTGACCGATCCCTTGGTGACGAAGGTCATCCGGCTGCTCGGCCCGGCCGTCGATGCCGAAGTCCAGTACGCCGCATCGGGCGGTCGCGGAAGCCAGCCCATCGGCGGCGTCGAGGGAGGCTTTCCCGAAGACGACGCGCCCGTCTTCCTGCTGGGTGCCTGCTGTCTCGTGGATGCGACGTGGGCGGTCGTGGGCCTCGACCCGCTCCGGGACGTCCTGGATTATCTCGGGCCGCGCCTCGACGCCGCCCTCGCGGAGCTGAACTGCGCGCTGAAACCCAGCGGCAAGATGCTGGCCGAGACACTCCTCCGGGCGGCGGCCGACTTCTACCGCCTCGACGAAGAACCCGCGGACGCCGAGACGATGCGGCAGCTCGGTGGCAAGTCCGAGGGCAACCCGCTCGACTGCCTGATCAGCGAAAAGGTGATGGAACCCGCGGACGCGCTGACCATCGGGCTCGTCGTGCTCGCGACGCTCGCGGACCTGTGCCGCACCGACGAGGCGTCGGTCCGGGTGCCCCGCTAACTCACCTGCCCAGCCGATCCGGCGTTCCTGCGGAACCGTCTGACTCTGATAAAGCTCTCCGGTAACTCTAATCAACGGCAACCGGCGCGTCCTGGCCGCGCTGACCTACCTCAACGCGTAAGGCCAGGCCACGTGACTCGCAGGCAAAACAAGTGTCGAAGTCCGGAATCCGGCTTATCGACGATATACGCATTCTCGCCGCGGTAGGCGGTGACATGGGCAATGCTCACGTCCCCGCGCGAGCCAGGGCACGATAAGGGAGCGTCAAACCGTCGCGGGATCTGCCTCACGGGTTCTTGTCGCGGTGGCCTGCCGCCGAATGGCATGCAGACGCCACCCACATTTCCGGGCGGGCTGGGCGGGCCGGTGAGTATCAGGATGAGCGCTACTACTGTACCAGCAGTATCTTTCAAGCAATAAACCCCAGCGGGTACTGCGGCTTGGGTGGTACGGGGTCGCCTGCCCGGTAGGGTGGCGCGCTGGCGGCTGAGGTCGTCTGAGCTGTGCTGTCACATGTAGCGGGCTTTGGAAGTCGCTTGATGGGCTCCGCGGCCCGCTACTTCGCGTCTGGGCTGAACCAGGAACTCTGCCTTGAGGCCTTGGCGTGCTGGCCATGTCAGGACAATGTCCGCTGGCCGATCAGGCTTGCCCTGAATGCCAGGCAGAGCCGGAGGGTCAGGCCGCAGCGAGTGGGTGTGCGTGCGCCTGCTCGTACAGTGGTTCCGGTGCCAGGTCAATGCCGTTGGGCCACGCAACAGTGCCAGCCTCTGCGTCGACGGTAACCTGGGCGAAGTACTCAGGGTCGCTGAGCGGTTCCAGAACCCCTGTCCAATGCTCAGCCGAGAAGTCAACGTCGCCGACGGTGCCGTCACTGAACAAGAGCCGGAGCACGTGGTCACCGACCACGGCAACCCCCGACACAATCGGAAGGTAGTTTTCGCTTACGTTCATCATCCTACGACAGGACGGACCCAACCTGCGCTGGTGGGCGTGGCCGCTGCCGCCGCCCGGGCCGCTGGAGTTCGTGGCCGAGTGGCCCGAGGCCGGACTCCGCGAGACCCGGGTCCAGATCGACGCGCAGCTCATCCTGGACGCGGCCCAGCAGAGCGTGCAGCTGTGGCCCGAGGAGGAGGCCTAACGCTGCTCCTGGCCCGGCCCGGGCCAGCGACGCCGCGTCCTGAGCTTCAGCTGAGTTCGTACTGCTCCAGCGCGAGGGCCGGGTCGACCGCGCGGTTGACCAGCTGCAGGCTGGTGATCGCCAGTGCGGCCTTGGCCTTGAACCGGATGGTCGGCATGACCACGGCGATCGCCTGGAGTGCGCCTGTCGGCCCCTTCAGGCCGGTGGCCACCGCGGAGATGCCGATGTCGTGCTCCTCGATGTCCACCGCGACGTGGGAGCGGCGAATGTCCTTCAGCTTGGCCAGCAGGGCGGCGCGGTCGGTGACCGTCTTGGCGGTGAACTGCTCCAGCCGGGCCGGGAGCAGCTCGGCCACTCGCTCGTCGGGCAACTGCGCGAGCAAGGCCATCCCGATGCAGCTGGCGTGCAGCGAGAACGCCTTGCCGACCTGCGTCACGCCTTTGAGCCGCTCCGGCGAGGCGATCTGATCGACCACCACGACCTCGCGGCCGCTGAAGATCGCCAGCTCGACGTTCTCGTTGACCTCGCGGGCCAGCGCCGCCAGTTGGTCACGGTTGGTCGCCACCAGCCGCAGATGGGCGTTCATCCCGAACTTCAGCACTCCGGGGCCGAGTGCGTAACCCGGTCGTTCCGGTACCCGCACGACGTATAACTCGTCCTCCAGCGCCTGGATCACCCGGTGCACGCTGGAGCGCGGCAGCCGGGTCCGGATGGCCAGGTCTGTCAGCGTCAGGGGCCCGGGGCTCTCAGCGATCGCGTCGAGGACAATGGTGGCCCGGCTCATATCCGTCACGGTTAAAGAGTCTCATCGACCCCTGGTTGCCGTCACGGTCGGCCGCCGGAGTCCGCGACAAGGCTCGCGCTCCCACGCCGGCGTCCTGCCACCTGGTCACCGGCGTGCTGCTGCCACTCGCGCACCCAGGCACGGCCATAGTCATTACCGTGCGGAGTGCGCAGCACGGTGTGAACATGGAACGGTTTCGGGGTGTCGTAGTCGAGGAAGACGCCGCAGTGGTGGTCGAGTTCGGCGATGAGCACCGGCGACTGCAGCCTGTAGTAGAACACGTCGCCGGGACGGTACCCGCCGATCCAGCAGAACCACGTCTCGTCGAGGTGGGCTTCGATCTCGCGCATCCGGGCGGCGCGCGGGCCTTCCGGCAAGAGCTTTACGAAGGTCTCGGCGATTCCGACCGCGTGCTTCTTCGCGTCGGCGGGCATGCTGGCGACGGGGATGCCTTCGAATGGGATGACCCGGTTGTCCTGGAAGGCGCCGGCCAGGTGACGTTCGTCGCCGGGGTGCACCCGGCCGACGGGCATGGCCGGGTCGACCATGTGCGCGTAAACGCTGGCCGCGCGCGGCTGCTCCTCGGGCAGCGCGGCCATGAGCGTGGTGCCCAGCTGGATGCGGTCGGCGAAGACACCGCAAAGTCCGGCGTGCCGGCCGGCGTCGATCTCATCGGGCTCGGCACCCAGGAAGACCGGAGAAAGGGCCATGCGGCCGTCGACGACCAGGCAGTTGACCGCGCAGTGGTGACCGTACAGCTGCCAGCCCCATGGCGCGCGCAGGTCTGGGGTGCTGTAGAGAGCGATGTTGTAGCTGAACTCGTTGAGGATCGCCGGCAGGTCCACGATCTCGCCGAGGAAGCCGTTGATCAGCATCATGGAGCGGACGAGCGTAAAGCCTTCCGGCGACAGCGAGGCGCGTATCAGGGCGAGCACTTTCTCGCGCACGGCCGCCGGCTGCATGTCCAGCCGCAGGCCGGTGTCGAACTGCATGAATTCCGGATTGGCCCAGGTCTGCCACTCCACGGCATCGACGGCGCAGGAGATCCGGCTGCGGCCGTCGTCGTCCAGCACCGAGAGCAGCGCCCTGGCCGCGGTGACCATCGCCTCGACCGGTGCCTCCTCGCCGGGCCGGGCCGGCCCGCACGGGTAGAGGCCCTCGCGCAGGGTCCCGTCCTCGGTGATGCCGTGGAACTCGTTCCGATACAGAGGTGTCCAGCCCTCGATGAGGCCGCCGGTGAAGGTGCCGGGCGTCTTGGCCAACTGGCCATAGCTGTAGGGATCGAGGCCGCGCAGCTCCGCCAGCCTGGGGTGATCGCGCGGGAACAGGTACTGGCGGTACTCCCCGGACATGATGCCTCCTCAACCTGCCGGTACCGGCGCCGGTGACCGGAGAGCGGTCAGGAAGCCCACCGCGAGCTGACCGGCCCGGTCAGCTCGCTCAGCGCCGTAAAGGTGAAAATCGGGACGGACGAGGACCACGTCGGCATCGAGATCGTCGAGCCACCGGGTATAGGTGGCATCCACGTCTTCGATGACCGTGACGTCCCCGGCTGGCGGCCCGGTGAGGGCAACGGGGTCAATGCCGTGCTGGCGAAGGGATACCCGAACCTCGGGTTCCAGGCCACTGAGTGTTCCCGACGAGCGGGCGATAAGGCCGCCGGCCCCGGTGAACGCGTCGTCGAACAGGACCGGGGTTGCGCCGCTGATCCGGACCCGGCCCTGCCTGGCGAGCAGGCCGCCGGCTGGTCCAGTGTGGAGGCCGGGACCTAGCCCGGGCCGCGGAGGGGCCGGAGCCTTCATCCCCGCGCTCCAGTCGGCGATCATCCGCGCGTCGCGAGCGGCGGCCTCGGCGGGGTCGGTGATGCAGATCACCTTGCCCAGCTCCATGGAGAACCTGACGAATGTGATCGCGTGATGCAGCCGCTCCGAGGCGTACGTATCGAGCAACCGCTTGTCAGTGAGGCCGCGCAGGACGGCGTCAAGCTTCCACGAGAGGTTCATGACGTCGCGTACCCCGGCTCCGAGGCCCTGGCCGGCGAAGGGCGGCATGAGGTGGGCGGCGTCCCCGGCCAGGAGGACGCGGCCCGCCCGCCAGCGTGTCGCCCAGCGGGCCTGGAAGCGGTAGACCGCATGGCGCTCAAGCTCGGCATTGTCCGGCCTCACCCCGTAGGGGCGCAGCAGCTCCCACGCCTTATCCGTCGTGTTGAGCTCCGCGCTGGTCTCCCCCGGCAAGCGCATGAATTCCCACCGGCGGCGACCTGGACCGCCGGGGACCATGGTGGACGGGCGGCGGACGTCGCAGTTCTGGGCGGCCACGTGCGGGAACCGCAGGCCCGGGTGCGGCTTCACATCAACGACGAGCCAATCGTAGAAGTAGCCCTCGTCGTGCCAATCGATGCCGGACCACTCGCGGACACAGCTGTTGGCGCCGTCAGCACCCACCACCCACGCCGCCGAAATCCTGGTCTCCTCCCCGGCGGTGCTGGGCCGGATGCGCACCACAGCGCCCTCGCCGTCCTGGGTCAGCGCTTCGGCCTCGTATCCTCGCAGGACGCGCACGGACGGCAATTCAGCGACAATCGCGTCGAGTCGCTCCTCGAGCGATGGCTGGTGGAAGAAGTAGGTATTGTGCCAGCCGGACTCGCCCCGGCCGCTCCAGTTCGACCTCGATCAGGGTCTGTCCCTCGCCGTTGCGCCAGACGTACATGTCGTCATACGGCTGGGTGATTTCCGGGATCGTGGCGGGGCTGAGGCCCACCGACTGAAGGATCCGGGCGAAGTCCGAGCAGTGCGTCACGGCGCGGGGCAGCGGATACCCACCCAGCTCTCGTTCCACGGCCACGACCGTGTGACCCCGCCGTCCCAGGTGAATCGCAAGTAGCTTCCCTACGGGGCCGAAGCCGATGATGGCCACGTCGGCCGTTAGAGCGTCTCCCGGGCGGCGTAATTCGTTCAACGTCGTCATCCGTTCTGGGCCAGAGCGAACAAGGGGATCAGCGATCATACTGTCGCCGGGGCAGCCGGCCTTTGTCACTTGTCCCGTCCCGGGATCCGGGACACCGAGACCGCCGCTACATCATCTGGCCCAACAACCACGCCTACGACGAACGCCTGCGCCCGTTCCAAGCGGGCCGTCAGGTTTCAGCCGGCCGCCTGGGCGGCCAAGGCCGCTTGCATGATCCGGCAGGCGGCGCTGAGCGCCTCGGCTATACGCTGCTCGTTGCCGTAGAAGCGTTGCGCGGGCAGCGGGACGGACACGGCGGTATATCCGCCGTCGGGAGTGGGCACCGCGCAGCCCACCGCGCAGATGCCGGTCGTGTGCTCTTCGCGGTCGTAGGAAATGCCGGACGCGCGGATCCTGGCGATCTGCTCGAGCAGCGCCGGGAGGGTAGTGATCGTCTTATCCGTGCGGGCGGGGAAGCTCCGGCCGATAATGGTCTCGATGAAGGGGTCCGGAAGGGTCGCTAGCATCGCTTTACCGTTCGCGCTGCAGTGCAGGGGGAAGGTCTCGCCGACGGCGGAGACGGCACGCAGCCGCTGGTCGGCGGTGACCTGGTCAACGAAGAGCGCGCGGTCATGCCTGCGGATGGACAGGTTGACGGTCTCGTTGAGCTCCTTGGAGAGCTGTTCCAGGTGTGGGTGCAGGATGACCAGATGGGCCTGGCCGCCGACGGCGGCGAGTTCGGTGAGCCGGGGGCCGAGGAGGACTCCGCCGTTCGGCGCGGGAGGAGTCACCCAGCCGACATCCTGTAGTGCTTGGACGATCCGTTGCACGGTTGACCTGGTCAGCCCGGTCTCACGGGCGAGCTGGCCGAGACTGAGCGAGATCTCGGTCGCGCGGAGCGCGTCCAGGATCGCGCCGGCCCGCTGGATGACCTGGATGCCAGCCTGGCGAGGCCGACGGCCATTCTCTTGCGCTGCTTGCAGTTCCACCTGCTCAGGCTACGCATACCGGGCGGGGCAGAGCCTGAGGCACACGGTTGGGGTGCTGCTCGAGCCCGTCGGCTCGCGCCAATCAGGTCAAGACCACGTCACGATCCGCCTAAGTCGCCCACAGGCTCTTGACCGTCGAGCCGAATAATGGCTACTGTCCCCGGCGTAATTTGATACAAATGTACCGCATTGTGATACATACGTACGAACCTACAGATATCGATACAGCTTCCAGCGAAGGAGCCGAGGCCTCGTGAGCCTTTTAGCACAGGTCATGAAAACCCCGTTCGCGCGGCCCGGGCTACGGCGCCGGCCGCTGGCTCTCGCGGCCGTGCTCAGCTTGGCCGTCCTGGCGTCGGCCTGCGCCAGTCAGTCCTCCGGGTCCTCCGGGTCCTCCGGCAAGGGGGCCCCGATCACGCTGGGGGCGAGCCTGTCCCTTACTGGCGCGCTCGGGAGCTTCGGTGTTGACCAACGGGCTGGCTACCAGCAGGCGATCGCCGACATCAACGCCGCCGGCGGCGTCAAGGCCGGTGGCACCAGCCATCAGGTCAAGCTCGTGGTGCTGAACAACCAGAGCGATCCGACCACCGCGTCGCAGCAGGTGCGCGACCTCGTGCTGAAGGACGGGGCCCAGGCCGTGCTGGGCGCGGGCACGCCGCCCATCACGGTGCCGCAGGCCCTCATCGCCGAGACGCTGCGCGTGCCCTACCTGACGACCAACACGCCGGTCGGCGCGTTCGCGGCCGGCAACAAAAGCGGCTGGAAGTACAGCTGGGACATGTTCTTCAGCGAGCCGGAACAGGCGGCCAACATCATCAAGGCGGTTGACCGCTTCCCGACCGATCACAAGATCGCCCTGTTTACCGACAACGAGCCGGACGGCGTTGTCGAGCGGCCGCTGTACAAGGCAGCGGCGGCCGCGAACGGCGACCAGGTGGTCGGCGACTTCTCCTTCCCCGTCGGCACGACCGACTTCACGTCGTTCATCACCAGCGCCAAGGCGAAGGGAGCGCAGATCGTCGTCGGCCAGATGGACCCGCCGGACGCTGTCACCCTGTTCAAGCAGATGAAATCGCTCGGCTACGCACCGAAGATCGGGATCATCGCCAAGGCCGGCGACTTCGTCTCCTGGGTAAATGCCCTGGGCCCCATCGCCGAGGGCTCGCTGCTCGAAGCGGTGTGGCTGCCGAGCTGGAACTATCCAGGGACCGCCCACATCGAGGCCACACTCGGCAAGAAGTTCGACAACCTCGGCGACCTCGGTACGGCGACCGCGGCGTACAGCGTGGTCCAGGTCATGATGAACGCGTTCAAGCGCGCCGGGTCAACGGACCCCACCCGGGTCAACAGCGCGCTCGCCTCGACCAACCTCACGACCCCGTACGGTCCGGTCCAGTTCGCCAAGGACCACACCGCGACGATGCGCTTTGCCGTGGCGCAGTGGCAGGGAACCAAGACGATTCCGGTCTGGCCGGCGGTGAAGGGAGCGAAACTCGAGTTCCCCATGGCAGGCTTCTGATGGAGACCAGCCTCGGAGGCCGGGGCCCAGCGCTGAGCCCCGGCCTCCGGGGCCCAGCGCCGGGTCGCCCGCCCCGGCCGTGATGCCGTGAGCGCCACCGACCTCGTGAACGGGTTCCTGCTCGGCGGGCTGTACGTGCTCGTCGCGCTCGGGCTCTCGCTCGCCTTCGGCGTGATGCGGCTGATCAACCTGGCCCACGGGGCCCTGGTGATCGGCGCGGCTTACCTCGCCCTGTGGCTGTTCGGCGAGGCGGGGATCGGGCCGTTCCCCGCCCTGCCCCTGGTAGTGATCTCGGCGGCGCTCTTTGGCTACCTGCTGCAGCGAGTCCTGCTCACCCACCTCATGCTGCAGAGTTTCCTGCTCGGGATCGTCGGCACGTTCGGCCTGGCCATCATCGCTGAGACCGCCTTCGCCGTGGGCTTCACCTCCAACACCCAGTCGCTGCCGAGCGGGCTCGGGGTGGCTGGCTTCACCGTCCTCGGGACGACGATCCGGGCCGGGCTCCTGCTCGCGTTCGGGCTCGCCGTCGTCCTGTCCCTGGCGCTGCACGTCGGCATCCGCACGACGCGGGCGGGAGCGATGCTGCGCGCAGCCGCGGCCGAGCCCCGGACGGCGCAGCTCATGGGCATCAACGTCCCGCACGTCTTCGGGCTCACCCTCGCCCTGGCGGCCGGGCTCGCGGCTCTCGCCGGGGTGCTGGAGGGCGTGAACGCCTCGTTCACGCCCACGAGTGACCAGGCGATTCTGCTGACCGGCATCGCCGTCGTGGTCCTCGGCGGGGTGGGCAATGTGCTCGGGACCCTCGTGGCCGGCCTGGGGCTCGGCCTCGTCCAGGCCATCGGCATCGGCATCTTCGGCGGCGGCTACGCCAACCTGGTCGTGTACGTCGTCTTCTTCATCGCCCTCACCCTCCGGCCTGCGCCTGTTCGAGAGGAGCAGCCTGTGAGGCTCGCCCACCGGACCTGGACGCTGGCCGAACCGTGGGGCCGGGGACGGACACTCGCCTCGCTGGCGGCACTTCTCGTGGCGGCCGCGGCGGCCCTGGTCGTCTCCGGCAGCCTCAGCCGCAACGCGCTCAACATCGGGGGGACGCTGTTCGTCTACATCGCGCTGGCCGAGGCCTGGAACATCCTCGCCGGGCTGAGCGGCCAGGTGTCGCTCGGGGTCGGGGCCTTTGTCGGGGTCGGCGCCTACTCGATGGGCCTCGTCATGGTCCACGACGGCTTCGGCATGCTGGCCGGGCTGGCGGTGGCGGCCGGCGCCGTGGGCTGCTCGGCCTCCTCCTGGTCGTGCCGTTGCTGCGGCTGCGCGGGGACTACTTCGCGGTCGGCACGCTGGCGGCGGCGCTGGCCCTGCAAGCCTGGCTGCTCAACTGGAACTTCGCTGGCGGCTCGACCGGGCTCAGCCTCCCGGTCGCGGGCGTTCCCTCTCTCGAAGGGCTGTACCAGCTCGGCGTGGTGGTCGGCGTCCTCAGCATCGGAGCCGCAGTGGTGGTGCGGGGCAGCCGGTTCGGGCTCCGCCTGCTCGCGATCCGCGAGCATGAGGGGGCAGCCGCCACCCTGGGGGTCAACACCTGGCGGATGCGGGCCGGGGCCCTGGTGCTGAGCAGCACGCTTACCGGTCTCGCCGGAGGCGCCTTCGCCCTCATGCAGCTCAGCTTCGAGCCGAACGGCATGGTCGGGATGAACTGGACGATCTGGGCGCTGATGATGGTGGTGATCGGCGGCTTCGGCACCATCATCGGCCCCATCGCCGGAGCCGTCTTCGTTTATTACGTCGTCGCCACCGAACTCGCCAGCTACCCGACGCTCGGGCTGTTCATCGAAGGCGCCCTGCTGATCCTGATCGTGCGCTTTGCTCCGCGGGGAATCGTGCCTCTCGTGGCCGACGGCATCAAGGCCGGGATTTCCAGATGGCGGCCAGCGCAGCAGGACCGGCCCGAAGCCACCAGCCCGGCGGACGCCGCCGGCCAAAGCGTCCTCTCCGGGGCGCCGGGCCGCACCGTCGGCCCGCTCGTCGTGCGAGGACTCGAGAAGCGCTTTGGCAGCGTGGTCGCGACGGACCGGGTCTCCTTCCGGATCGAGCCCGGCGAGGCGGTCGGCCTGATCGGCCCGAACGGCTCCGGTAAGAGCACGCTGCTCAAGCTGATCGCCGGGGTCGAAAAGCCGGACGGCGGGTCGGTGACCCTTGGCGATACACCGCTCGGTGGCAGGAAGCCGTATACGGTCAACCGTCTCGGCGTCGCCGTCGCCATGCAGGTTCCCCGGCCCTTCGCCGACCTCACGGTGCACGAGAACGTCCGCCTCGCCGCGGGCCACCACGCCGGGCACCGGGAGCACCAGGCCGCCGAGGAAGTGCTTGACGTTTGCGGCCTGCGTCACCGGGCCCGGGTGAAGGCTGGATCGCTCGGGCTGCTCGACCTCAAGCGCCTTGAGTTCGCTCGCGCGCTGGCCACGAACCCGGCCGTCATCCTCCTCGACGAGGTGGCGGCCGGCCTGGTCGGCGAGGAACTGGCCCAGGTCATCGCCCTTATCAAGAGGGTGAACGCCACGGGCCGGAGCGTTATCGTCGTCGAGCACGTCCAGCAGGTGATCAGCGGGGTGGTCGACCGCGTCCTCGTCCTGTCCTCCGGGAAGCTGATCGCGGAGGGGACACCGGCCGAGATCGCAGCCAATGCCGAGGTAGAGCAGATCTACTACGGGACGCGAGCCTCGGCGCGCCCCCGCGCGACGCCGACCGCTGCGCCTGCCGGAACGCAGGCGCGTCAGTCGGCCATCCTCGAGGTGGACGGGGTGAGCGCCGGCTACGGCTCCCTTGTCGCCCTACGCGGCGTCAGCCTGACCATCCGCCAGACCGACATCGTCAGCGTGCTCGGTGCGAACGGCTCGGGCAAGTCGACGCTCGCCGCCACCGTGACCGGGCAGGTCCGTGCCATCCAGGGCCGTATCAGGTTCGATGGGCAGGTCATCACCAAAACGCCCACCTATGACCGGGCGCGCCTGGGGATCTGCCTCTGCCCGGAGGGCCGGGGCATCTTCACCGGCCTCACTGTGGAAGAAAACCTCCTCCTTGGCGTCCCCCTCCGGCGGCGCCGAGCCGAGATCGCCACCGAACTTGAGCGCGTCTACGACATCCTGCCGGTGCTCAGATCGCGCGGTCGCCAGCGGGCTGGCTCGCTTTCAGGCGGTGAGCAGCAAATGCTGGCCATCGGGCGAGCGCTCCTGATGTCACCGAGGCTGCTCATCTGCGATGAACTCTCGCTCGGCCTCGCCCCGAAGATCACCGGGGAGCTGTACGAGGTGCTCGTGCGGGTCAACGAGTCAGGAGTCGCCATCCTGCTGATCGAGCAGAACGTCCACCGGGCTCTCGAAATCTCCAGCGCCGCCTATGTTCTCAACCGCGGACAGGTGACCTTCGCTGGCGCGCCGGGCGAATTGTTCGACGACAAGGTACTCGCCGAGGCGTACTTCGCCTCGGGCGCACCGTCCGCTGCTCTCGCCGAGCCGCGGGCACCCCAGGGCAGGCCGGCGCAGGAGACCCAATGAGCATTCCTGAGTCTGACCTTGACCTGTGATCCGCCGGGGCCATCCTGGACCCATGGAGATGAGTTCTTCGGCGCGCAGGTTCCGTCGTCGCATTGGCGCGGCGGTTCTCGGGCACCGAGTAGATCGTCATCTGCCAGGCGCCGTCCCAGTCGTCCCAGTCGTCCCGGTCGTCCCGGTCGCAAATGCACGGCTGGCGATGGCGGTCAGCGATGCGAGGGGGCGGTTCGCCCTCGGTTCAGGGTGTCGGCGGGAGGCTCACCGAACCGGTCGCGGTAGGCGCGGGCGAACAATGCGGTCAGGTTCGTCAGCCGTTTGGACGTAAGCATTCAGGCCTATCCCGCTGCGTTATGTCCTATCGCGTTGTGTGACTGGCGGCGGGCGGGGTTGTGCTCATGCGGGGACCGGGGGCATCCAGGGGTTTCCGGTGAGGGCGTCGCGGATGGCGGTCATGACGTCCGCGTGGTGCTTGCGGGCGGTGTCGATGTAGCCGCGGATGGCGTAGCGGTTGCGGGTGGCGGTCTCGGAGCGGAGCCGGCCGGAGATCTTCTGCTGGGTTTTCGATGGGCGCAGATCGCGCTCGGCCTGGTTGGAGGTCGGCGGGATCCGCAGGTCGCCCAGGAACCGCAGCACGTCGGCCTCACGGTGCTTGAGGCATTCCAGCAGCATGCGGCCGGGTTTCTGCTTGCTTTTCGCTCCGGGCACCGGGCGGACCTCCGACAGGCCGACGCTGACCGCGTGCCGGAAAAGGCTGAGGTCCCCGGCCATGTCGCCGTCGGGGACGGCGGCGAGGCCTTTCGCGCGGGCGGTGTTCGCGGCATGGATCAGGCCGCGCAGCGCCCCGGCGGCCTGGCCGGGCCAGACGGCGTCCGGGTACGACTGGACGGCGTCCTCAAGATCACGGAGGAGATGCTGGGTGCACAACTGGTGCAGGACACCGGGGATCGCGTCGTAATTCTGATAGCGGTCATGGACGAGCACCGCGGCGGACAGGTCCGGGAACACGAACGCGTCGAACGTCTTCATGGACCGGTCGCCGAGGAAGAAATAGGTCAGCAGGCTCGTGCAGGCCACGAGCAGGTACTTCTTGCGGGTCTTCGGGCCGGGGCCGACCCGGATCGGGGTCTCGTCCGCGCACAGCACCGACGCGGTGATCACCAGGGCGCGGATCAGCATGTTCACCCCGCGGACCGCTTTCGCGGCGCGGGCGATCATCGAGTGGACGAACCCGTCCGACGGGCGGGTCCCGGTCAGCGCCTCGATGATGCCCGCGCAGCGTTCCACCGGCACATGGTGCATGACCAGCAGGAACACGCACCAGGCCTGCAGGTCCGGCCCGTAGGTCACGGTGCCGGCCTCCCCGGCGCCGGGCGGCGGCGCCGCGGCGTGCACCCGCCCGCAGCGGCACGCCACCGCGTGCCCGTCGTACTGCGTGACCGTCGCAGTGACCGCCGGGGTGTCCACGAGCTGGTGCGACGCGACCACCCCGAGGTCGTCCGCGTCGGCGAGGTCCCGGCCGCACCCGCACGCACCCTGCGGGAACAGCGGCTTCTTCTTGTCCGGGTCCTCGCTCCAGGCCAGGTGCGCGCCGGGGGCGCCGGGCTGCTTGCCCTGCCTTTTCCTCCCGCCGCCGCGCTTCGGCTTCGGGGCCGGCGGGTCTTCCCGGGCAGGTCATCGGCCGATGGGGGCATCCCCGAGTTCCCGGAGTTCCGCGACACCGCCCGCTCAAGTCTCGCCAGCCGCTCCGCCATGCCCGCGACCTGCGCCGTCAGCTCGGCGTTGCGCGCCTCAAGGTCACAGTTCCGCGTTTCCAGAACCTCGATCAGCACGCCCTGAACCTCCGCCAGCACGGCGAGATCCTCATCAGGCGCAACTGCGGTCACAGCCGCAGATCATCCCCGCACTCACGCCGCGCACGAGCGCAAACACCCCCGATCGCAGTGCAAACGTGACCTCAACCTGCATCAACTACCCGTTAGGCAAAACCCCGGCAGGGGGACGTGAATGCTTACGTTTGGACAGCCCGAAGTCGCGGGCCTCGTTAATGGTCGTTTCGGTTAATGGTCGTTTCGGTACGGACGGTTTGCGCGCTGGCCAGGGGACGCGGCGGGCCGAAAGCACGGCCAGCCGCTTGTCCGCTGCCTGCGCCCTGCTGATTCGAGCTCGCCATGGCCGGCTCGCCATTGCATCGGTCTCGGTCCGTCTGCGGCGTTCAGTCCGGCAGCGGGGGTGACTCTTCCTGCTGCGGGAGGAATCTTAGCCCTGCGATCTGGCCAGACGGCTCGAAGCCGATCCTCATGGCGACCGCGCCGTTGGCGAACGTGATCGTGACGTCGGCGACGATGCGGCCGGAAGGCCGCTGGTAGCTGACCATGACCTCGCCCGCCGGGCCGAGGTCCCGTGTCCTGCCGCGCCAGGCCCGGTCCAGCTGGTCGGCGGACATCCGGCTCTGGATGGCGGATGACGTGCGGGCGTGGACGTCCCCGGTCCGCCCGTCCAGCAGTGACCGGATGACCTCGCGGGCGCGGTCGTCCCATTCGGGCCCGGGCGGCTGCGGGCGGGCCGTACGGGGGTCGTCGCCTGCCAGGGCCAGTAGCCCTGCTTGGCCGAGTGCCGGTGCGTAGCCGAGGCCGCAGCTGGCCAGCATCGCGACCGCGCGGTCGCGGCCCGGGTCGATGAGGACGGCGGAGGAGAACCCGCCGGTGCCGCCGCCGTGGACGCGGATGCCGTCGTCCCGTACTTGCCAGGCCAGGGCCTGGTGCCTGCCGTTCCCGAGCGGGACCTGGGGCGCCAGTGTCGCGGTGATCGCGGTGCCGAGCGGGCTTTGCGGCGGGTGCAGGCAGGCCCGCGCGTATGCGGTCAGGTCACTGATCGTTGACTCGACGCCGCCGGCGCTGAGCGGGTGGTCCCAGCGGGGCACCTCGCCGCCGCGGGTATGGCCGGGAAGCGGGATCCCGCCGCCGTTGTCTCCGACGCCAGAGCAGGTCATGGCCAGGGGCTCCAGCAGCCGGCCGGTGATCAGCGCCTGATAGGGAAGCCCGCTGGCCCGCTCCAGGACCAGCCCGAGGAGCTGGTAGCCGAAGTTGGAATACAGCCAGGGCGCGCCCGGGACGGCGACCGCCTGGCGCAGGCCTTCCTCGGCACGCTCGAAGCCGAACCCGGCCCAGGGATTGGCCCGGTTGACCGTGCGCAGGTCGAGGTTCGGAGGCAGCCGCGGCAGCCCGGAGGTGTGCGTGGCGAGCTGCCGCACCGTGATCCCGCCGTTGGCGCCGGCCGACAGCCACCGGCCGATCTCGTCATCTAGCCGCAGCGTTCCGTCGGCCTCCAGTACCGCGAGCAGCGTCGCGGTCATCGTCTTGGTGACCGAGCCGATCTCGAACCGCCCATCGGCAGGCGCGTCACCGGGGCTGACCTGGACGGCCGCTCCGGCCTCGTCGATGCAGGCCGCGGCGACGACCACCCCGGGCACGCCGAACGCGCCGTCGAAGGTTTCCGCCAGCGGCCGTGCCGCATCCTCGCTCCACGCCATCAGCGGTCAGGGGCGTCGGCGCCGGCAGGCACCAAGCCCCTCCTCCTTCCAGTCCGTACGGTCTTGCGGCTTCCAGCTCCTGAGACTCCTGCCGCCCGGTCTGTGGCGCCTCCTCGGCGGTGACGGGCCTGGTGATGGCCCGCCCTGCCTAAGCGGCGGTCAGGCTCTTCAGGAGGCGGGCCATGCTGGCTTCTCTCCCGGCCATACGTGGCGTAGCGTCACGGCGAGCTTCCGCCCGCCAGCGAGCAGCAACGACACGATGAACATTGCCCTGGCCTTCCGGGAGCTGAGCGCGTGGAGCTCGCCTTCCCACTCCTCCACCCAGCGATCCCGTTCCTCTGCGGGCAGCAGTGCCCCAGCCGCGCTCAGAGCGCACAGCCACAGCCTGCCCGGCCGTCCGGGTCCCGGCCGCTGGCCAGCGGTACCGCTGCCTGGCCTGATTCCCCGTCGGTGGCAAGGCAACCCACGGGGACAGGCCCAGCTGCTTCAGCTTGAACTTGAGCTCGTCCATGGTCTCCGGGGTGAAATTCCTCAGGCCCATCAGGTGCCGCTCTGGCAGCATCGCCAGCTGCCCGACAGTATCGACGCCGTCCCGCTTGAGCGCGCAATAGCAGCGGACAGTCACGCACAGCTCCTCGATCGGCACGGCGTACGGGTCTTCACGCGATTCCATCACGCCACCGTCCCCGGCTGGCCGGGGCGCGGTGCCGCGTGCAACGGGACAGCAGCGCTCGGCCTGCGGGCGGGCGCCAGGGCGAGGCGTGCCCGCTCGGCGCCGTCGGAGGTGAACCGGTAGTAGCGGCGGCGAGGCCGCCCCGCTGCCTCGTGCTCAGCAGGGTCTTCCCACCGCGACTCAAGCCAGCCGTAGCGCTCCAGCCGCGCGATGATCGGGTAAATGGTCCCGGCCGGCAGCCCGGTTGCTTCGATCATCTGCAGCCCGTACCACTCACGGCCCGGATCCTGCAACGCCAGCCGCAGCACCATCTTGGTCTGCAACGTCATCTTCGGCGAACTCATATACCGAACTCTATATAGATCGAGTCGGATAATCAACCGTCGAAGTCTACGGCTTGTAGCGCCTTTATTGGAGCGGCGGGTTCGCGTAGTGCCTGGATGGCTTTGGTGCGGGTCAGCTCGTGGCGACGCGCGGTAGCGATCGCCAGCGGCGCCTGGTTGTCAGGAGGCATCGGCGGGCGCTTTCTGCTGGCCACATCGCGGTAGTCGGCTTCGAGGGCGGTGATGATCCTGTCCAGGTTGACGGCGACTTGCTGGTTCATCTCGGCGACCCTGGCGTCCCCGGCGGCTTCGGCGGCGGTGATGAGCTGCAAGGTGGATCAGGATGTCCTCTCGACGGCACTGTCGCCGGGGCCGCCCCGGCCGGAAACTGTCCCGCCGGGAACGAAGCTGTATCCGCAGCCGGATTGTCGCTAGGGTCGAGGCGATCACCGTATTCGCCACGGCCCCGCCCGGAGGTTACCCATGGACCGCCAGGTCAAATACATGCTCGACGAGTCTGAGCTACCCCGGCAGTGGTACAACGTGATCGCTGACCTGCCTGCCCCGCCCCCTCCCCCGCTGCATCCCGGCACCCGCGAGCCAGTGGGTCCCGATGACCTGGCGCCGTTGTTCCCGACCGCGCTGATCATGCAGGAAGTGTCCCCCGACCGGTACATCGCCATCCCCGAAGAAGTGCTGGATGTCTACCGGCTGTGGCGGCCCACGCCGCTGCTGAGGGCCCGCCGCCTGGAAAAGGACCTCGGCACGCCGGCCAGGATTTACTACAAATACGAGGGCGGCAGCCCGGCCGGCTTCCACAAGCCGAACACCGCCGTACCCCAGGCGTACTACAACGCCGCCGAGGGAGTGACCCGGCTGACCACCGAGACCGGCGCGGGCCAGTGGGGCAGCGCGCTGGCGTTCGCGTCGGCCCAGTTCGGGCTGCAGTGCGAGGTGTGGCAGGTGCGGGCTTCCTTCGACCAGAAGCCGTACCGGCGGCTGCTGATGGAGACGTACGGGGCCACCGTGCACCCGAGCCCGTCCGACCTCACCCAGTCGGGCCAGGCGGTGCTGGCCGCGGACCCGGATTCCCCGGGCAGCCTGGGCATCGCCATCAGCGAGGCGGTGGAGGTCGCGGCCGGGGACCCGGCGGCCCGGTACGCGCTGGGCAGCGTGCTCAACCACGTGCTGCTGCACCAGACGGTGATCGGCGAGGAAGCCCTCAAGCAGCTGGCCCAGGCCGGTGACACGCCGGACCTGATCATCGGCTGCACCGGCGGCGGCTCCAACTTCTCCGGGCTGGTGTTCCCGTTCCTGCGGGAGAAGCTGGCGGGCCGGATGAACCCGGTGCTGCGCGCGGTCGAGCCCGCCGCCGCGCCGTCGTTCACCCGCGGCCGCTACGCCTACGACTTCGGGGACACCGCCGGGTTCACCCCGCTGCTCAAGATGCACACGCTCGGCCACGACTTCATCCCGGACCCGATCCACGCGGGCGGGCTGCGCTACCACGGCATGTCGCCGCTGCTGTCGCACATGTACGAGCTCGGCCTGTTCGAGGCGGTGGCCAAGCCGCAGAGCGAGTGCTTTGCCGCGGGCCTGCGGTTCGCCCGGACCGAGGGCATCGTGCCCGCGCCCGAGCCCGCCCACGCCCTGGCCGCGTGCATCGAGGAGGCGCTGCGCTGCAAGGAGACCGGCGAGGAAAAGGTCATCCTGACCGCACTGTGCGGCCACGGCCTGCTCGACCTGACCGCCTACGAGAGCTACCTGGCGGGCCAGGTCACCGACCTGGAGCTGACCGACCAGGTCCTGGCCGACGCGCTGAGCAGCCTGCCCGCCAGCGTCTGACCGCCGCTCCGGCGCTGTTACCCGCTGGCTCGACCGTGAGCAACGCCCCGCGGCGGACCAGCGGGCCGGCCAGCAGGCCCATCTGTTAGCTGGTGCTCAACTGAATCGCCCTGGCGTGCTCAACGAGGGCGATGAGCGTCAACTTGGTGGACGTCCTCCCCTGCGCGTTGCACTGGATAACAGGAACGTTCGGGCTGACCGATAGCGCCTCCTGGACGTCCTGGACGTCATGGGGGAACTCACCGTGGAAGCCGTTAACCGCCACGATGAAGGGCAGGCCAGCGGTCTCGAAGTAGTCGACCGCCGGGAACGAGTCGGCCAGCCGCCTGGTGTCCACTAGGACGACGGCACCGATGGCGCCCTGGATCAGGTCATCCCACATGAACCAGAAACGGTGCTGCCCCGGCGTGCCGAACAGGTACAGGATCAGCCCCGCGTCCAGAGTCACCCGGCCGAAGTCCATGGCGACCGTGGTCGTTGTCTTGCCCGGCACATGCAACAGGTCATCGACCCCAGCACTGGCGGACGTCATGACCGCCTCGGTCGTGAGCGGCGTAATCTCCGATACGGACCCGACGAAAGTGGTCTTGCCTACACCGAAGCCGCCGGCAACGACGATCTTGACCGACGTCATGGCGGTCTCCCCAGCTTTGCCAGGCGCGGGCCTAGAGCTTGCGAAGTCCACTGAGCACCCTTTCGAGCAGGTTGAGATCTGGGCGGCCATGTGCATGGTCCATCTGGTGAACCCTGACCAGGCCTTCCACTGCCATGTCAGCGACAAACACACGTGCTACGCCCAAGGGCATCCTGAGCACGGCGGATATCTCCGCCACTGAGCGCCAGTCGCGGCAGAACCCGTGAATGGCTTGGCACTCCGGACTATGAGTCGAAGGATCACGAGCCTCATAATGCGAAGCCGTAACCATGGCCTCGATCTGAAGCTGGTACCGGGGCTTGGTCCTGCCCCCGGTTACCGCATATGGCCGGACTAGCCCGCTCCCGGCACCGTCGACGCCGCCACGAGGGCGCCGGCCACGACGTCTTCCGCCGACCGCCGCCCAGTCATCCCGGCCGGGGCCGGACACAGGATTCTCCTGTCACTATCCGCCATCCTTCGACCGAAAGCCAGCGCGCATGTCTGGCGTCAAGGCGCGCCCGACCTGCTCCACGAGCAACGCCATCTCGTAGGCAACGAGTCCCATATCACACTCGGTGGATGCGAGTACCGCAAGGCTCGACCCATCGCTTATAGCCATCACGAGCAGGAGCCCACGCTCCATCTCGACGACGGTCTGGGAGACCGGGCCACCCTCGAACACCCTCGCCGCACCCTGCGTCAGGCTGGTCAGGCCCGATGTGACGGCAGCCAGCTGATCCACGCGGTCGGTAGGGAAGCCTTCCGAGAACGCTAGCGGCAGCCCATCCGACGAAACGACGATGGAGTGCGCGACAGATGGAACCCGTTCCACGAAGTTCGTGATAAGCCAGTTCAGATCCTGGACCGGGCGGGTTAGCAGGCTCATGAACCCTCCTTTCTCAGCAGCCTCAGCATGAGCGTCAATACCTGTGGCGTTACTGCGCCGGGCATCATGTGACACCGTTTCCCTCGCCGCCGGCATCGCTATCGTCACGGGCTGCTGCCCGGGCTTCACGTACTGCGCGCTGGAAGCCCGCGAAACGATTCCTGGTCGAGGCGGCCGACCGGACCGGGGGAGGTGGTGGTGCGGCCTGCCCATCTGCCCCGGCCGTCCCGGGAACCAAGTTGGCCCTGGGGATCCGCTTGGGGAGACCGGAAAGGGTAACGCCGCCCGAAGCCGGCTTACTGACCGCCTCTGCCGCCCTCCAGCCCTCGTCGGCTGCGGAAGTCCAGCTAGAGGAGCTGGCGGTGGTATCCACGGCGGCGACGGCGGTCCGGTCGGCGCTGTGCCTGCTACGCCGGAACCAGTCCGACTCCACCGACTCGAAGACGGGCAGCCGGCTGTCCTCACCGACGGTGGCCGCAGGCGGCACGACGATCTCTCGCCTGATCGGGCCCGTGTCACCCGCGAAAGTACGCACCGGCCGGGCGCGCGACCGGGGCGGCTGCCTGGTGGACTCACTCGTCGGCGACACACCGGACACCGGCGCCTGGCCGGTGTCCGCCACCGGGCGCAGCTGCCCCGTACTGGCGGCTGGTGGAGGTAAAGCCCCCGGAGTGGGGCGATCTTTCCACGAAGGACTCCGGGCCGGGAAGCTGGCCGCAGCCGCTGCGTCCCCGTTCGTATCCCCGTTCAGTGGGGTGAACCACGGGGCGCGGGCAGCATTGACCGCATCATCGCCCGCGCTCCGCCCGGTGCGGCCCCAAGCGGGGCCGAGCGTGCCGGAGGTGGAGAGCGTGTCAAGAGAATCGGGTGAGCCCGGCCCATCGCGATCGAAGCGGCGCGGGGTGAGCGGAGAGCCGCCCGTATCGTGGGTCACGGTCTCGTCGGGCAGCCAGACCAGGGCGGTCAGGCCACCGGTCGGGGCCGGCCGGAGCCGGACCCGGATGCCGTGCCTGGCCGCCAGCCGGGCGACCACGAACAGGCCCATCCGGCGGGACACGGCGACGTCCACCACCGGCGGGTTGTCCAGCCGCCAGTTGGCGTGCGCCATCTCCTCCGCGCCCATGCCGACACCCTGGTCGGTGATGTCGAGCAGCACCCCGCCGCTGTTCAGCAGGTGGCCGGACACGGTGACCGGGGTCTCGGCGGACGAGAACGAGGTAGCGTTTTCCACCAGCTCGGCGACCAGGTGCACCGCGTCGTTCACGGCCTGGCCACGGACCGCGATGCCCGGCTGCACGTTCATCGAGACCCGCTCGTACTGCTCGATCTCGGAGACCGCGGCCCGGAGCACGTCCACCAGGGCCACCGGCTGGTTCCACCCCCGGGACATCTCATGGCCGGCCAGAACCAGCAGGTTCTCCGAGTTGCGGCGCATCCGGGTGGCCAGGTGGTCCATCTGGAACAGGTTCGCGAGCCGCTCGGAGTCCTGCTCGCCTTGCTCCAGGTCGTCGATCAGCCGGATCTGGCGTTCGACCAGGGACTGGCTGCGCCGGGACAGGTTCACGAACATCGCGTTGACGTTCCCGCGCAGGGCCGCCTCGTTGGCGGCCAGCCGGAGCGCTTCCCGGTGGACCTGGTCGAAGGCCCGCGCCACTTCACCGATCTCGTCGGACGAGTCCACGTCGATGGGCTGGACGTCGAGCGCCATGCCAGCGCCATCGGTCTCGCTCATCCGGCGGACCATCTCGGGCAGCCGCACGCCCGCCACTTCCAGGGCCCCGGCCTGTAGCCGCCGCAGCGGCCGCACCATGGACTGGCCGATCACCGCCGTGAACAGGACGGCGAGCATGAGGATGAGTAGCACGACGGCGACGGCGGTCACCGCCTCCGTGATCGCATTCCTGCGCAACGCCGCGGCCCGCGAGGTGACCGACGCGGCGAGCTGCCGCTGGACTGGACCCATCTGGTATTCGATGGTGTTGGCCATCGTGTTGTACCAGTCATCGGCGGTAGTAGGGTCGCTGCCGAGCGACCCTGATCCGCCGGCGTTGGTGGCCAGCGAGATGGCCCGGAGTTCATCAGCGCTCGCTTGGTTGCCGAATGACGCTGCCACGTCGGCGTTCCACAACTGGAGCTGGCTGGGGCTCGCGGTGCTATCAAAGGCCTGCTGGTTGGTCTGCTGAGCCGACACGGCATTCTGCAGAGCGGTCAGCTCGTGCGGCGCGAACGCGCCCTGTAGCAGCGCGGCGGCAAGGATCGCCCGCTGCTGCGATGTCTCCTCCTTTATCTGGGAAACCAGCCCGAGCGCGCTGACCGCCTGGCCCAGCACGGGGTCGCCAGTGCCTTGCGCGATGTCGTTGTCGAGCGCGAGCAGGTCCTCGACTATCTGCGCGTATCGCGTCACCACGGTGAGCACGGGTATGTTGGTGCCAGCCGCGCCAGCGCGCAGCCCCGGGAGGCTGTCGAGCGCGGTGAGAACGACCGTCGCCTGCTGCCGCGTCTGCTTCGGATAGGAGCTGCCTATCTGCTGGGCAAGCCCACGAACCCCGGAGATGGCCTGATCCGTCGCGGCGTATTGCACGCCAAGTTGCGACGAGGTCATTGCCGCCCGGGCCTTCGAACTGGCCGACAGGACGCTGGCTCGCCCGCCATCGGCGCCAAGCGCGATGTAGTAGACGGTGTGGTCTCGCTCGTCCTCAAGGGCCTGGACCAGGTTGGTGTCGTCCTGGCCCAGGATGGCAAGCTGCCGGACGCGCTGATAAAGCTGTTCATTCTGCACCGATGAAACGATGCGGAACCCACCGAGCGCGACCGCGGCTACGGTGGGGACGGCGACGAGCAGCAGCAGGCGCGAACGGACCCGCAAGTTCTTCAGTGCACGGCTGGAGGAGGTGCGCCGTGGGGCTGTACCCGCTTCCGCCCGCCCCGCGTGAGTGTCCGGCGCGGTACCCCCGGCCTGCCCGCTGGGCATTAACCCGTCAGACCGTCTGGTCACGGTCTCATCGGTCGGGGCGTCGGCAGTGACGCGGCTGATCTTCCTGCTTCTCGATCGCAACGGCGTCTCCACATCTCCTCTGGCTGCCGCGGCGAGCCAGCGTGTCTCCCGGGGGCCTGCGGCGGGGAGCGATGTGATGCGCCCCTTCCTGGGTGACGTTCCGCTAGCGCCACCGACGCCGCCGTGGCCAACCCTAACGTGCAGCCAACTCGGCCACACCAGGTACTCACCTGAGTAACGTAAAGCACTGAAATCGTGATGTCTCCCTTACACCCCAATGGCAGTAGGGTACCCTCGTGGCGTTCTCCAGCTGACCAGTAACGTCCAATGTCTGCGCGCAGGGGAGGGTCATGAGGCTCGCAGTACTCCCTGTCGCTGCCTTATTGCAGGGTCGGCCGATCGCAGGCCGGTCCCGCACCTTTCCCAGCGCCATTTTCGGCTTGGCGGCCGTTCTGCTGGTTGCGGGCTGCAGCGCAGCGGGAACGGGGGCCAGCGCATCGGCTCACGGGCTGTCGACGCTCACGGTGGCGGCGGCACCCGGCATCGATGACGCGCCGCTGTACATCGCGGCCGAGGACGGGCAGTTCGCCGCCGAGGGCCTCAGGGTACGGATCAAGGATTACGGCTCGGCAAGCAGTGAGATAATGGCGCTGAAGACCGGCCGTGCCGATGTTGCCGCAGGTGATTACGCCGACTTCTTCTATGCGCAGAATCATCAGCCGGACATGCTCATCGTCGCTGAGGGGTACGATGCGGCCGCCGACGTGATGGATGTGCTCGTCTCACCGGGTTCCGGCATCACAACGCCGAAGCAGCTCGCGGGCAGGACCATCGGCACGCCGGAGCCGCAGGAAATCCCGTACAGCGCCACCATCCCGTACAGCATGGAGACGCTGGCGACCCAGTCGGCCCTGCAGGACGACGGGGTGGATCCGGCGTCGGTCAGATGGAAGCCAGTGCCCACGCCAGACCTCATCGGCGCTCTCAGCAGCCACAAGGTAGCCGCCATCCTAGTGACGGAGCCTGACATCTTCCGGGCGGAGAGCCAGATCGGGGCCTCCGAGATACTGGACTCGGTCAGCGGAACCACCGCCAGCCTTCCGCTGTCCGGCTACTTCACCTCCACTTCTTTCGCCCGCGCGCACGCCAGCGCATTGGAGGCATTCCGCGCCGCCCTGCAGAGGGTGCAGGCTGACGCCAACGCAGGCGCTGCGACACGGGCAGCAATCACACGGCTTGTCGGCATGAACACGCAAACCGCCGCTCTGGTCACGATCGGGGAATACCAGACCTCGCCGGACGTCAGTGGCCTGCAGCGGGTCGCCGACCTGCTGGTCGACTTCGGGGTCATCGCGAAGCCGCTCAACATCGAGAATATGATCTTCCGGTGACCGCGGCTGGGTCTAGCCCGAGTTTCCGATGATCAAGGTGTGCGCTGATTGTTTCCGCTGGTCAGCTATGGTGCCGGGCTGGTTTTCGCGTATTACCCATGTCATCGCCTGGGGGCGTAGCGCGCGAGGCCGAAGATGCTGATGAGCTTGTCCTGGACCGGGCTGGTTTCCGTAAGCAGGCGGTGGGCTCTGGGTCGGCGGCGGTCGCCTCGGTAGAGCAGGACGGTCTCGCCGATCCCGGCGAGCTCGTGCAGAAGTCCGCGGACGGACAGGTCCAGCCCGCTGGAAGTGACCGGGAGCGGCCGCCCGGTCGTGCTGATCGGCGGGGCGTTCAACGACCGTACGACGACCGCCGGCCTGGCCCAGGTGCTCGCCCCCTATTACCAGGCCGTGACCTACGACCGCCGTGGGCGCGGGGACAGCGGGGATGAGAGCGCCGGCTACTCGGTTGACCGGGAGATGGAGGACCTCAAGGCGGTGATCGACCACCTTGGCGGGATGGTGTCCTTGGTGGGCCACTCGTCGGGGGCGGTGCTCGCCCTCGAGGCCGCCATCCGGCGGCTGCCGGTAGACAAGGTGGCGGCCTACGAGCCGCCCTTCATTCCCGAGGGTTCCCGGCCGCGGCCAGCCTCGGATGTCGCCGGGCGTCTGCTTCGCCTGGTCGGGGCAGGCGATCGGGACGCCGCCACGGCTCTCTTCCAGACCGAGGTGATCGGCCTGCCGCCCGAGATGGTCGAGGGCATGCGACACAGCGGGATGTGGAGCTTCTTCACCCGCCTCGCCCATACGCTGCCGTACGACTACTCACTGTTCGAGCCCGGCTGTCCCGTGCCGGACAGCCGCCTGGCTCGCATCGAGGTCCCGGCCTTGGTCATCGCCGGGTCCAACACCTTCCCGTGGCTGAGTGCCGCCTCCGCGGAGGCGGCTCGTGCCGTCCCAGGAGCCCGCCACGCTTGAGGGGCAAGATCACGGCGTCTTGCAGCAGCCTGCAGCCCTGCTGGCCTGCCTGCGAGAGTTCCTCGGCTGAGCCAGCAGGGGCTTGGAGGTAAGGAGACAGAAGGGAATAGACATGCTAATCCGATCACGTATGGGCGTCAGCGCCGACGGGTTCGTGGCCACCGCAGACGGGGTGCCGGCGTTCTTGATGATGCCGGACTTCGTCCCTGGCCATTCGCACGGCTACACGGCGTTTATCGGGGCATGCGATGCCGTCCTCATGGGCCGCTCGACCTTCCTGCCGGCCCTCGGCGCTCCCGGCTGGCCGTGGCCAGGATTGCAGGTGTTCGTCCTGACCTCCGGGCCGCTGCCGCCCGAGACCCCACCGGGCGTGGTCGCCGTCTCGGGCGGCCCGGCCGGCGCCGTTGAGCGGCTGCGCAACCGAGGGTCCGACCCGGACCGCAGCGACCATCGCAGCACATACCCTGCTGCTCACCTGCCTGGCCGAAGCGTAAGCGAACCCACATAACTCGCCTAAGGAGCAGGGAACAGCAACGGATCCTGTTCCGTGTTCCTCGGCCACACCTCCACCGTCTTGCCGTTCTGCCACTGCAGCTCTACGACGCTCAGCGCTGCGGCGTGCGACAAGTCCGAGCCCGCGAAATTTATCCGCCCGACGACGTAGTCGCCGTTCGTCTGGCCGACCGCGTTGTTGATCGCGGTGTTCGAGGTGCTGCCCGCCCGGGCTATCGCCTGCAGCAGGACTTGCGCCGCGGCATAGCTGTCGGCGATGTGCTGGCTGTAGGTGTTCCCTGTCTCCTTCTCATAGGCGGTCGCAAGCGCAGCCGCGCCCGGGTCATGAACCGTCGGCGACCAATATCCCCCGACCAGCACCCCCGAGGCGAGCCCCTTGAGCGCGGCCGAGAACCCGAAGGGCTCGGATCCCTTCTCGATGTCGAGCACCTTCGGCGCGTAGTTGCTCGACGCCATCTGCTGCCGGATCGCGATGGCCTGCGGGGTGTCGCAGTTGACGAGCGCAATCTGCGCACCAGACGACTTCGCCTGCTCGACCGCCGCAGCGAAGTTGGTCGCCGAGTCAGGAAAACTGACGCTCGCGACCACTTGGTATCCGAACGCCTTGGCGTCCTTCGGCCAGAGCGCGCCGCCCACCTCGTCACCGTCGGGATCCTGGGAGTACAGGATGGCGATCTTCTTGTTCGTCGCCGAGCGGTACGTCTGCAAGGTCTGGAACGGAAGCACAGCGAGGTCGGGGTCGTCGAAGAAGATATCCCACACCCACTTCCACGGCCCGGTAGCCTCGAAGGTTGCGATCGGATCGCAGCCGGTCACCATGGGGACGCTGTCGTGCTCGGCGATCATCGCGTCGGGGGTAACCATGGGTGGCGTGCACGAGCCCAGTATGGCGATGGCCCCGTCGTGGCTGATCAGCCTCTGGACGTTGGACGCAGCCGTGCCGGGGTTGGAAGCGTCATCCAGGATGACCAGCTTGACCTTGTGCTTCTTGCCGTCGATCAGGATGCCGCCGCGGGCGTTGACCTGACCGACGGCGCGCTCGTAGCCCCATTTCTGATAGCCGCCGAAGAAGGCGAAGGTACCTGATAAAGGCAGATCCGCGCCCACCGTAATGGGGGAACCGGCGGACACGGGACCTGAACTTGCACGTGAACTTGAACATGCGCCCAGGCCAACTACCGACAGTAGCACCGCACTCGCCATGGCCGCCATACGTGCCAACCGGCTCTTAGATATCGCTACTGGTAGCATCTCCTGCCCTTCATAGGACCCAAGACCCGGGCAATCCTAGCCCCCGGGGGCAAACCGCCGCAGACAATGGCGCCAAGAGCGCGGTAGGTAAACGCCGAGCCGGATGTGTTCAAACCAATGGGCCCGGGCCGCGGGCTACTGCTCGTGTCGCAGCTCGATCAGGCACGCGGACGGGGTGCGCGGCAGCTCGACCGTGAGCAACTGGCCCGCGGCGGACCAGCGGGCGGCCGCGCCCGCCCCGGCCGGGTAGCGCACGGACACCGTCACCGGCTCACCGGCCAGGTGCGGGATGGGCAGGGTGCGCGCGGCCGGCGCGCGGCCCGGGTCTGACCCGTTCAGCGGGCCGCGGCGCCAGGCCACCAGGTAGCTGACGCCCTCGGCCCGCATGCCCAAGGCCAGCCAGGGGTCGGCCCACCCGGGCAGGCCCAGCGGCCAGAACGGCACGGCCCGGGCCAGGTCGGCCCGGATCGCCTGGTAGGCCCGGACCGCCTCGGCGACCAGGTCGCGCTGGTCCTGGCTCATCTGGTCCAGGTGCCCGGACAAGTGGATACGGCCGAGCAGCGCGCTGCACAGGGTGAACGCGATCTCGTCCGCGGTGAAGCCGGGCTGCGGGTAGGCCCACACCGCAGCCTGCTCCGGGGCGATCGCGGCCGGGGCAGCGGCGGCGATGGCCGGGTAGCGCCGGTAGTCCTGCTGGTCGCTGGTGGACTGCAGCTGCAGCCGGGACAGCATCGCGTAGTCGGTGCGCATGCCGCCGGACGCGCAGTTCTCGATGGTGAGCCCGAGGTGGCGGTCCAGGACCCGGTCCAGCCACTGCAGGTGGGCCCGGTTGTGCTCGAGCAGGCCCGCGCCGGGGCTGGCCCCGCCAGTGTCCGGGCCCGGCGCGACCGTGATGTTGTAGTCGAGCTTGAAGTAGCCCACGCCCAGGTCGCCGACCAGGTAGTCGACCACCTCGTCCAGGTGCTTGACCGCCGCGGGATGGCGCAGGTCCAGGTGATAGCGGCCGTGCTCGACCACCCGCTGCCCGCCGCGCTCGAAGAACGCCTCGGGCGGCAGCGTGTCCGCGACCGGGCTGCGCACCCCGACGACCTCGGGTTCCAGCCACAGCCCGGGGATCATCCCCGCGGCCCGGATCCGGTCCAGCACCTCGGGCAGGCCGCCGGTGAACCGGGTGGCCGACGGCTTCCACTGGCCGACACTGTCCCACCAGCCCTCGCCGGCGTCCGCGTACCAGCCCGCGTCGATCACGAAGTACTCGGCCCCGGCCGCGGCGGCCGCGCTGATCAGCGGGACGAGCAGCTCGGTGCTCGGGTCGCCCATGAGCGTGTTCATGTAGTCGTTGAAGATCACCGGCAGCCCGGCGTGATCCGGGTGCGGGCGCCGGACAGCCCGCCGGGCCGCGGTCAGCCCGGCGATCGCGCCCTCGAAGCCCGCGTCGCTGACCGCGACCGCCACCGGCACGGTGGTGAACGACTCCCCCGGGGCCAGCGGCAGCCGCCAGTGGTGCTCGGTGTCGGCCGGTCCCAGCAGTGCCACGTAGAGCGTGTCCCGGTACTGGCCGGCCTGCCAGTGCCAGGCACCGTTGTGCTCGATCTGCCACGCGCAGGCCTGGCCGGTGCGCCGGTCGACCACCGCCCCCATGGGCAGGTAGGCGCCGGTGGACCAGGTGCCCGCGCTGGTGAAGCCGATCCGGCCGCGGGGGCTGGCGCCCAGGTGGGCGGTGCCGGTCAGGTCGGGCAGGGCGTCGTACACGGCCCGGGTCTGCCACCGGTGCTCGGCCAGCCAGTCGTTCTCGGCCCACATCAGGTCCAGGTCGGCCAGGCGCCCGGCCGCGGGCAGGCCCGCGGCCAGGAACGAGGTCACCGACTCCACCGTCACCGGGCCGGTCCCGCGGTTCACCAGGCGCACCCAGGAGCGCAGCACCCCGCCATCGATGAGCACGCGGTAACCCACCTCGGCCCGCAGGCCGGTCTCGGGGTCGTCGAGGTCGATCCGCACCTGCCGCCACCGGCCGTCAGTGCGCTCGGCATGACCGGCGTACCGCATGCGCTGCCCGGCCACCGAATGGCAGTACCGGGTTCCCGACCAGGACCGGCCGGACCCGGCCAGCACGATGTCGGCCAGCGGCAGCCCGGGAGCGCCCGCCGCGCCCGCACCCGGGTCAGGGCCCGGGCCTGCGGCCCGGGCCCGGGGGGCAGCGCCCGGGCCGGGCGCCAGCCGGGCCAGGGTCACCCGCCCGTCTCCGGCCACCGCGATGTCCAGGTCGATGGCAGCGTCCGTCCAGCTGATCCGCGCTGCGTGAGTCCCGGCGGCCAAGTACGTCCTCCTCGTTCCCGCGGCACCGCTGCCCCGATGCGGCACTGCTGCCCGTATCCGGTTTACCCAGATCAGCCCGGCCCGTTTGACCCCGGTCAGGGGGATTACGTCCCCGCCCGGGCGACCTTGACAGCATTTGTGTGACCGGTCACAATCCTGGCATGGATGTGACCGGTCACACAACTGCCGATGAGCCGCGGCCATCCCGCCCGGTCAGCATCCGCGACGTGGCCGCCGCAGCCGGGGTGTCCTACCAGACCGTCTCCCGCGTGATCAACCAGCACCCGCGGGTGAAGCCCTCCACCCGCCAGCTGATCCTGGCCACCATCGACCAGCTCGGCTTCCGCCCGAACCGCGCCGCCCGGGCCCTGGCGGGCGGGCCGGTCGAGTCGATCACCGTGCTGACCTCCAACACGACCCTGTACGGCCAGGCCTACATACTGCAGGGCATCGAGGAGGTGGCCCGCGCCGCCGGATTCGCCCTGGGCGTCCAGGTGGTCGAGTCCGACGCCGCGGACGTGGTCGCCGACGCCATCCGCCGGGCCGTGGAGCCGGGCAGCGCGCTGATCGTGCTGGCCTTCGACCGGGCCGGCACGACGACCCTGGCCGCGGTCCCGGCTGACGTGCCGATGGTGGCCGCGGTGGAAACGCCCATCGGCGACGAGGGCCAGGGGAAACCCTGGGTCTGGATCGACGACCGGGAGGCCGCCCGCGAGGCCACCCGGTTCCTGCTCGGGCTGGGCCATCAGACCGTGCACTACATCGCGATCCCGTCCTCGACCGACCACAGCCAGCGGACCGCTGGCTGGCGGATGGCCCTGCGGGAGGCGGGCGTACCCGTGCCCGAGCCGCTGCAGGCCGGGTGGACCCCGCGGTCCGGATACGAGGCCGGCCGCGTGCTCGCCGCGGACGCTGCGGTCACCGCGGTCCTCTGCGGCAACGACGACCTCGCCGCCGGGGTGATCCGGGCCCTCCATGAGGCTGGCAGGCCGATCCCGGAGAGCATCAGCGTGGCCGGCTTCGACGACATGCCGCAGGCCGAGTTCTTCACCCCGGCCCTGACCACGGTCCGGTTCGACTGGGCTGAGCTCGGCCGGGCCTGCGTGGCCCTGCTGCGGCCGTTCCTCGACCCGCAGCGAGGCCCGGCGCCGCGGCCGTGGCCACGGCCGGAACTGATCGTGCGGGAAAGCACGGGCCCCGCACCCCGCCACCGCGGCGGGCCACCCGCACCGACTCCGCCGCGCCGACTCCCCGGCACGGATAAACCCTCCCGCTAAACCCTCCCGCGAAGGCCATGCGCGCGCAGACGCGCGCTGGAGGAAGGAACATTTCGTGATCAGGACCAGACAGAGAAGATTCCGGGCCGGAAAGCCGAAAGCACTGATCGCGGCCGCCGCCGTGGTGGCCCTGGCCGGGTGCGGCGGCACCGCGGCCCCATCGTCCTCCGGCAAGTCGTCCTCCGGGGTGGTGGACATCACCTGGCAGACCATGTGGTCGGGGGCCACCCTGAGCCTGCTCAACCAGATGGTCACCGCGTTCAACAGCACTCATCCGGGCATCCACGTCACCGAGTCCAACATCCCGAGCGCGACCGGGGACGCCAAGCTCCTGTCCGAGATCTCGGCCGGCGACCCGCCCGACGTGTTCACCGAGTGGAATCCGGTCCTGGGCGAGTATGCGGCGGACGGGTCGATCCAGCCGATGAACAAGTACCTGACCGGTACGTACGCGGGCCTGGAGAAGTGGGAGTACCCGATCGCGCTGGACGGCGGCATGTACCAGGGCAAGCTCTACGCCATACCGATGTCCATGAACTCCTGGGCGCTGTACTACAACAAGAGCCTGCTGAAGGCGGCGGGCATCACCACGCCGCCGACCACGCTGACCCAGCTGTACGCGGATCAGGCCAAGGAGTGGAAGGTCTCGGGTAACAAGATCGACGAAATCGGCTTCTACCCGCTCTACAGCGAGGGCTTCGAGTACTTCGGCAGCTTCTTCGGCGCCGTGAACTGCTTCAGCTCCAGCGGCCAGTACGACTTCGCCAGCTGCCCCGGCGCGAAGAACGAGGCGAATTTCTTTGCCCAGTACGACAACTACCCCTACGCCGACGTTTCCGCCTTGCAGACCGCGTACGGGGCCGTGGCCGGCGGTGACGACGACGCGTTCGTGGCGGGCAAGGAAGGCTTCGACATGGACGGGCCGTGGGAGGGCGCGCAGAACATCCCGGACACGAACCCGAAGATGGTCGGCAACTTCGGCGTCGTCCCGTTCCCCGGCACCGAGCCCGGCCCCAGCACGTTCGGGCAGGGCAACTACAACATCATCCCGAAGGGCGCAGCCAACCCGCAGGCCGCGTTCACGTTCATCACCTGGCTGGCCGGCTTCAGCAACCTGGGCTTCACCTCGGCCATGGACCCGAAGGGCGGCTGGATGCCAGCCTCGCCGCAGATCGCGGCGGCGCCCGCCTACCAGAAGTGGCTGAAGGCCAACCCCTGGCTGGACGTTTTCGTCAAGCAGATGTCCAGCCCGTACTCGGTGACGCCCGCGCTCACCACGCACGAATCCGCGTTCGAGACGGCGGAGGCGACGGCGAGCGAGGACATAGCGGAGAAGACGCTGTCGCCGTCGGCCGCCCTGTCCTACATCGACTCCCAGTCCAACAGCAGCACCGGCTAGGACCCGGCGGCCGGGGCCGCCGGGCTTTCCCGGCCCGGCGGCCCCGGCGCAGATGGCGAAGGACGAGGTAGCGGAACACATGAGAAACGTGCTGACGTCCCCCCGGGCTGGCTCGCCGGGCCCGGCCCGGGGCTCCCGGTCCCGCCAACGGCGCCGGATCAGGGTCGGGCTGCTCTTCATCAGCCCCTGGCTCCTCGGTTTCCTGGGGTTCTACGTCTACCCGTTCTTCGCCACCCTCTACTACAGCTTCACGGCGTTCACCGGAGTGGGGAATCCTAAGGTCACCGGGCTAGCGAACTACTCGGCGCTGCTCCACGACCACATGTTCCGGACCGCCCTTTTCAACACGTTCTACTACACAGCGCTCGAGGTCCCGCTCTCGACCGTGGTCGCGATCGGGCTGGCCCTGCTGCTGAACATGAACGTCCGCGGGCAGGCGTTCTACCGGACGCTGTTCTACATCCCATCGATCGTGCCGATCGTCGCCTCGTCCATGATCTTCGTCTGGATCTTCCAGCCGTCGTTCGGCGTCGTGAACTCCTTGCTGGCCGACGTGCACCTGCAGGGACCGGCCTGGTTCTTCTCGATCGCCTGGTCCAAGCCCTCCTTCATCCTGCTGGGCCTGTGGGGGCTGGGCCAGCCGATGGTGATCTACCTGGCCGCCCTCCAGGGCGTCCCCCGGGAGATGTACGAGGTGGCCTCGCTGGAAGGAGCAGGGCCGCTGCAGCGGCTGTGGCATGTGACGCTGCCGATGATCAGCCCGGTCATCTTGTTCAACGTCGTCATGTCGCTCGTACTGTCCGTCCAGTACTTCACGCAGGCGGAGGTCATCGAAAGCCCGCCGGGCAGCCCCGGCAGCTCGACGATGTTCTTCGTCATCTACTACTACCAGCAGGCGTTCCAGGACCTGCACCTCGGATATGCCTCGGCAATGGCATTCATGCTCTTCGTTCTGGTCCTTATCATCACTATCGTGCTGCTCAAATCGTCGTCAGGATGGGTTTACTATGAAAATGAGCAGCAGTAACCGCGGGCGGGCGGTGCGCTGACGTGGGAATTACCCGGACGCAGGTGCTGCCAGATGCACTGCCCCCGCTGCTGGCGGGGCCGCCGCGACGGCGCCGGGGCCCCCGCCAGCTTAGTGCTAGCGCGCTGAAGCACATCGTGCTGATAGCCGTGGCGGCAATGTTCGCTCTCCCCCTGGCCTGGATGGTTCTCACCTCATTCAAGTCGGCCGCGCAGGCGCTCACACTGCCCGTCGTCTGGTGGCCGCACCCGTTCTTGTGGGACAACTACCCGCATGTGCTGTCCTCCCTGCCGTTCGGCAGGTTCTTCCTGAATACCTTCGTGTACGCGGCCGTGACGATCGTTGGCGTGTGCATCTCGAGCAGCCTCGTGGCCTACGGCTTCTCGCGGCTGCGCTGGCCTGGCCGGAATGCTCTTTTCTACGTCATGCTGATGACCCTGCTGCTGCCGTTCATCTGCACCCTGATACCCCTTTTCATCCTGTACAAGCACCTGGGCTGGATCGATACGTACCTGCCCCTGGAAGTACCAACCTTCTTCGGCAGCTCAGTGTTCAGCACATTCCTGCTGCGCCAGTTTTTCATGACCATACCGCAATCACTGTCAGACGCCGCGCGCGTCAACGGGGCGAGCGAGCTCTACATTTACGGCCGGATTATCCTCCCGCTGTCGAAGCCGGCCATAGCGTCCGTCATCCTCTTCCAGTTCATTTACTGCTGGAACGACTTCCTGGGCCCGCTCATCTATATCAACACTGAGTCGAAATACCCGCTGAGCCTCGGCCTCTCCCTGATTCTCGGGGACTACACGACGAACTGGTCATGGATTATGGCGGCGGCGACCGCCGCGACCATCCCGATCGTCGTCCTGTTCTTCCTGACGCAGCGCACCTTCATCCAGGGGATTGCCCTCACTGGCCAGAAAGGATGAGTCGCCCGTGGCACACCCGCCCGTGGCACACCGGACCGCACCGGCCCGGCCGCTTGGCGTCGCGGCCCGCCGCAGCATCATCGCGGGGCTCGGATCGGCCTTCAACGTCCTGGCTCTCAATCTCGTCCTGCTCATCGCCGCGCTGCCGGTCATTACGCTGCCCCTCGCCGTCAACGCCGCCTCGGTCGCGCTCGACCGGTGGCGCTGTGAGGGTGAGGACCGGGTGGTGAGCGAGTTCCTCGCCGCGCTCCGGTCGAGACCACCGCTGCGCACCACCCTCGTCCTCGGACTGCCGCTCGCCGCGGCTGCCCTCGGCGTGACGGAGATCCGGCATTTCGCCCGCGGCGACGGCCTCATCACCTGGTCCGGCCTGGGCCTGGGCCTTGCCGCGCTGCTGATCACGCTGACTGCCCTGGGTTACCTGTTCCTGCTCGCCGCGCGCCACCCGGCCGCGGCTCCCGTTGACCTCTGGTCGCTGTGCGCCCAGCTGGCGGTCCGCAACCTCGTGATCACCGGGCCGCTCTTCCTCCTCGAAATCGCCGTTGCGGTGGTGCTCACCCTGATCGACCCGCCGCTGCTGCTCCTGGGCCTGCCGGTGATCCTGCTCGCCCTGCTCCAGCGCACGGCCCGGTTCGGCCTGCGCCGGGCCGGGCGAATGAGCCGGTGACCAGCATCCGGCGGGTGGCCATTGCCGGCACCGGCTCCCGGGCCCGGCGCTACACCCGCGGTCTGCCCGGCGGACGCCCGGCTCAGCCGGGTACGGGCTGGAAGATGCCGTACCCGTAGTGGCTGAGCTGCCCCAGCAGCAGCGGCCCGGTCACCGGGTCCGTGAAGTCCAGCTGCAGGCCCAGCCCGGGCCGGGACCGGTCCGGGCGCTCGTTGAGCCGGTACCGGCGGAAGTCGCGGGCCCACCGGTCCGGCAGCCCCCGGTCCGGGCCGGTCCGGGTCACCACGGCGGGCGCCAGCCCGCGGTAGCGCAGTTCGGTGGCCACGTCGGTGCTGACGAAGTCATCCAGTGACTCCCGCTTGCGGTGGCGTACCGGCAGGTAGGGCGTGAGGCTGCGCCACCGCCGGGACGGGCCACACAGCTCCGGGGCCACCACGGCGACCGGCCCCGCGGCCTGGAAGCTCAGCCCGACCGGCGGGAGCCCGGGCGCTTCGGGCCGGTCGCCACCCCGGCCCGGCCGCCCGGGCAGCGAGCGCAGCGCGACGATCGCGGCCACGTCCGGCGGCCGCAGCCCGAGCGGCACCCAGACGATCAGCGCCTGGACGGGGGCGTCCGGCGCGGCGTGCGCGGCCACCGGCACCCAGTGCGCGTGCTGATGGTCGGTGGCCACGCCGCGGCTGCCGAGGATCGCCGGGCCGGACGGGCCCTCGGCCCGGTCGCCCGTGAATTTCCGCGCGACCGCCCGGTGCACCTCGTCGGCGAGCAGCACCCCGTGCGCGGACTTCAGCGGGACACTGCCGCTGACCGCGAACCGGAGCGCCTCCACCACCGGCACCTGCTGGGCCTGGCCAGCCACACTGGCGTCCAGCGGCTCAGCCGCGGTGGGCAACGGCCTGGACGCCTCCCCCGGCTGGTCCCCTGGCCTGGCCGCTGAACTGCGGATCAGCCTGACTGGCTGAGCTGTCCCTAATGCCGCCACGAACGATGGCACGCGCGTCCCCCTCAGCATGACCGGATGCATGCATAGTGCCCCCTGCCAGCCGGCCGGGCGCGCTCGCCGGCGCCGCGCGGGCATCCGGATGGCTGCGGATAGGTAGTTCGAACGCGCAGCTGCGGCGAAACGATCACACGTCAGCGCAAAGCCGTCCAGATCGCCGGTGCGCGGCGCCAGCCGTGGCGCGGCGCAGCTGCGGCTGGTGGCGCGGCCACCCGGCCCGGCGCCCTGGCTGAGCTGGTTACCCGGCGCTGCCTGGGCCCTGAGGACCCTGGCCGTGGGCTTGCTGCCCGGCCAGGGCCAGGGTCTTCCGCGAGAGACCGGCCGGGTGCCCCTGAGCGGCCTGGGCCAGCTGCCGGGTCATCCACGTCAGCATGTCCGGCAGTTCCGCCCGCCAGGTGTACATGTTGTGCCCGCCGCCCCGGGTGAGGTGCAGCGGCGCGAGCACGCCCCGCGCCCGCAGCTCCCGCTGGAAGACGTCCGCGTTGGCCACGTCCACCCCTTGCTTGGTCCCGGTGGCCAGCCAGAAGCTCGGCATGGGCGTGGCCGGGGGAAGCGTCTGCAGCTCATCCAGCGGGGTGTTCTGCTGCCGCAAGGTAAGGCTGCCACCGAACGGGTCGACCAGCCGGCCCGGGTGCGCCAGCTGGTTATCGAAGGGCCGGAAGTAGCCGCTCATCACCCCCGCGGCACCGTACCGGCTGCGGAATTGCAGGGCCATGTTGGCGGCGCAGAATCCGCCCTCCGAATAGCCGGCCACGCCCCAGGCCGGGCCAGGCGGCTGGACCCGGAGCGTCTGCGCGATGTTGTCCGGCAGGTCCACCGCCAGGTAGGTCATGTCCTGCGGGCCGCCCACCTGGTTGAGGCACTGCAGCGAGACGTTCACCCCGCCGTTCGCGTCCGGCATGATCAGGACCGCGGGCTGGGCCAGGTGGTCGCTCAGCAGCCGGTCCAGGGTGCCCTGGACGTCCAGCACGTTGAGCCAGTCCTGCGGCCGCCCGGGCTGGCCGTGGATCAGCTCGATAGCCGGGAACCGGTAGGACCGGTAGGACGGCTGGAAGTACTGCGGCGGCAGGTAGACGTACACCGTGCGGGTGATGTGGCTCTGCGGCCCGGTCACGACCAGCCGCAGTGTGTCCCCGGTGAGCTGGGCCTGCCTGAGGTTGACCCTGCTGCCGTCGAGCGTGCTGGTGGCGGACTTGAGGTTCTTGTCCGGCACCTGGGGCACGGCGTTGCCGCCCTGGTTGGTCAGGTCCGCGATCGCGGCGCTCCAGGTCTGGTAGTAGCCGTAGTACTTGTTGACGGCCACCACCCCGAACATCATCGCCGGGAGGAAGGCCAGGCAGGCCGCGAGGATACGCAGCACGGGCTGCCTGGCGGTGACCATCCACCAGGCCAGCACCCCGAAGATCACCATCAGCAGCACGAACAGGGCCGTGCTCTGCGGCTCTAGCACTCATGCCTCCGGATGTGGGGGGGAACGCCTCCGCTGGCGCCCAGGTGCCCGCTCACTGAGTACTCCGGCCGGTGTCGTGGCTTGCGGTTCACGCCATTCGTCGCAGTCCCGCCTGTGCGAACGGCATGAAGCAGGCCGAAGTTCCCGGCAAACCTGGGCCGATGCTGAGCTTTAGCTGAGTTTAGCTTTCCATTGCCACCCAGCCGGCCTGACGGTCCTTTAGACGCGAATCCCGGCCCCGAGGTTGCGAACTGGCCCCGTGTCGATCCGCTGTCCGGCCGGGGCGGCCCAGCGGCCCGGCTGCGGGATACTTGACCGGCAGGTAGCCAGTTTCTGACGTAACGGCCACAGTGGCCGGCCACTCGACCTTTGAGTAAGACCCACGGTGAAGGGCGACGAGCAGTGTCAGTCGACAGCACGGCAGACGGGATCACGAGCGGGCAGGCGGCCGAGGCGCAGGCGGCCCGGGCTGACGTGCTGAGCGAGATACGGCGGCAGCGGATCGACAAGGTGACGCAGCTCCGCGACCTGGGCATCGACCCGTACCCGCCGGACGCGGTGGCCCGGACGCCGATCGCGGACGCGCTCCGGCTCGCCGACGGCGAGCCGGTGACCATCGCCGGCCGGATCATGCTGCTGCGCCCGATGGGCAACCTCACGTTCGGCAAGCTGCACGACGAGAGCGGCGAGATGCAGTTCATGATCTCCCGCCGTGACCTGCCCGCGGACAGCGTGCCTGGCTACAAGGCCCTCACCAAGCTGCTCGACATGGGTGACTTCATCGCGGTCGAGGGATACCGGCTGCACACCAAGACCGGCGAGCCCTCGGTCGGGGCCCGGAAAGTGAGCATCCTCACCAAGTCGCTGCGCCCGCTGCCGGACAAGCACTCCGGCCTGACCAACGAGGAAGTCCTGCTGCGCAAGCGCTACCTGGACATCCTGCTGCACCGCGACATCCAGGAGATGATCTACGCCAAGGCCCGGTTCTGGCGGTCGATGCGCCGGTTCCTGGACGACCGGGGGTTCATCGAGGTGCAGACACCGGCCCTGGAGCTCACCACCGGCGGGGCCGACGCGCGGCCGTTCATCGCCCACCACAACTACCTCGACACCGACGTGTGCCTGCGCATCTCCATGGGTGAGCTGTGGCAGAAGCGGCTGCTGGTCGGCGGCCTGGAGCGCACCTTCGAGATCGGCAGGCAGTTCCGCAACGAAAACCAGAGCCGGGAGCACCTGAACGACTACGACCAGATGGAGTTCTACTGGGCGTACGCGAACTACGAATCCGGCATGCGGCTGGTCGAGGAACTGTTCCGGCACGTCATCCGGGAGACGTTCGGCACGCTCCGGTTCGATCTGCATCGCGGCGGCCGCGAGTACCAGGTGGATCTGGGTGCTGAGTGGGCCAGATACGACTATTTCGAGACGATCGAGCGGATCCTCGGCCTGGATGTGGCGTCAGCTTCAACGGACAAGCTGATCGGTGCGATCCATGACCTGGGGATCGCGGTGGACCAGGCCGGCCTGAACCGGGCCCGGGCCATGGACACGCTGTGGAAGCACTGCCGGCGCAGCCTGCCCGGGCCCGGCTTCCTGGTCAATGAGCCGCTGGAAGTGTCGCCGCTGGCCAAGGGGCGGCCGGACCGGCCCGGCATCGTGGAGCGGTTCCACGTGATCGTGGCGGGCAGTGAGCTCGGCAACGGTTACAGCGAGCTGAACGACCCGCAGGAGCAGGCCCGCCGGTTCGCGGAACAGCAGCGGATGCGGGAGGCCGGGGACAGCGAGGCGCAGATGCCCGACCCGGAGTTCGTGGAAGCGCTGGAGTACGGCATGCCGCCCGCGTGCGGTTTCGGGCTCAGCGAGCGGGTGTTCGCGTTCTTCATGGACAAGAGCGTGCGCGAGTGCCAGATCTTCCCCCTGCTCCGCCCCCTCGACCAGGGCGCCGATTCCGTGCCGGAGCCGATTTAAGTGCTGTGTGTCTTATTGCATAACGCTCCGTGGCCGGAGAGATGCTGGAAAGGGCGCAGGCGGATAGCCCTCGCTGAGGTTACGCTTCCGTAACCTGGACGACCTGTGCTATCAGAGTTACCGTCCGTGATACGAAGCCACTCATCCAGCGCCTCACCCGGCTGCTGGCGCGTTACTGGGGTTACCTCGCCCTGGTGCTGGCGGTTCTCGGGTATATCGATCACGGCTTCACGCTGGCCGTGATCCTGGTTCTGTCGCTGGCCGCCCTCGGTTACTTCCTGTTCCAGGCGCCTGTCTGGTGCTGTGCTGTGACCCAGTCCGGCCAGCCGTGCCGGGAGAAATCCCACGGATTGCTGATCGGCTGCTGGCAGCGCCAGCACACGAGGCAGCGGCTCCGGGAGACATTCACCGCGGCCGGTGGGCGGGCCATGCTTTCCGCGGGAAAGTCGGCCAGCGGGCTCATCGCCCTGCTGTGCGCCGCAGTGGCTGCCGTCCAGCTGCTTATCGCAGCGGGCAGCATGATCCCGTATTGACCTCAGCCGTCCCGGACTCTACCGCGGTGTTCTCCGCACGCACGTCGCGAACTGGGATCTGTCAGCCAGGGGGCGGACCGCCAGCGCCGCGGCGCGTGCGTGTCCGCCAGCACCACCACCCTCACGTTTCCGATCCTGCCTTCACTGCGACTGTGCCGCGGGCACCACCTCGACCCTTCCACCCGGAGCCCACCCCTGGAGGGCAGAGGACCGGGGCTCAGCGAGCACCCAGCCGCAGAGCCAGCTGACCGGCACCGGGCGACCGTGGGCGAGCTGATTATCCGGCGGCCGGATCAGCCGCCGCTGCCCGGGGCGCCAGGCATCACGCCGAGCTGGGTGAGCATGTCGGCCTGGTCGAAGTACAGGTGGACGCTGGTGATCTTGCCCTCGTCGAACTCGTAGACGCCGCAGAAGCCCGCGTCCACCGCCCGGCCGGTGGCGGCGATCTCGCCCGCTGGGCCGCGGAGGGTTCCGGTGTGCGTGCCGATGAAGCGGCCCTCGTGCAGCCCGCCCCGGTCGTCGGCGTGGACGGTGATGATTTCCAGCCGGTTGTCTGGGAACGCCTCGTTCCACGTGGTCCAGATCGTGTCGGCGGCGTCCCGCCCGGACAGCCGCAACCCGCCCGGCGCCTGCAACTCCAGCCGATGGATGTCGGCCGCGGCCATCCAGCCCTCGCGGTCCCGGGCGTTCCACAGCTCGATGTTGCGCTCGATGAGGCTTCGGGTGTCTCCTTCGCGCACCGTCGAGAACGCCAGGCTGTACTCCTCAACCGAGCGGACCTGGGCGTGCGTCACTGAGATCACGCTGGCGCGCAGTGTCGCCACGGCAGACCGATTGGCCGCCAGGGCCGCCATGTCCTCCCACGCGGTCACCACGATGCAGCGGCCGGTGCTGCGGTCTGCCAGGAACTGTGTGCTGCACATGCCCGGCATCTCCATGAGCGCGGGTACGGCCGTGTTCCGGAACTCCTCGATGGCCGCATCCAGGTGCGCGGGGTTGCCGTCGATCCGGGTCATCCTTACGCCCGCTCCGGCCTGCGGACGGCTGCGCCGGACGAAGACGGGCGCCTCATAGTGCTCGACCGTCACGGTGCCCCGGACCATTTCGGTCAGCTCCTTGCGGGAGACCTGGACGGCCTGCTCGCTGGCGGTCATCGCGTTGACCGAGTCCCAGTACGTCGCGACAACACAGACACCCAGGTCAGCGTTGGTGAGGAAGGCTATCCCGCGGTTGCCATGCTGGGCTTCCACATGCGGAGTCACGGTTCCCTCGAGGTAGCGGGCCGCCTCACCCAGCCGAGCTGGGTCTCCGGTCAGCATGTTCATCCGAACGTACATGGTCTTCTCCTGTCCGCCTTTCCCAGCGGTCAGGTATCCGCGCCCCCGGCGGTGCAACGGCGGCCGCGATCGGTGCGGTGGTGGCAGCGATGCGCTCGTGGGGCGCGCTACCCGGCCAGCAGGAACGACAACTAGTCGTCGCTAGCGCTGCTGTCAGCCCTGTCCACTCCACGATGTGGCAGGTCACCGATGGCCGCTCTGCCGCCGTTTCCACTCGGGCCAGCTGCGCGTAGCTCTCTAGCTAATCACCGGCACGCCCGGTGGGCAAGGCCTCGCGCGGGTGAATCAGTGCCTGCTCGGCCTGCAGCTGGACGGCGGCACGGCGCTTTCCCCGGTGCCGTGGCCCCGCCTCCAGCCGGGCCACGGTTATGGTGGCGGCATGCCGGATCGTAAGGAGATCCTGGAGGTGGCCGGCCGTGAGGTCGCCATCTCCAACCCGGGCAAGGTTTACTTCCCGCGCACCGGGCACACCAAGCTGGACCTCGTCCGTTACTACCTGAGCGTGGCCGACGGGGCGCTGCGCGGGGTGGCCGGGCGGCCCATGGTGCTCAAGCGTTTCGTGAACGGGGCCGAGGGCGAGGCGTTCTTCCAGAAGCGGGCCCCGGAGTCCCGCCCGGCCTGGATCGACACCGTGGAGCTGCGGTTCCCGTCCGGCCGCAGCGCGGTGGAGGTGGTGCCGCACGACGCGGCCGCCCTCGCCTGGGCGGCCAACCTCGGCTGCATCGACCTGAACCCGCACCCGGTTCGCGCGGACGACCTCGATCATCCGGACGAGCTCCGGGTCGACCTGGACCCAGTGCCCGGGGTGGAATGGCCGCAAATACTCCAGGTCGCGCTGGTGGCCAGGGATGTCCTGGCGGACTTCGGGCTGACCGGCTGGCCGAAGACCTCCGGCTCCCGGGGCTTTCACATCTACGCCCGCATCGAGCGCCGCTGGGAGTTCGCCGACGTTCGCCGGGCGGCGGTGGCTGTCGCCCGGGAGGTC
>CAWDRD010000086.1:0-25596 GCA_963804455.1 uncultured Actinomycetes bacterium
GATCAATCCGCGATGGGCCGGTGATTGCGCGATCGGGATGTTCTGCGCTGCCTGCTTGCCTGCCGCGTGGCGCCTAGGACAAGGTCAAACTGGCGGAGCTGCAGGGACAGCGGTATTGCCCGCGTCAGGGAATTGCGCGCCGTGCAGGTGATGCGCCCATCCCACTGGCCCATAGTGCCCATAGTCCGGGCCATCAGCGTATTGAAGGCGGCGTTGCGCCACCGGCGCTGCTGGTATTCCCGCAGGGCCGCCCGGCTGTCGCGGGAGGCCGCGAGGCAGGCGGCCAGGGTGGTTGCGTCGACGATCGCCTGACCTGCGCCCTGGCCGAGGTCCGGGGTCATCGGGTGGATGGCATCACCGAGCAGCGCCACCCGTCCCCGGCTCCACGTCCGGGTTGGCCGGCGGTCGCAGATGTACTTCCGGATCACAGCGTGCTTCGGGGTGGCGTCGATGATGGCGGGTATCGGATCGTGCCAGGCACCGAAGAGCTCGCGCAGCCGCGCCGCGGTGTCACCGTCGTTCTTCCCTCCTGCCGCCGCGTTCCACGTCGCCCACCAGATGATCCGGTCGCTGCTGGTGGGCCCCAGGCCGAAGCGCGCGCCCCGGCCCCAAGTCTCGGCACCGTCGGTGGGAAGCGGAACTGATCCCGCGGCCGTGATGCCCCGCACCGTGATGTAGCCGCGGTACCGCAGCGGAGCAGGCCCGAACAGGGCGGCCCGCACGGCCGAGTGCACGCCATCGGCCCCGACCAGGACGTCAGCCTGCACGTCGCGCCCATCCGCGAAGCGCGCGGTCACGGCCCGGTTGCCGTCCTCGACGCCGGTGCAGCGGGCACCTAGGTGGATGGCCGAAGGGTCCAGCTCAGCAGCCAGCAGCTGCTGGAGCTCGGCTCGGTGGACCAGGGCCAACCCGGCCCCCCACCGCTCTACCATCAGTTCCCCCGGAAAGCACATCAGCCACGTGCCATCAGACCGCCGGACGCCTTGCCGGGCAACCTTCACCGCCAGTCGCGCGACCTTGCCAGACAGCCCGATTGGCTCCAATGCCGCCATGGCGTTCGGCCACAGACCCACTCCCGCCCCGACCTCTTCCAGGACCGGTGCCTGCTCATAAACCTCGGCGGCCAAGCCCTTGCGGGCCAGGGCGACGGCCGCCGTCAGCCCTCCGATCCCGCCGCCGATAATCGCAATCTTCGGTCCCATCCTCGCAGCCCCCCCTCGATGGGCCGTCCTGGCCGGCGCCGCCGTGACTGCTGAATCCTGACCCGCACACAGCCTGACACGTAAAGGAGACCATCACCATGCGACGGCAGGTGCGCGGTCAGGGTGTAGCGGCGGTGCGGGCCGGGGTGGCTGAGGCGGGGCTGGCCGGGTACGGGACGTTCTTGGTGGCGTGGCCGAGGTAGCTGACGCGCAGGTTGCTGGTGAGGGTGAAGGCCGCCTGGCGGCCGAAGTCGGCGTAGGAGAGCTTGCCCTTCTTGACCTGGCGGAGCAGGCGGATCAGCGCGGGCGGGGAGATGCCGGGCGACATCCCGGTCAGGTCGTGCTGGCCCAGGCCGTGCCGGGCGAGGGAGTCGCCGAGCTCGGCGGGGGTGATGAACTGGTCCCAGTCATGCAGTCCGGGGGGCATCCAGGCGGTGGCGGCCCATTGCTGGGACAGCTTGATCACGACGAGCTTGCTGAGGCGGGTCCGGTTGATCGTGTCGAACAGGTACAGGCCGCCTGGCTTGAGGACCCGGGCCGTCTCGCCGATGACGGCATCGAGATCGGCCACATGCTCGAGCACGTCCACGCAGTACACGACGTCCGCGCAGCCGTCGTCGGCGGGCAGGCGCTCACCGGAGCCGACCCGGTAGTCGATTTCCAGGCCGCTGCCGGCGGCGTGCGCCCGCGCGGTGGCGATCGAGGCTGCCGAGGGATCGATGCCGATCACCGCCGCGCCGAGCCGGGCGATCTCCTCGGCCATCAGGCCGCCGCCGCAGCCGACATCGATGATGACCTTCCCGGCCGGGTCCAGGCCCCGGGCGGAAAAGACGGACGCGAAGTACTGCATCCGGGCCGGATTCAGGGAGGTACGGATGGCGTGCAGCGGCTGGCGCTCGTCCCACCAGATGTCACCTGGCTGGTTGTAGATCTCGTTGTCGGCTGGCATAGCTGGCTCCCCCTCAGGTGGAATTCTGGGGCGGTCCGCACGATGATATTCCCAGCACCACGGTCGGCTTGGCAGGCATTCGCGCCGGGACCGGCCGGCCTTCCGGCCCGCAGGCCATACTGGCTGCCTTGACGCCCGTTCCGGCCCTGCCGAGAATGATGGCAGTCACAGGCAGGGGGATTGCCGCGGTGCCCGGTCGTCGACCGCGGTCCAGACATGGCCTCCGGATTCGTGAGCCCGGCTTCTGCCCGTCAGCCACCCAGGAGGAGAAGATCATGGCCGAGCACCCGAACGCCGCCCGCATCAGGGACGGGTACGCCGCCTTCGCCAAAGGCGATTTCGCCGTTCTCAACGACCTGTTCGCCGAGGACCTGGTCTGGCACCAGGCGGGGCGGAGCCAGCTGGCCGGCGACTACCGCGGGCGGGACGCCGTCTACGGGTTCATCGGCAGGCTGATGGAGGTCACGCATGGAACGTTCCACGTGGACCTGCAGGCGGTCTTCGCCGACGACGAGCTCGGCGTCGCGCTGGTGGTCGCCTCGTCCAGCGTGGACGGCCGGAGCGTCACGGTGCGCGAGGCGCACATCATCCGCATGCGCGATGGCAAGGTGGCGGAATTCTGGTATACCTCCACGGACCAGTACGCCTTCGACGAGCTGATCGGCTGACCGGGCGGCAGTGATCTTCCTGCTGCTCACCTGGATCCGGCTGCGCCGCCTCGGCCCCCGCCGCCGCCGCTGACCCCGAGCTATGCTGGCCATGCATCGTGCTGATTGGGAGGCGCCGGTGATGGCAGGTCCCGGAGACGAGAGAGCAGCAGGCACGGGCGGCCGCGGCCACCTGCGGGCGGCGCACGCCGACCGTGACCAGGTGATCGACGTGCTCAAGGCCGCGTTCGTGCAAGGCCGGCTGGCCAAGGACGAGTTCGACCAGCGGGTCAGCCAGGTGCTCGCGGCACGGACCTACGCGGACCTGGCCGCCCTCACCGCCGACATCCCGGCCGGGGTGACCAGAGCCCAGCCGCCGCGGGAGCCCGCCCGGGAATCGGGCGACAAGCAACGGATCAGGGCGGCGGCATGGGTGGCCGCAGTCCCGAGCCTGGCGGTGGCCGCAGCGGTGATGGAGTCCCACGGGGTGAGCGCCGTCAGTTTGTTCGCCGTGGTCCTGTACCTCTCCGTCGTGACCCTGTCGGTAACCGGGTTGCTCACTGCGTTTCTGTGGTTCGAGAAGCGCTCCAGCAGACAGCCCTCGCCGGGTCCGCCGCCGGGCCCAGGAGGCACCTACCCGATCGGCCACCCGGGCCACTAACCTGGCGCTGGTGAGCGCGCTGGCCGTCCGCTGCAACGAACAGAGCCGCCGGGGTACCTGGCTGCCCGGCGCGCCGTCGCGGGAGTCCGCGCCGTAACCCGGACTGAGCTGGCCCTGCCCCCGATTTCCCAGGAATCTGGGACTCCGTCATGCTTCCAGAGTTGCGCAACCGTGCGAACTATACTGGCGCCAGATTTTCCGGCGTCGGTCCCCGGGCGATGGGCCCGCCACCACCTCCCGAGGAGAGGGATGAGTGAACCCACCCAAGGATGGTTCCGCGGTCCGGGACCAGCCGACCGCGCCACCGCGGTACCGCGTCCCCCTGGCTCCTGGCCCGCGCAACCCCCCGCGCGGACGGGCGGCGGCCCGGGCCAGCGGCCCACAGGCCAGCGGCCCACAGGCCAGCGGCTCCAGCCGCCCCGGCGCCGCTGGCCGCGGCCACGGACGGTCCTCGCCATCCTCGCGGCCGTCGTGGTGCTGCTCGCTGTCGCGGGTGCGGGCCTGTACGTCGACCTGAACTCCAAGCTTAACCGCTCGGTCACACTTCCGGCCTTCTCCGGCCAGTCCGCGGGGCAGAACTGGCTGATCACCGGTTCGGACAGCCGGCAGGGCCTGTCCGCCCAGCAGATCAGCAGCCTGCACGTCGGGCGCGACTTCGGCACCGAGAACTCCGACTCCATCATGCTGCTGCACACCGGCGGCGGGAGGCCGGTGCTGCTCAGCATCCCGCGCGATTCCTACGTGCCGATCCCCGGCCACGGCATGAACAAGATCAACGCGGCGCTCGGGTTCGGCGGGCCGTCGCTGCTCATCCAGACCGTGGAAGACGTCACCGGGCTGCGCATCAACCACTACCTGGGGATCGGGTTCGGCGGCCTGGTCGGTGTGGTGAACCAGGTGGGCGGGGTGAACATCTGCCTGCCGGCGGCGCTGCACGACGCCGACTCCGGTGTCAACCTGACCGCGGGCTGTCACACCCTCAACGGCGCCCAGGCGCTGGCCTTCGTCCGGGACCGGCATTCGTTCGCCGTCGAGGACCTGCAGCGGATCGAAGATCAGCGGGCGTTCCTCCGGGCCCTGCTCAGGAAGGCCACGAGCCCGGGCGTGTACCTCAACCCGTTCGTCGCCGTGCCGTTCGGCTCGACCGCCGCGAGCTCGATCGCGGTCGATCAGGGCACGCACCTGTACAACCTGATCACGGTGGCGTTCGCACTGCGTAACCCACTGACTGGTACGGTCCCGGTCGCCAACGCCAACTACTTCACGGCGAACGCAGGCGACGCGCTGTTGTGGAATCGCAGCGAGGCGCTGCAGCTCTTCAACGCGCTGAAGAACGGCCAGCAGCCACCGGCGAACCTGCTGAGCGGGACCGTCGTCGGCTGACCGCGCCCGGGGGCCGGGGGCCTGCGGCCGGTGCGGCAACTGCGCAGTCAATCGATGGAAGGCCAAGTCATGGCGATCTACCAGCACATACGTCATCCGCGCATCGCCTCGCGGCTCGCTGATAGCCCGGTAAAAGTAGCTGATCTGCTGCCGCGGGGAACGGCGATCAACCGGTTCAACACGAGCGTCGCGCTCCTGGTCACCAAGGTGGTCGGCAGCATGTGGTGCGCCTATGCGTTCGCGTTGTTCGACCTGATCAGCCTCCCCTCCGCGATCCGGGGCGGCCCGCAGGGGATCGTCACCTGGGTGGCGCAGACGTTCCTGCAGCTGGTCCTGCTGTCAGTCATCATGGTTGGGCAGAACGTGCAGGCCGCCGCGGCGGACAAGCGCGCGGAGGCGACGTTCCACGACGCGAGCGCGACCCTGCACGAGGTGGCGCACGTGCAAGGCCACCTCGCCGCGCAGGACGTCCTGCTGACCCGCATCGCCGAGAAGATCGGCCTGGACCCGGTGCCTATCATCGACAACCCATCCGTGGAGGAGACAGCCGGGCTGGACCAGGAGGGATGACCGGCGGGCGGCCGCCCTACGCGGCTCTCGGCCAGTCCCGGGGCTCGCCCGGGCTCTGGCCCGCGCCTGCCTCGCCGAGCAGCGGCCGCAGGAACTGCCCGGTGCAGGACTCTGCTACCACGGACACCTCCTCGGGGGTCCCCTGAGCGACCACGAGCCCGCCGTTCGGGCCGGCCGCGGGTCCCAGGTCGATGACCCAGTCCGCCGTCTTGATCACATCGAGGTTGTGCTCGATCACCAGCACGGTATTGCCCATGTTGACGAGCGAGTGCAGCACGCTGAGCAGCTTGCGCACATCCTCGGCGTGCAGGCCGGTCGTGGGCTCGTCGAGCACGTAGACCGTCCGGCCCGTCGAGCGCTTCTGCAGCTCGGCGGCGAGCTTGACGCGCTGCGCCTCGCCGCCGGACAGCGTGGTCGCAGGCTGCCCCAGCCGCAGGTAACCCAGGCCGACCTGCACCAGCGTGCGCAGGCGGCGCGCGATCCGCTCGATCGGCGCGAAGAACTCGGCGGCCTCCTCGATGGGCATGTCGAGGACCTCGCTGATCGTCTTGCCCTTGTAGTGCACCTCGAGGGTGTCGCGGTTGTACCGCGCTCCCTTACACACCTCGCACGAGATGTAGACGTCCGGCAGGAAGCTCATCCCGATCCTGATCGTGCCGTCACCCTGGCAGCTCTCGCAGCGCCCGCCCTTGACGTTGAAGGAGAACCGGCCTGGCTGGTAGCCGCGGACCTTCGCCTCGGCCGTCTGCGCGAACAGCTGGCGGATGTGGTCGAACACCCCGGTGTAGGTGGCCGGGTTCGACCGCGGCGTGCGCCCAAGCGGGGACTGGTCCACGCTGACTACCTTGTCGACCTGCTCGATGCCCGTGATCCGCGTGTGCCGGCCCACGGGCAGCTTCGCCCCGTTGACCCGGTTCGCCAGTGCCGGGTACAGGACGTCGCTGACCAGCGACGACTTTCCTGACCCGGAGACCCCGGTGACCGCTACGAAGCAGCCGAGCGGGACCGCGACGTCAACGTGGCGCAGGTTGTGCTCGCGCGCGCCCTCGACGGCGAGCTCGTACCCGGCCTGCCGGGGCCGCCGCCGGGCAGGCACCTCGATCCTCCGGCGCCCCGCCAGGTACGCGCCGGTGATCGACTCCGCTGACTCCGTCAGGTCGCTGACGGTGCCGCTGACCACGATCTGGCCCCCGTGCTGGCCGGCCTGCGGGCCGATGTCGACGACCCAGTCCGCGGCCGCGATGGTGTCCTCGTCGTGCTCCACGACGATCAGGGTGTTGCCCAGGTCACGCAGCCGCAGCAGCGTCTCGATCAGCTGCCGGTTGTCCCGCCGGTGCAGGCCAGCCGATGGCTCGTCCAGTACGTACAGCACCCCGGCCAGGCCGGAGCCGAGCTGGGTCGCGAGCCGGATCCGCTGCGCCTCGCCGCCGGCCAGTGTCGCCGCCGGCCGGTCCAGCGAGAGATAGCCCAGCCCGACGTCCGTGAGGAAGCCCAGCCGGGCCTGGATCTCCCGCAGCACCCGCTCGCCGATCAGCCGCTCTCGCTGGGTCAGGTCCAGCGCCTGCACCCACTGGGCGGCCTCGCCGATCGACAGCGCCGCGACCTGCGCGATCGAGCGGCCCTGCACGGTCACAGCCAGGACCTCCGGGCGGAGCCGGGTGCCCGCGCACGCCGGGCACGGCACCTCGCGCATGAAGCCCTCATACTTCTCGCGCGCGGAGTCCGACCCGGACTCGGCGTACCGCCGCTCGACCCAGGGCAGGACGCCCGCATAGGTCACGTCGTACGAGCGGTCACGCCCGGCCCGCGTGCGGTAGCTGATGTGCACCCGGTCGCCAGTGCCGTGCAGCACCGCCGTGCGCGCGTCGTCCGGCAGCTGGTCCCATGGGGTCCCGGGGTCGAAACCGCGCGCGGCGGCCACGCCCTGCAGCAGCCGCTGGAAGTAGTCGCGTTCCTGCCAGCCCGCCCACGGCGCGATCGCGCCCTGCGCCAGCGACAGGCTCCCATCCGGGACGACCAGCTCGGGGTCGACCTCCCGGCGCGTGCCGAGGCCGGTGCAGGCCGGGCAGGCGCCGAACGGCGAATTGAAGGAGAACGACCGCGGCTCGATCTCGTCGACTGCGAGCGGGTGGCCGTTCGGGCACGTCAGCATCTCGGAGAAACGAGGCTGGCGGGCGGGATCGCCGTCCGCCAGGTCGACGAGATCCAGCATGACCAGGCCGTCCGCGAGGCGCAGCGCGGTCTCGACTGAGTCAGTGATCCGCTGCCGGCTCGATGGCCGGGCGGTGAGCCGGTCCACGACCACCTCGATGGTGTGCCGCTCCTGCCGTCTCAGCTGGGGCGGCTCGTCCAGCGGGTACACCGTGCCGTCGACCCGGACCCGCGCGAAGCCCTGGGACTGCAGACCGCTGAACAGCTGGGCGTAATCGCCCTTGCGCTCCCGCGCGACCGGCGCAAGCAGGTGGAACCGGGTGCCCTCCGGCAGCTCCAGGATGCGGTCGACGATCTGCTGCGGGGTGCGCTTCGTGATCGGCTCGCCGCAGACCGGGCAGTGCGGGTGGCCGATGCGCGCCCACAGCAGGCGCAGGTAGTCGTAGATTTCGGTGATCGTGCCGACCGTGGACCGCGGGTTCCTCGACGTCGCCGTCTGGTCGATCGCTACGGCCGGCGACAGGCCCTCAATGGCGTCGACATCGGGCTTGTCCAGCTGGCCGAGAAACTGCCGCGCGTAGGCCGACAAAGACTCGACGTAACGGCGCTGCCCTTCGGCAAAGATCGTGTCGAACGCCAGGCTCGACTTCCCTGACCCGGACAGCCCGGTGAACGCGATCAGGGCGTCGCGGGGCAGGTCGAGATCGACGCTCCGGAGATTGTGCTCACGGGCGCCACGGACGATCAGACGGTCTTTCACCAGGGAACTTTCTGGGCGCAGGCATGTCCCGGGGCGGCGGATACCGCCGGACCCTGGTAAAACACGCTGATCATGATATTCGTTCCGGATAAGCGAGCCGGGCGCCCAGTACGCGGCGGGCCCAGCCTTACCCGTCCGCGACAGGGACGGGGCTGCCCCGGCGGGCTGACCTGCCGACACGGTTGAGGTGGCGCAGAGCCTGGGCGTAGGAGCCAGCCAGGCTCGTCTGGCAGTAGGGGAGGTCCCGCTGCTGGCAGAACTCCCTGATCATGCTCTGCGACCGGCGCAGGTTCGGCCTGGGCATGGACGGGAACAGGTGGTGCTCGATCTGGTAGTTCAGCCCGCCCAGGGCGAGGTCGGTCAGCCAGCCGCCGCGCACGTTGCGGGAGGTCAGCACCTGCCGGTACAGGAAGCTGCTGCGGTCGCCGGCGTCCAGGATGGGCATGCCCTTGTGATTGGGGGCGAACGAGGATCCCAGGTACACGCCGAACAAGCCCTGCTGCACCAGGATGAACACCACCGCCCGGACGGGCGATAGCACCAGGAGCACGGCGGTGAGGTAGCCCGCCACGTGCACGGCAAGCAAGGACGCCTCCCAGGCCTGATAGCGGGGCGCCCGGCTGATCAGCCCGCGGATGCTGGACACGTGCAGCCCGGCTGCTTCCAGCAGCAGCAGGGGGAAGAACAGGTAGGCCTGGAAGCGGAACGCCAGCCGGGCCAGGCCCCGGCCGGCCCGCGCCTGGGATTCGGTGAAGGCCAGCGCGCTGATCGCGATGTCGGGATCCGCGCCGTCGGTGTTGGGGTGGGCGTGGTGGCGGTTGTGCTTGCTGACCCACCAGCCGTAGCTCAGCCCGATACCCAGATTGCCGAGCAGGAGGCCGATGATGTAATTGCGTTGCCGGGAACGGAAGACCTGCCGATGCCCGGCATCGTGGCCCAAGAAGCCGACCTGGGTGAACATGATGGCCAGGAACGCGGCTACCGCCAGCTGCCACCACGAATCGCCCACCACGATGAAGGCGGCCCACCCGCCGGCCAGCAGCGCCACGGTGACCGTGATCTTCCAGAGGTAGTACCGCGGCCGCCGGTCCAGCAGCCCAGCCCGCCTGATCTGCCGGGACAGCTCGGCGTACTCGCTGCCCCGCGGCTCCGGGAGGGAAGAGCCCGGCGGTGACGGCTCCCGCGGCAGGGCAGCCTCTGCTTCACGGGATCGCATCACGGACTCCTCGTAAGCACATCAATGTGGTGACGTGCCGCCGGGGTCCGGAGCGGTGATTCCTGGCCCAGCCCTCGTTAGATGCGAACGCCGCTGGCCCAGGTAAGCACTCCAACGATACCCCGGCCCGGCTGAGGGCGGGTGGCAGCGCGCAGCGCGCACCGGAGGCTGGCCGTTCGTTCATGCGGTCCGCTGGTATGTCATCATGAAAGCGGGCCGTGGGCATCTCGAACGCTGACAGTCGCGCTGGCGCCGTCCCGGTCCTGGTGCACCCGGCGCGCCGCGCGCCGAGGGACGGGACGGCCGGGATGTTCGGCTTCAAGATCATCACTCAGTATGAGAAGGGCATTGTCTTCCGCTTCGGGCGGGCCCAGCCCGGACTCAGGGAACCGGGACTGACCTGGGTCAATCCGTTCACTGACCGGCTTCGTAAGGTCAACATGCAGATCGTCGTGGCGGCCGTGCCCGCTCAGGACGCGATAACCCGCGACAACGTCACCCTGCGCGTGGACGCCGTCGTGTACTACCGGGTCGTTGACCCCGTCAAGGCTCTCATCAATGTGCAGAACTACACCTTCGCGGTATCGCAGGTCGCCCAGACCTCGCTGCGGTCAGTCATCGGCCAGAGCGATATGGACCAGCTGCTGTCCGAGCGCGAGAAAGTGAATGCCCACCTCAAGGACGTCATCGACGAACCCACCGAGGAGCCGTGGGGCATCCGGGTGGAACGAGTCGAGATCAAAGACGTCTCACTGCCGGAATCGATGAAACGCTCGATGTCACGTCAGGCCGAGGCCGAGCGCGAGCGCCGGGCGCGCATCATCGCCGCCGACGGCGAATACCAGGCCTCGAAGAGGCTCGCCCAGGCCGCCGCGGTGATGGCGGCCGACCCGGCTGCCCTGCAGCTGCGGCTGCTGCAGACCGTGGTCGAGGTCGCCGCCGAGAAGAACAGCACGCTGGTCATGCCCGTCCCCGTCGAGTTGCTGCGCTTCTTCGACCGGGCCGCCCCGGCTGAGGGCGCCGGCCTGGGTGAACTCGCCCCGCAGGCCAGCGAAGCCCGGGACGCCGGCCCGGGGTCGGCTGCGGCCACGCCAGCGCCGCCCGCCCTTGAGCCCGGAAGCCTGCCCGCCAACGCCGGCCTGCCCGCGCCCGACAACACCGCCCAGAAGACACCCGCAGCCAGCTGAGCTGGCTGGCTGCGGCACCCACAGGCAGCCAGACGCCCCCGCGGATGCCTGACTGCACGCCGCCGAGGTCTAGAGCGGTTATCTCCCTGCCCGATGAGCAAGCACGCCACGGGCACAGTGACACTTGATCATAAACCGCAGCGCAGCTTTTCGCGCAAATCCCGGTCAGGATGCAGTTGGGCGGCGCGGCGGGGTCCAGGCCATGGGATCGAGCGTGCCGTCGATAGCGGCCTGGGCGACCTCGGTGAGGCGCCGGTTGGTGTTGCGGGCGTAGCCGCGAAGCCGGGAGAAGGCCTCGGCCAGGTCCACGGTGGCGCGCTCCGAGATCACCCCCTTAGCCTGCTCGATCACGATGCGGCTGTTCAGGGCGCCGGACAGCTGCTCGTTCACGCGCTGGGCCTCGGCGCTGGCCCGATGCTGCACGATGCTGAGCGTGGCCAGGTCAGCGAAGCCCTGGGCGACGATCACGTCGGCCTCGTCCATCGGGTCCGGGCTGACGCTGAGCAGGTTCAGGGCGCCCAGGGTCGAGCGGCGCAATCGCAGCGGCAGGGCGAACGCCGACCGGAAGCCGGCCTCGAGGGCAGCGGCGGAAAACGCCGGCCAGCGGCTGGGCCGGGCCTCCAGGCTCACGTGGCCTACACGCTCGCCGGTGCGGAAGGCATCGAGGCAGGGGCCCTCCTGCTGCTGCAGCTCGAACAGCTCCAGCACGCGCATGGCTTCACTGGAGGAGGCCACTATGCCCAGCTTGCCCGTGGGGGAGGCCAGCATCACCCCGGCGGCGGAGGCGGCGAGCAAACCGACGCATCGGTCGGTGAGTCCCGTCAGCAGGTCGATGACGTCGTAGTCGTCGACCAGGTTGTCGGCCATCTCTACCAGCGTGCGCACCACGTCGGCTTCCCGGGTCATCGCAACTCATCCTCCTGAGCGCCCGGCGCCCAGCCGGGACTGCGCAATCGCCGGCAGGGCCCAGGCCGTGCCGCCCATTCTAGGCGTCCGGGGGTCATCCGAGCCGGACCCGGCGGGCGATCACGTCGTCGGCTATGTCGTTGAGCATGCGGTCGCTGCTGAAGGCGAACGCCCGCAGGCGGATCAGCGCCTCGGTGACGCTGATGCCCAGCTGGACCGACACGATGCCTGCCGCATTGTGGACCGTGAAATGGAAGTCGGCGCCAATCTCCAGTTCGGCGGCCACCACGTCGGGGGCCGCACCGGCCTGCGTCTCCAGCACCCAGCGGGCCGTAACGTCGGCGATCACCAGCGCATCGGCGTGCTGATCGTCACTCAGCGGGCCGGGCCGGTCCCGGTAGAGGTTGAGCGCTCCCAGGCGCACGCTGCCTACCCGGAGGGGGAACCCGAATACGGCCCGGACCCCGGCGCCCAGCGCGGGCGGGGTGAAGGCGAACCACCGGCGGGTGGCCGCATCGGCCAGGTCGGGCTCGGCCACGTCCCGGTCGCCCTGGTAAGCGTCCACGCACGGCCCCTCGCCCAGGGTGTACTGCAGCTCCTCGATCAGGCGGCTCACCTCGTCGCTGACGCACAGCGACCCGCGCGGCATGTCGCCGGACATGAGCATGACGCCGGCCCCGGTGACTCCGGCGATCTGCGGGCAGATACCGCACAGCCGGGCTGACGACCATGCGTCTGCGCCGGCGGACAACTCGGCCAGGATCCGGTGCAGCCTCTCACCTGCCACGTCAGCGACACCACCCTGGACCGGAGCTCGTGCCCCCGAGCCTCTAGCTGCCGACGCTACTCCATGTGCGACCCAGCGGGCAGCACCATGCTCTTTCCCTTCGCCCGGCCCGTCACCGCCGCTGGGTACACCATCTGGCCTGCCAGCGCGTCTTGCCAGCAGGCGCTCGTCCCTGCGGGAATAGGACCTGGCCGGCATCTTTGCGGAGGACATGCGTCCAGCCGGTACGGCTGGCTGAGCGGGGGGCATGAGGATCATTCGGATCGTGGCCGGATGCGCATGGATAGCCGCGCGTCCTTCGGGCAGGGGGGTTTCCCCGTCGTGTCGGCGGCCAACGGCAGGGCGGCCAGGTCCCGCGTGACCAGCAGGGGGGTCTTATGACCGATTCGTACGAGAACGATGCCTACCAGCAAGATGGGCCCCATGCAGCCTCTGGCCGTCCGGGGGACCCGGATGTGTACCAGCCCTCAGTTCCGGCTGCACACCGGCCACGCACGTCCCAGCGGCCGCAGGCTCCGCTGCCGCCTTCCGCTCCGCAGTCCTACCCGTACGTCGTGGCTGGCCTGATCTTCTTTGTCGTCATCGCTGCGATCGGCGGTTTCATCGCCGGCCGGAACACTGCCCCGCGAGCGAGCTCTGCTGCTTCCCCGGCCGGGCCAGCCTCCTCCTCCGCCGCGCCCAAGGCCTCCGCTGTGTCCGCGTCCCCCGCCGTGGCCGCGTCCCCCGCCACTGCGGCCGCGGCGAGATCCGCCGCCACGACGTACTTCAGCCTGAACGCCGCAGGCCAGTACGCAGCCACCTATGCCCTCCTTGACTTCCGGGCCCGGCAGCAGGTCCCGGAAGCCACCTGGGTCGCCGTCCACCAGGACTGCAAAAGCAGCGCTCCGGTCCGGGCTTACCAGGTCGGCCCGCCCACGCTGACCGGGACCACGGCCGTGATGAGCGTTTCCCCGGCCGGCCCGGCCGCCAGCGCCGGCGGTACGGAAGAGACCTTCGTCTACCGGGACGGCAGGTGGCTGTATGCCCCGTCGGACCTGCTGTCCTACCGGGGTACCGTGGCCCAGATCGTCGCAACGTTCAAAGCCGCCGGGGATTGTGGATAGCGTCTGCGTGGACCAGCACGAGGCCGAGCTGAAGCGGCACGGCAAAACGTATGAGTTCTACCGCTACGACGGCGCTGGCCACGGCTTCTTCTACTACCACACCCCGATGTACCGGCCCGAGGCGGCGATGGACGGCTGGGCCAAGATCTTCGGCTTCTTCGGCCGGTACCTGCACGGCTAAGCGCTGCGAGCCGGGCGGCCGACGCGGTGATCATCCAGATCCTCGACCCCGGTTAGCGCTGCGGGCACCGGCCCGCATTACAGCGGGCCGGTGACCCAGTGCCAGCCGTTCGGCTCGTCCCAGGCCGGGTGCACGACAGCCGCCCCGGCCGAGTCGGACAGCTGGGCCACGACCCGGATCAGCTGGCGGTGAAAATCATCAGGCGTGTGCTTGCCCTCGTGCGGGGCGACCGCCACCAGGGTCACCGTCGCTGCCTCGCCGCCGCTCAGCCGGGCGGTGACAGTGCCGTTGTAGTCACGGCCGACCGCCGCGATAGCGTCGGCCCGGACGAGGTCGCTGCCGTCGTCCTTGGCCACCCATACGTCAGACGCTGACATGGGCGCCACCTCCCAGGTCAGTATTCCAGGTCGGGGCGCAATGAGCCGCCGACAGTGTGCAGGTGCCGCAGGACCTGCGCGTACGAGGCAAAGAGGCCGGTCTGGTGGTAGGCAACGCCGCGGGCTTCGCAGAACGCCCGTACCGGCTGCTGGGCATGCCGCAGGCTGGGCCGTGGCATGGACGGGAACAGGTGGTGCTCGATCTGGTAATTGAGCCCGCCGAGAGCGAAGTCGGTGAGCCACCCGCCGCGGATGTTGCGCGAGGTGGTGACCTGGCGGCGGAGGAAATCGATCTTCTCGTCCTCGCTGATAATCGGCATGCCCTTGTGGTTGGGGGCGAAAGCAGCAGCCCAGGTAGATCCCGAACAGGCCTTGCTGGATCACCACGAAGGCCACGGCCTGCACCGGGGAGAGCACCAGGATCACGACGGCGAGATACCCGGCGACGTGCGCGATGAGCAGGGCGCCCTCAGCCAGCTTGACCCGGATGCCACGGCGGTCCCGCAGCGCGCGGATCCCGGCGACGTGCAGGTGCAGGCCCTCGAGCAGCAGCATGGGGAAGAACAGCCACGCCTGGTGGCTAGCCAGCCAGTTCCCGAGCCCGCGGCGCGCCCGCCGCTGGCCCGGGTGAACGCGATCGCCCGGCCCCCGATGTCGGGGTCACGGCCGACCTGGTTGGGGTGGGCGTGGTGCCGGTTGTGCTTGGAAATCCACCAGCCGAAGCTGAGCCCGACCAGCAGGTTCCCGTGAATCCGGCCGATCAGGTCATCGACCCGTTTCGACCCGGAGATCTGGCGGTGACCCGCATCGTGCCCGATGAACGCGGTCTGGGCGAACATCACCGCGAGGAAGGCCGCGACAAGTAGCTGCCACCAGGACCGGCCCAGCACGAAGAACGCGGCCCATCCGCCGGCCAGCAGGAACAGGTTGACGCCGATCTTGAGGCTGTAGTAGCCAGGGCGGCGGCGCAGCAGCCCGGCCGCCTGCACCCGGCGGGAGAGCTGGGCGTAGTCGCTGCCCGGGGCCGTTACTGGCGTGCCCCGCGAAGCCAGGGGACGACGTTCGGCGGCTGGGGTCGCGGCATCAACGGTCAACCTCGTCCTCCTGCGGCGAGCGGTGCGCGGCCTGCGGTCAGCCGCAGGAGGTCAGGGGACGCCGTTCAGCCGGGCGGCTGAACAGCAGGACATACGTACGGCAGGCCGCGTGGGCCTGCCGTACGCACACCCGTCAGATTGCGCGGACCTGGTCCGCCTGCGGGCCCTTGGGGCCCTGCTTGGTGGTGTACTCCACCTTCTGGTTCTCGGCCAGGCTGCGGTAGCCACTCATGTCGATCGCTGAGTGGTGCACGAACACGTCGGCCGTGCCGTCATCGGGGGCGATGAAGCCGAAGCCCTTGTCCGGGTTGAACCATTTCACGGTTCCCTGTGCCATCTGGTGTCTCCTTCAAAGACGAGCCCAAATCCGCGCGGTCGCGCGGATCAGCTGCTGGTTGCCCGCCACCTGAGGGATGAACCACACCAGACGGCCAAGCGCCCACTGTCGAAAATGCGGGCGCCTTCACGATCGCAAACAGTTCGACAACAACTGTCCGCTACAGCGCCGTCCGGGGGCCCGCGTATTCCCGGGCCTTGCTCCCGTTCCCGGTGTCCCGGAGCCCGGGGTCGGGGGGTGGCGAGGGTCAGCGTCCACGGCGTCCCCGGTATCCGGCGGACATGGCGACCGCGCCCCGGCCCGTGCCGGGGCTGGCCGTCACTACTGCCTCGCGCGTCGCAAGCTGCGCGGCTGGCGCGACGCGGCCGGCCGGCGGCCGGCGATGGAACGCAGCAGGGCTGAGCCTGGGCTGACGCTGGCGGCCAGCGGGACCACAGCGGCCCGGCGCATCAGCACCCGCACGTCGCCCACTTGCGCCGGGGTCTGCACGGTGATCACGACGCCAGCCGCCCCGGCCCGGGCCGTGCGGCCGGACCTGTGCAGGTAAGCCTTGTGCTCGGTCGGCGGGTCAGCGTGGATGACCAGGTCGATGCCATCGACGTGGATGCCGCGGGCGGCGATGTCCGTAGCGACCAGGACCCGGGACGTGCCCGCGGCGAACGACGCCAGGTTCCGCTCCCGGGCGCCCTGCCGGAGGTTGCCGTGCAGCTGGGCCACGGACACCCCGGCCCCGGCCAGCTGGCCGGCCAGCTTCTGCGCGCCGTGCTTGGTGCGGGTGAAGACCAGCGACCGCTTGGTGCCGCTGGCCAGTGCGGCGACCACCCTCACCCGGTCCGCGGGCGCGACGGTCAGCAGGTGATGCACCATGGCGACCGGGGCGGCCGCGGCCGAGTCCACGGAATGCACGGCCGGGTCGCTGAGGAAGCGCCGCACCAGCACATCGACGGCGTTGTCAAGAGTGGCGGAGAACAGCATGCGCTGGCCCTCCGGCGGGGTGGCCTCCATCAGCCGCCGCACCACCGGCAGGAAACCGAGGTCAGCCATGTGGTCAGCCTCATCCAGCACGCTGATCTCCACATCGCCCAGGTGGCAGTGCCCCTGCTCGATCAGGTCCGCCAGCCGCCCCGGGCAGGCGACGACGATGTCCGCCCGCTGACGCAGCGCCGCGACCTGTGGACTCTGCCCGATTCCGCCAAAGATGGTGGCCACGGTCAGGTCCATGGCCCGGGCCAGCGGCACCAGCACGGCCTGGACCTGGCTGGCCAGCTCCCGGGTGGGCACCAGGACCAGGCCACGCGGACGGCACGCACTGGTATAGCCGTCAGCCAGCCCAGCGACCAGCGGGATCGCGAACCCGAGCGTCTTGCCCGAGCCAGTCCGGCCGCGGCCCAGGATGTCCAGCCCGGCCAGCGCATCCGGCAGCGTGGCCGACTGGATCGGGAACGGGGTGGTGATGCCGGCCTCGGCCAGCGCAGCGACCAGTGGCGCGGGTACGCCCAGCTCGGCGAAGGTGGCGTTCAGGGTGGCGATCCCCGGCAGGCCGGTGGCTGGGCTGGCGGCCCGGGCCTGACCGCGCTGCGCCTGGGCGTTCTGCGCGGTCTGCGCCGGGCTGAGCTGCGCGTGACCCGCCGCTGGCGGCCCCGACTTCGCCGGGCCACGCCGGCGGGCATGCGAGTTTACGATGGGCAGAGCTGTCATAAGTAATCACTTTCGGATTCAGGTGGCCGCATATTTCGACGGCCGCCACATTCGAATCCGTGGAAACCAGCTCGCTCACCGAGCGATGTACGACCGGCGCGCCCCGATGGCGGCGCCTCACGATGTGCCGTGTCCCCGCACCCTATCGCACGACGTCGGGGAGGGCGGCCCGGCCGGGCGGAGGAGCGGCCGGGCGGAGGGCCGGCCGGGCGGAGGGCCGGCCGGGCCGCAGCGGAGGGCTGTCGGCCCGGGCGGGGCCGCCGGACTGTGCGACGAGCCCTGGCGCATCCGGGCTTGATGGCCGGCAGCCCCTAACGTCGGCAATCTTAAACCAGTAATTTTTTTCTAGAAATATTGATACTATTTGGACATGGGTAGCTGGGGTTTCCTGAGTAACCATGGGCGTGTGCTGCTGCTTCTTGCGCGCGACCCGGGGATGCGGCTGCGTGACATCGCGGCCAGGCTGGGCATCACCGAGCGAAGCGCCTACGGCATCATCGCTGACCTGACTGGGCCGGCTACATCAGCAAGCGCAAAGACGGCCGCCGCAACCGCTACCAGATCGAGGCGCACCAGCCACTTCCCGAGCCCGCCAGCCGGGAGCGGACGGTCGGGGACGTCCTTGCCCTGCTCACGGGCACGAGCACAGACACAGACACGGGCACAGACACGGGCACAGACACGGGCACAGGCCCGGGCGCTGGCCCGGGCCAACTACCGGCGGAAGGGGGGCGCGGCTGAGCCCACCGGGCCGCGGTGCATGTGCCCAGGACACGGCAGCTACCAGGCGGCCTGTTCCGCCTCAATCTGATCGGGGACCCATCATGAACTCCGGACTTACCGCCCCTTCCGCCCTGGGCATTTCCATTCAGGCCAGGGACGGCGTAACCGTCGCCGAATTGACCGGCGAACTAGACACAGCCAGCGCCCCGGCCTTGCGTGAACAGCTCCTGGGCTTGCTCCGGCCCGGCTCCAGCCGGCTGGTCATCGACCTGTCCCAGGTCAGCTTCTGCGACGCCAGCGGGCTTGCCGTCCTGGTCGGCGCCGGCCGCCGCGCCACCCTGCTGGGCGGGTTCGTGCACCTGGCCGCGATCTCGCCGCAGGCCGACCAGGTCCTGGAGAGCACTGGGCTGCACCGGCATCTCGCCAGCTTCCCCACGGTCCGCGCCGCCGCGGCCAGTCCCCCGGGCGCCCAGCACAGCAGTACCGCCGCCGCGGGCACCCAGCCGGGCGGAGCTTGCCCCGGGCCGCGGGGCAGGACGGCCAGCCGCCCCCGGTTCCCCGGAACCTCCGTAACCCGGTGGCCGTCCCGCCCACCGGGCCGGTGCGTGGCCTGACGCTGGCCTGCTCATCCCGCCCGTCCGCCCGCGTGGCCACTGCGGCCAGCGCGACCTGGCTGCGCAGCTCACCCAGATCGTCCGGGAGTTGACCCACGCCACCCGTCCGGCCAGCGCACCCTAGGCCTGGGCCGGCTTACGGCGCATCTGGTAGTGCAGAATGAGGAAGGGCAGGCCGAAGACGGAGAAAGCGTGCTCCGCCCGCAGCTCACCATCCTGCACGTAGACGTCGAGCTGCTCGGCGAAGCCACGCACCGCCAGCACGGTGAGGTCCCGGCTGGCCGGGTCGATATAAGCGAGGTTCGGGGGTATTCAGCTGACCGGACTAAGCTGAGGGCCCGTGGGCGATGTTCAGCCCCGGGCGGGCGTGCACTACCCGAGGTCTACCGGTGAGTTCCAGTCCTGGTTCGCGACCGATGCCGACTGCCTGGACTTCCTGGACTGGCTGCGGTGGCCTGGTGGCTTCGTCTGCCCCAAGTGCGGGCATGGCGGCGGATGGGCGGTCGCCGATGGCCGGTACAAGTGCGCGGCCTGCAGCAAGCGGACGTCGGTGACGGCGGGCACGCTGTTTGACCGCAGGCGGACGCCGCTGACGGTGTGGTTCACCGCCTGCTGGATGTTCGCCGCGCAGAAGGACGGCGTCTCGGCGCTGAGCCTGCAGCGCTCGCTGGAGATCGGCTCGTACCCGACGGCGTGGGCGATGCTGCACCGGCTGCGCTCGGTGCTGGTGCGCCCGGGCCGGGACCGGCTGCCCGGCACGGCCGAGGTGGATGAGACCTTCATCGGCGGCGAGGAGGCCGGGCTGCGCGGCGGCCGGGCCAAGGGTAAGAAGTCCCTGGTCGGCGTGGCCGTCGAGGTCAGGCAGCCACGAGGGTACGGACGCTGCCGGATGGAGATCTTGCCCGACGCCTCGGCCGGCTCGCTGCACCCCTTCCTCACCCGCCACGTCGAGCCAGGGGCGACAGTGATCACCGACGGCTGGATGGGATACCACGGGATCGCCGGGCTCGGCTACACCCATGTCCGGCGCAGCCAGCGGGCCGCCCGCGCCCGCGGCGAGGACCCCGGCAAGCTGCTGCCCGGGGTCCACCGGGTCGCCTCCCTGGCCAAGCGCTGGCTGCTGGGCACCCACCAGGGCTCGGTCGAGGACAAGCACCTGCAGAGCTACCTGAACGAGTTCTGCTTCCGCTTCAACCGGCGCCGGTCCCGCAGCCGGGGGCTGGTCTTCTACCGCGTGCTTGAGCTCGCCGTCGGGCACGATCCGGTGCGGTACCGGGACCTGGTCGCCGACCCCAAGCACAAGGCGAAGCCACCCGCCGCGCCGGCCCAGCGAGGCCAGCCGCCGAGCATCGAGCGGCCACGGGCGGCCCGGCCCTGGCGAACCGCTCACCTGGCATAGTCCGGTCAGCTGAATACCCCCGAGCGAGGTAATGGCCGGGCTGGTCCAGGTCACTGCGGCTGGTCAGGACGAGGCCGCCGCCGGGCCGGGCGCGTGGCAGCAGCGTCGCGGTGAAGCTGGCCTGCGGCAGCGGGAAGCCGACGCTCACGTAGCCGTGGCCCTGGTGCCGGTAGGTGGTGTAAATGCCGACGTAGATCGGCTCATCGGTATCGGCGAACGACCGGATCCAGCCCCGGACCGCCACGTCGCCGGCGTCGGGCAGGGTGATGGTGTCGATCCGGCTGCGGATGCCCCGGAGTGTCTCGCGCTGGTTCATCGGCACGTTCGCCTGCCCCAGCGGGCGCGCCACCAGCGCACGGTAGAGCAGATAGCCCGGGCGCACCCACAGCCGCCATTGCGGAACGATGTCGAGCGTGAAACGGGTGGTGTGCTCATAGAACTCGCGGACCCGCGGGTCGATGCCCGCCGGGTCGAACTCCGGGCCCGCCAGATCGGTCACTGAGGCGACGATGCCGACGTCGGCGGCGCTGGCGGTGTACTGGCCGCCCAGCGCCTCCGCCAGCTCGCGGACGTAGCCGGTGCCGACGTACCGGGACCGTGATTCCCGCGGCACAACGAACGGCAGATCCTCGGCCCGGACCCGTTCCGCCAGCAGGCTCACCTGTGCGTCCCGGAAGACCACCGCCGACGTCACCCGGTAGGCCGCCATTGTGGTGGCGGCGGTTACCGACGCTGGCACCTGGTGGCGTCCCCGCATCGCCAGGCCCCGGCCCACCGCCGCTCCGAACAAGGGCCCGAGCAGCACCTTCTGCGGGCGGATCCCGAGCAGGCCGCCGACCGCCCCCGTGGCGGCCCCCACCACGACGGGTCCCGCGCCGGTCAGGCGGCCGGCTGCCCAGCCAAGCGGGGCAACGAGCGCGGCGCTGGTGGCGATCCGCTGCCACAGCGGCGGAATCTCACCAGGTCGCTGCTGGGCCCGGGCCACCGCTTCGGACGCCGCCAGCACGGCCGCGCCCGCGATCGCACCCACAGCCGCGGCCCTTGCGCCCCGGTGGGCCGCGAGGGCCGCCCCGGCCGCGCCGCCAATGACACCGGCGGCGACCACCTGCCGTCCCCGCTCCGGTGCCGTCCCCGCTGGTGCCGTCCCAACCGCTGCCGCTCCAGCCGGAGCCGTCCCGGCCACGGCCGGCCCCGCCTCATCCGCTGCCATCCTCAGAACCTAGCCTCGACGGTGCGGATCTGCCGCGAATACATTGGCCATATGACCAGAGCCATCTCCTCGGCTGGGTGGCCGGCCCGGTGCATGAGGACGTCTGGCAGTGGTGAGTCAACGTCCATCACAACATCGGCCTCGGCGGCTCGACGATGCACATGTGATCGCCAGTTCCGCCGCGCCTACCGCCCTGACACGCGGTCGCCGTATCCGGGACGGCTGGGTGTGGCTGGTGTACGGTAGATGGGCAGGCGAGGCCTTCTGAGTATTCCGCGGGATTCGTCCACACGGATGCCAGGCGAAGCCTGCCCTGTGCTGTAGGGGGACCTGCCGCGAGCATCGGTTGCTGCAGCGCGAGCACCATCCACGAGCACCATCCAGCAGACAGCGGCTACTACCGTGCCCGCGTGAGCCCGGTCTTTCCTGGGCGGGCGGGCCCGGGGGGATGCGGTATGACGGACAACAACGTGGTGAACAGCAGCATGGCCCGCGCGCACAGCGCCGGCCTCATCAGCGGTGAGACCGGCGGCGCCGCCCGGTCCAGGGCCTGGACCCAGGCCCGGTGGGAGACGGCCGGGCACCGGCTCTCGCAGCAGGTGGCCCGGTATGGGGAACTCGCGGGCCGGGATCTGTCGGCGCGCGCTTCGCTCCGGCGCAGAGCCCGGGAGGCGCAGCACGGCGACGCCCGCAAGCCTCAGCCGCTCACCGCCGCGGAGCTGATGGAACTGCAGGCCCTGGCTGCGGCCATCACGCAAAGCTAGCGGCCCCACCCGGGACTGCCCGGCGCCAGCAAGGACGGCTAGTCCGCGTCCTGCGGCGGGACGTTGACCGGAGTGATGATCTGGACCGGTGCGGGTGCCGTGACGATAGGGCCATCCAGCGCCCCGTGCGCCTGCATGATGATCTGGCAGGCGCGGTGCATGTCCTGGCGCAGGTCATGGTGCAGCACCGCGGACACGCGGCCCGCCGCGAGCAGTTGCCGGTTATCCCGGTCGAGGTCGTGGGCGATGAACACGTGACACTGGCGCTGGCGCGCACCGAAGACGTCGAGAATCGCCCGGTTACCCCCGCCGATGGAGTAGACGGCGCCGATGTCGGGGTGCCGGTCCAGGGTGTCGAGGACCAGCTGCCGGGTGGATGCGTCCAGGCCATCACTGTCCGTGATCTCGGCTAGCTGACGGTGCGGGCACCGCTCCCGGATCGCCGCCCGGAAGCCTATTTCGCGCTCCTCCTCGCCGCGGAACACACTGCGGCTCAACGCGACCAGGACCCGGCTGTCCCGGTCACCCAGCCACTGATCGATGAGGTAGGCCGCGGTGGCCCCGGCGGAGCGGTTATCCATCCCGACGTAAGCGGCCCGCCTGCTCAGTGGCAGGTCGGTCACGAGCGTGACAACCGGGATCCCGGCGTCATGCAGGCGTAGTACCGCCGCGTTGATCTCGGGCGCCTCAGGTGCCTTGAGGATCACCCCGCGCGATCCCCGCCGGGCAATCCGGTCCAGCGCGCTGGCGAGCTCACCCGCCGGGCCCTGCTCGCGGAAATGGAACCGCGACCGCACCACGGCCGGCCGCAGCGACGGCAACTCCCGCTCGAGCGCGATCCGGACGGCCGAGGAGAACCGGTCCGGCGCCTGCATGATGATGTCGACCATGAACACGCGGCCGTTCAGCCGCAGCTGGGTACGCTGCCGGTCGAGGTCGGCAATGGCCTGCCGGATGTCATTGACGGTGCTGGGACGGACCCCGCCGCGGTGGTTCAGGACGCGGTCCACCGTGGCCTCGCTCACCCCGGCCTGGCGGGCTATCTCCCGGATGGGGTACGGATGCGCCATGCTGCTTGTCCTGACGGCTGGATGAGGGTCACCGCTAGCTGACTTTACCGGGATGGCGTGCCCACTGCCGACCGGGTCGCCTGAGTGGGCTGCTTGGTTAAACCGGTATCGGTATCCGGAACCGCGAGGTGAAGCATGATGGTTTTTTGATGGCTTCCACGGTGTTGACGCCCCGCCATGATGTTGTGCAGGCTCGAGTGCGTCCCGCCTGATCTGATGCGGCGAGGGAGGTGGTCCGCCGATACCCTGGCCGCGCTGCCCGCCGTTGAGTCGCTGGTCGTGACCGACATCGGCCGCTGGGCACCGGGGATGTCAACGTCGCCGCCATCCTCCGCCAGCTGCGGTCGCACGGCTACCAGGGCTGGTACGTGCTCGAGCAGGACACCATCCTCACCGGGGAACCGCGCGGCGACGGCCCGGCCGCTGACGTCCAGCGCAGCGCCGACTACGTGCGGCAGCTGCTGGCCCCCGCGGTAACCTAGCCGCCCCGGCCGGCCGAGCTGCTACTGATCCTCTCGCCAGAAAGCATGGCCAGCGAATGGGTCAGAACCGAGATCCGCAGCCGCGAGGAAGGTTGAGATAAAGGAGAAACGGCGGAAGCTCTTCCCGATCAGCCTCGTGGACTTCTCGACCGTCAGGGATTGGGAGTGCTTCGACGCGGACAGCGGAAAAGACTGGGGGTTGAGATCCGCGAGTATTTCATCCCGGATTTCTCGAATTGGAAGGGCCACGATTCCTTCGAGGCGGCCTTCGACCGACTCCTTCGCGACCTCAAGGCGGAAGAGTCGGTAGGACCCAAACAAGATTGACCCCAAGACTCCGCTTCGGGCCGGGTAGCAGGAACAGGGAGGCTTGCCCTCAATGTCAACCTACTTCGCCCACATCAGCACCGCCGGTCCGATCCGTTACGGGCAGGTACCCGGCTCGATTGGCGTCCTTGAATCGCTCGACAAGTTCATGCCGATCGGGGAAGCGAACTGCGTGACTTGGGATGAGAACGGGCTGGCCGTGTGGACGCTCCGAATCAGCAAGGAAGAGATTCCCGGCCGATGGGTCATCGTCGATCGGGGATTCAGGCCAGCGAAATAAAAGTGGCCGGGGCCCCGATGGTGAGGCGCCCGGCAGTTGTCGTCACATGGCGTTGCAGAAATCGACGCTAGCTGGGAAGATTATGCACAGGCTCGTCATCCCCTTGGGACGTCCGCTTTGAATCCTTTTTTTCCAGACCTCCGGGTTTGCTATGATGTCATCCATGTAACGACAAGCAATCGTCGGAACAGGGCGAGAGCCTTGTTCCCAAGATCTGACTGTCTTCACGCTCACCCCGAGAAACTTTGCCAAAAGCGATTGGCTGGTGTTCGATTTCCGGACGTGTTTGACGTCAGCCGGTCCGTAGGGGCGAGCTTAAGAATCGAGAGTTACCGTCCGAATTGTGAATTGTTTCCCAACGGCCTTGCCTGCCTCAGCCGCATCACAGAACGCGGACAGCCCTGCGACCATATCAGCCGCAAGAGGCGACAGCCCTTTGTCCTCGTTCATAGCTTGACTTCCCTCTTCAAACTGAGTTTCGTTCGTGTCGATTTCCGTCGCGATCGCGTTTCGGTCAGCCATGCTCAGATCATCGGAAACTCCTTTCGCAATAATGGCCCAGAGGAAAACAGTCCCGTATGCCCGCGCGTAAAAATAAAAGACTCGGAAAGAACCGCTCTTCCCCTTGTCCGATCCGGGGATAGAAAACGTGCGTTTCTCAGTCCCTTGGTGCCAGGAATTACAGTACCCATCAGTGGTTCAGTAAGGATACGCAATTCTAGTATCTGTAGATCGGCCTCTGTGGGTTAAGTCGTCCCCATTGAGCCGGAAACGGATCGACCTGACCGAACGTCAGAAGATCTTCAGGCCGAATAGAAGCCGAGTGGACCAGTATTAGGTGTTCCTTGGAATACATTGATGGCCTCAAGGATGAATTAACGTGGTACGCTTGAAACTTCCCCCCCCCGTACCACGCCGTGGCATCCCTGTCCCCCCCCCCCCCCCCCCCGGCCCCCCAGTGTAGAAAATGCTGACTCTGAGCCTGAGATGCTGGACGACATAGCCCCCTGAATCGGCACGCCATAGTGAGACAGAAGGGAAAGAGATGTCACTGGTATCGACCGTTGGTGAGGGGAAGGAGCCTCGGGGACACGCACGTAAACGCTTGATGCAGGGGGTTTAGGGGTTAAGAGAGCGCTATACAGTGATGACCCTCTTTCCCTTCCCATCATGCGGATCGGGTCAAGTGCTCCTCGGGCGGGCTGCCCAGCCTGACGGTGTGCGGATTCGGGTGTCTCCGCGAAGCGGATTTGGATGTCGCCAGGACCCGCCTTCAGCCGCCGCTTGATGTCCGACTTCCTCGTGATCATCTTGGGGTTTGAGATTACATGCACGACGTCGTCTACATGGACCGTCTCGCCCAGGAAGGGGAAGTTCGCCTCCGAATGCAGGGAAATCTGCGAGGTGGGCCGAGTGGAGAACGAGTTGAGGGTCGCAGCGAGGCTTTCACAGCTAACGCAAGCTCTGATCTCGCAAAATCGTCGCGGGCTCGGGACCTCCCGTCCCTGGATCAAATCG
>CAWDRD010000087.1:0-24541 GCA_963804455.1 uncultured Actinomycetes bacterium
TGGGACGGCCAAGAGGGTGGGCAGCGGCGGCGGGAAGGCCGCCGATGCGGTCGCCGGGCCGCCCGCCGGGTGGCCAGGCGGGAGCATAGGCAGCGGTTCTGGGCTGCGATCGGGCGCGGGTTGCCGAGTGAGGCCTCGGCGGTGGAGGCCGGCGTGTCGCAGCCGGTCGGGACCCGGTGGTTCCGTGAGGCTGGCGGGATGCCCCCGATCACTCAGGCCCCGCTGTCGGGGCGCTTCCTGTCGTTCGCCGAGCGGGAGGAGATCGCGATCCTGCGCGCCCGGGGTTGCGGCGTTCGCGAGATCGCAAGGCGTACCGCCCGGTCACCGTCAACGATCTCCCGGGAGCTGCACCGGAACGCGGCGACCCGGGGCGGCTCCCTGGAGTACCGGGCCACGACGGCCCAGTGGCATGCTGACCGGCGGGCCAGGCGGCCGAAAGCGGCGAAACTCGCCGCGGGCGAAGCCCTGCGAACCTATGTGCAAGACCGGCTCGCCGGCACGATCACCAGGCCAGATGGCGGGGGCTGCGCCGGGCCCGGCTGTGCGGTGGATCGGACGGCGCCACAGGCGCCGGGCCGACCGGCGCTGGGCGGCATCGTGGAGCCCGGAGCAGATCGCGAACCGGCTCCGGATCGACTTCCCCGATGATGAGTCCATGCGGGTCTCGCATGAGGCGATCTACCAGGCCCTGTATGTCCAGGGCCGCGGGGCCCTGCGGCGCGAGCTGACGGCGTGCCTGCGCACCGGCCGGGCCCTTCGCGTCCCCAGGGCGCGCACCCGCGGCCGCGGCAAGAAGTTCGTGACACCCGCGAGAGGCCCGCTGAGGCCGCAGACCGGGCCGTGCCCGGGCACTGGGAATCTCAATGGTGTTGTCAAGCGGCGGGCGCGAGTTCTGGCGGGGTTGCTGTGTAGTTCCGGTTGTCGCGCAGGAGTGCCCACAAGACATCTACGCGGCGGCGGGCAAGGGCGATGACGGCCTGGTTGTGGGTTCGGGTGTGCTGGCGCTTCTTCAGGTAGTAGTTCCTGCTGGGGCCGTCCCGCATCATGCTGGTCTGGGCGGAGAGGTAGAACACGCGCCGCAGCGGGCGGCTATAGCGGGGCTTGTGCAGGTTCCCAGCCCGGCGGCCGGAGTCGTTCGGGACCGGGACCAGGCCCGCTGCTGCGGCGAGATGGCCGGCGCTGGGGAATGCCGCCAGGTCTCCCGCGGTCACCAGCAATGCCGCGCCCAGGATCGGCCCGAATCCGGGCAGGGACAAGATGATTTCCGCCTGGGGATGTTCAGCGAACATCGCCGCGATCTGCGCGTCGAGCTCCGTGACGCGCTGATCGAGGGCCAGGAGGTTTCGGGCGAGCTCAGAGATGATCCCCGCGGCGATATCCTGGCCGGGCAGGGTGATCCGCTGGGCCTGCGCCGCGGTGACGGCCCTGGCGGCTGTGGGCGCTCACGTTATTCGGCTCTGCCGCGAATCTTGTGACGGTGGTTACGCAGGGTGCAAGATGACGCGCTTGCGGAGCAGGGCGAAGCTGGCGCGTCCGTACATCTGGCGTTTGATTGTCTTGATCTTGTTCACGGTGCCTTCGACTTTGCCGGAGCTGTAGGGCAGGGTGAGGCCGTTGGTGACGGCCTGCTGATCGTTGCGGATGCCGGTGGCGAGGGAGCGCAGGCCGGCGTGGTCGTCGGCTTCCACGGCGGTGAGCCAGCCTTCCAGGTCGCGGTCGCCGGTTCGGCCGGTCATCATCTCGGCGAAGCTGGTGATGTGCCCGGCGAGGGTGCCGATGTGGGGACAGCGGTCTTTGATGGCTTCGAGCTGGGCCTTTTCTTCTGGCCGGAGGTGGTCGGGGCGGGTAAGCAGCCAGCGGGTGATCTGCCGGGTTTTCGGTACCGCGGGGGCAGGGTCGGGCGCGGCGGCTGCCTGCCGGAACGGGGCTACGTAGCGGCGGACGGTCTTGACGCTGCCGGCCCAGCCGCGTTCTTGCAGCTCAGCGTGCAGGGCGGCGGCGTCGGTAACGCCTTCGTTCCACCGCTGGCAGATGTACGGCTTGAACGGGTCGAGCTTCGATTCCCGGCTGGTGGCTTTGGCCAGGAGCTCATCGATGGTGGCGGCGCGGGCGAAGCGCTGCACGGTCTTGCGGTCCAGGCCGAGGGCGCGGCAGATGGCGCTCAGCGACTGCCCTTCGCTGAGGAGCTGGTGAACCGCGGTGTAGCGTTCCCGGGTCCGGGTTACCAGGCGGCGTTCCCGGCCGCAGGTATCCAGGAAACCGTCCGGCAGCCCCGGCCCGGATGCTCCCTGCTCCTCCGCTGTGTCCTGCTCCTGCCCGGCCGGTTCTGACTCGGCGGCGCCGGGGCCGGCGGTGGCATCGCCGGCTGGCCCTGTCAGGCAGGCGCGGTGCCGGGCAACGGTCTTCTCGGCGTACTCGGCCAGGTTGTGCCACAGATGCCAGCGATCGGCTACCTGAATCGCGTCCGGGGCGCCGTCCCGGGCGCCCTCGGCGTAGCCGCCGGCCCGGTCCCGGCAGATGATCGCCGCCCCCGGGTGCGCTTTAAGCCACGCCTCCAAGGTCGCCGCCTCCCGGTCCGGCAGCAGGTCCGCAACATCCCCCGTCTCCATGTCCACCAGCACGGTGCCGTACACGTGCCCCTTGCGCAGCGCGAAGTCATCGACCCCAAGCACTTCCGGGGCCGCGGTGACCTCTGCCTCGGGAAGAGCCGCGACCAGGCGCAAGATGGTGGAGGGATGCACGGTGATCCCCAAGAGCCCGGCCAGGCGGGTGCCGGGCCGCCCGGCCAGCTCCAGCCCGAACCCGGCCAGCATCGCCGTCAGCGGCATACTGCGCCGGCAGTACCGGCTGGTCAGCCCGTCGGCCTGCTCGGCGAACGTGGCCGCCGGGCACGAGGAATTCAGGCAGCGGAACCTGCGCACCCGCAGCACGATCAGCACTGGCAGGCCGCCGGCCGCTCCGTCAGCGACCACCCGCGAATACCCGCCGTGCACCCGCGAGGACCCCTGCCCGCACCGCGGGCAGCACGCCAGCCCCGCCCGGCGCGACGCCCAGATCACCACCGCCGCCCCGGTGTCTTCCGCCCGGTGCACACGCAACCCGGACAAATGCGGGAACAGCACGGCCAGCAGGGCCTCGCCCTGCTCACAGGCTTCCCAGACGCGGACGATGGCGCTGGCCTGCCCGGCAGGCAGCATGGCAGACTGACCCGGCAACGAGGCTCCCCGGTGTAGTGATCTTGGCAGACCACCGCGTCGTAGCGGAGCCTCGTTGCCACCTCACGCCACCACGCCGCGCACACCCCGGATCGTGACATAACCCGCCATCGGGCACAGCCCCCGGGAACCACCGCGAAACAACACAGCCTTCCCGGCCAGGAACATCACTGACCGTTAACCATCACAGAATTCGCGGCAGAGCCCGTTATTCCCCAGGCCTGCGCTCACGTAATTCCCCAGGTCCTGGCCTGTGTCTAGTGTTACGTGGTGTCCCCCTTCCTGGCGAGCGTGACACGCCCTGGCCGTTTGTTGGGCCGGTAGCTGGGGCCGTTCATGAAGACCTGGTGGCTGGTGTTGATCAGGCGGTCGAGCAGAGACTCGGCGACGACCGGGTTGGGGAACAACGGGTACCAGTCCGCCGGTGACCTGTTCGAGGTCAAGATCAGCGGGCGGCCGGCCCGCTCGGTGATCAGCTCGTACAGGTCGTCGGCCTGGGCGGCGGTCAGCTCCCGCATGGCGAAATCATCCAGGATCAAGACGGCCGGGCGGGTGAGCTCGCGGAGCCGCTTGTCCCAGCTGCGGTCGGCGTGCCCGCCAGCCAGGTGGGCCAGCGCCCGGCTGGTCTTGAGGAACCGGGCGTCGGCGCCCTGGCGGACGGCCAGGTGGCCCAGGGCCTGGGCGACATGGCTTTTCCCCACCCCGACCGGCCCGTACAAGATCACTGACTCCCCGTTGTGCAGCCACCGCAGGGCGGCCAGGTCGCGGATGGCGGCGGCGGGCAGCTTCGGTGAGGCGCCGAAGTCGAAGCCCTCGATGGTGGCCTGCTGCTCGAACCGTGCGGCGCGCAGCCGCCGCGACAGCGACAGGGTTTCCCGGCGGGTGATCTCGTCCTGGCACAGGACCTGCAGGAAGTCCAGGTGGCCGAGCTCCCCGGCGCGGGCCTGGGCGAGCCGGGCGTCGAGGGTGTCGAGCATGCCGGACAGCTTGAGGGCCCGCAGCGCGGCGGCGAGCGCGCCCCGGTCGGTGGCCGTGACCGTGGTGCCGGTGGTCATGGCGACTCCTCGATCGCGGTGAAGATGCGCACGGCGTGCCCGGCTGCCTGCCCGCTGGCGAAGATCCAGCCGCGGGTCCGGCCGGGCCTGGTCTCGCGGGACGGCGGCCCGCCGCCTGCGGCGGCGGCCAGGACGGCGACCGCCCCGGCCCGGGAAGCCGGGTCCGCGAGGTGGGCGGGGACCTGGATGGTGATCAGGTCGTCGATGATGAGCGACAGTCCCGCGATGCCGGCCTGCTCGATCAGGACCGCGGCAGCGCGCAGCATATGCGCCTGGGCGGTCGCCGCCCGGGCCGGGACGCCGCCGGCGGCGGGCGCGGTGCCGGCCGTGGTGGCAGGGGTCATGACGTCGCCTCCCCGCTGCGCGCCCGGCCGCCAGGTCCGGTGCCGTGCGCGGCGCCGGACCGGAGCACATCGCTGGCGGGCGCGCTCGCCGGGCGCATGGGCACCACGTTGGCGAACGACGCCGGGCCGTGCAGGAACGCCGCCGCCCCGGCGTCCCCGGCCGCCGGCGCGGCTTCGTCACGCTCGGTCCCGGCGGCCAGGATGCCCTTGATGGTCCGGTAGGACGGGTCGCCGGCCGCGATCGCCCTGGCGCAGGCCGCCTCGAGCCGGGACGGGTTGTGCTTGTCGGCCAGCCCGATCACGCCCTGGGCCGAGCGCAGCCGGTACAGGGCGTTGCCGGCCAGCAGGCCGGCGATGACCTGCTGGCAGGCGGGCCCGACCCCGGCGGCCTGCTTGCGGCACCACACCGGGGTGCGCATGTGGAACGCGATCTTCTTATTAGTTACGTGGAATTCAGGACCGGGTGGCGGGACCGCCCGCTACGGTCTGGCCGGGTAACTGAGGAGAGCCGGTGAGCATCGTCGAGTTCGGGGAGAAGTGGCCCGTTCTGGGCCGTCATGAGCTGGCGGCCGGGTGGCTGCGGATCTGGACGGATCTTGGCCGCGCGCCCCGGACGATCGACGCGTATGCCCGCGGGCTGGCGGAGTACCTGGAGGTCTGCGAGCGGGAGGGCGTCGAGCCGGCCACGGCGAACCGGGCGCACGTCGCGGTGTTCGTCCGCGAGCTGACCAGCAGGCCGAGCCGCCGCGGCCCCAACGTGGTGTCGATCGACTCCGGCGCCGGCCTGTCGAACGCCACGATCCAGCAGCGGCTGGTCCCGGTCCGGCTGTTCTATGACCACCTGATCGAGGAAGGACTGCGGGAGTCCAACCCGGTCGGGCGGGGGAAGTACACGCCGGGCCGCCGGTTCGGCGGCCATGAGCGGGGACTGGTCCCGCGGCTGGTCAAGCTGCCGTGGATCCCCGACGAGCAGCAATGGCTTGCCATTCTGCAGACTGCGGCAGACGAGCCGGTCCGCAACCGGGTGATGCTCGCCCTGGCCTATGACGCCGCACTGCGGCGGGAAGAGCTGTGCCTGCTGGGCACCGAGGACATCGATCCCGGTCGGCGCACGCTGCGGATCAAGGCGGAGAACACCAAGAACCGGATGGAACGGGTGGTCCCGTACTCGGCGGCGACCGGCGTGCTGCTGTCGGCCTATCTTGCCCATCGCGCCGGGATCAGCCGGGCAAGGGGGCCGCTGTTCCTGTCGGAGTCGCGGCGCAACTACGGGCAGCCGGTGACATTGTGGACCTGGTCGAAGGTCGTGCGGCGGATCGCCGTCGATGCCGGGGTGCCGCGGTTCTCCACGCATACCACCAGGCACCTGTGCCTGACTGACCTTGCCCGGATGGGCTGGGAGCTGCACGCTATCTCGGCGTTCGCCGGGCACCGGTCGAGCGAGTCGACGCTCCGCTACATCCACCTGTCCGGCCGGGACCTCGCGGACAAGCTCACCCGGTCGATGGACCACATCCACGCCTGGCGGGTCGAGGCACTGACCCGCATGGAAGCAGCAGGCCGGGCGGACGGGTGACCGCGCTCGCCCCCGCGGCGGCCGACGACGATGCCGGCTCCTGGCGCTGGCCAGGCGACGCCGGCCATTACGACCGCCGCGAGATGGCCGCTGCCGAGCGGGCCGTCCTGCGGGAACTGGGCATGGACCTGCTGCGCCGCCATGGTCACCGCGACGATCCGCAGCTCTGGCGACCGGTGCGGAGGCTGGTGCGGCCGCTGGACGACGCGCGGTCGGCGCTGCGGTGGCAGCCGTCCACCCTCCGCCAGCATGAGCGGGCCGCCCTCGACGCCGTCGGCCTGGTGCTGGCCCGCAGCGGCGAGCTCGGCACCGGATTCTGGCAGTGGACCGATGCCGACTGGGCCGGGCTGATCGGCACCAGCAGCACGGAGTTCGTCCGGCCGTGGCCCGTCTCGCTGGACAACGGGGTCCGCCCTTACGTCCTGGCCTTCGCCTGCCTGCTGGGCGGATTCACTTCCCTGCACCGGATCGGCCGGTTCCACCGGCCTGCCCTGGCCTGGCGGCTGTTCGGCCGGGACATTGCCGATGATGCGGCCGGCCAGGTGAGCAAGGTGCTGGCATCGTGGGGCTATCACGGCACCGACGGCGAGTGGGCATCGGCGGTCTGCCAGCTGCTGCTGGTCAACCGCAGCCCGTTCCTGCACGACCTGACCGGCGAGTTCCTGCTGGAAGTCCGTGCCCGCGGCCTCGCCGGGACGCGGCTCGACGGGACCGTGCACGGCATCCACCGGGCGCTGGCCGAGCTTGGCTACGTCACGCCGCCGCCGGCGCCCGCGTTCATGCCGGGTCCCGCCCCGCTCGGCGGCGTCCCTGCAGCATGGGCTGAGATGATAGAGCGCTGGCACGCCACCTCGACGCTGACGCCGAAGGTCCGGGCGACGATCCGCACGGTGCTGGCCAAGGCAGGCCGGTGGATGGCCGCCGAGCAGCCGGGGATAAGCGGCCCGGCGGACTGGACCCGTCAGACCTGCGCGTCCTGGGTCGCGGCGGTCAACCGCATGAGCGTCGGGGACTACGTGCAGCGGACCGTGACCACGGGCAGCGCGGCCGGGGAGCCGCTGAAGCCCAAGACCAAGGCCAGCTACCTGCGGATGACCCGCAGCTTCTTCCGCGACCTGCAGGAATGGGAATGGATCGGCCGCCGGTTCGATCCGGGCACCGCCCTGGCCACCCCGCGGTCGGTCAAGGCGCTGACCGGCCCGGACCCGCGCGTGATCGCCGACGACATCTGGGCCAAGCTGCTGTGGGCCGGGCTGAACCTGAAACCCCAAGACCTGCCAGCCTCCGGCGGGCAGTCCTACCCGCTCGAGCTGATCCGGGCGGTCACGCTGACCTGGCTGTTCAGCGGCCAGCGCAGCGACGAGATCGCCCGCCTGCGGGTCGGCTGCATCCGCTGGCAGCACGACGGCTCCGGCATCCGCGGCGACGATCCCCGCGTGCTCGCCCGCGACGCGGTCTGCCTCCTCGACGTCCCCACGCACAAGACCGGCAGCTCGTTCACCAAGCCCGTCGACCCGCTCATGGGCGAGGCGATCGAGGCCTGGCAGAAGATCCGCCCCGCCCAGCCGAAGATGCTGGACCGCAAGACCGCCGAGCAGGCCGACTTCCTGTTCGCCTACCGCGCCCGCCACGTCGGAAAGCACTACATCAACGAGGCGGTCATCCCGATGCTCTGCCGGAAGGCAGGCGTGCCCGCCGCCGACGTCCGCGGACGCATCACCAGCCACCGGGCCCGGTCCACGATCGCGTCGCAGCTCTACAACGCCAAGGAGCCGATGACGCTGTTCGAGCTGCAGGCCTGGCTCGGGCACGCGTCCCCCGAGACCACCCAGCATTACGCGAAGATCACCCCGAACACGCTGACCCGGGCCTACCAGGACGCCGGCTACTTCGAGCGCAACGTCCGCACGATCGAGGTCCTCATCGACCGTGACGCCGTCACCGCAGGCCAGGCGAACGCCGGCAAGGCGTGGCAATACTACGACCTCGGCCATGGCCTCTGCTCCTACACCTTCTTCGAGCAATGCCAGCACCGCATGGCCTGCGCCAAGTGCGACTTCTACATCCCGAAAAGCTCATCCAGATCGCAGATCCTGGAAGCAAAAGCCAACCTGCAGCGGATGCTCGTCGCGATCCCGCTCACCGACGACGAGCGTGCCGCCGTCGATGACGGGCAGGACGCCCTCGACAAGCTGCTCGAACGGCTGGCCGACACGCCCACGCCCGCAGGACCCGCACCCGGACAGCTAGCCTGTGGTGCCGCCGGACCGCCGCTACTGCAGATCCTTCCCGGCCCGCGTGCCTGACCGCACGGTCACCGAAGAACTTCCGTCGAAGAAATCAGAGAAAGATCCCTGGCCGCTTGACACGATTCCAGATTCCACATAACGCCGGAGAAGATCGCGTTCCACATGCGCACCCCGGTGTGGTGCCGCAAGCAGGCCGCCGGGGTCGGGCCCGCCTGCCAGCAGGTCATCGCCGGCCTGCTGGCCGGCAACGCCCTGTACCGGCTGCGCTCGGCCCAGGGCGTGATCGGGCTGGCCGACAAGCACAACCCGTCCCGGCTCGAGGCGGCCTGCGCCAGGGCGATCGCGGCCGGCGACCCGTCCTACCGGACCATCAAGGGCATCCTGGCCGCCGGGACCGAGCGTGACGAAGCCGCGCCGGCGGCCGGGGACGCCGGGGCGGCGGCGTTCCTGCACGGCCCGGCGTCGTTCGCCAACGTGGTGCCCATGCGCCCGGCGAGCGCGCCCGCCAGCGATGTGCTCCGGTCCGGCGCCGCGCACGGCACCGGACCTGGCGGCCGGGCGCGCAGCGGGGAGGCGACGTCATGACCCCTGCCACCACGGCCGGCACCGCGCCCGCCGCCGGCGGCGTCCCGGCCCGGGCGGCGACCGCCCAGGCGCATATGCTGCGCGCTGCCGCGGTCCTGATCGAGCAGGCCGGCATCGCGGGACTGTCGCTCATCATCGACGACCTGATCACCATCCAGGTCCCCGCCCACCTCGCGGACCCGGCTTCCCGGGCCGGGGCGGTCGCCGTCCTGGCCGCCGCCGCAGGCGGCGGGCCGCCGTCCCGCGAGACCAGGCCCGGCCGGACCCGCGGCTGGATCTTCGCCAGCGGGCAGGCAGCCGGGCACGCCGTGCGCATCTTCACCGCGATCGAGGAGTCGCCATGACCACCGGCACCACGGTCACGGCCACCGACCGGGGCGCGCTCGCCGCCGCGCTGCGGGCCCTCAAGCTGTCCGGCATGCTCGACACCCTCGACGCCCGGCTCGCCCAGGCCCGCGCCGGGGAGCTCGGCCACCTGGACTTCCTGCAGGTCCTGTGCCAGGACGAGATCACCCGCCGGGAAACCCTGTCGCTGTCGCGGCGGCTGCGCGCCGCACGGTTCGAGCAGCAGGCCACCATCGAGGGCTTCGACTTCGGCGCCTCACCGAAGCTGCCCGCCGCCGCCATCCGCGACCTGGCCGCCCTGCGGTGGCTGCACAACGGGGAGTCAGTGATCTTGTACGGGCCGGTCGGGGTGGGGAAAAGCCATGTCGCCCAGGCCCTGGGCCACCTGGCCGTCCGCCAGGGCGCCGACGCCCGGTTCCTCAAGACCAGCCGGGCGCTGGCCCACCTGGCTGGCGGGCACGCCGACCGCAGCTGGGACAAGCGGCTCCGCGAGCTGACCCGCCCGGCCGTCTTGATCCTGGATGATTTCGCCATGCGGGAGCTGACCGCCGCCCAGGCCGACGACCTGTACGAGCTGATCACCGAGCGGCAGGCCGCCCGCTGATCTGACCTCGAACAGGTCACCGGCGGACTGGTACCCGTTGTTCCCCAACCCGGTCGTCGCCGAGTCTCTGCTCGACCGCCTGATCAACACCAGCCACCAGGTCTTCATGAACGGCCCCGGCTACCGGCCCAACAAACGGCCAGGGCGTGTCACGCTCGCCAGGAAGGGGGACACGCGACGACACTAGACACAGGCCAGGACCTGGGGAATTACGTGAGCACCGGGCTGGGGAATAACGGGCTCTGCCGCGAATCTTGTGACGGTGGTTACGCAGGGTGGCGGTGACGCGCTTGCGGAGCAGGGCGAAGCTGGCGCGTCCGTACATCTGGCGTTTGATTGTCTTGATCTTGTTCACGGTGCCTTCGACTTTGCCGGAGCTGTAGGGCAGGGTGAGGCCGTTGGTGACGGCCTGCTGATCGTTGCGGATGCCGGTGGCGAGGGAGCGCAGGCCGGCGTGGTCGTCGGCTTCCACGGCGGTGAGCCAGCCTTCCAGGTCGCGGTCGCCGGTTCGGCCGGTCATCATCTCGGCGAAGCTGGTGATGTGCCCGGCGAGGGTGCCGATGTGGGGACGCGGTGTTTGATGGCTTCGAGCTGGGCCTTTTCTTCTGGCCGGAGGTGGTCGGGGCGCTTGTGACGGTGGTTACGCAGGGTGCAAGATGACGCGCTTGCGGAGCAGGGCGAAGCTGGCGCGTCCGTACATCTGGCGTTTGATTGTCTTGATCTTGTTCACGGTGCCTTCGACTTTGCCGGAGCTGTAGGGCAGGGTGAGGCCGTTGGTGACGGCCTGCTGATCGTTGCGGATGCCGGTGGCGAGGGAGCGCAGGCCGGCGTGGTCGTCGGCTTCCACGGCGGTGAGCCAGCCTTCCAGGTCGCGGTCGCCGGTTCGGCCGGTCATCATCTCGGCGAAGCTGGTGATGTGCCCGGCGAGGGTGCCGATGTGGGGACAGCGGTCTTTGATGGCTTCGAGCTGGGCCTTTTCTTCTGGCCGGAGGTGGTCGGGGCGGGTAAGCAGCCAGCGGGTGATCTGCCGGGTTTTCGGTACCGCGGGGGCAGGGTCGGGCGCGGCGGCTGCCTGCCGGAACGGGGCTACGTAGCGGCGGACGGTCTTGACGCTGCCGGCCCAGCCGCGTTCTTGCAGCTCAGCGTGCAGGGCGGCGGCGTCGGTAACGCCTTCGTTCCACCGCTGGCAGATGTACGGCTTGAACGGGTCGAGCTTCGATTCCCGGCTGGTGGCTTTGGCCAGGAGCTCATCGATGGTGGCGGCGCGGGCGAAGCGCTGCACGGTCTTGCGGTCCAGGCCGAGGGCGCGGCAGATGGCGCTCAGCGACTGCCCTTCGCTGAGGAGCTGGTGAACCGCGGTGTAGCGTTCCCGGGTCCGGGTTACCAGGCGGCGTTCCCGGCCGCAGGTATCCAGGAAACCGTCCGGCAGCCCCGGCCCGGATGCTCCCTGCTCCTCCGCTGTGTCCTGCTCCTGCCCGGCCGGTTCTGACTCGGCGGCGCCGGGGCCGGCGGTGGCATCGCAGGCTGGCCCTGTCAGGCAGGCGCGGTGCCGGGCAACGGTCTTCTCGGCGTACTCGGCCAGGTTGTGCCACAGATGCCAGCGATCGGCTACCTGAATCGCGTCCGGGGCGCCGTCCCGGGCGCCCTCGGCGTAGCCGCCGGCCCGGTCCCGGCAGATGATCGCCGCCCCCGGGTGCGCTTTAAGCCACGCCTCCAAGGTCGCCGCCTCCCGGTCCGGCAGCAGGTCCGCAACATCCCCCGTCTCCATGTCCACCAGCACGGTGCCGTACACGTGCCCCTTGCGCAGCGCGAAGTCATCGACCCCAAGCACTTCCGGGGCCGCGGTGACCTCTGCCTCGGGAAGAGCCGCGACCAGGCGCAAGATGGTGGAGGGATGCACGGTGATCCCCAAGAGCCCGGCCAGGCGGGTGCCGGGCCGCCCGGCCAGCTCCAGCCCGAACCCGGCCAGCATCGCCGTCAGCGGCATACTGCGCCGGCAGTACCGGCTGGTCAGCCCGTCGGCCTGCTCGGCGAACGTGGCCGCCGGGCACGAGGAATTCAGGCAGCGGAACCTGCGCACCCGCAGCACGATCAGCACTGGCCGGCCACCGGCCGCTCCGTCAGCGACCACCCGCGAATACCCGCCGTGCACCCGCGAGGACCCCTGCCCGCACCGCGGGCAGCACGCCAGCCCCGCCCGGCGCGACGCCCAGATCACCACCGCCGCCCCGGTGTCTTCCGCCCGGTGCACACGCAACCCGGACAAATGCGGGAACAGCACGGCCAGCAGGGCCTCGCCCTGCTCACAGGCTTCCGAGACGCGGACGATGGCGCTGGCCTGCCCGGCAGGCAGCATGGCAGACTGACCCGGCAACGAGGCTCCCCGGTGTAGTGATCTTGGCAGACCACCGCGTCGTAGCGGAGCCTCGTTGCCACCTCACGCCACCACGCCGCGCACACCCCGGATCGTGACATAACCCGCCATCGGGCACAGCCCCCGGGAACCACCGCGAAACAACACAGCCTTCCCGGCCAGGAACATCACTGACCGTTAACCATCACAGAATTCGCGGCAGAGCCAATTTGTGTGTCCGAGCCCGAGTTAAACCATTCTCCGATGCTCTCACTGTGGCCGATGACCTTAAGGTTCATCGGAGGGAGTAACGCCCGAATGGCTGCCTCAGATCGTGAAATCACTAACACGGCAGGTCAGGCGTGGATTCAAGCAGCTACCACTGCGAGTGTCATTGTGCTGGCGGTAATCGCGGCGGTCGTCTCCTACGGTCACATGCATGCGCTGGCGCTGCGCCATGGTGAGGGGTCCTGGGCGTCGGCGCTGATCCCGTTGTCGGTGGACGGGATGATTGTGGCCGCGTCGATGTCGCTGCTGCTGGATTCGCGGCTCGGCCGCCGGGGCGGCGTCCTGCCCTCGGCGCTTCTGATTATGGGAGCGGTGGCGAGCCTGGCCGCTAACGTCGCGGTGGCGGAGCCGGACCTGGCGGGGCGGGTGATCGCGGCGTGGCCTAGCTTCGCGCTGACGGCCTCCTATGAGCTGCTGATGCGCCAGGTCCGGCGGTCAGCCGCGGCCCGCTCCGGGTCGGCGGCCGCAGTACTGCCAGCGGATACGGCGGAGCAGGAGATCAGTGGGCTGGTGCCGGATCCGGCGCAGCGCGCGGTGGGGGCGGCTGGTCAAGAATGCCGGGCCTCGCAGGCCAGCTCGGCGCGGGCGCGTGAGCACAAGGTTGTTATGGCCAGTTTCCCTACCGGCCTGCCGGCAGCCATAAAGGCGGGACGCTTACCGTTACGGAGGGTTAGCATCCGCCCTGTGCCAGAACCGCGCTATAGGTGCTGCCGATTCGGCATGCCTGAGCCTGGATGCACCGAAGATTATGGGTGAAATCAGGGATTTCTGACACGGATGTGCCCTCTGACCTGGGAAAATGATGGTTGAACGACCTCATTCACCCGAGCCGAGAGGGCACCTGGCAAGTGTATTTCCAACATGCGGCTTCTGGCACCGATTTGGTGTTCGATGATCCGAACCTGATCTCCGCCTCCGGGCTGGAGCCGGTGATGCGGCTGGCTGATCGGGCCGGGCTGGGCCGCCTGGCCCGCGAGCACGTGGCCGTCGCCGGCCCACTCGGCGCGAGCACGCCGCTGAAAGTCGGGTGCCTGGTCGCCGGGATGCTGCTGGGCGCCGACAGCATCGAGGACATGAACCGGCTCCGCGACGGCGCGCTGACCAGCGTCATCGGGCAGGTGCGGGCGCCCTCCACGCTGGGCAGCTTCCTGCGCGCCTTCGACTTCGGGAACGTCCGCCAGCTGCAGGCCGTGCACCGGCGGCTGCTGGCGGGCCTGGCCCGTCACGCCCCGCTGCTGCCCGGCGCCCAGACCCTGGCGTTCCTCGACATCGACGCGTCGCAGTTCCGGGTCTACGGGCCCGCCAAGCAAGGCGCCGGGTTCGGTACCACCAAGATCCAGGGCAAGGTCGTGGCGATCCGCGGCCTGAACGTCCTGGCCTCGGCGCTGTCCACACCGCTGGCCGCGCCGCTAGTCACCGGCACCCGGCTGCGCGGCGGCACCGCGAACTGCACCCGCGGCGCGGCGTCTTTCCTGCGCGAGCAGATCGGAACCGCCCGCGAGGCGGGCGCGGCCGGGCGGCTGATCGCACGGATGGACTCCTCCTACTACAACGGGCCCGCCATCACCGCCTGCCGCCGCGGCGGCGCGAACTTCTCGGTCACGATGCGGATGGACCCCAAGGTCCGCCGCCACATCGCCACCATCGCCGAGGACGCCTGGACCCCGGTCAGGTACCCCAATGCCATCTGGGACGAAGACGAGAAGGCATGGATCTCTGACGCCGAGGTCGCCGAGACCGGCTACACCGCGTTCACCTCCGCCAGGGCACGCACCGTCACCGCCCGCATGATCGTCCGCAGGGTGAAACGCCTCAGCTCCCAGCAGGCCCAGGAGCCGCTGCCGGGGATGCCCGACGAGGTCACCTACCGCTTCCATGCGGTATTCACCGACAGCCCGTATGCGATGCTGCAGGCCGAAGCCCACCACCGCGACCACGCGATCGTCGAACCGGTTTTCTCCGACCTGGCCGACGGGCCGCTCGCGCACATGCCCTCTGGTGACTTCAACGCCAACGCGGCCTGGGTCACCCTCGCCGCGATCACCCAGAACCTGCTGCGCGCCGCCGGCTCCCTGGTCTCCTTGTTCTACGCCAAGGCCCGCGGCGCCACCATCCGCGAGGACCTGATCAAGGTACCGGCCCGGCTCGCCCGCACCGGCCGCGGCCACCTCACCCTGCACGCACCTCAGCACTGGCACGCCGAAGCGGCCTGCCTGGCCCTGCACGCCGCCGCCCGGGCACCCGCCGCCGCGGCGGCCTGACCAGCCCCCGCCACACCGCGCCCTCCGGCCGGCCCGCCGCGGCCACCCCACCCCGCCCCCCGAACAGATGATCATGGACAGGCCGCACGAGAGGTGAGCGGCGGGGCGTTCACACCCGCATCCACCCGCGAAAACTCCCCGAGCACAAATCGGACCAGAAATGATCTACACAAACTGATCGGTGGATCCAGGCTGAGACTTGCCCGGGCGGGTCGGCTGACGGCACGCTGATCATCCGGTTCTTCGCGACGTGAGGTCGCACGTTGTGAGTGAGTGTGTCGAAGGAGTTGCCGGGCTTCGCCCGGCTCCGAACGCGCCAGGTGCAAGGCCATGAAGCACACCAGGTCAAAGAGTAGCTGTCCGGCGATGAGCCGTGCGGAGATCATGTCCGTCATGGCCGCGCTCTGCGACCTGTTAGCCGCGGCCCGTGGAACCGCGCCCGCCCGCAGCGAGATGCGGCTTCTATCATGCCCGGAGTGTCCCAAGCTCATCAGTAAACCGCTCAGCAGATCGAAACCGCGGAAAGTCCCTAAAACCACAATTAGCACGAAACACCTAAAGTTCGTGGTGTTGGTCCTCGGCGGCCTGGTCAACGAATACGAGCTGCCGCATAGAAGCCCAGGTCAAGACCAGTGGCCCTGTTCTGGAAGCCCCGCAGGTTAAGTAGCCGGTCCATTCACCCCAGCTCTGTGGATCGCAGCGGCTGCCTCAATGTCGTTACCGCGATGCTAACGATCTGGCGGCGTCCAGGGCGTACACCTTATGGTCGTCGCTGCCGATGTAGACGGTGCCATCAGCCACCGCGGGACTGGAGTTGACGTTGCCTCCGGTGGCATGGGTCCAGCGGACGTGGCCGGTGGCGGCGTCCAGGGCGTATACGTTGTTGTCGTCGCTGCCGATGTAGACGGTGCCATCAGCCACCGCGGGACTGGAGTTGACGTTGCCTCCGGTGGCAAGGGTCCAGCGGACGTGGCCGGTGGCGGCGTCCAGGGCGTATACGTTGTTGTCGTCGCTGCCGATGTAGACGGTGCCATCAGCCACCGCGGGACTGGAGTTGACGTTGCCTCCGGTGGCATGGGTCCAGCGGACGTGGCCGGTGGCGGCGTCCAGGGCGTATACGTTGTCGTCGTCGCAGCCGATGTAGACGGTGCCGCCAGCCACCGCAGGACTCGAGCCAACCAAGTTTGCGGTGGTGTAGGTCCAGCGGACGTGGCCGGTGGTGGCGTCCAGGGCGTACAGGTCCCAGCCGCCGACGTAGACGGTGCCGCCAGCCACCGCAGGCCACGAGTCGGCGTCGCCTCCGGTGGTGTAGGTCCAGCGGACGTGGCCGGTCGCGGCGTCCAGGGCGTACACATTGCCGTCCTCGCTGCCGACGTAGACAGTGCCGCCAGCCACCGCAGGACTCGAGTCAACCATGTCTCCGGTCGTGTAGGTCCAGCGGACGTGGCCGGTCGCGGCGTCCAGGGCGTACACATTGCCGTCGTCGCTGCCGACGTAGACAATGCCGCCAGCCACCGCAGGACTCGAGTCGAACCATGTCTCCGGTCGTGTAGGTCCAGCGGACGTGGCCGGTCGCGGCGTCCAGGGCGTACACGTTGTCGTCGTCGCTGCCGACGTAGACAGTGCCGCCAGCCACCGCAGGACTCGAGTCAACGATGTCTGCGGTAGCGTGGGCCCAGCGCACGTGGGCCGTGCTGGTGGCGTGGGGCGTGCCGGAGTCGCTACTGATCGCGATGAGCAGGCCGATGATGGCTATCGCTGCACCGGTCCTGATGGCCACTAGGCGGCGGGTCGCGCGGTCGGCGGGGAGATGGCCGGGAACTCGTCGTGTTTCCCTGTCTGGGGCCGGTTCCGGTGCGGGCGTGCTGGTGAGATCCTCGCCGTGCTGGCTGGAGGTCGCTGCCTCGTCGCGGAGCGCGTCCGGATGGGCCTGTTCCTCGGCCTGCCGCTTGGTGGCCTGCTGGGCCTCCTGGCGGGCCCGCTCGTGTTGGTCGCGGTCGGCGAGTTCCTGGCTGACCTCGCGCGCCGCGGTCCCCTCCGAGGCTTCGAGGGCCATGCGAGCGACTGCGGCGACTCGCGGTATGTCGTTGTCGCTGATCCGCTGGAGGGCCTGTCGTGCGCTCAGTGCGAGGCCCGGCGGGGTGGCATCGAGGAGTTCGGCGAGTTCGGTGACCGCTGTCTCGCGGATCCTGGGGCGCGGGCTTTCGAGCGTGACGCGGAGATCCTCGGGCAGGGAAACGGGCTCGATGACGGCGCCGCGGATGCTGTAGGCGACGAGAAGATCGCCCTCGCCACCATAGGTCCACAGCTCCGGGGTCTGCCGGGGCTCGGCCGAATGCACCTTGTCATAGACGTACTGATACAGGTCGGTGACGGTGATCAGCCCGTCCTTATTCTGGTCGGCGTCACCTGTGCGCAGCCCATCAACGACAGTCTGGGTGAAGACTGATGGGACGCCATCGCCAGCTAGCTGATCACCTTCGAAGGAGTACTCGGTGCTGCGGGAGGCGGTGAGGACGACCCGGCCGCGGCCGCGGGGCTCGAAGCGCTGCCGCAGCGCCAGCTCGGAGGCGCCCTTAGCACTGCGGGCAAACGCGCCGCTGTGACAGCAATCAAGGACCAGGATCTGCCAGCGGGAGCGGCAGTCTTCGAGTCGTTCGTTCAGCCAGACTGCAGCCACCGCTGTGGCTGTCACCAGCCGACGCTGGGTATTTACGGTGGCATAGTACAATCGGCCGTTATCGTCAAGTACACCATGACAGGACAGGTAGATCAGCAGCTGGTCATCTGGTCTACGGTCCGAGGTGAATTCGACAATGCCCTCATGCAACTCGCTGGAGGTCGCGTTCATCAGCACCTGAACATCGAAGCCGCCGATCTGAGGATTGCCCAGCACTTCCTCCAGTTCGCGAGCGTCGCGGCCGGGCGAGCGCAGTTGCCTGAGGGCGGGATCACTGTAGTCAGAGGTGGCGATGAGCAGGGCAAGTCTGCGTCCGGCGTGCTCAGCCGGCGTCGGCATGACGGGTTACCCAGAGTTCAATGAGCCGATCTTGCTCGGCCGAGCTTATGCCAGTAACTTCCAGGGAGTCCCCATCCAAAGTGAGCTTGACGCTATGGGCACGCTGACGCTGCAGCCACGACCGAACTCCAGCGACAAGCGCTTGCAGCACATCGTGTCCAGCGGCAATCCGTATCAGTAATCCACCGGACGCCAGTAGTCCGGCGCCCTTCGAACCAGCCGGGACCTCGTCCCTGGCCGCCAGCTGAACGGAATCCACATCAAGATCAAGCAGTTCCTCGCGAAGCCGCCCCATGAGCTGAAATAGTTCCTCGGCATCGGTGCCAGGTTCGACCTGCACTTCCGCCGACAACACAAGGCCGCCGAGCGCCACAATCGCCCTCCCGTTCACCAAGGTAAACGTCTATCATGCTAGCCCCATGCGGTGGCGATCACACGGGACAGAATGAGGCTGAGCTCTGGGAAACGCGGCTGATCCGGGGCTCGCGGACCCTGCGCCGGACCCGATGCCTACGTGCTATCGGCTATCGGGCTCACCGCTGGCATTCCCGGGCCGCCCCAGCGACGCTGCCAGCCCTGCCAACTGCCGGACCACCGGTGACACAGACGAGCCGGTAGAGTCAAGCAGCCAACGTGAACCAAGGTGAGGAAAACTACCCCCTGGCGCTGGGCCGGACCCACCAGGAACCTGGCGAGTGGTCTCGAACGTGACGGTTACCCGTCGTGAACGACGGAGGGCCATCATCTGTGCCGTGAGACGAATGCCCAACGCTCAATTCAGACGCCTGGTCATCAGGCATGTGAGGTCGGCTCCACGCCGGTCCGGCAGCCTGCGTTTACGATCAAATCATGGAGCGACATAACGATCCGTCTGCGCGCAGCTGACTGCGGACATCGACGACCGTGAGGCCGCGCATAGCGGCTACTTGCGCCAAGTCCCCAGGGCGGATCGATCACGATCCGTGTCGGGCAGGACACAACGTGCGCACCAGAGTCTGGGCGCGGAATCGCCGGATAGGCACCTGGAGCGGCGGTGCCTCGGGTAACGAGGCCGACGTTTCCGATTGTCAGTTATGACGCGGTCTGGCCGGATGGGCGTTCGCTTCGTGTGCGACTGTTGAGCCGCCCGGCACCGGATGGAGGGGCATGACAATGCCTTCTGCGGCACCATGGGTGACCATGGGTGTCCTCTCTTTGCGAGTGGCAGGTCTGCTTTCGTGGGCACGCGAGAATAAAGCCATGAGCCAGCGAACGCACCTGATGGCTGCTTTGTGCGCGGCCGTCCTGGCATCAGCCGGTGCGGCAGTTGCCTATGAGCTGGCTGGCGGTCGCTGGGGTGTCGCAGGCGCGATCACTGGGGCGGTCACCGGAGCTTTCGCTCCGTCGGTCTTCGACATGTTGCGCGGCAAGGGCGCCGGGCGGGAGCGGTGGAGGGAGATCGCCGAGAAGCGACCGCCGCAGAGCCTGGCACGCCTGCTGGACCCCCGGCGACCACGTGGCCCGCCTCGCCCCCCTCACCAGCGCCGACGCCGACGACCTGATCCACTCCATCCGCGCAGCACCGTTGCTGCTCGGCCACCGCGGCCAGCCCGCCGCAGACACCAGGGCACTGCGCGACACCCTGCTCCGGATCTCCCGGCTCGCCGACGACCTTGCGTGTGCCGAAAACCCGGTCCGGGTCACGCGCCGCCGGTGGCTGGCCGCCGGGCGGGCGTGCTGCGGTGGCCCGGCCTACGCATCTTCCGCGGGCGTCTTCGCCGGCCCTGGGGCAGGTGCCTGCCGGTCCAGTGCGAGCGAGAACTCGGCGAATCCGTGCTCGATGACCTGCGTACCCAGCTCGCCAGCATCCTGGACCAGGGCGGCGATGGGCCGGTTGTCGGCCAGAAGATAGGAGGCGCTGAAGGTGTGAATGCCGCGCTCCGCCGCGGCCTTGGCGAGCAGAAGGATGAGCACGGTCGCCAGGCCGCGCGCGCCAGGCCAGGCCTGGCGACGACCGCGATCTCGGCCACACCCTCACCTATCTGCTCATACCGGGCGATCGCCACCCCACGCCCGGTGGCGGTGTTGAGGTGCTGTCGGCGGGGGAGTTAGTTCGTTCGAAGAGCTGGGTTACCACCATGACGGTGAATCCGGTGAAGAAAACCGCTTCCATGACGCCACCCAGCCTGTTCAGCAGGTAGGCCGCACCGAGGAGCAGGTAGGCGATGAGTGCGGCCCTGGCCAGCTCCTGGTAGACCCTGGCGGCGGGAGCCGTCTCGTTGCGTGTCCGCCGGGAGGCGAGCAGCAGGGCGACCGTGATGCCACCGAATTCGAGGATGCCGGCGGTCATGTGCAGATACTGCTGGAGGGGAAGCTGGAAATTCCATTCCTGGGCGTGGCAGCGCGCGCTGATTTCATCAGCACACACTTCCGGGAAGAGCCCGCCGGCCGCACCCGCAGCGGCGAAGGCCATCATGGCCAGCCAGTCCGGCAGGCCACCCGGGATGCTCCTGCTCCCCGCCGCCAGGAATGCCCCCAGCAGAAGCAGCCCGGAAATAAGATCGGCATGCTGCATCGCCGCAGCGAACGGCTGACCGGTCACCTCAAGGTTGCTGAAGAGCTCGCTGGGTGAGCGCATGAGGCCAGGCCTGAACGGCACGATGACCCACCAGTTGTAGGCCAGCAGCCCGGCGATTCCAAGGATCCACGCCACCGCACTGCGGGTGAGCAGGCGATGCTGCGCGGTCCCCGGAATCAGGGCAGTTGCGCCCTGCTCGCTGACCCGCCCGCCAGGCACGGCACAGTGTCGGCTGAGGAGCTGGGAAGACCTGCCGGGATGACAGCGGCCAACACCCCGGTGGCGGACGATGTGCCGCTCGTTCTCAGAGCGCCGCTGGCTGAAATGAGAGGCCGGGTGTGCGTTCATGCCGCCACCATCGGATGGGGCACCAGGCGGGATCGGCTGGCCACCTTCATGCTCGTGCTCGCCGGTGTCCCCTGGTAGGGACGTTGGGCCGGCCTCCGGGACTGCTGTCACCTGCCCGGCCAGCCCGGCCGCGCCACGGCCCCGTGGAGTAGCTGAGCAGTTCCGCGTTCCCAGGCACCGCCTGAAGGTTCTTCGCCTGGACACGGCCATCCAGTACCCCCTTGCCAGATCCAGGTCCGCCGGAGGGCCGCAGGGTAGATGGGGCCGAACTCAGGGCCGTCATAGCCAGTAGGCCTCACGCGTCATCAGGGTGCGGGCGTGTGCAGGCGGTCGTCCGCCGGGCCTAGCTGGTCCCGGACCGCGACGACGCCCTCGATGTGCTGCACGGCCTCGATGGCGTCCCGGCCGGCCTGGTCGGTGTCCGGCCGGCCGGACAGGGTGACGATGCCATCGTGCACGGTGACCTGGAGGCGCTCCGGTTCCATCTCGAAGTCTTGCCGGAGCACGCGGTCAGTCACTTCGCGGCGGATGTCCTCGTCTGGCCGGCTGAAGATGCTGAGCACATCGACCTGGCTGACGATCCCGGCCAGGTGCCCGCCCTCATCCACCACCGGCAGCCTGCTGACCCCGCGGTCGTACATGAGGAAAGCAGCGTGCTGCACTGGCTCGTCCGGGCCGACAGTGACTGGGGGGCTCGTCATCAGCTCAGCGGCGGTGACGCCGGCCGCCTTGTCATGGTCCCGGCTGCGCCGCAGGCCAGCGAACAATCCTGGATGACCGGCCTGATCGGCTTCCTTGATCAGCAGGTCGGTCTCGGACACGACGCCGGTGACCGTGCCCGCCTCGTCGATGACGGGGAAGGCGCTGACCCGGGAACTGCCGAGCATGGCGGCCATTTCCTTGAACGACGTGTCCCCGCGGACAGTAATCACGCTGGTCGTCATGACGTCCCTGACAGTCGCGCGCATGGGGCTCACCGTCCCTCTCCTACTATCGCTAACTATAGTTAGCGTATGGATGATATGTCAAGCAAAGAAGCTCGCTCGCAGGGTGCCAGAACTCGGCTATGGGGCTTGAGCTGGGCTGCGCGGCGGCCGCGCCTGCATTCGCCTCATCCCCAGCTTCCGCCTCGATGGCACGTACCTAGCCGATGCGTGGTTGCAAATCGGCACCAAGATGCCCACCGGTGAGGCACGCTCCACCTGGCCTCCGTCCTGGACGCGGCCTCCCCCTGGGTGCCCGGGTTCTCGCTGGGCGAGCATCACGACGCACAGCTGGCCTACAGCGCCCTGGCCATGGCCGTCGCGGTGCGCCGGCGACCAGGTTCCCGACTATCCGCCGGGCGCTCGAGGGTGATCTGGCCGGCCCCCTGGCGGTCGAGGTAAGGACGGGCATCCTGCTGCACATTGCGGCACCTTCCCGGTCGGTTGTGTGTCGCTTGAGGTCGTCGGCTGCGAACTGGGCAACTCAGATCGCGCCCGCCTGGCCCGCTCTCCGCTGGCCGCCACTGAAGTACTCACAGTTGATGCTTGCCGGTTGCGCTGGACGGCGCGGGACGGCCTTGGCGCCCCGGGCGCGGGCCGGGTCGGGGCGCCGTCGGCCCGCGAGACTCGTGAGCGGTGCTCGCTGGCTGTCCGCATCAAGGGGGCGGGATGTTTCTAGCGTGGTTTTCGGGATACATGATGTCCCTGACCCGATGGTGTGAAGCCTGGACGGGAGGGCCGAGCCGTCCTCACGACGACAGAACATGCGGGAGCAGCCGGCATCCGCAAGCCCGACGCGGGCGGTTTGCTCGAATGGGCGGAGCGCACTGGGCGCCGCCAGGTGATGGCGCCGGCTGCTGGTGGACTGCGGTTCACGTTTTACGGGCGGGTGTCGAACGGAGGATTGGCAGGATCCGGTGACGTCGCGGGCGCGGCAGCTGGGCCAGGCGGGGGCGCTGGTGGCCGGGCACGGGCAGATCGTGGCGCATTTCTTCGATTCCGGGCTGAGCCGGACGCTGGCGTGGGCGCTCCGCCCGCAGGCCGCCGAGCTCGTCGCCCAGCTCGCTGACCCGGACCGCGGGTGGGACGCGGTGGTGATCGGGGAGTACGAGCGGGCGTTCTACGGCGCGCAGTACGCGTCGATGGCGCCGCTGTTCGAGCACTACGGCGTCGGGCTGTGGATGCCTGAGGTCGGCGGGCGGATCGACTTCGGCGCCGAGGGCCACGAGCAGATGATGCTGGCGCTGGGGCTGCAGTCCAAGCGGGAGATCACCCGCACGAGGATCCGGGTCCGGACCGCGATGGCCGCGCAGACCCGCGAGCAGGGACGTTACCTGGGTGGGTGGCCGGCCGCCCTATGGTTACCGGCTCGCTGACGCAGGCCCGCACCCCAACAAGGCCCACGCCGCGTGGGGACGGCGGGCGCACCGCCTGGACCCCGACCGGAAGCCGCGCCGGTCGTGGCGTGGATCTTCGCGCAGCGGCGGCTGGCCGGGCACAGCATGGCCCGGATCGCCCGCGCGCTCAACGACGCGGGTATCCCGTGCCCGTCGGCAGCCGACCCGCAGCGCAATCCGCACCGCAGCGGGCGGGCGTGGACGCTGCACACGGTCCGCGCGATCCTGGCCAATCCCCGCTATACCGGGCGGCAGGTATGGAACCGGCAGCGCACCGACACCGACCCGGCCAACACCGGGCTGGGTCACCGGCCGGTGCAGCGGTGGAACCTGCCTGAGGGCTGGGTGATCTCCGCGCGGCCTGCGCACCCGGCCATCGTCAGCGAGGCAGACTTCATCGCCGTCCAGGACCTGAGCGCCGGGCGCGGCCCGGGCAGTCCTGCAGGCCGCTGCTACCGGCTAGCCGGGCTGCTGCGCTGCGGGGCCTGCGGGCGGCTCCTGGAGAGTCCTGCTGGTCCAACGGCACAGCGGCCTACCGGTGCCGCCACGGCCACACCAGCGCCACCAGCCCAGACCCCGCCCGGCTGAAGAACGCCTACATCCGCGAAGCCCAGATCCTGCCCCGCCTCCCCGCCCTCGCTATCCTTCTGCGCGGCCCGGCCCCGGCTGGCCGGAGGCAGGAGCAGGGCAACGCGCACGGCCCGAATCCGGCCGGGGCGGCCGACGTGATCGCCTATCTGCGGGCCAGCAGCATCATGCTCACCTATGACCCGCACGAACGCACCCTCCGGGCCGGCCCCCAGGACACCGCAGCCATCACCATCGACCAGAAGCGTGCCGCCAAGGCAGAAAGGAGCTGAATTAGCAGGCAGAGCACCTGCGCTGCCCGGAGGCCGGGCCCGGGTGACGCCTCAGCACGCCTGAAATCAGGCGCTTATGGGGAATTTGTGTGTCCGAGCCCGAGTTAAACCATTCTCCGATGCTCTCACTGAGGGTTATTCAGGCGGGGACGCCAGGCTTGTGACAAATTTCCGGTTAGCGGCGTGCCTACGTGAAAGGCGGCCTGCTTCTCGAAAGGATTGGGTTACCACACTCAGTCCCACAGAAACAGGCCGCGCATGTATCATACCACCGGACTCACCGAAGACGAGATCATCGACCTGTGCGCACTGATATATGCAAATGAGGAGGACTGCGACATCGATCCGTGGCCGCCGTCTCTCGGTCTTTACAAGTCAGTAGTTATAGCGCTCACCTACATGCGGAGAAATCACGTTCAGCAGGAACTCGCAGAGACATACAAGACCTCCCAGCCAACCATTAGCCGAGCTAATTCGCGGATAACTTCCCGGCTAGCGATCG
>CAWDRD010000088.1:0-3154 GCA_963804455.1 uncultured Actinomycetes bacterium
GCACGCACAAGACCGCCGCGTTCAGCCCCTCCGGGCAGCCGGTCTTCGCCCTGGACTTCACCGGCATCGGCACCGGCACCGGCACGATCACCAGCACCGCAGTGCTCTACAACAGCCAGACCTGGTGGCAGGTCACGCTGCAGCAACCGGTGCCGCTGGCCAACGGGCCGGGGGTCCGCTGCGGCCCGGCGATCCAGGTGCGGGTGGGCACGCCCGATCCCTGGCAGACCTTCATCCACGAGCAGCTGAGCTGCGGGTCGTTCACCGTCACCGGCCACCAGGAGGTAGACGGGGTGGACGCCCTCGTGCTGACCAGCACGCAGGGCGGGGAGACCTTCTGGGTGGACCCGCAGACCTACCTGCCGGTCCGCCTGGTCCTAGAGGGTGGCGGCCCAGGCTATATGCAGACCGATTTCCAGTGGCTGCCCCCGACTGCGGCGAACCTGGCGCAGCTGAAGCTGACGGTGCCGGCTGGCTTCAGCCAGGTTTCCCCGCCATCGGGCCAGTAGGCCAGTTACTGCGCACCTGGGCCCGCCGGGTTAACCCGGCGGGCCCAGGTGGTTCCGGCAGAGTGGCGGCCATCCAGGCTCCGGCTCGCCCCCGGCACACCCGCCCCGCCTTCCTCTCGGTCGGTTTTGCCTAACGCTCCGGGAATCAGCAGGTCAGGAAGGCCTCAGAGATAGCCCAGCGGGCATCCAGGCTGGCTTCCTACCGTGTTCCCGGGACACAGTGTGCATTGGGAAGGGCGGGATCAGCGGTGAAGCAGGTGGCCATCTCGTACCGGGGGGCGCATTACCAGATCGGCCGGGGGCCGGATTGCTACGGCATCTGGCCTGCGGCCGGACCGCCGGAGCAGCCACTGGAGCGCTGGCCCGATACCCGCGAGGGCTGGGTCGCGGCCTGGGCGCGATTCATCGCGATCGAGGCGCCGGGCACGATCGTCCCGGCCCGCCGCAGCGCGGTGGCCGGGGTGAGCTCCCCGCCCGGGCCGCGGCGCTGCTGCTGGCGGCGGGGATTATCTGCGGGATTGCGGGGCTGTTCCCCGGCTATATCGGCGGGCTGAGCCTCGCCCGGCAGCCGGCCGAGCTCGTGCCGCACCTGATCTACCTTGGCGCCTGGGCGGCCAGCGCGCTGCTCGTGCTGGCCGGCGGCGTCCGGCCCGGCAGCGCCCGGCCCGGATCCGCCCGGTTGCAGGCGGGAGCGCTGCTGGGCATCGGCACGAGCGTCATCACGTTCGGCCTCTTCGTTGCGGACGTCGGCCAGGTGATCGCCGGCGGCGCGCACCTGTTCGACTTCGGCCTGCTGCTCAGCCTGGCCAGCTGGCTGGGCTGCACCGCGGGCGCAGTGGCGGCCGTCCGGCTGCAGCCCGCCGGGGCGCCGCTCCGGCCACACCGCCCGGGTCCCGGGGCGGTGCTGACGCTGGGCGTCACCACGCTCGCCGCCCTGGGCGCCGCCGTCACGTTCGCCCCATCCTGGGACAGCTATACCCTGCGCACGGCGGCCGGGGCGGTGCAGTCACTGACCGCGGGCAACAGCTTTGCCAACCCGGCCCCGGTGATCACCGGGGATGTTGCGGTGATGGTCGCACTGGTCGGCGTGGCCGCTGCCGCGGCGCTGTGGCGCCCGGCCCGGCTGGGCGCGGTGTTGCTGGCTGGTGCCCTCATCCCGATGGCCGCCCAGGCGATCTCCGCGCTAGTGCAGACAGTCGAATCCACCTCGCCGGCCCAGTTCGGGATCTCCCCGGCGCAGGCGGCACAGGCCGACCTCACCATCAGCAACGGGCTGACCCCCGTGTTCTGGGTCTACTGCGCCTTTGTCATAGCCCTCGCCGCCATCTGCCTGTTCCTGTCCGCGCCGCCGCGCCGGGTCCCTGACCCGGCCGCCCCACCTCCGCCTCCAGGGCTGGAGCCGGCTGGCGCGTGGCAGGCTCCCGCCAGTCCGTGGCAGGCCGCCGCTGACCCGGGGCAGGCCCCTGCGGGACCGGGCCGGCCGCCGCGGGCACCTGGCAGGCACCGGCCGGTCTGGACCAGACCTAGTCAGCCGTTGACGCAGGCCCCGTCCGCGGCGGTGGACGGGGCCTGCGGGGCCGTTACCCGGCGCCCGCCACGCGGAAGAACATGGTCGGGTACCAGAACGCGTCCCAGGGATGCCAGCCGAGCAGGGTGCTCGAGTTGAGCGCCCCGAACGTGATGTTCCCGCGGGCGTAGAACTCCACGTGCCCAGTGCCGTAGAACGCCAGGTCGCCCTTACGGGCCTGGGACTCGCTCTCCGGGATCAGCTGGCCCGAGTCGAGCATGTCCGTGGTGGTCCGGCCGAAATTGATGCCCACCTGCGCGTAAGCGGCGTCAACCAGGCCCGAGCAGTCGAAGCAGGTGGGCCCGCTACCGCCCCAGCAGTACGAGTCGCCAGCGTGGTCGATGGCCCAGTAAAAAGCCATCAGCCGCGGGGGCAGAGCACTCGCGGAGGCGGCTTGGTGGGACGCGGCGATGGGAAGCGCCAGCAGCAGGGCTGAGCAGAGGGAAACGATGGACAATGGACGGAAAACGCGACGTTGGCCCACGACGGGGCTCCCAGATCGCAGGGTGCTTTCGGCTGTGGTGGCCACGGGTTCACGGTGACCAGCGAGCTCAGCGGAAAGCCCGACAAACTCAGCACCGTAGCTGAAACCCCTCGCAAAGTCCGGGGAAACGGTCAGTATGACTTAGCCATTGCGGACGGGGCTACCGCGGTACCGGCCGCGCTGCGCGCTCCGGCGCGCGTCCGCCCGGCCGGTTGCTGGCCGCTGGCCCCACCCCGCAGCGGCTTTCGCCAAATCTGGCTTGACCTGCGCTGATGTCGCGATGCCCGGCGAGACCCTGCGGTGGCCCGCCCGGTGCCAGCGGGCCATCACGAGGCCCTTATATACGGTCACACCGGCTCCATTCGGCGTGACCGTAAAAGTGACGTGATTCACTCCGTATCGGCGCGCCGGCGGCCGTCTCAGGCTGAGATCGCAGTGCCCGTGGCCGCCAAACCTGTGGCGCCGCGCTCGCGGCCGTCTCAGGCTGAGGGTTCGGTGGCCGCATACAGGTCCAGGTAACCCTGGACGGCGTCCCACAGGTAGTGCTCGGGATAACGGCCAGACCCACGGTGCTTACGCCGCCAGTCGTTATCC
>CAWDRD010000089.1:0-16313 GCA_963804455.1 uncultured Actinomycetes bacterium
AGTGATCAGCTTGCCTGGCCGACTGCTGCGGCGGGGCATCCAGCGCGCGGTGCCGGGGCGACTTCCGCGCCGGGTCCAGGGCCGCGGCTAATGGACTACAGCGCTGCCAAAGCCGCCCTGGCGAACTTCTCCAAGGCCCTGTCCAAGGAGGTGGGGCCAAAGGGAATCCGGGTCAACACGGTCAGCCCTGGGCCAGTAGCTACCGACCTGTGGCTCGGCCACTGCGGGGTGGCCGCGACGGTCAGTGCGGCGACCGGCGCCAAGCCCGAGGAGGTGGCCAGTCAGGCCGCGGCGCAGATGGTGACCGGCCGGTTCACCCGGCCGGGCGAAGTCGCGGACCTGGTGCTGTTCCTGGCCAGCGACCGCGCCGCGAACGTCACCGGAGCCGATTTCACCATCGACGGCGGCCTCGTCACGACCTTGTGATCCCAGGTCCGGCCAGGTCTTGCCAGGTCCGGCCGGTGCGCACGCTGGCGGGATGCTCCGCGACGATGTCCGAGCCCGGCCGGGCGGCGGAGTCCCGGACCTTGACCAGGATCCACTGCCGCGGCCCGGTGCGGGTCAGCGCGAACCCACCGGTGAGCTTGTGGCCCGCCACGGTGAAAGTCAGGTGCCCCGGCTCATCGCGGAGGATCTCGGCTGGCCCCTCATCCCAGATGATCACCGCGCCGGTGCCTCGCGACTGCCCCTCGTGCACGCCCTCGAAGTCACCCGCGGCGAGCGAGTGATCCTCGACCGGCACGGCCAGCCGGCGCACCGCCGGGTCGAGCGAGGGGCCCTTGGGCACAGCCCAGGACCGCAGCACTCCGCCGACCTGAATGCGCAGGTCGAAATGCAGCGCCGTCGCATCATGCAGCTGCACCACGAACCGGGATGCCGTCACCCCGCGACGTTACCCGGCCCGCCGGGCCCCAGGCCCCTGTCGCGAATAGCTGGGCTGGCGACGGAATTTCCTGCCTGGCCAGTTCGGCGGCCATCGCTGTCAGCCGGCCGCAGCCGGCTGGCGATCACGTGTTCCAGCGATGGGGTCGGCCGCTACCTTCATGTTCCGTCCCGGCCGTCCCTGGCCGAGGACGTCGTCCGGGCCGTCCCGCCCGGTGTTAGGACGGCTGTCCCGGAGGCACCGCGACCGGTCCGGGCTACCGGTATCGAAGGTAGGTTTCTGGCCATGGAGGACATGAGGTGCGTGCAGGTGCCGGACGGGCTGGCGAGCGAACTTGCTGCCGACGGGTTCGGCGAGGTCAGCACGTTCCGCGGCGTGGGCGACCAGGCGGTCCTGACGATCACGTCCGTGGCGGCGAACCTGGGGGCGCACCCTCGCTCTGGGGCGGCTTCATTCATGTCGGCCGGTAACCGCCGCGACGTCCCTGGTGAAGCCGGGTAGCTGCCGCTCAGAATGCCTACGGCGCCGGCCAGCCGAACCCCGGGCAATGACAGTTCTTTGCTAGGTCAGCCCGCCGCCTCAGGCCGGCGGCCGCGATGCGGCGTCGGAGGGGAGCCTGCTGGATAGCCCGGCCACCATGACCCGGACTAGCGCGTTGAGGTTGCGGCGGTAGGCAGCGGGCGAGGCCGCGCTGGACTGCAGCCCCCGGGCGGACGCGGTCAGCAGCTCAGCGGCGGTGTCTGCGGTGAGGCCGGCCGACTCCAGGTCCAGTTCCCCGGCAGCGGCGGCTTCCGTGAGGACGTCCCGGACCAGCCGCTTGTACCGGCTTGCGGCGTCCGCGACCAGGTCCGCCGACAGCCGGTGCTTGGCGTCCAGCAGTTCGGCCGCGTGCGGGGAACGGCGGATCGTCTCCGCGTATGTCCCGAACCAGGCGGCATTCATCGCGGCCAGCTTGTCCGCGGTCGTTCCGGGCCGGTGCCGGGCGGCCTCGGCGCCGGCCAGCATCCGCTGGGCCAGACGCTGGCTCAGCGCCTGGAAAACCTCCTCCTTGCTGGCGAAGCTCAGGTAGATGGTGCCCTTGCCGATCCCGGCCTCGTGGGCGATGTCGTCCATCGAGGTGCGGCGGTAGCCGTACTGGCCGAACACCCGCAGGGCCGCGTCCAGGATCACGGTGTGCCGGGCCTCGGCGTCCCCGCGCGGCGGGTTCATGCCGGGATAGCCAGCCGCCTGGCGGGCTGGACGGCGATCTCGGAGATGCTCAGCTCGATGGGCTGGGTGATCGCGAACAGCACCGCCCGGGCCACGTCATCGGCGCTGGCCAGGACCTGGCCGGCGGCTGCCGCGGCCCGGTCCAGCGCCTCCGGCGGGAATAGCCCATCGGAGGGCGGCCCCATCTCCTCACCGAGCGAGGCGGCCAGGCCGCGCAGCAGGTCCGGCTGGTAGCGGGCGAGGTTGGTCGCCGTCGGGCCGGGGATCACGGTGACCACGCGGATCGTGTCGTGCTCCAGTTCCCGCCGCAGCGAGGCGGTGATCGCGTTGACCGCCGTCTTGGTGGCCCCGTAGAAGCCCGGCGCCTCCAGGCGGCTGGCGCTGGAGGAGATGTTGACGATGTGCCCCTCCGCGCCGCATGCCCGCATGGCGCGGACCGCCGCCCGCGACCCCACGGCCAGTGCGAGCACGTTGACCTCGAGCATCTCCCGCCATGCCTCGGGGTCGCCGTCGGCGAGCGGGCCGCGGAACGACACCCCGGCGTTGTTGACCATCACGTCCAGCCGCCCTGTATCGGTCATCGCCCGGTCTACCAGGCCCTGGACCGCGGCGGGATCTCGCAGCTCGGCCGCCACCGGAGTGGCCGCGCCGCCGACTGCGGCCACCGCGTTCACCGTGCCCGCGAGCGCCTCCGCCCGGCGCCCGGCCGCGAACACGTGCGCCCCGGCCTCGCCCAGGCGCAGCGCGCCCGCCCGCCCGATCCCGCTGGACGCCCCGGTGACCACGGCGGTCTTCCCCGTGAACACTCCCATGCCGCACCTCCAGGCCATGACCGGCTGACTGTCTGACTCAAAAGACAAAAATAGTCAGACAGTCGGCTGATGCGCAAGCGCCACCGTCGAGGTTCCTTCCTGTGGCGTCCCGGCCGCGACACCGAAGCGGCGCAGACGCGCCTGCCCCAGCCCCGCACTCGACGGTGGCTTTGCGGAGTTCCGCCTGACCTGTCCTCCCCGCGGCCACGCCGGGTTCGACGCGGTGAGCTAGGCACACCACGTCCGGCAGCTCATCGGGCTGACCGGGCAGCACGCGTCAGTGGACGACACACTCACCAGCGCGGAGAACCTGATTCTCATCGGGCGGCTGGCCGACAAGTCACGACAAGCGGCCAGGGTCGGGGGTGGATGTTTCATCCACCCCCGACAGGTGTGACTCGATGTTTCGCTCATGCGGTTAGCTGACCGGGAGCCGGGCAGGCAAGCCGCGCGGTCGCCGTAATTCCCGGGCCCGCCTGCTGCGCCTTGGGGACGTGACCAGGAAGCTCTACCCGATTACGATGGGTGAGAATGCGGCCTGCGGAACCAGGGCATGACCGGCGGCCGGTGGCGGCTCAGCCGCCTCGGTCCAGCTCAGCTCAGTTCAGCTCCGCCGACGCGCTCGCGCACCTCCTGTACCGCCCAGTTGTTGCCGTCAGGATCGGTGAAGAACACGAACTTCCCGCCGTCCCGCGGGTCCAGCGTCTGCACCGGCGTCGCCTCGACGCCCCGCCCAGCCAGCTCGGCCCGCGCGGCCTCGATGTCGCTGACCACCAGCTGGAAGCTGGCGGCTGACCCGGCGCCGTCCGGGTCCAGCCGGGACGGCCCGATCACTACCGAGCAGGCCGACCCGGGCGGGGTCATGTGCACCACCCGCATCTCCGGCGTGGGCGTCGTGTCGGCGTCCAGCCGGAACCCCAGCTTGTCCAGGTAGAAGCTCTTGGCCCGGTCGATGTCAGTGACCGGGACCACGACGACTTCCAGCTTCCAGTCCATGCTGCTCATCCTCCTTGCTTCAGCGTCTGGTTGACGCTCTCAGCCCAAGGACGGAGCCGCCGCGCGCGTCTCGACATCCCCGGGTGTGGTACGGCCAATCTTTTGCGGATCCTCACGGGCCTGGCGGAATCCGCACGGCGGGCCTGGCGGAATCCGCACGGACGGGCCTGGAACAGGTTGATCCGGAAGGCTTTGCCGAGGATCGGGTCCGCGAGCGGCAGCAGCCACCGGTACCGGGCCGGGAGCTGGCGGCGCAGCGCCGTAGGCGGCCGGGTGATCGTGGCGGGTCCGGCGCGCCAGGGTCGTGGTAGTCATCCGGACTATCATGACCGGCAGCCGTGCTGCACTGGCCAGGCGAGCCGGCCACGACGCGGCGGAGAGTTCAGGAGCCCGTCATGTCGATCCAGTCCTTCAAGCGGTACCCGCTGTTGTTCGGTCCCTCGCCAGTACACCGGCTGGAACGGCTGACGCAGCACCTGGGCGGCGCGGCGATCTGGGCCAAGCGGGAAGACTGCAACTCGGGGATCGGCTACGGCGGCAACAAGACCCGGAAGCTCGAGTACCTGGTCGCGGATGCCCTGGCCAAGGGCTGCGACACGCTCGTGTCCATCGGCGGGGTGCAGTCCAACCACACCCGGCAGGTCGCGGCGGTGGCCGCCCGGGTCGGCCTGCGGTGCGTGCTCATCCAGGAAAGCTGGGTCGAGTGGCCGGACTCCGTTTACGACAAGGTCGGCAACATCCTGATCAGCCGCATGGCCGGGGCGGACGTCCGGCTGATCCGGGCCGGGTTCGGGATCGGCTTCAAGGAAAGCTGGGAGCAGACGCTGCGGGAGATCGAGCAGGCCGGCGGCAGGCCGTACGCGATCCCGGCGGGCGCGTCCGACCATCCGCTCGGCGGCCTCGGCTTCGCCGCCTGGGCGTACGAGCTCGCGGCCCAGGAACGTGAGCTGGACGTCTTCTTCGACACGATCGTGGTGTGCTCGGTAACCGGCAGCACCCAGGCCGGCATGGTGGCTGGCTTCGCGGCGCTGGCCCAGGCAGGCAGCCGGCCGCGGCGCATCCTCGGCATCGACGCGTCCGCCAAGCCAGCCGAGACTCGCGACCAGATCAGCCGGATCGCCCGGAGCACGGCCGCGCTGATCGGGGTCGAGCGGGAACTGGTGGCTGAGGACATCGAGCTCGACGAGCGTTATCACGCAGGCACCTACGGCATCCCCGACCGCGCGACGCTGGACGCCATGCTCCTGGCCGCCCGCACCGAAGGCATGATCACCGACCCGGTCTATGAGGGGAAGTCCATGGCCGGGCTGATCGACCTGGTGACCCGCGGCGAAATCGACCGCTCCACCACCGTGCTCTACGCCCACCTCGGCGGCCAGCCAGCCCTCAACGGATACAGCGCCCTGTTCTCCTGACCCGGTCAGCCGTCTCGCTTCAGCTTGCGTCAGCGTCTCGCTTCAGCTTGCGCCGGCCGCCCGCTTCAGCTTGCGCCAGCCGCCTGCCCGGTTGTTGGCGATGATGGCCCGGAACATCTCGGTCAGCGCGGGCGCGTTGATCTTCTCGCCCTGGCGGAAGGCAACCGTGCGGGCCGTGGAGTTTTCATGGCCGGCCGTGATGATCCCGTGCGGGTCGGGCACGATGCCGCCGTCGTAGACGAACACGTTGACGTGGTCCTTGGCCGCCAGCAGCGCGCAGATGTTGCCCTGCAGCACGAAGTAGGGCTGCCGGGTGCGCTTGATGGTCTCCTCCACCTCCGGATCGGCCGCGTGCACCAGCTCGCGGACCTCCCGGCAGATGTCCTGCTGCCAGCCGGGCAGCGCCTCGAGATAAGCGTCAACGCGCGGGTCGGCCGCGTATGTCATGGTGGAAGTATGGACTATCGCACTCTGGGAGCCAGCGGCTGCGCGGTGTCGGCCCTGGGCCTGGGCACCATGACGTTCGGGGTGGAGACCGACGAGTCAGCCGCGCACGAGCAGCTCGACCACTTCGTCGAGGCGGGCGGCACGTTCGTGGACACCGCAGACGTGTACGGCAACGGGCGGTCCGAGGAGATCATCGGCCGCTGGTTCGCCCGCCGGTCCGCGGACTTCACCGCGCCGGTGGTGCTGGCCACCAAGGGCCGTTTCGGCCCGGGCGAATCCCCGAACGACACCGGGCTGTCCGCGTGGCACCTGACCCGGGCGCTGGACGCCTCGCTGCGGCGGCTCGGGCTCGACTCGGTCAACCTGTACCAGCTGCACGCGTTCGACCCGCTGACCCCGGTCGAGGAGACCCTGCGCACGCTGGACGGGTTCATCCGGGCGGGCAAGATCCGCTACTACGGGCTGTCCAACTTCACCGGCTGGCAGCTGACCAAGCTGGTGCACCTGGCCCACGCGCTGAACATCGCCCCGCCGGTCACCCTGCAACCGCAGTACAGCCTGCTGGTCCGTGAGATCGAATGGGAGATCGTGCCCGCCGCCGTGGACGCGGGGATGGGGCTGCTGCCGTGGAGCCCGCTCGGCGGCGGCTGGCTGTCCGGCAAGTACCGCCGGGACCAGCGGCCGTCCGGCGCCACCCGGCTGGGCGATGACCCGAACCGCGGCATGGAAGCCTGGGATCGCCGGGGCACGGCGCGTACCTGGCAGGTCATCGACGCGGTGCAGAAGATCGCCAGCGACCGGGGCGTGTCCATGGCCGAGGTCGCCCTGGCCTGGGTGACCGGCCGTCCTGGGGTGACCTCGACCATCCTGGGTGCCCGGACCGTGGCGCAGCTCGAGGCGAACCTGCGGTCGGCCGGGCTGCGGCTGTCCGCGGCGGAGCTCACCGCGCTGGACGCGGCCAGCGACCCGCACCCGGCCGACTATCCCTACGGCGAGATGGGCGTGGCGCAGCGCGACCGTCACCTCGCCGACGGCTGATCGCTGGTCAGAAGCCTGCGTGCGCCATCCCGTCCTCCTCACCAGCACCCACCCCGCCTCACCCGCACCCACCCCGCCGCACCCGCCCGGGCATCGTCATGATCGTGGGGATCGGCGCCACCTAGCACCCTTGATCCCCACGATCATGACGCCGCCAGGGGAGTCGCGGGGGGCTCGGGGTGGATGGACGGCTGAGCGGGTGAGGTCTAGTATGCAGAAATAACTTCTGCTGAAGGGACTCGATGTCGACTGTGCCGAAGAGCCCCTGGCAGGCGTGATGCCGGTTCGCGGCGTGCCAGCTGACGGCCCGGTCACTGCGGTGCCTTATGCGGACCTGCCCGCCCCGCTCCTGCTGGGTAGGTACCTGGCGCACGCCATGGTCAGCCGGGTGCTGCGGCTCGGCCCGCCGGTGCCCCTTGACCCGCCGCTTGGCCCCACCCCCGACGCATCACCACGGAGGACCCCATGACGGCCGACAGCGATGGCATGAAGGCCATTTTCGTCGACGCCACCGGGCAGCCAGCGCCCAAGCTCGAGGACCTGTGGCCATCGATCGTCATCCCGAAGGAAGACATCGACGCGGAGATGGCCCGGCTCGCGGACGTGCCGCGCCCGGCGGACGGCAGGCGCCGGTCGCTGATTGTGCATCCGCTGTCCCGGGGGGCCGGGCCGGGCCTGGCCCCGGGCATCCAGCTCAGCCTGGAGGTGCTGCGCCCAGGCGAGCGGACCAGCCCGATCCGGCACAACTCCGCCCAGGTGGTGTTCTGCATCCAGGGCGCCGGCCGGGTGGTGATCGACGGCCGGGAGCGGAAGTTCGGCACCTACGATGTGTGGAACACCCCGTCGATGGCGCCGTACGTGCATGTCAACGACACCCCCGAGCTGCAGGTCCGGCTGGTGTACTCGAACGCGGCGCTGCTGGAGAAGCTCAACATCCACTACGTGGACGACGCGCCGAACGAGGCGCTGCCGCAGTCACTGGAGCAGGACACCGACTCGATCCGCAACCCGTTCGCCGATGCGATGCCGCTGGCCGGGGCCCGGGGCGGGGAGCAGCTGATGTCCTACGAGCGGCTGATCAACCCGCCGGTGCAGGAATCGCCGGCCCTGATCTGGCCCTGGCCGGACGTGAAGGCCGAGCTCGACAAGCTGCACGCGCTCGGGCCCGGTTACCGCGGCCGCCGCCTGTACCTGCTGTACAACCCGGCCACCGGCCGGACCAACGGCACCACGCACAACTTCTTCGCCACGATGACCATCCGCCCGGCCGGCATCGTGGACCGGCCGCACCGGCACACCGCGGCCGCGATCAACTACTACTTCCAGGGGGAGGGGCGCTCGGTGGTGGGCGGGAAGGTCTACCCGTGGAAGGCGGGCGACCTGATGCTGTCCGCGCCGGGCTGGGCGGTGCACAACCACGCCTCGGGCGATGCGGACGTGTACGAGCTCACCGTGCAGGACAGCCCGCTCAACCTGGCCATGGACTCGCTGCTGTGGCAGGAGGACCTGAAGCGGCCGCCGGTCCTGATCGGCTCGCACACCGGCTGGTCAACCAACCGCGAGGCGCTGTGACCACCGGGCCGCCCCGCAGCGGGCCGGCCGACAGCGGGCCGGCCGACAGCGGGCTGCGTGGCTCGTTCGTGCCGCTGGTTACCCCGTTCGACGAGGATCTCAAGGTCGACTACGCCACGTACGCGAGCCTGGTGGACCGGCAGGTGGCTGGCGGCAGCCACGGGGTGGTGGTCACCGGCACCTCGGGGGAGCCGTCCAGCCTGACCGTGACCGAGCGCGCCGAGCTGATCCGGATCGCGGTCCAGGCCGCGGCCGGGCGGCTCCCGGTTGTCGCGGCGACCGGGAGTCAGAGCCTGGCCGAGACCGCCGAGCTGACCCGGCAGGCGGAGGCGGCGGGCGCCGACGCCGTGCTCGTGGTGACGCCGTACTACAGCGTGCCGCCGCAGCGCGGGCTGGTGGAGTACTTCACCGAGGTCGGCCGCGGCACCGGCCTGCCGCTACTGATCTACCACATCCCAGGCCGGGCGGCGGTGACCATCAGCGTGGACAGCGTCGCCGAGATCGCCGGGCGGCTGCCCACGCTGGCCGGGATGAAGTACGCCGGCCGCGACCTGGGCTACCTGACCGACCTGCTGGCCCGGCTCGGCCGCGACTTCACCGTGTTCGCCGGGCTCGAGGAGCTGTCGCTGCCGATGCTGGCGGTGGGCGCGCAGGGCCTGATGAACGCGGCCGGCAACGTGCTGCCCGGCCCGGTGGCCGCCCTCGCCGACGCGGTCAACTCCGGCGACCTCAGCCGGGCCCGGGACCTGCACTTCCGGCTGGACCGGCTGAACAAGGCGGTCTTCTGGGACACCAACCCAATCCCGGTCAAGTACCTGCTCCAGGCGCTCGGGGTGCTGCCCGCAGCCCGGCACCGGCTGCCGCTGATGCCTGCCCCCCGGAGCTGCGGGCCCGGCTCGACCAACTGCTCGCCGAGCTCGGTGACCTGCTCCCAGAGGCGGCCCAGTGACCGGGAACACCGCCATGGCGCCCCCTGCCGCACAGCCGGCCCCGCCGCCGCCGGACCGGCCATGGCGGATGCTGATCGGGGGCGAGCACACCGGCGCCGGGTCCGGCCGGTACTTCGGCAAGGAGAGCCCGGCCGACCAGAACATGATCGCCCGGGTGCCGGACGCCGACCCAGCCGACGTGGACCGGGCCGTCGCCGCCGCCGCGGCAGCTGCCCCCGGCTGGGCCCGGGTCCCGGCCCGGCAGCGCGGCGCGGCCGTCCGGGCCATGGCCGCCCGGCTGCTGGAGCACGCGGGCGAGCTGGCCGTGCTCGACGCGATCGACGCCGGGCTGCCGGTCACCGCGATGCGCACCGACGTGACCTGGGGCGCCGAGCTGATGACGTTGTTCGCCGACTGGGCCATGGAGCTCAAGGGCGACACCGTGCCCGCCAGCGCCGAGCACCTGCACTTCACCGAGCGCCGGCCGTACGGGGTGGTCGCCCGGATCATCCCGTACAACCACCCGCTGTTCTTCGCCGCCGGGAAGATCGCGGCGCCATTGGTGGCTGGCAACGCTGTCGTGCTCAAGCCGGCGGAGCAGGCGCCGCTGTCCGCGCTGCGGATGGCCGAGCTGATCGCGGACCTGGTGCCGCCGGGCGTGCTCAACGTCGTGGTGGGGTCCAGCCGGGAGACCGGCCGGGCGCTGGTGCGCCATCCCGTGGTCCGCCGGATCGGCTTCATCGGCAGCGAGCCGACCGGCCGCGCGATCCAGCGCGACGCGGCGGACAGCGGGGTCAAGGACGTCACGCTGGAACTCGGCGGCAAGAACGCGATGATCATCCTGCCCGACGCCGACCTGGACCGGGCCGCGGCGAGCGCCATCGCCGGGATGAACTTCGCGGTGTCGGCCGGCCAGTCCTGCGGGTCCACCTCCCGGCTGCTGCTGCACGCGGACATCGCCGATGCCATCACCGACCGGATCGTGAGCCTGGCCCGCGACATCCGGGTGGGCCTGCCGTTGCGGCCGGACACGCAGATGGGCCCGCTGTCGTTCCGGCAGCAGTACGACCACGTGCTGAGCCTGGTCGAGGCGGGCCGGCGGGAAGGCGCGACGCTGGCGACCGGGGGAGCCAGGCCGGACGGCGAGGAGCTGCGGCGCGGCTATTTCCTGCAGCCGACCATCTTCACCGGGGTGACCCCGGATATGACCATCGCCCGCGACGAGATCTTCGGCCCGGTGCTGAGCGTGCTCACCTACACCAGCGAGGAGGAGGCGGTGCGCATCGCCAACGCGGTCGACTACGGGCTGACCGCCAGCGTGTGGACCTCGGACCTGCGCGCCGCGCACCGGATCAGCCGCGCGCTGGACGCCGGGTACGTGTGGGTGAACGGCGCGTCCCGGCACTTCTGGGGGATGCCGTTCGGTGGGGTCAAGTCCTCCGGCGTCGGCCGCGAGGAGTCACTGGAGGAACTGCTCAGCTACACCCAGCTGAAGTCCGTCAACGTGTTCCTCGACTGATGGCGGACGTTCCCGCGGCGGCCCGCAGCGGGGCCGCGGAAACCGTGGCGGCGCTCGCCAGCGCCGGGGTGGACCACGTGTTCGGCCTGCCGGGCACGACCATCATGGACATCCTGGACGCACTGGCCCAGCAGGACGCGATCCGCTACATCACCGTGCGGCACGAGCAGGTGGCGGCGTTCATGGCCGACGGGTACGCGCGGGCCAGCGGCACGGTCGGCGTCTGCCTGGCCTCCCGCGGCCCGGGTGCCGCCAACCTGGCCATCGGGGTGCACAACGCGCACGCCGAGAGCATCCCGGTGCTCGCGGTCGTCGGCCAGGTCGGCGACGACATCGCGGCGCGGCACGCGTTCGAGGAAACCGACCTGCTGACCATGTTCGCGCCGATGACCAAATGGGCCGTGGAGGTCCATGACTCTGGCCGGATCCGGGAGCTGGCCACCCGCGCCGTGCGGGCCGCCGCCGCGGGCCTGGCCGGGCCCCGTGCTGCTCTCGCTGCCGCTGGACGTGCAGCAACGGCAATCCACCCCCGGGGCAGACACGGTGGGGCACCAGGGCCTGGCCGCGGGCGGCCGGATCTACCGGCCTGCGGCTGACCCGCAGGCCGCGGAGCACGTGGCGCGGCTGCTGGGCGCGGCGCAGCGGCCGGTGCTCATCGCTGGCGGCGGCGCCGCCGGGGAGCGAGCCGTCGCGGCGGTCACCGCGCTGGCCGCGGCCGCGGCCCTGCCGGCCGTGACCACATGGCTGCGCAAGTCCCAGTTCCCCAACGATGACGAGCACTACGCCGGTGTCCTCGGCTACGGTGCGCACGCGGCCGCGGAAGCGGCGGTCCGCGAGGCCGACCTGGTGCTCGCCGTGGGCTGCCGGTTCTCCGAGTTCACCACCCGCCGCTGGACGCTCGTGCCCGCCAGCGCGGCCGTGGTCCAGGTGGACATCGATCCCGACGAGATCGGCCGGACCATCCCGGTCACGGTCGGCCTGCCCGCCGATGCCGCGCTGGCCAGCGAGGCCATCGTCGCGGCGGTGGAGGCCCAGCCGGGGTCACCGCCCCAGCAGGCCCGGTACCGCGAGCTGCGCGCCCGGTACCGCGAGCTGCACGCCCGGTATGACGCGGAGAGCGCGCCGCCCGCGGCCCAGCCGTCCGCGCCGCCGGTACCGTCCGCCGCCCTGGTAGCCGAGCTGCAGGCCGCGGTGGACCGGCACCGGGCCCTGCTGGTCCAGGATGTGCACACGTTCGGCCCGTGGATCGCCCGCTACCTGCGGATCCGCGAGCCGGGCAGCTACTTCGCTGCGGCGGGCGGCAGCATGGGCTGGGGGTTGCCCGCCGCCATGGGCATCCAGGCCGCCCGCCCGGACCGGCGGGTCATCGCGGTGCTCGGGGACGGCAGCTTCTGGATGGTGGCCCAGGACCTGGAGACCGCGGTCCGGGAGCAGCTGCCGGTGGTGTGCGTGGTGGTGAACAACTTCGCGTTCGGCAACACCCGGGACCGGCAGCGGATCGCGCACGGCGGCCGCTACCTCGGCGTGTTCTACGGCAACCCGGACTTCGCGGCGTTCGCCCGGCTGCTCGGCGCGCACGGCGAGCGGGTCGAGAAGAGCGGTGACCTGGCCGGCGCGTTCGACCGGGCGCTGGCATCCGGCCGGCCCGCGGTCATCGACGTGATCCAGGACCAGCACGAAGGCCTGCCCCCCGGCATGGCACCCCCGCCCGCCCAGCGCGGCCACGATCTGCGCCATGCCGCGCCTGTCTCTTTGCAGAAATGACTTCCGTAAAGAAGAATAGCGTCACGGGGGAGGCGGTGCCGGATGGATAGCGGGGGCGGGCTCGACGCGGCCGCGGCGGATTTCGACACGCGGCAGGTCTATACGCTGCTCACCTCGCTGATCGTGCCGCGCCCCATCGCGTGGGTGTCCACGCTGTCCGCGGCGGGGCAGCGCAACCTCGCCCCGCATTCGTATTTCAACCTGATATCGTCGGACCCGCCGATCATCCATGTCACCAGCAGCCAGCGCCGCGGCCGGCTGAAGGACACGGCGCGCAATATCGCGGAGACTGGGGAGTTCGTGGTCAACGTGGCGAGCCGGGCGCAGGTGGAGCTCGTCAACCACACCAGCGCGGAATGGCCGCCCGCCGAGGATGAGTGGGCCTGGGCCGGCCTGGCCGGGGAGCCCAGTCGCCGGGTCGCCCCGGAGCGGGTGGCCGGCGCCCCGGCCGCGTTCGAGTGCCGCCTGGTGCAGACGCTGGCGCTGGGCAACGGCACCATGTTCTTCGGTGAGGTGCTGTGGTTCCACGTGGCCGCCGGGGTGATGGACGGTCACCGGGTGGACGTCCGCGCCCTCGACCCGGTGGCGCGGCTGGGCGGCCCGCTGTACACGCCGCTGGGTGAAGTGTTCCAACTGGTCCGGCCAGACTGGGAGCAGCTGCGCGATGGTGCGGCGGCGCCTGGCGGTCTGCCCGCCCCTGACCACGCGCGCCGAGCCGCCGGCTCCGGCGCCGCCGTCCTGACATGCCCGGCAGGCCGGACCCGGCGGCCGCAGCGCGGCAGCAGCGGGCCGGGGCGGCCGGTGTGACCGGCCCGGCTCCGGCCAGCGCGGCCCCGCTCGCCAGCCCGGCCCTGCCAGCCAACCCGGACCCGGCCAACCCGCGCCCGCAGTACCCGATCGAGTCCGTGGACAATGCGCTCCGGCTGCTGCTGATGTTCCGTGACCGCCAGGAGATCCGGCTGTCCGAGGCCCGCGAGGCGCTCGGGGTAGCCCAGTCCACCGCGCACCGGCTGATGGCGATGCTCGCCTACCACGACTTCGTCCGCCAGGATCCCGGGTCCCGGGCGTACCGGGCCGGGCCAGGCCTGATCGACGTCGGGCTGAGCGTCGTCCGGGCCATGGATATCCGGGCTCTGGCCCGGCCGTTCCTGGAAGCGCTGATGCAGCAGGTGGGCGAGACCGTGCACCTGGCCACCCTGGAAGGCGCGGGCGCGCGGTTTCTCGACGCGGTGGAAAGCGAGCACGCGCTGCGGGTGGCCTGGCCGCACCGGCCGGGTGCTGCCTGCGCACGCGACCAGCATCGGCAAGGCGATGCTGGCGGCGCTGCCTGACGACGAGATCGACCGCCTCTACCCGGCGGACCCGCTGCCCGCCCAGACCTCCCGGACGATCACCACCCGGGCCGCGCTCCGGGCCGAGCTGGACCGGGTGCGCAAGCGCGGGTACGCCAGCAACGCGGGGGAGAGCGAGGACGGGGTGAGCTCGATCGGCGTGGCCGTGCTCAACGCCAGCGGCCGCCCGGTCGCGGCGGTCAGCGTCGCCGCCCCGGTCAGCCGGATGCCCGCCTCGATGGCCCGGCGGGTAGCCGTCCCGCTGGCCGAAACCGCCCGCCGCATCACCGCCGAACTCTCCTAACCCGCTAGCCCGCCTGCCCCCTGGCCGTCGGCTCGGCCTGGTTCCGGCCCGGCCGTTGTCGGCTTGGCCTGCTGCTAAGCCCGCCGCTGGCTCAGGTTGCCTGGCACCTGTGCCGCCTGGCAGCCAGGCCCGGACGGCCGCGGCGGCGCCGGCGCGGCCTGCGCATCCGCCCGGTCCGCCGCCCAGGCCAGGTGCCCGTCCGGGCGGATCACCGTGGCGGCCACCTCATCCCACCGAGGCGGGGCCGCGGCGAAACCACTGCCGGTCACGGTCAGCTCGGCGGCCGCCGCAGCGCCGAAGGCCGCCGCGACCGCCTCGGGCGCGATCCCGGTGACGCAGAACCTGCCCGCCTGGAGCAGGCCGAACACGTCTGATCCGGCCGCCAGCGCCAGGTTGGGCACGCGCCGCCCGGCCAGCGGATGCGAGTTCCCGGCGGCCGGGTAGGCCACATCGACGCCGGACGCGGTGACGGCCAGCCGCGAGTTCAGCTCCCGGGCGGAAGCCAGCGCCGCCGTCAGCATGGCCCGCAACGCCTGCCCCTCCCGGCCGGTGGCCGCGACCAGGGCGGTCTGCGCCAGCGTGTCGTCGATGACGGCCCGCCCGACCGGAGCCCGTTCCTGCTCGTAGCTGTCGAGCAGCGTGGCTGGCGCCGCGGACCGGAGCACCGCGGCCAGCTTCCAGCCCAGGTTCATCGCGTCCTGCAGGCCCAGGTTCAGTCCCTGCCCGCCCATCGGGAAGTGCACATGCGCGGCGTCCCCGGCCAGCAGCACCCGGCCCCGCCGGTACTCATCGGCCTGGAACGTCGAGCTGCCCGCCCGGGTCAGCCAGCTCGGGTCCCGCATCCCGAAATCCCGGCCGGTCAGCCGCTGGATGATGGCCCGGAACTCGGTGAACTCCAGCGGCACCTGGCGGGGCGTGAACATGCTGGCGTGGTCGATGCCGATCAGCCGGTACCGGCCCGCGTCGATGCGCACCCCGTAGAACGAGCCGCCCGCGCTGTGCATGGTCACCGCGGGAGGCACATCCGGATCGTCCACGCAGACGTCGCCGATGGCGCAGGTGATCGTGTCCTCGCTGCCGGTGTAGCCGATGCCGCTCGCCTCCCGCACGATGCTCCGGCGGCCGTCGCAGCCGACCAGGAAGGCGCCGGTGAATTCGCGCGGCTGCGGTAGGCCGGCCGACCGTCACCCGGGCTCCCGCGTCCGTGGCGGTGATGCCGGTGACCTCCAGGCCGCGCAGGACCTGGACGCCGGACGCGACCGCGTGCTGCTCGAGCAGTTCCTCGGTACGCACCTGCGGCATGAAGAGCACGAACGGGAAGTCAGAGTCGATGCCGGTCAGGTCCAGCCGGCTGGCCAGCATGGCGTAGTGCGTGCTGGGAACCTGGATGCCCTCGGCGAGCCACGGCCCGGCCAGGCCGCGCGATGCGAACAGCTCCAGGGTCCGGGCGTGCAGCGTGAACGCGCGCGAGTGAGCGGACCGGCGGTCCCGCTTCTCCAGCACGATGACGGAAGCCCCGCCGAGCCGCAGCTCCGCGGCCAGCCAGAGGCCGACTGGCCCGGCCCCGACGATGAGCACATCGGCCTCTAGCGGCCCGTCCGCGTCCAGCATGCCGCCCCCTTTCCATCTTGACTATAGTGATGCTGGAGAACAGAATTCATTTCTTAGAACGGTTATACTTGCGCAGCCACGTCGCTGCGGGGAGGCGCGCTGTGGCGCCGGGGCGGAGGGCTGACGATGACCCAGCCGCTGGCAGCTGGCCTGGTCGCGCCCATCTTCAACAACATGCCCGTATGGGTGGCGGAGCAGCTGGGCTTCTTCGCCAGCGAAGGGCTGGCGATGACCGCGAAGGTCCTCTACGGAGTGCAGAACGTTACCACCGCCATCGAGGACGGCAGCGTCCAGCTCGGGGTCGGCACCCCGGAAGCGTGTGAGCGACCGGAAACCCGCTGATCATCGTGGCCGGGAACGCCGCAACTCGCCGAACGGGCATCGCGTGCCGCGGCATCAGCAGCATCGCCGAGCGTGCGCGAGCCACCGTGGGAGTGTTGCACCCGACCGAGGGCACCGCGCCGCCGGTGGCCGAGATGCTGG
>CAWDRD010000090.1:0-56416 GCA_963804455.1 uncultured Actinomycetes bacterium
TGAACAGCAGCTGCTTGCCCGGATGAGCCCACATGTACGCCAGCAGGGCGCGCAGCCCGGCGAACCGGTTCCACTCGTCGCCCGGCATCTTCCCGAGCAGGGAGCCCTTGCCGTGCACGACCTCGTCGTGCGACAGCGGCAGCACGAAGTTCTCGCTGAACGCGTACATCAGCGAGAAAGTGATCTCGTTGTGGTGGTACTGCCGGTACACCGGGTTCAGCGACAGGTAGTTGAGCGTGTCGTGCATCCAGCCAAGGTTCCACTTGAAGCCGAACCCCAGGCCGCCCAGGTGCACCGGCCTGGTCACGCCGGGCCAGGCGGTGGACTCCTCGGCGATCAGCATGACCCCGGGCACCCGCCGGTAACTGGTGGCGTTGACCTCCTGCAGAGAGCGCCACCGCGTCGGTGTTCTCCCGGCCGCCCTGCGCGTTCGGCGCCCACTCGCCCGCTTTCCTGGAGTAGTCCAGGTACAGCATGGACGCGACCGCGTCTACCCGCAGGCCGTCCGCGTGGAACTCCTCCAGCCAGTACAGCGCGTTGGCGACCAGGAAGTTCCGTACCTCGTTCCGGCCGTAGTCGAAGATCAGCGTGCCCCAGTCGGGGTGCTCGCCGCGCCGCGGATCGGGGTGCTCGTACAGCGGGGTACCGTCGAACCGGGCCAGGGCCCATTCGTCCCGCGGGAAGTGCGCAGGCACCCAGTCCAGGATGACGCCGATGCCCGCCTGGTGCAGCCGGTCCACCAGGTGGCGGAACTCATCCGGGGTGCCGAACCGGGACGTCGGGGCGTAGTACGAGGTGACCTGGTAGCCCCAGGAGCCGCCGAACGGGTGCTCGGCCACCGGCAGGAACTCCACGTGGGTGAAGCCCATCCCGGTGACGTACTCGGTCAGCTCGCCGGCCAGCTCGGTGTAGGACAGGCCCGGCCGCCACGAGCCGAGGTGCACCTCGTAGATGCTGACCGGCTGGCTGACCTGCGGTGCGCTGCGTCCGGGCGGCGAGCCAGTCCGCGTCGCCCCACTCATACCGGGCGGTGTACACGACGGACGCGGTGGCGGGTGGGCGCTCGGCCAGGCGGGCCATCGGGTCGGCCTTGCGGTGCCATTGGCCGTCCGGGCCGCAGATGTCGAACTTGTAGCGGGCGCCGTCGCCGACCCCGGGCAGGAAGATTTCCCAGACCCCGGCACCGCCCAGCGAGCGCATCGGGTGCCCGCGGCCGTCCCAGTGGTTGAAGTCGCCGATGACCCGCACCCCGCGCGCGTTCGGCGCCCAGACCGCGAACGCTGTCCCGGACACCGCCCCGTACTGCTTCACGTGCGCGCCGAGCACCTGCCACAGGTTCTCGTGGCGGCCCTCACCGATCAGGTACAGGTCCATCTCGCCGAGGGTGGGCAGGTAGCGGTAGGGGTCGTCGATGATCGTCTCCGGGAGCATGCTCCCGTCCGCGGCCTCGTAGCTGACCGCAAGCCGGTAGTCGGGCACCTCGGTCCCAGGCAGCGTCGCGGCGAACACGCCGTCGTGCACGTGCTCCGCGGGGAACCGGGTGCCGTCCGGGAGGACCACGGTCACCGACCGGGCCAGCGGCCGGAGCGCGCGGATGACCACGCCGTCCGGGCCGGGTGCGCGCCCAGGATGGAGTGCGGGTCGTGGTGGGTGCCCGCCACGACACGGTCGATCTCGCCCAGGCTCAGGTCAGCCTGGCGCCTGCCTCACCGTGTCCATGCGTCGGCGATGGAGCCGAGCGGGATGGGCAGCCAGCTGGGCCGGTTCCTGGCCTCGTACATCACTTCGTAGACCGCCTTGTCCAGGACGAGGGCGCGCAGCAGGATGGCGTGCGTGCCCGGATCGATTCCCCCGGCCGCGGCGTACCCGGCGCAGAACGCGTCCTGGTTGCGCCGACCCAGTCCACGGCCGCCTCGTGCAGCCGCGTCGGCGTCCGGGTGCCGCGGCAGCTGGTGGCGGGCGGCGTAGTCGAAGGAGCGCAGCATGCCCGCCACGTCGCGCAGCGCCGAGGAGCGGGCCCGGCGCTGCGCCAGCGGGGTCGCGGGCTCGCCCTCGAAGTCGAGCACCACCCAGCCGGTCTGGGTGCGCATCACCTGGCCGAGGTGGTAGTCGCCGTGCACCCGCTGCACCGGTCACCGGGCGCTGTCCAGCTTGGCCAGGTCGGAGAAGGCGGCGCCGAGCAGGTCGGCGTGCCGGCCGCAGCTCGGGCACGGTGGCGATGGCCACGTCCAGGCGGTCGGAACATCTGCGTCGGCCAGCTCGGCTGATGCGCGGCCGCGGGCAGCTCCTCGGTGCCGAACGCCGCGGCCAGGTCCCGGTGCACCTCGGCGGTGGCCTCGCCGAGCCGGTACGCCTCGCCGGCGAAGTCACCCCCGGCGTCCGGCCGCGGTCCCCTCGCTCGCGTACAGGTCGCGCACGCTGGTGGCCGCCAGCGACCAGCCGTCCGCGGCGGTGCGCAGGTAGGTGGACAGGATGCCGAGCACGGTCGGGGCGCCGTCCGAGCCGCGTCTCGATCCAGCCCAGCGGCTGCGGCCACGTGCGGGGAACCGAGCTGGGCCAGGGCCCGCGGTACCTCCAGGTCGGGGTTGGGGCCGGGGGACGGCCGGCGGAACACCTTGAGGATGCTGGCCTCGCCGAACATCAGGCTGGTGTTGCTCTGCTCGCCGGTGAGCACCAGGCTGTCCAGGTCGGTGTCCACGCTCCGCGCCCGGGCTCCGCGGGCGAAGCGCAGCGGCCCGGCCATCCCGCCGCTCGGCGATGGCCCGCAGCAGCAGCCTGGTCAGCTCCGGGTCGTGCAGCGCGTCGTAGGCGATCCGGCCGTCCTCGGCCATCCCGATCACCACATGCCGCAGCTCATCCGGCAGCTCGGCCCGCAGCCCCAGGAGCAGCTGGTAGGTGTCCACGGCGGCGCCCTGGGACACGGCGACGATGAGGTGCCGCAGCCCCGGGTCGCCGCCCGCCAGCTCGGTGTCCGCCACGATGGCCAGGTCGATGATCCTGGCGCCCTTGCCAGCGAACCAGCGCTGCGCCGGCATCCACTCCGCCAGCGTTTCCTCAAATGTCATGGTTCCGGTCTACCCCGTCCCCAGGGAACATGCAGCACCCGACGATCATCGGTTAGCGGGAATTCTCGGCAGACCGGCGCCGCCGGTCCCGGCGCGGCGGCTATCAGCGCGGATGCTCGCCCTTGGCTCAGGCAGCTGGAACCAGTAGAAACCGTGGCCGGGCAGGGTGAGCAGGTAGCTGAGGTCGCCGATCGGCGGGAAGGTGACCCCGCCCATGCACTCGACCGGGGTGACGCCCTTGAACCGGCGCAGGTCGAGCTCGACCGGCTGCGGGAACCGGGACAGGTTGTTGACGCACAGGATCCGGTCGCCCGCGTCCAGGCCGTCGTCTGGCGTGCTCCGGGTCCGGTACTCCCGGACGAACGCCAGCACGCTCGGGTTGGACGAGCTCAGCTCCTCGTAGCCGCCCAGCCCGAACACCGGGTGCCGCTTGCGGATCTCGATCATGCGCTTGGTCCAGTGCAGCAGCGAGCCGGAGTTGTGCTGCTGCGCCTCGACGTTCAGCGCCTGGTAGCCGTAGATCGGGTCCATCAGCAGCGGCAGGTAGAGCCGGGCCGGGTCGCAGGTGGAGAAGCCGGCGTTGCGGTCCGGGGTCCACTGCATCGGGGTGCGCACGCCGTCCCGGTCACCGAGCCAGATGTTGTCGCCCATGCCGATCTCGTCGCCGTAGTACAGCACCGGCGAGCCGGGCAGCGACAGCAGCAGCGCGGTGAACAGCTCCTGCTGGTTGCGGTCGTTCTCGAGCAGCGGCGCCAGGCGGCGCCGGATCCCGATGTTGGCCTTCATCCGGGGTCCTTGGCGTACTCGGCGTACATGTAGTCACGCTCGTCGTCGGCGACCATTTCCAGCGTCAGCTCGTCGTGGTTGCGCAGGAAGATGCCCCACTGGCAGCCGGACGGGATCGGCGGGGTCTGGGCCATGATCTCCGAGATCGGGTACCGCTGCTCGCGCCGCACCGCCATGAAGATCCGCGGCATCAGCGGGAAGTGGAACGCCATGTGGCACTCATCGCCGCCAGCCGCCGGGTCGCCGAAGTACTGGACCACGTCGGTGGGCCACTGGTTCGCCTCGGCCAGCAGCACCCGGTCCGGGTACAGCCGGTCCACCTCGGTGCGGATCCGCTTCAGGTACTCGTGCGTTTCCTTGAGGTTCTCGCAGTTGGTGCCTTCCCGCTCGTACAGGTAGGGCACCGCGTCCAGCCGGAACCCGTCGATGCCGAGGTCCAGCCAGAACCGCAGCACCTCCAGCATCGCGTCCTGGACGTGCGAGTTCTCGTAGTTCAGGTCGGGCTGGTGGGAGAAGAACCGGTGCCAGTAGTACTGGCCGCGGACCGGGTCGTAGGTCCAGTTCGACTGCTCGGTGTCCACGAAGATGACCCGGGCGTCGGCGTACCGGTCGTCGGTGTCCGACCAGACGTAGAAGTCCCCGTACGGGCCGTCCGGGTCGGTGCGCGACGCCTGGAACCACGGATGCTGGTCGCTGGTGTGGTTCATCACCAGGTCGGCAACAACCCGCATGCCGCGGTCATGGGCCGCGTCCACCAGTTCCACGAAGTCGCCGATCTGGCCGAAGTCGGGCAGCACCGCGGTGAAGTCGGAGATGTCGTACCCGCCGTCGCGCAGCGGGGAGGCGTAGATCGGCAGCAGCCAGATGCAGTCGATGCCGAGCCATTGCAGGTAGTCCAGCCGTGAGGTCAGCCCGCGCAGATCGCCAGTGCCGTCCCTATTGGAGTCGTGGAAGCCGCGCACCAGCACCTCGTAGAACACTGCGCGCTTGTACCACTGCGGGTCACGCTGCTTGCCCGAGGCGAACGGGTCGGGGATCGGCTCCCCGGGCGGGTTGGCGAAGCTGGGCAGGTGCGCCGCCGGGAGCGGGAGGCCGGGTGAGGTAGGGCGGCCCGGCTCAGGCTCTGTGACCACTGTGGGCTCCTGCGGACGTGTCGGTGCTTATATTTCGGACGGGCTGGTTCTGGCGGTCAATTGCGGCCATCAGCCCGGCTGCTGGTGCTCAGCCGGATTGAGACGCCTTGACCTGAAATATGTGCGCTGGCTCGACGGCCGGGTCGAGGCGCACGTAATTGGCCTGCCCCCACCGGTACGTCTGGCCGGAAATCTCATCGTGAACAACGAAATCAGCACCAGGGTCCATCCCGAGTGCAGGCAGGTCAAGCCAGACGGTCGCCTCTCGCAGCTGATGCGGATCGGTGTTCACGACGACCAGCACGGTGTCCCCCTCCTGGGTGCTCTTGGAGAAGCAGATCAGCTCTGGCTGGTCGACGTGATGGAAGCGTAGATTACGCAACCAGTGCAGCGCCGGGTGGGCTTTTCTGATCGAGTTAAGCCGCGCGATATACGGGGCGATCCCGGCTGGGCCCTGCTGCGCCAGGGACCAGTCGCGCGGCCGGTACTGGTACTTCTCCGAATCCAGGTACTCCTCGCTGCCGGGTCGCACCGGGGTGTTCTCGGACAGCTCGTAGCCAGAGTAGATGCCCCAGCGACGGTGACAGCATCGCGGCGAGCACGGCCCGGATCTTGAATGCGGCGGCCCGCCGTGCTGCAGGTACTCGTGCAGGATGTCCGGGGTGTTGACGAAGAAGTTCGGCCGCATGTACGCGGCGGCCGGGCCGGACAGGTCACGCAGGTACTCGGTGAGCTCGCTCACGGTGTTACGCCAGGTGAAGTACGTGTACGACTGGTGGAAGCCGATCTTGGCCAGGGCGTGCATCATGGCGGGCTGGGTGAACGCCTCGGCCAGGAAAAGCACGTCCGGGTCGGTGCGCGCGACTTCGGCCAGCAGTCGCTCCCAGAACGGCAGTGGTTTCGTGTGCGGGTTGTCCACCCGGAAGATCCGCACCCCGTGCGCCATCCAGTGCCGGACCACCCGGAGCACCTCGGCGTAGATCCCGGCCGGATCGTTGTCGAAGTTCATCGGGTAGATGTCCTGGTACTTCTTGGGCGGGTTCTCCGCGTAGGCGATCCGCCCGTCGGCCCGGGTGCTGAACCACTCCGGATGGCTCGGTCACCCAGGGATGGTCGGGCGAGGTCTGCAGCGCCAGGTCGAGGGCGACCTCCATGCCAAGTTCCCGGGTCCGGGCCACGAACGCGTCGAAGTCCGCCAGCGTGCCCAGGTCCGGGTGGATCGCGTCATGGCCGCCGTCCGGCGACCCGATGGCCCACGGCGAGCCCAGGATCGCCCGGGCCCGCATGCAGCGTGTTGTTCGGGCCCTTGCGCGCGGTCGTCCCGATCGGGTGGATGGGCGGCAGGTAGACCACGTCGAAGCCCATCTCGGCGATGCCGGGCAGGCGGCCCGCGGCGCTGCGCAGCGTCCCGCTGCGCGGCTCCCGGCGGCCCAGCGGGTCTTCCTGGACCCCTTCCGAGCGCGGGAAGAACTCATACCAGGAGCCGTACAGCGCCCGCTGGCGGTCCACGGTCACCGGGTACCGGGCCGACCGGGTGAGCAGGTCACGCAGCGGGTACTCGGCGAGGATGGCCAGGATCTCCGGCGCCTGCGCCGCGGCCAGCCGGTCCCAGGGTGGCAGGGCCGGATCGCGTAGCCGCGCGGCGACGGCACGCAACTCGGCCCGGGCCGCGCGGGCGGTCTGGGCGGCCTGGGCCGCGCTGGCCCAGCGGGCGCCCGCCGGGCCAGCCGCGGGCCCGCTGCCGCGGATCGCCCGCGCGGCCCGTTCGAACAGCAGCGCGCCCTCGGTCAGCATCAGCTCGGTTTCCAGGCCGCGGGGCACCTTGATGCCAGCATCGTGGCGCCAGTGCGCGATGGGATCACCCCATGCCTCGACCTGGAACTGCCAGGGCCCCTCCGCGGTAACCGTGACCGAGGCGCCGAGCCGGTCAGTGCCCGGCGCCAGCTCATGCATCAGGGTCAGCGGGGACCGCTGGCCGTCCGGGGCGCGCAGCACGACACCAGCGCCGAGCATCTCGTGGCCTTCACGGAAAATAGTGGCGCTGACCTCGAAGGTCTCACCCGTCACCGCTTTGGCGGGACGGCGCCCGCAGTCCAGGACAGGCGCCACGTCCAGGATGGGGATGCGTCCGATCACCACTGCACGGTATCCAGTCGCCCCGGCCGCCCGCGAGGCGGCCGGCCCTGCCGTTTCACCCAGGTCATGGACAGCCCCGGGGCGTGGCCCGTAGCTGCCGTGCGGACAGGCTGACTGTACAACCAGCCAGGCTGCGGCTGGGCCGGGTGCCGGGCGCCGCGGCGCGCTTATCCGCATGGCATATTCATGCTCTCCGCTGACCGCGGATGAAACCTCGCCAGGTCCGCTAGATGCTGGTCCGGGGCGGCCGGCGGAGGCGGGCGGGGGCTGGCCCGGGAGCGGAGGCGCAGGGTCCGGCGGAGGCGAGCGGGGGCTTGCCTGGGAGCCCCGGGCCGGGCGCGGGGAAGGCGCGCGGGGGCTGGCCCGGGAGCGGCCGGGTCCGGCGAAGTGGCCAGGGCGGGAGTCCCGGGACCAGACCGCCCGGTATATTTGGTTCACTGGCGGTGACCAGCCGTCCCGTTTCTGCCCAGCGGCCGGAATTGCCACATTGGTTCGCAGCATCTTCCCCAGACGGTTAGGGTCACTGCCCGTGAAAGCCATCCGCCGATTCACCGTCCGCGCCGCGCTGCCCGAATCGCTGGCCCCCCTGCGCGAGCTCACGCTGAACCTCCGCTGGTCCTGGCATGCCGAGACCCGTGACCTGTTCGCTGCGATCGATCCGGCGGGCTGGGAGGCGAGCGGCCATGACCCGCTGGCCCTGCTCGGCGAGGTGCCACCGGCCCAGCTGGCAGAGCCTCGGCTCCGATCCGGCTTTCCTGCGCCGGCTCGACGACGCCGCCCGCGATCTCCGTGAGTACCTGTCGGGGCCGCGCTGGTACCAGCTGCAGCGGCCCGGGCGGGACGGCCGGCGCCCGCCCGCGGCGATCGCCTACTTCTCGCCGGAGTACGGCATCACCGAGGCACTCCCGCAGTACTCGGGTGGCCTGGGCATCCTGGCCGGGGACCACCTGAAGGCAGGCAGCGACCTGGGCGTGCCGCTCCTCGGCGTGGGCCTGCTCTACCGGCACGGGTACTTCACCCAGACCCTGTCGGCGGAGGGCTGGCAGACCGAGCGGTACCCGGCGAGCGACCCGAACGGGCTGCCGCTCGCGCTGCTGCGTGACGCGGCCGGCGGCGCCGTGCGGGTCAGCGTGGCGCTCGCCGAGGACAAGGTGCTGGCCGCGCAGATCTGGGTCGCCCAGGTCGGCCGGGTGCCGCTGCTGCTGCTCGACTCCTACGTGGAGGACAACGAGCCGGCCCTGCGGGAGGTCACCGACCGGCTGTACGGCGGCGGTGGGGATCACCGGCTGCGGCAGGAGATGCTGCTCGGCATCGGCGGTGTCCGCGCGGTCCGCGCGTTCTGCGCGCTGACCGGCCATCCGGAGCCGGAGGTCTTCCACACCAACGAGGGTCACGCTGGCTTCCTCGGCCTGGAGCGCATCCGCGAGTACGCCCGCCCCGGGCTCACCTTCGACGAGGCGATCGAGCTGTGCCGGGCCGGCACGGTCTTCACCACGCACACCCCGGTCCCGGCCGGGATCGACCGGTTCAGCCGGGACCTGGTGGAGCGGCACTTCACCGGGACCGCCGCTGACCCGGCGCTGCCGGCCGACCGGGTCCTGGCCCTGGGCGCGGAGACGTTCCCCGGCGGCGACCCGGCCGTGTTCAACATGGCCGTGATGGGCATGCGGCTCGCGCAGCGGGTCAATGGGGTCAGCCAGCTGCACGGCGAGGTCAGCCGGGAGATGTTCGCTGGCCTGTGGCCTGGGTTCGACACCGGGGAGGTGCCGATCGGGTCGATCACCAACGGGGTGCACGCGCCCACCTGGGTGGCCGGGGAAATCCTGGACCTGGCCAGCGGCCAGCCAGAGGACGGCGCCCCGGCCGAGCAGCTGCCCGAGGACGGGCACGCCTGGGAACGCGTTGCGCACACCGCCCCGGCCCGGCTGTGGGAGATCCGCCGCACGCTGCGCGGGCGGCTGGTGACCCTGGCCCGGCAGCGGCTGCGCGCCTCGTGGCGGCAGCGTGGGGCCAGCGACGCGGAGCTGGCCTGGACCGACGAGGTGCTCGACGACGGCGTGCTGACGATCGGGTTCGCCCGCCGGGTGCCGTCTTACAAGCGGCTGACCCTGATGCTGCACGACCCGCTCCGGCTGACCGCGCTGCTGCTGGACCCGGACCGGCCGGTGCAGCTGGTCATCGCGGGGAAGGCGCACCCGGCCGACGACGGCGGCAAGCGGCTGATCCAGCAGATGGTGCAGTTCGCGGACGACCCGAAGGTGCGGCACCGGATCGTGTTCCTGCCGGACTACGACATGGCCATGGCGCGCGCCCTGGTTCAGGGCTGCGACGTGTGGCTGAACAACCCGCTGCGGCCGCTGGAGGCGTGCGGCACCTCGGGCATGAAGTCGGCGCTCAACGGCGGGCTCAACCTGTCGGTGCGGGACGGCTGGTGGGACGAGTGGTACGACGGCGCGGACGGCTGGGCGATCCCGTCCGCGGACGGCGTGGAGGACCCGGCGCGCCGCGACGAGCTGGAGTCCAACGCGCTGTATGACCTGCTCGGCGCATGACCGTGGCGCCGCGGTTCTACGACACCGGGCCGGACGGCCTGCCGCGGCGCTGGCTGGAGATGGTCGGGCACACGCTGCGCGCGCTCGGCCCGCGGGTGCAGGCGTCCCGGATGGTCCGCGAGTACGTGGAGGAGCTGTACCTGCCCGCGGCGCACGGGCGTCCCGTGCGCTCGCCGGGGCGTGGACGCGCGCGGGCGGCCCGAGCCGTTCGCCGCCGCCCGGGAGCTGGCCGCCTGGAAGCGCCGGGTGATCCGGGCCTGGAGTGCGGTGCGGATCGAGCACGTCGAGGGCGAGGACGGCGAGCAGGGCCCCGGCGGCAGCCTGGTGGTCCGGGCCAGCGTGGCCCTGGGCGGATTGTCCCCCGCTGACGTGTGCGTCGAGGTCGCCTACGGCCGGGTCGGCGACGACGACGAGATCATTTCCCCGGCCACCAGCGCGCTGGTCCTGGAGAGTGCGCCGGACGACGGGGTGGCCCGCGTTCGCGGGCAAGGCGGAGCTGGGCCGCCCGGGGCCGTTCGGTTACACGGTCCGGGTGGTGCCCGCGCCATCCGCTGCTGGCCTCAGCCGCGGAACTCGGGCTGATCACGCTGCCCGAGGCGCCGGCCGGGCTGACCACCGGCGACCTGCGCTGAGCGGTCGTCCCGCGGGCCCGGCGGTCAGCCCGCCGGGCAGCTGCCCCGGCCTGGCAGGCTGACCGCCGGGTGCCCGCCCCGGCGGGCCCGCACCTGACGCCGCGGGCCCGGCGGCGCGGCTGGCGCCGCGTCCTGTCCAGATGGCCCTGCTGGATGGCGGAAATTGAACGCGCTACGGGGTGGTAAGGCTACGCCTTGTCAGAAGTAGCCGGAAGATCGAGTAGTACATGGCGATCCTCATGCGTTAGGCACGTAAACCGCTGTCCGTGGCTGGGCGTCTACTTTATGCAACTTGCACATGCCCGCGGGTGCAAGATGGATATAGCTCCCGCGGGCATGGTGCTCAGGGAGCGGTTCAGGCCAGCATCAGCTAAGCCCGGGGGGGCCATGGGGTCGTACACGTTACGTCGGCCACATGACGATGTGTCACTTTCCGTAGCTATGCGGTGGCACCCCCACACGCGAGAGGACACTCCGTCATGAAGCAGGACATCCAGTCTGAGAACCGGTTGCTGACCCCGTCCGAGGTGGCCGCGCTGTTCCGGGTTGACCCGAAGACCGTGACCCGGTGGGCCCAGCAGGGCAAGCTCCGGTCGATCCGGACCCTCGGCGGGCATCGCCGCTACAGCGAGGCCGAGATCCAGGCGTTCCTGGACGACCCGCAGGGTGTGCCCCTCCCGCGGCCAGCGGAGGACTAGCCAGCCGGGGCGTCCTGCGGTCTGCGGGCGCGGCAGAGTAGCCTCCAGCTGGGCCCTGGGCAGGCAAGTCGTGCCTGCCCAGCAGCAGCGTGGCCCGGCTGGAGGTGTGTCATGGGTGAGTTCGTCCGCGTCGAGACCGACCAGGCGGTGGCCACGATCAGGCTCGACCGGCCGCCCATGAACGCGCTCAACGCCCAGCTGCAGGAGGAGATCGCGGCCGCCGCGGCCGAGGTCTCCGCCGATGACGCGGTCCGCGGCCGTGATCCTCTACGGCAGGCGAGAGGGTCTTCGCCGCGGGCGCGGACGTCAAGGAGATGGCGGACGCCAGCTACGCCGACGATGGCGGCTGACTCGCGCCGGCTGCAGGCCGCTTTCACCGCGGTGGCCCGGATCCCGCAAGCCGGTCGTGGCCGCGGTCACCGGCTATGCGCTGGGCGGCGGGCTCGAGCTGGCGCTGTGCGCGGACTTCCGGGTGGTCGGCCAGGGCGCCCGGGTCGGCCAGCCGGAGATCCTGCTCGGCATCATCCCCGGCGCGGGCGGGACCCAGCGGCTGCCTCGGCTGGTCGGGCCGGCCCGGGCCAAGGACATCGTGTTCACCGGGCGGTTCGTGGCCGCCGGCGGAGGCGCTCGCCATCGGCCTGGTGGACCGGGTCGTGCCGGACGCGGACGTCTACGACGCGGCGCGCGAGCTGGTCGCCCGGTATGCCACCGGCCCCGCGCTGGCGTTGCGGGCCGCCAAGCAGGCGATCGATGACGGCCTGGAGACCGACCTGGCCACCGGCCTGGAGATCGAGCGGCTGCAGTTCGCGCGCTGTTCGCGACCGAGGACCAGCGCACCGGCATGCACAGCTTCATCGAGAATGGGCCGGGGAAGGCCACCTTCGCCGGGCGGTAACAGCGGCGGGAACCAGCGAGAATAGGCAGCGAAGCGCCCGCCCGCAACCGCCCGCGGCCACCCAGCCGCCCAGGCCCGAGGAGCAGCCATGGGTCACCCGACCACATCAACGCGCGCCAGCTGGGGTCGGCCATGACCGAGCCTGGCGCAACTCCCGATCTGGACATGGTGACCGCAGCGCTGCGCGCGGACAGTGCTGACCTGGCGATCTACGCCCGGGTGCTCACTGAGTCCCTTAGTGCGGCGCTGCCCCCGGAATATGTGACCATTGAGTGGGATCGGTCCGTATCCGACCGGATGCGCGGGCGGCCCGGCCAGGTGACGAAGATCACAGTCCGTCTCGGGGAGCGAGTCATGTCGCTGGCGGTGCGATCAGGGGAGCCCAGTGCGGAGATCTGCCGTGAGGTACGCGGGGTGGTGCTTTCCCGCCAGCCGGTCGGCCTGCAGGAATGGGCGGCTGAACTGGCAGCCGGGCTGGTCCGTTATGCCGAGCAGAATGCCCAGGCGGCGGAGGCCCTGCGCAAGCTGGTGACCGGTACCTAGGCGGCCGGCGATGCGCGCAGCCGGGCCGTCCTTAGCCCTACCGCTCCTAGCCCTACCGCAGTGCGGCGGCCTGGGTTCTTTCCGGTCTGGACCGGGGATCAGGCGGGTAGTTCGTAGTCTGGGGGGACGATGACTGCAGCAGACCGCATGCCGGACAGGCTCGGCCCCTACCGCCTGCTCGACCGGATCGGTGAGGGCGGGATGGGTGTTGTCTACCTCGCCCGTGACCCGGAGCAGCGCTCAGTCGCGGTCAAGGTGCTGCGCCCGGGGGTGGCCGGGGACCCCAACGCCCGGCGCCGTCTCGCCCGCGAGGTAGAGACCATGCGCCTGGTGCGCAGCCCCTTTGTCGCCGAGGTGCTCGACACCGACGTGACCGGGGACACCCCGTACATCGTGACCCGCTACGTGCCCGGCCGCACGCTGGACCAGGTGGTCAGCGAGAGCGGCCCGCTGGGCGGCGGGGCCCTGGTCCGGCTGGCGCACGGGCTGGCTGAGGCGCTGGCCGCGATCCACGCCGCCGGGGTGGTGCACCGCGATCTCAAGCCGGGCAACGTGATGCTGGTCAATGGCAACCCGGTGGTGATCGACTTCGGCATCGCCCAGGTACTCGACTCCACCCGGCTCACCATGACCGGGATGTTCATGGGCACGCCCGGCTACCTGTCCCCGGAGGTCATCGAGGGCCAGCCCAGTACCTCAGCCTCGGACGTGCACGCCTGGGCCGCCACGGTCGCGTTTGCGGCGACCGGCCGGCCGCCGTTCGGCACCGGGTCCTACGAGACGATCTTCTACCGGATCGTGAACGGCCAGCCGGACCTGGCCGGCCTGCCCGGCCCCGTGGCCGACCTGCTCGCCCCGGCCCTGAACCGGGACCCGGCGCGCCGCCCCGCCGCGGCGCAACTCGGCGCCCGGGCCGCGGCGCTGGACGTCCGGGCGCTGGAGTTGTTCCCGGTGCCGGGCCCGCGCGGGGCCCCGATGAGTGCGCCCGGGACCCGGGCTGAGGCGCCCACCCGGCAGCCGTCGCTGGACGCGTTCGCCCGCGGCAGCGCGCTGGCCGGGCCGGCCAGCCCGGCGGGGCGGCCGCGGACCCAGCCGATCGGTGGCCCGATCCGGGCCAGCGATTTCGCTGACGTGCTCCCCCCGGTCAGCTACGCCCCCAGCGGTTACGGCGCCACCGGTTATGACGCCAGCAGCTATGCCCCGAACGGCTACGCCCCGAACGGCTACAGCCCGAACGGGTATGCGCCGGACGCCCGCCCGCCCGGAGACCTCGCCAGGGCGGCGGACCGGGACGGCCCATGGGCGGGTGACGGCCGGGCCGTCCGCCGCCCGCAGCCGCTGCTCGTGCTGGCCGCCATGGTGATCGCGATCAGCGTCGCGGTCATCCTGCCGGTCGCGGGCACCGCGCTCGCACTGGCGTTCATCGTGCTGCTCCGGGCGGCCGGCCTGGCCCAGCGCCGGGCGGCCGAGCGTGGCGCTTTCCTGACCGTGGCCTCCTTCCCGTTCTTCCTGGTCCGGTCGGCGATCGCGACCGTGGCCATGGCCCCGTTCGCGGTCACCGCGGCCGTCCTGGCCGCGGGGGCCAGCCTGATCGCCATCCCGGGTGATTCCCTGGCCCGGGCCCTGTCCTTTGCCGCGGGCGGCCTGGTCGCCTTCTACGGCCTGGGCCCGGGGTCGGGTAAGGCCCGTCAGCAGCTGAGCCGCGTGTTCGCCGGGGTGGTGCGCAGCCGCGGCGTCCAGTTCGTCGCACTGCTCGGCCTGGGCGCGCTCGCGGTCGCCGCGGTGACGACCGCGATCACGTCCCCGGCCGCGTTCTGGCCGCTGCTCCCGCCGACCGGGACGCTCGTGCACCTGCCCAGCTGGCAAGGCATCGTCGGCGGCATGCGCATCCCGTTCGGCCCGCTGCGCCCGTGACGCCGCCGGGTCGTCTGCCCGCTGCGGTGGTCAGCCGGTGACTCAGCTGGGGCCAGGCGCTGGGCAGGGCGTCAGCTGGCGCGCCGCTCCAGGCCACCGTCAGCGAGTCCGCGCCCCGCTCCCGCGGGGATCGGAGGGGGGACGGGCCTGCCGGGGGCGGGTGGGACCGGGTCGTCCCGCCCGGTGGCGGGGAGCGGCCGGACGAGACCGAGGGCAACGACCTCGTTGGCCAGCCGGACCCGCCGGTTGGTGCCCTCCGGAATGCGGAACTTCTGATAGAGCCGGAGCAGGTGCTGCTTGACCGCCGCCTCGGTCACCACCAGGTCCACCGCGATCTCGCGCGCGGTCGCTGGGGCGACGAACGCCTCGTCGGACAGGGCCGGGCGGCACAGCGAGGTGAGCACGTCGAGTTCCCGGCGGGTCAGTTCCGGGCTGGGCGAGCGGCGCAGTTCCACCTCGGCGGTGAGATCCTCGGTGGGTACCCCGGCGATGCGGCAGCGGGCGTTGCCGAACGTGAGCACGTCCCCGTCCTCGAGCACCCGGCGCGCCACGAGACGGCCGTTCACCCGGGTGCCGTTGCGTGATAAGCCGAGGTCAGTGACGTAGACGTAGGGCCCGCGGCGGACGATCTCAGCGTGCAGCCGGGAGACGCTCGGGTCGGCCAGGCGGATATCCACCCCGCCGCCGCGGCCGATCGTCGTCACGGCCTCGCGCAGCGGGATCATCTCTCCGCTGTCCTCGATGCGAATATAGGGGCCTTCCACGACCGGTCCTCCTGCCTTCCCGAGCAGTCAGTAATCTCTCTCGGTGCAGTTACCCTGCCGCGGCGAAGTCGTACCCCGTTTTGGCGGAACGGTTTCGGCGCGGGCCCGCTGGGCCGGGGCCGGGCCGGGGCCGGGCCTGCCGCACAGCACCGGCGGCCGGCTGGACGGCCGGCCGGCGCAGAAAGCGTCCAGCTCGCGGAAGTACACTGCCGAGCGAGCCTCTGGGAGGAAGTAACAATGGCGGACAAGCCGTCCAAAGGCCTGGCCGACGTCGTCGCCGCGTCCACCGCGCTGAGCGACATCGATGGCCAGCGAGGCCTCTTGTTCTACCGCGGGTACGACATCCACCAACTGGCCGGATCCGCGACCTTTGAGGAAATCGCCTACCTGCTCCAGCGCGGATCCGCTCCGAGCCCGGCTGAGCTGGACAGGTACCGCGCTGAGCTGGCCGCCGGGCGGGACCTCGGGAAGCTGGTCACCTCCACCCTGGCCGAGGTCTCCGGCGCCCAGGAACCGATGGAGGCGATGCGCACCCTGGTCTCGCTGGGCAGTGCGGACGATCCGGACAAGGACTCCAACGCGCCCGACGCCAACGCCCGCAAGGCGGCCCGGCTCACCGCTCAGCAACCGGTCCTGGTGGCGGCCTACCACGCCGCGCGCCAGGGCCGGGAATGCGTCCCGGCCGATCCGGGCCTCGGTGCTGGCCGCGAACTTCCTGCTCCAGCTGCGCGGCACCGCCCCGCCCGCGCGGGACGCGGAGATCCTCGACATCTGCCTGGTGCTGCACGCCGACCACACCATGAATGCCTCCACGTTCGCCGCGCGGGTGTGCGCGGCGACCCTGTCGGACATGCACTCCGCGGTGGTGGCCGCGCTGGGCACGCTGAAGGGCCCGCTGCACGGCGGGGCCAACGAGCAGGTCATGCGCGGCCTCGAGGGCATCCGCGCGGCCGCTGGCGGCGACCCGGTGGCCGAGGTGGGCGAAGATCGACCCGGGAGCGGCTCGGCCAGGGCGGGAAGATCATGGGCTTTGGCCACCGGGTGTACAAGACCGAGGACCCGCGGGCCACCCATCTGCGCCAGCTGTCCGCGGAACTGGCCGAGGCGTCCGGCGACGACACGTACTACCGGATGTCGCGGCAGATGGAGGAGGCGGTCCTGGCGGACAAGGGCCTCTACCCGAACGTGGACTTCTACGCCGCGACCGTCTACCACTACCTGGGTATCCCCACTGACCTGTTCACCTCCGTGTTCTCGGTCAGCCGGATGGCGGGCTGGACCGCGCACGTGATGGAGCAGCACGCGGACAACCGGCTGATCCGGCCGGACAGCGAATACATCGGTGAGCGCAACCTCACCTGGACCCCGCTGGCCCAGCGATGACGGACGGCGCGCCGCGGACCCGGCAGGCCGGGGCCGGCTCCCGGCAGGCCGGGACCGGCCCGGGTCCCCGGGCCGGGGCCGGGCCGGGCCGGCCGTCGCTGGCGGCCCGGCTGCCGTACGCGATCGTGCTGGCCGGGGTGCTGGCGGGGTGGCCTGGATCTGGCAGGGCCCGCAGTCGTCGGTCCGTGGGGGTACGTTGACTGTGGCTGCTGCGCTGTTCGTCGCCGTAGCGGCCAGGATTGTGCTGCCAGCACAGCGGGCAGGCATGCTCGCCAGCAGGCGGCGGTTCATCGACGTGACGGCGCTGTCCGTCCTGGCTGTCGGCCTGCTGGTCGCTGGCCTCGTGTTGCCGACCCCGTCGTGACGAGACCGGCTGTAGCCAGCACACCGTGCCCCACCAGGGCTATGGCGGGCTGGCGGTCGGCCACTCAGCACAGCAAACAGCGACGCGCCGTAAGGGAAGGGAAGTCGGCGGCATGCCCAAGATCAAGGTAACCAATCCCGTCGTCGAGATCGATGGCGACGAGATGACCCGGATCATCTGGCAGTACATCAAGGACCAGCTGATCCTGCCGTACCTGGATATCGACCTGAAGTACTACGACCTGTCGGTGCAGCACCGGGACGCCACGGACGACCAGGTCACCGTGGACGCGGCGAACGCCATCAAGCAGTACGGGGTCGGCATCAAGTGCGCGACGATCACCCCGGACGAGGACCGGGTCGCCGAGTTCGGCCTGAAGAAGATGTGGCGCTCGCCCAACGGCACGATCCGCAACATCCTCGGCGGGGTGGTGTTCCGCGAGCCCATCGTGATCGCCAGCGTGCCGCGCTTCGTGCCCGGCTGGACCAAGCCGATCATCATCGGCCGGCACGCGCACGGGGACCAGTACCGGGCCACGGATTTCGTGGTGCCCGGCCCCGGCACGGTGACCATCTCCTACCAGCCCGACGGCGGTGACACAGCCGCGCAGCCGCTGGAGTTTGAGGTGGCCCGGTTCCCCGGCGGCGGCATCGCCATGGGCATGTACAACTTCGATGATTCCATCCGGGACTTCGCCCGGGCCACCATGCGTTACGCGCTGGACCGCGACTACCCGCTGTACCTGTCCACCAAGAACACCATCCTCAAGGCCTATGACGGCCGGTTCAAGGACCTGTTCCAGGAGATCTACGAGGCGGAGTTCAAGGGTGAGTTCGAGGCCGCGGGCCTGACCTACGAGCACCGGCTGATCGACGACATGGTCGCCCAGGTGATCAAGGGCCACGGCGGCGTCGTGTGGGCCTGCAAGAACTACGACGGCGACGTGGAATCGGACGTGGTCGCGCAGGGGTACGGCTCGCTCGGCCTGATGACCAGCGTGCTGATGACCCCGGACGGGAAGACGGTCGAAGCCGAGGCCGCGCACGGCACGGTCACCCGGCACTACCGCCAGCACCAGCAGGGCAAGTCGACCTCGACGAACCCCATCGCGTCGATCTTCGCCTGGACCCGGGGCCTGGCCCACCGCGGCAAGCTGGATGGCACCCCCGAGGTCGCCCGGTTCGCCGAGACGCTGGAGCGGGTATGCGTGCGGACGGTCGAGGAAGGCAAGATGACCAAGGACCTGGCGCTGCTGGTGGGCCCCGACACGCCGTTCCTGACCACCGAGGAGTTCCTCAAGGCGCTCAACGAGAACCTCGCTGCGGCGATGGCGTGAAGGGAGACGCGCAGATATGACCCGCACGGGTAAGGTCACCGTCGTCGGGGCGGGCTTCTACGGCTCGACCACCGCGCAGCGGCTGGCCGAGTATGACATCTTCGACGAGGTCGTGCTCACCGACATCGTCGAGGGAAAGCCGGAGGGGCTGGCCCTCGACATGAACCAGTCGCGGCCGATCGAGGGCTTCGAGACCCTGGTCACCGGGCAGACGACCGGCCCCGGCGGCGAGGGGTACGAGGCCATCGCGGGCTCCGTCGATCGTGATCATCACGGCGGGCCTGCCGCGCAAGCCGGGGATGAGCCGGATGGACCTGATCGGGGTCAACGCCAAGATCGTCCGCTCGGTGGCGGAGAACGTGGTCAAGCACGCCCCGGACGCCGTGCTGATCGTGGTGTCCAACCCGCTGGACGAGATGACCGCGCTGGCCGCCAAGGTGACCGGCTTCCCGCCGCACCGGGTGCTCGGCCAGGCGGGCATGCTGGACACCGCCCGGTTCAGCTACTTCGTGGCCGAGAAGCTGGGCGTGCCGGTGGGCTCGGTGCGGACGCTCACCCTCGGCTCGCACGGGGACACCATGGTCCCGGTCGCCGTCCGCCTGCACGGTGGACGGCAAGCCACTGGCCAGCCTGCTCAGCCAGGAGGACATCGACGCGCTGGTGGACCCGGACCCGGAACGGCGGGGCGGAGATCGTCGGGCTGCTCAAGACCGGCTCGGCGTACTACGCCCCGTCGGCGGCCGCGGCCCGGATGGCCCGGGCCGTCGCCGAGGACTCCGGCCAGGTCATGCCGGTGTGCGCCTGGGTGGACGGTGAGTACGGCATCTCCGGGGTCTACCTGGGGGTCGAGGCCGAGATCGGCGCGGCCGGGGTGCGCTCGGTGGTGCAGCGCGACCTGACCGAGCCCGAGCTGGCCGCGCTGCGCGAGGCCGCCGAGGCGGTCCGGGCCAAGCAGGCGGACGTCGCCAGCCTCTAACCCGGCCCGGCCGGATCAGCAGTTCGTGTTCTGGCCGTCCAGCGCCCAGAACACGAACTGCTCTTTCCGGGCGAGCTGAGGTGGCTTAGTTCCGCGGGTTAGTGGGACAGGCGGCGGAGGGCCAGTTCGGCGAGGAGGGCGGCGCCGTCGGGGAGCGACGGCATCGTCGAACACGGCGTCAGCGGCGTGGTTGAACGGGGCCGTGGCCGGGTCGGTGCCCGCCGGGCAGGCGCCCAGCATGACGAACGCCCCGGGCACCTCGCTCCAGCACGAACGAGAAGTCCTCCGACCCGGCCAGCGGGTGAGCCATCGCGATCACCCGGCCGTCACCGAACAGCCCGGCCGCGGTCTGCTGGGCGAACGCGACGTGGCCGGGGTCATTGACCGTCACCGGGTAGCCGTCCAGGTACTCCGCGGCCGCCTGCAGCCCGTGCCCGGCCGCGATGCTCGTGCACCAGGTGCAGGCTGGCGGCTCGCACCTGGTCCCGGGACTGCGGCCGAGAACGACCGGACCGTGGCCAGGAAATGCGCCTCGTCCGGGATCACGTTGTCGGTGCTACCCGCGTGGAAGCTGCCGACCGTGATCACCACCGGGTCGAACACGTCGAACGCCGGGTCACCAGCGTCTGCAGGGCGAGGACCATCTCGCACGCGGCCGGGACCGGATCCCGCGGTGAGCTGCGGCATGGAGGCGTGCCCGCCGCGTCCCCGCACGGTGACATCGAGGATGTCGGCCGCGGCCATCATCGGGCCGGGCCGGGCGGCGATGAGGCCCAGGGGAAGCTGGGCCGACGCGACATGCAGGGCGTAGGCGGCGGCGGGCCGCTGGCCTGCCGCGTCCAGCAGTCCTTCGGCGATCATGTGCTCGGCGCCGGCGTGACCCTCCTCACCGGGCTGGAACATGAAGATCACGTCCCCGGGCAGTTCCGCGCGGCGGGCCGCCAGCAGCCGCGCCGCGCCGACCAGGATGGCGGTGTGCAGGTCGTGCCCGCAGGCGTGCATCACCCCGGGCACCGCTGAGGCGTAGTCCAGGCCGGTCCGCTCGGTGACCGGCAGCGCGTCCATGTCGCCGCGCAGCAGCACGGCCGGGCCCGGGCTGCGCGCCGCGCAGCACCGCGGTGACCGAGCTGAGCGCCCGGCCCAGGGTGACCTCCAGCGGCAGCCCGTCCAGCGCGGCGAGCACCTTGGCCTGGGTCCGCGGCAGATCGAGCCCGATCTCCGGCTCGCGGTGGATCTCCCGGCGCAGCCCGGCCAGCTCGGCTGCCATCGCGGCCGCGTCCTCCGTCACCGACACCTACCCGCTCCCTTCCCGACGTCCACCGCACCACCCCGCCAATCCACACCCCGTCAGTCCTTGGTCGTGGGTAGCAAGGGGTGCTCCGTGTCTCAGCTCGGCACCTCTATCGTCCATGATCATGGATGCCGGCGGAGTGAGGGGGTGGGGTGGTTAGCGGAGTCGGCGCGCGCTGGGGGAGGGCGGAGCGCTCAGGAAGGCGGGCTCGGGCCAGTCCTGGCCGGCAAAGGCAGCCTGCACCGCGGCGCGCACCACAGCTGGAGTCCGCCGGGACCAGGACGATGACCGAGCCGCCGAACCCGCCGCCCATCATCCGGGCGCCCAGCGCGCCCGCGTCCACCGCTGCGTCCACCGTCACGTCCGCCTCCGGCCAGGAGATCTCGAAGTCGTCGCGCAGCGACGCGTGCGATTCGTTCAGCAGCCGCCCGCCTCCGCCACGTCGCCGCCGCGCAGCAGCGCCGCCACGGCCGAGCACCCGCTGGTTCTCGGTGACCACGTGCCGGGCCCGGCGGTGCAGCACCGGGTCGGTCAGCCCGGCCAGCGCGGCCGCGTCGGGGATGTCCCGCAGCGACCGCGACGCCGAGCGCGCGGGCCGCTTCCTCGCATTCGAGGCGCCGGGACGCGTACCCGCTGTCGGACAGCTGGTGCCGGGCCCGGGTGTCGATGATCAGCAGGGCCAGGCCCGAGGCGGCCGGGTCGAGCGGCACCTCGTCCGATCTCGCCGCTGCAGCAGTCCAGCAGCAGGGCGTGGCCGGCCTGGCAGAGCAGCGACGCGGACTGGTCCATGATCCCGGACGGCACGCCGACGAAGTCGTTCTCGGCCCGGCGGGCGATCGCGGCCAGCTCCGGCCGGGGCACGGCCAGCCCGTGCCAGCTGGGTCAGGGCCAGCGCGACCGCGCACTCCAGCGCGGCGGACGAGGACAGCCCGGCGCCCTGCGGCAGGTCGGAGTCGATGGCCATCCGGGCCCCCGGCCACCGGGTAGCCGGCCGTGCGCAGCGCCCAGGCCACCCCGGCCGGGTAGGCGGCCCAGCCGGATACGGCGCGCCCGGCCGCACCGGCCCGGTCAGCGTTGGCCAGGTCGTAGGTGCAGCCGCACCGCGCCGCCCCGCCTGCCGGGAGCACAGTTCCAGCATGCCACGCCGCGGCCGGCGCGGCCGCCGCGTAGCGTGCCCCGGTCCAGCGCGAACGGCAGCACGAACCCGTCGTTGTAGTCGGTGTGCTCGCCGATCAGGTTGGCCCGGCCTGGCGCCTGCCAGATCCCGAGCGGGTCGGCGCCGTACTGCTCCGGAACCACTGGCCAGCTGGGTCAGCCGCGGCAGGCCCAGCGCGCCCCGCTGGCCCGGCTGGTCACCGCGAGCCCGGCCCGCGCGGTCATCCGGCCATCGCCTGGGTGAACGTCCACGCGTCCGCGACCATGCGCGCAGATCCAGCTCCGGCTGCCAGCCGAGATCGGCCTTGATCCGGGCGGAGGACGCCACCAGCACGGCCGGGTCACCGGGCCGCCGCGGCGCGCACCTCGACCGGGATGTCCACGCCCGGTCGCCTCCTGGCACTCGGCCAGCACCTCCCGGTTGGAGAAGCCCGGACTCGCTGCCCAGGTTGTACACCCGGTGCTCGCCGGGCAGGCAGGCGTCCAGCGCCGCCAGGTGGGCCCGGGCCAGGTCCGCCACGTGGATGTAGTCCCGGATGCAGGTCCCGTCCGGGGTCGGGTAGTCGTCGCCGTACAGCTGCAGCTTGCCCGCGCTGCGCCCGGCCGCCACCGCCAGGACGTTGGGGATCAGGTGGGTCTCCGGCCGGTGCCGCTCACCCAGCCAGCGGCCGTCCGGCCCGGCGTAGGCGCCGGCCACGTTGAAGTAGCGCAAGCTGACCGCGCCGGTGCCGTGCATCCGCGCGTGCTCGGTGAGCGCGGTGTCCACCGCCACCTTGGACCCGCCGTACGGGCTGGTGGGCCGGGTGGGCGCGGTCTCCGGGATCGGGGTGTGCTCCGGCTCCCCGTAGACCGCCGCGGTGGAGGAGAACACGATCCGGGCGGTCCCGGTCGCCCGCATCGCCTCCAGCAGCGCCAGCGACCCGCCCAGGTTGTTCCCCCAGTACACGGCGGGCTCGGCCATGGACTCACCGACCAGCGACTTGGCCGCGAAGTGCAGCACCGCGTCGATCCCGCTGGCCAGCAGCCCGGCCGCGTCATCCCGGATGGTGCCGCGGACGAATGCTGCCCCGTCCGGCACCGCGTCGGCGTGGCCGGTGGACAGGTCGTCCAGTACGGCGACCTCGTGCCCCTCCGCCAGCAGCAGCGCCGTGACCACACTGCCGATGTACCCGGCGCCCCCGGTGACGAGCAGCTTCACCCGCCCTCCACTCTCTTAGTCAAGCACTGGCTCCCTCGTGCGCTGTGATTCACCCGGCCTGGCGGAGCCGGTCTGCGGCTTCCTCGGGCAGGATGTCGTTGATCCAGACTCCCATGCCAGACTCGGTTCCCGCGAGATACTTCAGCTTGCCAGGCGCCCGCCGCACCGACAGTACCTGCAGGTGCAGGCCGAACTCGCGGCGGGCGAACTCATCCCGGCCCGGGGCCTGGTGCCAGGCGGCGATGTACGGCAGCGGCATACCGAACAGCGCGTCCAGCCGGCGCAGCACATCGAGGTAGATATCGCAGAACGCGTCCCGCGCCAGGTCGCTGAGCGCCGGGATGTCCGCCACCCGCTGGGCCGGGAAGAGCAGCACCTCATACGGCCACCGGGCGGCCGCAGGCACGAACGCGGTCCAGTGCTCGTTGCTGGGTGACCAGCCGGGTGCCGGCCGCGATCTCCCCGGCGACCATGTCATCGAACAGGTTGCCGCCGGTCCGGGCCGCGTAGCCGGCCGCCTGGGCCAGCATGGTCTGGGTCCGCGGGGTGACGAACGGGAACCCGTAGATCTGCCCGTGCGGGTGGTGCAGGGTGACGCCGATCTCCTCGCCGCGGTTCTCGAAGCAGTACACCTGCTCGATCCCGGCCATGGCGCCCAGCACCGCGGTCCGGTCCGCCCAGACTTCCACCACCGTGCGGACCCGGCCCGGGGTCAGGCTGGCGAACGACGCCTCATGGTCGGAGGTGAAACAGATCACCTCACAGCGCCCGTAGGCTGACCGCCCCGGCACCCCTGCGGTCTCGGGGTAGTTGCCCAGGCTGGGTGTTCGTTGCAGGCCCTGGCTGGTAGCGGCGGCGGCCTCAGCATCCGCCGGATCGGGGAGCCAGTGACCTGCGCCGCGGAGCGACGGGAAGCGGTTCTCGAACACGACCACGTCATAGTCGGGCGCTGGGATCTCAGTCGGCCGCCCGGGGCGGGACGGGTCCAGCGGGCACTCGTCGGACGGCGGCAGGAAGGTCCGGTCCTGGCGCTGGGCCGCGATCACCACCCATTCGCCGCGCAGGGCGTCCCAGCGCAGCCCGGCGGCCGGGTCCCGGGGCGGCGGGGTGTCCCGTGCGTAGTCCCGCGGCAGGTCCCTGGTGTCCGGCACGGCCGCGCGATCCAGCCCGGGAGCCTCGTCGAAATAGATGATTTCCCGGCCGTCAGCCAGCCGGCCGCTGTTCTTCCACACGGCAGTTCCCACGGGACCCATACGTTATCTGGCCCGGCAGGCTTTTTCCTATCGTCCACCCCCCGGTAACGCTGGGTATCCGCATGGCTCCGCCCGGCCGGGAAAGAGTCAAGGCTGACTGCTCGGGTACTCCACGGAGAGTCAAACGGACTGCTTAGACTAAGCGCACACCTGCCGTGCGGGCACCCTGCAGGCCTGGCCCCTCGGGTCCGGGGCAGGAACCGGGCGCTGGCGGCGGGATCACGGAGGCCAGGGATCAGGACGTGAGCGTCGGCTGGGACATTGTCGTCGTCCTGCTCATCGTGCTCGTCGGCGGGTTTTTCGCCGGGGCGGAGATGGCCCTGGTCTCGCTGCGCGAGGGGCAGATCCACGCGCTGAGCCAGCGCGGGCGGCGCGGTCAGCGTGCGGGCAAGCTGGCCCAGGACCCGAACCGGTTCCTGTCCGCGGTACAGATCGGCGTCACCCTGGCCACGCTGATCAACGGCGCGTTCGGTGAGGCGACCCTGGCCGGCCACCTGAAGTCGGCGCTGCAGGACCACAACGTCGCGTCCGGCGTGGCGTCGGCGGTGTCGCTGATCGTGGTCAGCATCGTGATCTCCTACTTCACCCTGGTGCTCGGCGAGCTCGCGCCCAAACGGCTCGCGCTGCAGCGGCCGGAGAGCGTCGCGCTGGTCGCCGCGCCGACGCTGGACCGGATCTCAGTGCTCGCCCGGCCGCTGGTCTGGCTGCTGTCCCGGTCCACGAACCTGGTGGTCCGGATCCTCGGCGGTGACCCCAAGGTCGGCCGCGGCGTGATGACCGAGGAGGAACTGCACGACCTGGTGGCCGGGAACCAGGCGCTGAGCGCCGACGAGCGGCAGATCGTCGGCGAGGTGTTCGACGCCGGCAAGCGGCAGATCCGCGAGGTGCTGGTGCCCCGGACCGAGGTGGAGTTCCTGGCCGCGGACACCCCGCTGGCCCAGGCCGCGTCCATCGTGGCGGGCGAGCCGTACTCCCGGTTCCCGGTCTACCAGGAGTCCTACGACGACGTGATCGGCTTCATCCACGTCCGCGACCTGCTCGTCCAGGACGCGGCCCGGGCCTCCACGACCGTCGGTGAGATCCGCCGCCCGGTCAAGTTCCTGCCGATCAGCAAGACCGTGCTGTCCGCCCTGTCCGAGATGCGCCGGGAGCGGGCCCACCTGGCCGTGGTGATGGACGAGTACGGCGGCACCGCGGGCATCGTCACGCTGGAAGACCTGGTCGAGGAGCTGATCGGCGACATCCAGGACGAGTACGACGTGGACGAGGGCCAGCCGAGACAGCTCCGCGGCGGCGCGATCGAGGTCGACGGGCTGCTGAACCTGGACGAATTCGCCGAGCAGACCGGGATCCAGCTGCCGGAGGGGCCGTACGAGACCGTGGCCGGGTACATGCTGGCCATGCTCGGCCAGCTGCCGGCCGGCCATGAGTCGGTGCAGGTGGACGGGCACACCCTGACCGTGCTGCAGATGGACGGCCGGCGCATCGCCCGGGTGCGGGTTGAACCCGGCGCCATCCCCGGCCGGGTCCCCGGTACCGTCCCCGGCCCCGGATGCGGCCGGGGACGGCACAGCCGCGGCCGGTTCCGCTGGTGCCCCGGCAGGTGCTGCCCCAGCCCCGGCGGCCGCGGCGCCGTCCCAGTCACCTCAGCAGCCCCTGGGGCTGCAGCAGCCCCAGGGGCCTCAGGGGACGCAGCAGCCGCAAGAGGTGCAGGAGGCCGAGAACGGCCAGCTAGACCAGCCCCGGGCTACCCACAACCCAGCCCGCCCCACGTGATGGCCGGGGCGCCGGGCCACTAGACTTGGCGGCGGGCGCCTACGACGTGGTCGGCGGGTAGCGGCCGGCCTTCCGGGGCGGCTGGGCATGAGGGCCCGGGTGGCCAAGGGCCGGGTGGCCAAGGGCCGAGTGGAAGGCGGCGGCGTGCAGCCCAGTGCGGACATTGACACCGTCCTCGTGGTCGATTTCGGGGCCCAGTACGCGCAGCTGATCGCGCGCCGGGTGCGCGAGTGCCAGGTGTACTCGGAGATCGTGCCCGCGACCATGCCCGCCGCGGAGATCCTGGCCCGCAAGCCATCGGCGATCATCTTGTCCGGGGGACCGGCTTCGGTGTACTCCGAGGGGGCGCCGCCGTTGCCGCCCGGCCCGCCGGGCCTGCTCAGCGCGGGCGTGCCGGTGCTCGGCATCTGCTACGGCTTCCAGCTCATGGTGGCCGCCCTCGGCGGGGTGGTTGCGCACACCGGGGCCGGTGAGTACGGCGCCACCCGGCTGATCCTGGCGCCCGGCAGTGCCCAGGAGACCCGGAGCGTGGTCAACGCGGAGCAGGCCCAGCCGGGCGGCCCGCTGCCGGACGAGCCCTGGACGGCGGAGCCGCTGCCGCACGAGCCGCTACTCGGCGGGGCCCTGCTGGGCGGCCTGCCAGAGAACCAGCAGGTGTGGATGTCACACGGGGACACCTGTACCGCCGCACCGCCCGGGTTCACGGTAACCGCGGGCACCGCGGTCAGCCCGGTCGCGGCCCTGGAGGACACCAGCCGCGGGCTGTACGGGGTGCAGTTCCATCCCGAGGTGCTGCACACCGAGCACGGCCAGGCGGTGCTGCGCCGGTTCCTGGAACTGGCCGGCTGCCGCCCCAACTGGACTATGGGCAGCATCATCGACGAGCAGGTAGAGCAGGTCCGGGCCCAGGTCGGTGACGGCGGGGCGATCTGCGGCCTGTCCGGCGGGGTGGACTCCGCGGTCGCCGCGGCCATCGTGCAGAAGGCCATCGGCAACCGGCTGACCTGCGTGTTCGTCGATCACGGGCTGCTGCGGAAGGGCGAGGCGGAACAGGTCGAAAAGGACTTCGTGGCCGCCACCGGGGTCGACCTGACGGTGGTGGACGCGGCGGCGGTGTTCCTGGCTGCGCTGGCCGGGGTGACCGACCCGGAAGAGAAGCGCAAGATCATCGGGCGGGAGTTCATCCGCGCCTTCGAGCGGGCCGCCCGGGAGATCAGCGCGGAAGCGGGCAGCCACGGCACCACTGTGGACTTCCTGGTCCAGGGCACACTGTACCCGGACGTGGTCGAATCGGGCGGAGGTACCGGGGCGGCCAACATCAAGTCGCACCACAACGTCGGCGGCCTGCCCAGCGATCTGGTGTTCAGCCTGGTCGAGCCGTTGCGGACGCTGTTCAAGGACGAGGTGCGGCGAGTCGGCGAGGCGCTCGGGCTGCCCCCGGACATCGTGTGGCGGCAGCCGTTCCCCGGTCCCGGCCTGGCCATCCGCATCGTCGGCGAGGTCACCGCGGAGCGGCTGCGCATCGTGTCAGCCGCGGACGCGATCGTCCGCGAGGAGCTGACCGCGGCCGGGCTGGACCGGCAGATCTGGCAGTGCCCGGTGGTACTGCTCGCGGACGTACGCTCGGTCGGCGTCCAGGGCGATGGCCGCAGCTACGGCTACCCGGTCGTGCTCCGCCCGGTGACCAGCGAGGACGCCATGACCGCGGACTGGGCCCGGCTGCCCGCCGACCTGCTCGCCGCCATCTCCACCCGGATCACCAACGAGGTGCCCGAGGTCAACCGGGTCGTGCTGGACATCACCAGCAAGCCCCCCGGCACCATCGAGTGGGAGTAGCCGGGCGCGGGGACGAGCCGTTCGCGGCCAGCACGCCGTATCCGGTTGAGGTCGTGCCATCCCACCTGCTGGCCGGGCTGCCGCCGGACTAGCGGCGGGCCAGCCGGCTAGACGTTGTGTCTTATGCAAAAGTCGCGTTATGCACATCAACATCCACCGCTACCGTCGCCCTGACCTGCACCGGCCGCTCGTGCAGGTCCTCCGGGCCTGCACTCGCTAGCCGGTTTTGCATAACGCTCAGTGGCGTAGGTTTTGTCCTCGATGATGATCTGGCGGAGGATGTCCATCGCGTCCCAGACGTCAGTAAACCGGGTGGTGATGGGGGCCGGGCCGAGCCGGAGCCGCTCCGGGGTGCGGTAGTCACCGATCACCCCGGCCTGGATCAGCGCCTGGTTGATCCGCTCCGCTTCCGGGTGGCGCAGGGTCACGTGCGAGCCGCGCCGCTCCGGGTCCCGGGGTGAGGCGACGTCGGCGCCGTGCGGGGCCAGCCACTCATCCGCCAGCGCGATCAGGTAGCTGGTCAGCTGGACGCCCTTGGCCCGCAGCGCGCCGATCCCGGCCTCGCCGAGCAGCCGGGCGCCCTCCTGCACGGCGACGGTGCCGAGGATGTTCGGCGTCCCGGTCAGGAACCGGGTGATGCCCGGGGCAGGCTGGTAACCGGGTCCCATCGCGAACTGGTCCTGCTGGCTGAACCAGCCCTGGATCGGCTGGGTCAGCTGGTTCTGCAGATCTTCCCGGACATACAGGAACGCGGGTGCACCCGGGCCGGCGTTCAGGTACTTGTAGGTGCAGCCGACCGCCAGGTCCGCCGCGCAGCTGTCCAGCTGCACCGGCACGGAGCCTGCGGAGTGGCACAGGTCCCACAGCACCAGGGCCCCGGCGTCGTGCGCCAGCGCGGTGATCGCCGCCATGTCGGCCAGCGCGCCGCTGCGGTAGGCCACGTGCGACAGGCAGACCAGCGCGGTGTCCGGGCCGACGGCCGCGCGGACATCCGCCGGGGTGATGCCCTGGTCCGGGTCGGTGCGGATCATGCGGAGCTGGCCGCCGCGCTGCCGGGCGATCCCGTCCAGCACGTACCGGTCGGTGGGGAAGTTGTCGTCGTCGGTGACGATGACCGCCCGGCCGGGCCGGGCCTGCAGTGCGGCGCAGGCCAGCTTGTACAGGTTCACCGTGGTCGAGTCGGACACGATGACCTGGCCGGGCGCGGCCCCGAGCAGCTGGCCGAGCAGGTCCCCGGCCTGCTGGGGCAGGTCCATCCAGTGGTGCCAGGACCGGATCAGCCCGCGGCCCCACTCCCCGGCCGCCACCTCGGCGATCCGCTGGGCGGTCGCCCGTGGCAGCCAGGCCCAGGGAGTTGCCGTCCAGATAGATCAGGGCAGGGTCGTCGATGACGAAGCAGTCCCGGAGCCCGGCGAGCGGATCGGCAGCATCCAGCTCTTCCGCCCGGGCCCGGCCAGCAGGAAAGGCTGTCACGGGCTCACCTTAGCCAGGCCCCCGGGCTGCTGTGCCGGTCTGGCCATGGACGTCCGGCCCAGGGCGCCTGGCCACGGCGTGGGCGCGGCGGCCAGGCGGGTGTGGCCGGAGCGAGCCGGAACGTGGGTTCTGGCCTCCGCCCGGGCGGAGGCCAGAACCCACGCCTGGCCTGGATCAGGATGCCGCCTTGCGGCGGCGGCGGCGCAGCAGGCCGAACAGCAGCAGCGCGAGGACCGCAGCGCCGAGCGCGGGCAGGGCGCGCTTGAGGACCGGCAGGCCCGCCACACTCAGCAGGTCCAGTGCATCCTCGTCCGGTGGCCGCACGGAGCGCGGCGGCAGCGAGCCGTTCACGCTCCCTGGGTAGTCCGGGCTGGCGTAGCCCGTGCCTGGTTCGGCCGAGCCGAGGGTCGCGGGGCCCGCGCTGTCGTCAGCCAGACTGAGCCCCCAGCCGGCCAGCCGGTTCCTGATCTCCTTGACCGACTGTGGGCCGAGGCCATCGATGGCCAGCAGGTTCTTCTCGGTGCGGGCGGTCAGCCCACCGACCGTGTGCACGCCCTCCCGGCGCAGGCTGTTGAACGAGCGGATCGGCAGGTTCAGCTCCTCGATCGGCGCCTGCGCGGGATCAGCCGGCCGCTCGCCGAGCGCGGGACCCGCGTCGGCCGCCTCCGCCGCGGGCGCAGCTGGCGCGCTCGCCCCGGCGCCCTGAGCCGCCATGGACCCGGCCGTGGTGGCGGCAGCCCCGCTGGCGGCGGGGGTGCCCCCCGACGCCAGCTGGGCCGCCAGGTTGGTGGCGAACTTGTCGATGATCCTGCCGCCCACCTCGGCGATGACACCCCGGCCGAACTGCGCCGGGCGCCCGGTCACGGTCAGCGAGGTATGCACCACGACCCGGGTCTGCCCTCCTTCGTCCCGCAGCGAGGCGTGCACCGTGGCCGAGGCGGTACCGCTGCCGCGGGTCTCCTTGCCGGACGCCTCCAGCACCACGGCGCGGTTCTGCTCGTCCTTCTCGGTGAACTGCGCCTTACCCGAGTAGGTCAGCGCGACCGGCCCGACCTTGACCTTGATCTTGCCGGTGATGACGTCGCCATCCACGGTGTCGATGCTGGCGCCCGGCATGCAGGGCGCCACCTGCTCGACATCCAGGAGGACCGCCCAGGCCTGCTCGGGCGGGACCGGGACAGTGAAGGAGTGCTCCAGTTCCATCGCGTTAGACTCCAGCCGCTACCGCCAGCGCCCTAGCGGTGAGCACCCGGGCCAGATGGCGCCGGTAGTCGGGCGCGCCGTGCAAGTCTGCAGGCGGCTGCGTTTCCTCGTCGGCATGCGCTGCGGCTGCCCGCAGGGCGCTGCGGTCAGCCTCGGCCCCGGCGACCGCCTCTTCTGCCGCCCGGGCCCGGACCGGAACAGGGCCCATGTTCGTGAGCCCGATGCGGGCCTCCGCCACATGCCCATTGGAACGCCGGGCCACGGCAGCTACCCCCACGGTCGCCCACGCCTGGGCCGTCCGGTGGAACTTCTCATAACGATAGCCCCATCCAGGGCCGAGCTTGGGCACCCGGACCCCAGTGAGTATCTCGCTGGGGTCAAGCGACGTGGTCAGGTAGTCCAGGAAGAAGTCGGCCGCGGCGATCTCCCGGTCCCCGGCTGGGCCCCGCGCGATCATCGTCGCGCCCAGGGCCACCACCACCGCGGGCAGGTCCCCGGCTGGGTCGGCATGCGCCAGCGAGCCGCCCAGCGTGCCCCGGTGCCGGACCGCGGGGTCAGCCACGGTCGCGGTCGCCTCGGACACCAGCCCGCAGTGTTCGCGGACCAGCGGGTCCCGGACGACCTCGGCGTGCGTGGTCAGCGCGCCGATCCACAGGCTGTCGCCCTCGTCCCGGACGCCGCGCAGGTCAGCGAGCTTGCCCACGTCCACCAGCAGTTCGGGATAAGCCAGCCGCAGCCGCAGCAGCGGCAGCAGGCTCTGCCCGCCCGCGATCACCTTGGCGTCCTCGCCGCCGTCGGCGAGGGCCTGGACCGCCTCGTCCAGCGACGACGGCCGGGTGTACTCGAATGCCCCCGGGATCATTCCGCACCTCCGAGTGCGTCCGCGGCATCGCTGCCGTGTGTTTCCGCGCTGCCGGTGACCTGGGTGCCCAGGCCGCTCTCCTGCGCGGCCCGGATCGCCCGCCACACCCGTTCCGGGGTGCACGGCATCACGATGTCCCGGATACCGAGCGGCCGGAGCGCATCGACGATGGCGTTGACCACGGCCGGGGTGGACGCGATCGTGCCCGCCTCGCCGACGCCCTTGACCCCCAGCGGGTTCGTGGTGGCCGGCGTCTCCGTCCGGCCGGTGGTGAAGGACGGCAGGTCCGCGGAGCTCGGCAGCAGGTAGTCCGCCATCGTGGTGGTGGTCAGCTGGCCCTCGTCGTCGTAGATGGCCTCCTCGTACAGCGCCTGGGCGATGCCCTGGGCCAGGCCGCCGTGCACCTGGCCCTCGACGATCAGCGGGTTCACGACCTTACCCACGTCGTCCACGGCTACGTAGGAGCGGATGGTCACCATCCCGGTCTCGGTGTCCACCTCGGTCGCGCACAGGTGCGTGCCGTGCGGGAACGAGAAGTTGTCCGGGTCGAAGGTGGCGTCAGAATCCAGCGATGGCTCCACCCCGTCTGGCAGGTCATGCGCGGCGAACGTGGCCAGGGCGATCTCCTGGATCGTCTTGACCACATCCGCGTTGCCCCGGGCGCGGAACGCGCCTGCCTCGAACTCGATCTCCTCGGGCGGTGCCTCGAGCATGGCCGAGGCGATCACCTTGGCCTTGGCGATGACCTTGTCGCAGGCGCCGCTCACCGCGACCCCGCCGACGGTCAGTGAGCGCGAGCCGTAGGTGTCCATGCCCTTGGGAGAGATCTGGGTGTCCCCGTGCAGCACCCGGATGTCCTCGAACGGCACACCGAGCTTGTCCGAGGCGATCTGGCTCCACGCGGTCTCGTGGCCCTGGCCGTGCGCGCTGGACCCGGTGACCACCTCGACCTTGCCGGTGGGCAGCATGCGCACTGAGGCGTTCTCCCAGCCGCCCGCCCCGTAGGCGAGTGAGCCGAGCACCCGGGACGGGGCCAGCCCGCACATCTCGGTGAAGGTGGAGATGCCGATGCCCAGCTGCACCGGGTCACCGCTGTCGCGGCGCCGCTGCTGTTCCGCCCGGAGCTCGTCGTAGCCGAACATCTCTTTCGCCTTGGCCGTGGCGGCTTCGTAGTTCCCGCTGTCGTAGGTCAGGCCGGAGATGGTGGTGAACGGGAATTCCTCGTGCTTGATCCAGTTCCGCTCGCGCAGCTGCAGCGGGTCCATGCCCAGTTCCGCGGCGAGCTCGTCCATGATCCGCTCGATGCCGAAGGTCGCCTCCGGGCGGCCGGCCCCGCGGTAGGCGTCCGTCGGCATCTTCGTGGTGAACACCCCGGTGCAGCGGAACGAGTACGCGTCCATCTTGTAGATGCTGTTGAACATGAACGCGCCGAGCAGCGGCACCCCGGGGGTGACCAGCATCAGGTAGGCACCCATGTCGGCGAGCAGGTCGACGGACAGGCCGCGCAGCCGGCCGTCCCGGTCCGCGGCGACCCGGATCCGCTGCCACTGGTCCCGGCCGTGGTGCACGGTGAGGTTGCCCTCACTGCGCGACTCGGTCCACTTGACCGGCCGGCCGAGCTTGCGCGCGATCAGCATCGCGAGCACTTCCTCCGCGGTCACCTGGAGCTTGGAGCCGAACCCGCCGCCCACGTCCGGTGCGATCACCCGGATGTTCTGCTCCGGGATGCCGGTGACCAGTGCCAGCATCAGCCGCAGCACGTGTGGGATCTGGGTGGATGACCACAGCGTGAACTCACCGGCCACGCAGCTGCACACCACGGCGCGCGGCTCTATGGCACTCGGGATGAGCCGCTGCTGCCGGTAGTTGCGCTCGATCACCACCGGGGCGTCGCGGAAGGCGGCGTCCACGTCCCCCTGCGCGAACGGCCACTCGAAGCTCTTGTTGCCCGCCTCGTGCACCTTGGGCGAGCCCTCGTCCAGTGCGGTCCGGATGTCCAGCACCGGGGGCAGCGGCTCGTACTCCACGTTGACCGCGGACAGGCCGTCCGCCGCGGTGTACCGGTCCCGGGCGATCACGCAGGCCACGGCCTCGCCCACGTACCGGACCTCCTCGGTGGCCATCGGCGGGTGCGCCGGGATCACGATGTCCGGGGTGACCGGCCAGGCGCACGGCAGCGAGCCCTGCTCGTCCGCGAAGTCCGCGCCGGAGAAGGCCGCCACCACGCCGGGTACCTGGAGGGCCCCGCTGACATCCACCGACCTGATCCGGGCGTGCGCGAATGGGCTGCGGACGAAGTTGATGTGCAGCATGCCGGGCAGGATGATGTTGTCGGTCCAGGTGGTCTGCCCGGTGACCAGGCGGGCGTCCTCCTTGCGCGGCCGCGCCTTGCCGACCTCGCTCGCCGGTGCCTGCGTTTCGGCCGTCATGACGTGCTCACCTCTGCTCCTGCCCCGGCGGCGCGGCGCACCGCACGGACGATGTTCTGGTAGCCGGTACAGCGGCAGAGGTTGCCCTCCAGCCCCTCCCGGATCTCCGCCTCGCTCGGATCCGGGTTCTCCCGGAGCAGGTCCGCGGCGGCCATGATCATGCCGGGGGTGCAATACCCGCACTGCAGCGCGTGCTCGGCGTGGAACGCCTGCTGCAGCGGATGCCACTCGCCGTTGGCGAGCCCCTCGATAGTGGTGATCTCACTGCCATCCGCCTGGACCGCCAGGACGGAGCAGCTCTTGACCGAGACCCCATCGAGGTGGATGGTGCATGCGCCACAGTTGGAGGTGTCGCACCCGATGGGCGTTCCGGTCTTGCCGACTCGCTCCCTCAGGTAATGCACGAGCAGCAGGCGGGGTTCGACGTCGTCGGAATAACTGACGCCGTTGACCTTGACGGTAATTTTGGTCATCCGAGATCCCCTTCTCGGGAGACGGCTGTGGCTCCTGGTGCCCAACCTAGGGCGACGGGCCCCCTGGCACCAGCCTTTGCCTGTCCGATCTGGTGATGTGTCTGACAACGAGACACCGCACGCGACCTCAGGGCTGGCTGTTACCTGACCTTCGGCGGAGGAGCTCAACCGGAGGTGTCAGCCGGTGTTCATGACCAGGAAGGCCTCGGCCAGCCGGCCCTCAGGCAGGCCGCCCCGGGCCGCTGTCTGGCTCATCCAGCCGCGCAGGAACTGCTCCAGGTCGTCCATGTGCCCGGTCTGGCTCTCGTGCGCGCGCAGCGCCGCGATCTTCCGGCTGAACGTGTCCGTGACGTCCAGGTAATGATCGGCCCCCGGGCCGTTCGACACCCAGGTCTCGGTGACCTTCCACGGGTCCAGTCCCTCGTCGGCGAGCAGTTCCGGGAAGGCGAAGGGGTTCCTGGCGTCGGGGTAGACCGCGTCCAGCGCCGCCGTGCCCACGGCCCGGTGGTCGGGGTGGCTGGCGCCGATCCGCTGATAGTTACGCTCCGGTGAGGGGCAGACCAGCCGCACCGGCCGGACCTGCCTGATCACCCGGGCAAGATCCCGGCGCAGGGCCAGGGTCGGTTCCAGCCTCCCGTCCGGGTAGCCGAGGAACCGCAGGTCCTGCACGCCCACGCAGGCGGCGGCGGCGGTCTGCTCCTTGCGCCGCAGCGGCGCCATGTCGGCGCGCGGGACGGACTCGTCGAACCCGCCCGCGTCCCCGTCGGTCACCAGGCAGTACGTGACCTCGATGCCGGCGTCGGTCCACAGCGCCACGGTGCCCGCGGCGCTGAAATCGATGTCGTCGGGATGGGCGGCGATAACCAGGGCCTTCTGGATCTCAGAGTCGCTCAGCACGCTCCCGATCCTACGGACGCCCGCCCTTCCTGCGGCCGGGAGGCTGGCTCAGGAAAGCTCGCGCAGCGTCTGCCGGCCAATGTCCGGTCTGGGCGCGTGGCAGGTGGGGCAGCGCGCGCCGCGGCCCGGGATGTTGAGCCAGTAGCCAGCGACCATCCCGCGGGTCGCCCGGATCGCCGCGTTCAGCTGCTGGCTGCTCACCACGGCGCCGGGGGGATTGGTGGACAGCCCGGCCAGCACGGTCACCCCCGGGTTCGCCACGCGGGCCTGCGCCGCCGCGGCGCGGACGAAGTCCGCATAGGTCCCGGTGTCCCGCTCCAGGCTCTGCGCCTGCAACTCGATGACGTCCGCGACCTTGGCGATGGCGCCGGCCAGGCCCAGCTGGAGATACTGGCGCCAGCGCGGCCCGGAGGAGGGCTGCAGGGTGGTGAGGTTGAGCGCGGGCGCCACGATGAGCTTCAGGCCGTGGGCATGCACGATGGCCAGCGCCTGCCGGGCCGCCTGGGCGGGGTCGCGCTGCTCCGCCACGGGCGTGAACGGCCAGACTTCGGGGTCATAGAGAACGGCGTCGGTACCGGCCGGAAGCTGGTTCCCGGTCACGGCCTGCTCCAGGTCACCGACCGCGGAGAACGTCACCACCGGGACCGCGCCGACGGTGGCCAGCGGCCGCTGGCCCGGTTGCAGCAGCTCGTACACCCGGGATGTTTCCAGCCTCGTCGCCACCACCGGGTCGGTCACCACCTGGGACAGCGCGGCCCTGGTCAGCATCCAGGTCAGCCCGTTGCCGGGGGTAGCAGACCCCGGTGCAGCCGGCGAGGTGGGCGTGCTCACCGGCGAGGTAGGCGTGCTCGCCGGGGTGCGGCCCGAGCAGCTGGCCAGCACGCAGGCCAGTACGGCCGCCGTAGCGAGGGCCCACGCCCCGCGGATGGAGCGGCCCGCGCTGCGTAGCCGGGTGGCCGGCATGTTGGCTCCGTCACCTCCACGATCGTGCGCCCTCCGGCTGACGGTCAGCCCCGCCCGGGCCAGCGGTCCTGGCCGGGCGAGCGGTCCTGGCCGGGCGAGCGGTCCTGGCCGGGCGAGCGGTCCTGGCCGGGCGAGCGGTCCTGGCCGGGCGAGCGGTCCTGGCCGGGCGAGCGGGCACAGCTCATCTCCACGGGCCCGTGAGATGAGCTGTGCCTTACGAACTTAGCTGCACATCGGCGGTCATGCCGCTGAGCGGGGTGACCCGCTGGTGGCCGCGGATGCTGACGAGCACCTGATAGGCGGTGCCGCCCGACGTGCTGACCGGGGTGGGGGACACCTGCTGGACGTAGCCCTGGATGCCCTGCAGGCCGACCGCGGGCACCGCGATGGTCACCTTCTGGCCTGTCCGGACCGCCGAGATCGTGCGCTCCGGTACCAGCACCGTGACTTCCCAGCTGGTCGAGGTACGCAGCGCGATCACGGGCAGCGCGGACTGCGACGCGCTGGTCTTGAGGCTGGCGGCCGGTCCCTCCGGAAGCAGCGAGAACGGCGGCGACTGCGAGCTCGAGGTGGGCGCCTGCGAGTAGCTCCGGACGCCGGCCGCGGTGACCGTCTCACCCGTCTGGCCGTTGATGGCGATCACGGTTCCCCCGGTCGGCGCGATGATCTGCGCTTCTGACAGCTTGACCTGGTCGGCGGCCAGCTGGGCCTGGGCCTTGGCCAGCTCGGCGTTGGCCCCCGCGAGGCTCGCCGGGGTGGCCAGCAGCGTTCCGGCGCGGAACTCGGCCAGGGTGGCCTGCGCGGCGGCGATGGCCGCCTTATCGGCGCTGATGGAAGCGGCCGTGGACGGGGACGTCTCGGTCGCGAGCACCTGGCCGGCCTTGACGGCCTGACCTAGCTGGACCGAGACCACGGCGACCAGGCCCGAGTTGGCGAAGTTCAGGTTCGTCACCCCGTTGCTGCTCACCGTTCCGGTGAACGACTGGCCATCAGCGGTGATGATCTTCGGCACGTACCAGACGGCGGCCGCGACGCAGATGGCGACGATCAAGAGGGAGCCGAGGACCTGCGGGACGACAATACGGCGGCGCTTCGGCCCCGGAACCCGCACCGCCGTGAGCGGAGAGCCGGACGGCTGGAGCTGCTGGTGCTGGGGCTGGAGCTGCTGGTGCTGGGGCTGGAGCTGCTGGGGCTGGGCCTGCTGCAGCTGGGCCTGCTGCAGGTCGGCTTGCTGCGGCGGGGCCTGCGGCACGGGGCCGGCGGTGCGGCCGGGCGCAGCCAGGCTGCTGGTGTCGTGCCGAGGGCTGACGCCGACCTGGGCACCGGTGCCCGTGCTGGCGTCCGCATCGACCGCGTCGGTGGTGGCGCTCTCCATCGTTGACATGATCGATTCCCCTTACGGGTCAGTTGCCACGCCGGACCCTCCCTGCGCCATCACGGCTGAGTCCCTGTGGCTAGCAGGGCGGGTCCCGCCGATACGGGCCCCCATCGCGGTAGCCGTTGCCCCGGCCCCAGGTGACCTGCCGCGAGGACTTTCCCGCGCCAGGTGCGGGCCGCACGCAGACCAGCTGTGCCAATTGCCAAGAATGGGTACGGATCACGTGCGAACGCCACCATACCAGGTCACTTCTGGAGGTAGGCGTACAAACCTGAATGCTTTATTTCGGCCCAGTTAATTTTACGGGCCCGAATTTGGAATATTGTCGATAGTTAATATAGGTAATCCGATAACCTGATCATGGCTGCCGCGGGGCGGCTGCGGGTCGTGCCAAACCCAGGAACGGTCGGCTATGCAGGCTCTAGGAACGGCGGGCAGGCACCCGTCGCGAGGCCGTGATCGGCGGCCCAGCAGTTAAAGAATGGTTAAAGATGCGTTAAAGATGCTTAGCCGGCGAGGGCACTCAGATGGCCGTTCACGCCGCCGCATCCGGATCTTTACGTCCGGCGGCCATGGTGTCTGCTACCTTCACCGGATCCCGGTTTGGGCGAAAAGTGCGTATCGAGGTGAATACAGAGGGTTTATGAACACGGCTGGGCTGATGGTGACGGCAGTACTGCTGGCGGTGCTCGTTGGTGTCTGCCTGCTGCCGGTGTGGGCGGACAGCGCGGAAGACCAGGGCGACGGGCGGACCAACGTCAAGATCCCGCCGTACGTGCGCACCCCCGCTCACCGTCCACGCACCTGGGCCTTTGTCGGCATAGTCACAGTGCTGGGCCTGCTCTTCCTGGGCTGGAAGCGGCCCGCGCCGTCGGCGCTGTACGTGGCTGCGGTACGCGCGGTGGCCGTGGCCATCACGCACGACCCCGCCAGCGTCAACGGCTATGTGGCCCGGCTGCGGCCAGCCCTGGTGTTCTTCGCCGTCGCCTTCATCATCGGGACGGCCCTGGTCGTCCGCGCCGGGCTGGCCCGGCGGATCGCCGTGCTCTGGCACACCCTGCTATACCTGGCCATGACGGTGCTGGCCCAGGCCCTCATGATTGTCACCGGGATGGCCACCGGCTGGGCGGTCGCGCCGTTCGGCATCGAGGCCACCCTGGCGAACCTGCTGATCGGCGGCCTCGTCGTCATCCGCCTGACGTTCACCACCTTCGCGCTGCCCCGGGCGACCACGGTCCCGCTCGTGCGCCGGCCGCGGTGGCGGGAGAACCTCCTCACCTGGTGTGCCCTGATCAGCGTGATCGCGCTGCTGGTGGGCGCGTACGCATTCATCTCCCAGCAAGCCAACCTGGACTCGGCCTGGCAGGTCTTCCTGCCGCTCTACGCGGTCAGCATCCTGTTCTCGCTCATGTACGCCCCGCTGTGGCTCCTGTGGTGGGTGCACCCGGCGATGCCCCAACCCGGCCCCGACCGGCCACCCGTCGACATCATCATCCCCGCGTACAACGAGCGGGAGAACATCGTCCGCCTGCTCCAGTCGATCGATGTCGCCGCGGGCCGCTACGGCGGGCCGGTCCGGGTCGTGCTGTCCAACGACGGGTCGCTCGACGACACCGCGGAGCTGGGCGAGGCGGCGATGGCCACCTTCCAGCATGCCCGGGGTGAGGTCCTCACCGGCCCTAACGGGGGTCAGGCGGCCGCCCTCAACCGGGGGATCGCGATCACCGACGCGGAGATCGTCATCCGCGTCGACGCCGACTGCGTGCTGGGCGAGAACGCGCTCATGTACGCCGTGCCCTGGTTCCGGGACCCGGGGATCGGCTGTGTCGGCGCGATGGAGGAGCCGCGGACCGACACCACCACCTGGTTCCACCGGATGCGCGCGCTGGAAACCCTGTTCCAGTTCCGGTTCGCCCGGCTCGGCCAGAGCCTGGTCGATGGGGTCGTCGTGATCCCCGGCACGTTCACGGTTTTTCGCCGCGGCCCGGCGGTGACCGCGGGCGGCTTCCCCACCGGGATGAACGGTGAGGACACCGATCTCACCATGCAGATCGGGCGGCTCGGCTACCGGGTGGTGGCGGACCCGCGGATCCGCTCGTACGAGGACGTGCCGCGCAGTCCCGGGGAGTTCGTCGAGCAGCGGACCCGCTGGGCCCGGGCTGGCTACCACGTGTACGCCCGGCATGTCCCGCTGCGCGCCGGGTCAGCGGGCCCGCGGGTGTGGTTCTGGACAGTGCGCCGCGGCTACGCCTGGTTCTCCATCCAGGCCGGCCTGGTGGCGCCCATCTTCCTGCTCGAGCTCGTACTCACCAATCCCACCTACCGGCAGAACGTCGCCACGTTCGCGCTGCTGTATGTCGTGGGTGGCGGGGTACCGCTGGCGGTCAGCCTGCCCTATGCCGTCAAGTACCGGTACTGGCGCAGCATCATGTGGTCTCCCACCTGGTTCGCCTTTGCGCTGCTGCGCCGGGTGGCCAGCCTGGAGGCAGCTATTTCGCTGCCCACCCGGCCCTTCCCCGCGACCGTGCCCGTCCGGTCTGCGGCCCGCCGGGTACCCGCACCGGCCGGCCCGGTGGGGCCCAGTGGCGTCCAGGTCAGCCCGGAAATGTCGGCGGCGGACGGCTGGCTGCAGCTGAGCCGGCCTGATCATCGCTGACCCGCCCCGTCGCGGCCCCCGCCGGGACCGGGCGGCTGCTCACGGAAATGCCGGAAGAATGCCACATTCCCGCCGGGCGGGAGCTTGTGTCTTATGCAAAAGTCGCGTTATGCACATCAGCATCCACCGCTACCGTGGCCCGGACCTGCACCGGCCGCTCGTGCAGGTCCTCCGGGCCTGCACTCGCTAGCCGGTATTGCATAACGCTCCTCAGGTGATGCGGAAGGTCGTGACGTCATGGCGTGGCCCGGGAGGCTGAAAGGCCAGGCTGGATGACCTGTCGCGAAAGTCTTACTAAACGTGGTTAATCGCCAAGGCATGGCCAAGCCCGGTTATGGCGATATAGAGCCACGGTTTCGGTCTGGTTAAATAGCCCAGAAGGACTCGCGACCCTTGGTGCTTTGGACCAGGTATGGTACCGTTGAGTCCGCTGGGCCAGATATGCGCTGGATGCATGCTGGCCGCCAAGGGAGGGTCAGGTAATGGCAGTATAACGGCTGCCATAGTGGTCAGGCGTGCACCGCGCCGACCTCACCAAGATCATCTCCCCGGTCGGTCTGGCGAGGCCTGGAAACCGCCCCCGAATCCTGACAGGTGCTTCCAGCGGGCAGGGCTAGTCCCGGCTGGCGACGGCGTGGGCGGGGCGGGCCAGGAACAGCCCGCCCCGCCCACGCCGTGTCGTCAGTGCCGTGTCGCCCGCGCCGTCGCGTCAGTCCAGGGCGGACATAACGTGCTTGACCCGGGTGTAGTCCTCGAACCCATACATGGACAGGTCCTTGCCGTAACCGGAGTGCTTGAAGCCGCCGTGCGGCATCTCGGCGACCAGCGGGATGTGCGTGTTGATCCACACGCAGCCGAAGTCCAGGCTCCGGGCCATCCGCATGGCCCGCCCGTGGTCGGTGGTCCACACCGACGAGGCCAGCCCGTACTCGGTGCCGTTCGCCCAGGCCAGCGCCTCGTCTTCGGCGCTGAACTGCTGCACGGTGATGACCGGGCCGAACACTTCCTGCTGGATGATCTCGTCGTCCTGGTGCAGCCCGGTGACCACGCTCGGCTCGAAGAAGAAGCCGCGGCTGCCGATCCGGTTGCCGCCCGCCCGCACCGCGGCGTGCCCGGGCAGCCGGTCGATGAAGCCGCTGACCCGGGCCAGCTGGTCGGCGTTGTTCAGCGGGCCGAAGTCCGCGTCAGCCACGTCCGGGCCGCCCACCGTCTGCCCGCGCGCCTGCTCGGCCAGGGCATCGGCCAGGTCCCCGGCGACCCGCGGGCCCGCCAGCACCCGGGTCGCCGCGGTACAGTCCTGGCCGGCGTTGAAGTACCCGGCGATCGCGATCGCCTCGGCAGTCTTCGCCACGTCGGCGTCGTCGAACACGATGACCGGCGCCTTGCCGCCGAGCTCCAGGTGGACCCGCTTGAGATCGGCCGCGGCGGTGAGCGCGACCTCGCGGCCTGCGCGGACGCTGCCGGTGATCGAGACCATCTGCGGCACCGGGTGCGCGACGAGTTCCCGGCCGGTATCCCGGTCGCCGCAGATGACGTTGAACACGCCCGCGGGCAGGAACTGGCTCATCAGCTCGGCCAGCAGCAGCGTGCTCGCGGGGGTGGTGTCCGACGGCTTGAGCACCATGGTGTTCCCGGCCGCCAGTGCGGGGCCGAACTTCCATACCGCCATCATCATCGGGTAGTTCCACGGGGTGACCGCCGCGCACACCCCGATCGGCTCGCGCCGGATCATCGAGGTGAACCCGGACATGTACTCTCCGGCCGAGCGTCCTTCCAGCATCCGCGCGGCCCCCGCGAAGAACCGGATCTGGTCGACCATCGGGGGGATCTCCTCCGACCGGGTCAGTGCGATCGGCTTGCCGGTGTTCTGGGATTCTGCCTTGACGAACTCATCGGCCCGGCTCTCCAGCGCGTCAGCGATCTTCAGCAACGCCAGGCTCCGCTCGGCCGGGGTGGCGTCCCGCCAGCCGGGGAAGGCGTCGGCCGCGGACGCGAACGCGGCATCCACTTCTTCCTTGCCGGAGACCGGCGCGGTGGCGAAGACCTCTCCGGTGCTGGGGTCGATCAGCTCGGCGCGGCGGTCGAAGGCCGTGTCCGTCCACTGGCCGCCGATGAAGTTGCGCAACTCTTCCACCACGAGCCTCCGTTGGTATTGCGGGTGTTCGGTATTGCGGGTGTTCGGTGTTCCTGTCGTCCGGATTTCTGTCGTCCGGCCTGATCGCTGCCCTCCGGCCTGATCGCTGCCCTCCGGCCTGATCGCTGCCCTCCGGCCTGATCGCTGCCGCCCGGCCTGCTGGGTGCGCCACGGGCCCGGCGCGCCAGCCCGGGGCGCTGGATCACGCCGGGGCCCGTTCCTCACAGGCCCAGGGGGATCCGTACTCGGTGAGCAGGTCCAGGAACGGCTGCGCGGGCAGCGCCTCCGGGCCCAGTACGCCTGCGCCGGACCAGGCGCCCGAGTCGAGCAGCTCCAGGGCCACGACCGGGTTGACCGCGGTCTGCCAGACCACGGCCTGGGAGCCGTACTCCGCCATCGACCAGGCGTTGTCCACCACGTGGTGCAGGTACACCTCGCGCGGCGCGCCGTCTTTCCCGGTCCCGGTCACCCAGGTGCCCGCGCAGGTCAGCCCGGTCATCGCGGCCCCGAGCGTGGCCGGGTCAGGCAGGCAGGCGGCGACCACGTCGCGTGGTGCCACGGTGACGCCCCCGGCCTGCACCGGATCGGTGCGATCCAGGCCCAGCTTGTGCAGGGTCTGCAGGACGCCGATGAACTCCGCGCCCAGGCCGTACTTGAAGGTGACCCGCTGCGCCTCGATCCAGCGGGGCATCAGCAGCACCTCCTCATGCTCCACGTTCACGCACTCCACCGGGCCGATGCCAGCCGGGAAGGTGAATACCTCGGGCTCGCTGAACGGCGGGGTCGTGTACCAGCCCCGGCCCGCTTCCCAGATGACCGGCGGATTCAGGCACTCCTCGATCGTGGTCCAGATAGAGAAGGTGGGCGCGAAGTCGTAGCCGTCCACCCGCAGGTTCGCCCCGTCCCGCACGCCGAGCTGGTCAACCTCGCGGAACAGCTCATCGGCCGCATAGCGGGCGAACACATCGGACAGGCCCGGCTCCACGCCCATGCCCACCAGGGCGAGCTTCCCGGCCTGCTGCCACTGCGCGGCCAGCTCGAACTGCTCGTCACCGAGCTTGATGCCGGTCTGCTGGTACGGCTCATGAGGGTGCGGGTGCGACAGCGACATCGCCATGTCCAGGTAGTGCGCGCCGGCCTGCAGCGCCGCGCCGAACAGCGGCAGCACGAACCGCGGGTCGGTGGCGTTCATCAGCACATCGCACGAGTGCTCGGCCAGCAGCGCCGCGGCCGCGGCCTCGTCCCGCGCGTCCAGCTGGACCGCGCGGTAGCCATCCCGGGCGGCCGCCGCCCGCTGGGCCCGGCCCAGGTCGTAGTCGGCGATGACGAGCTCGGCAAACGGGCGGCGGGCTGCGATCCGGGCGAAGGCGGTGCCCACCCCGCCCGCCCCAACCAGGAGGATGCGCATACCGGGGATCCTAACCTTCGGCTGGCCGATAAGACACGGGACCAGTTGTGATACGTAGGTGTTACAACTGAAATCGTTGCTGATGATACGTTTCCATGCTAGAACCGTCGCAGTTGACGATGTGCATGAGCTGCGGCCCGGCCGCGGCCAGCACCCGCAGGGCCAGTGACGGCGCTGCCGTCCAGGAGTGCCATACCCAGCCGATCCGGGTAAATAGTGCGATACCCGGCCGGACCAGGTAGGCAGTGCTATAGCCCGGCCCGGCCGGTTCGGGTAGCTGCCAGGAGGGGTGAGCCATGGCGACCACTGCGCCAGAGCTGCAGCCAGTAGAAGAGTCCCGGGATAAGGGCCTGAAGACCGGCGCGCTCGGCCTGGTCTCCAGCGTCGTCATGGGCGTCGCCTCGACTGCGCCCGCCTATAGCCTGGCCGCGACGCTGCTGTTCGTCGTGGTTCTCGTCGGCTTCAAGGCGCCATCGGTCGCCGTGCTGGCGTTCATCCCGATCCTGTTCTGCTCGATCGGCTACAGCGAGATGAACAAGGCGGACCCCGACTGCGGGACCACCTTCACCTGGGGGGCGAGGGCGTTCGGCCCGAAGACCGGCTGGGCCGGCGGCTGGGGCATCGTGGCGGCGGACATCCTGGTCATGGCCAGCCTGGCGCAGGTAGCAGGTCAGTATGTATTCCTGCTGATCCAGGGCCCGAACAGCGCGATCGGGACCAACCCGGCCAGCCCCTGGGTCCTGCTGGTCGGCATCATCTGGATCATCGCGATGACCTACATCTGCTACCGGGGCATCGAGGTCTCGGCCATGTTCCAGAAGGTGCTGCTGAGCATCGAGCTCGTCATGCTCCTGGTGCTCTCGGTGACGGCGCTGATCAAGGTCGGGACCAGCCACCCGAAAACTTCGGTGACTCCGAGCGCCAGCTGGCTGCTCCCCACCCACTTGTCACTCTCGGCCTTCCTCGGCGGGATCGTCCTGATGCTGTTCATCTACTGGGGCTGGGACACCGCCGTCTCGGTGAACGAGGAAACCAAGGACAAGGGCAAGACCCCGGGCCAGGCGGCCATCATCTCGACCGTGCTGCTGCTGGTCACGTACGTGATCGTGATCTTCGCGGCGGTGTCGTTCGCCGGCATCGGCTCGACCGGGATCGGGCTGTCCAACAAGTCACACGGAGGAGACGTGCTGTCGGTGCTCGGCGGCGCGATCTTCGGCACTGGTGCCCTCGGCACCACGCTGTCCAGGCTGCTGATCCTGATGGTGCTCAGCTCGGCCGCGGCCTCGACCCAGACGACCATCCTCCCGACCGCCCGCACGACCCTGTCGATGGCCGCCTACAAGGCCCTCCCGGACTCGTTCGCCAAGATCCACCCCAAGTACCTGACGCCGACCGTGTCCACGATCGTGATGGGCGCCGTCTCCATCGCCCTCTACGTCCCGATGAACTACATCTCGGGCGGCAACGTGATCTACGACGCGGTGACCGCGATTGGCATCTACATCGCCTTCTACTACGGCCTGACCGCCCTCGAGTGCGTCTGGTACTACCGCAAGACGCTGACGAGCAGCGCTCGCAACCTGTGGATGCGCGGCATCATCCCCGGGCTCGGCTGGGCGATCATGTGGGCGGCGGGCATCTACAGCCTGCAGAGCGACTACACGGCCACCTTCGGCTACACCCACTGGACGGTGCCCGGCCTGCACTGGGAGATCGGCGGGATCTTCCTCATCGCCTTCTTCGCCGCGGTCGCCGGGGTGGCCGGATTCATTTACATGCGGATCACCAGGCCCGCGTACTTCAAGAAGGAGACCCTGACCAGGGCCACCCCCACCCTGGTGCCCGACCCGGACGCCTAGCCGGCGGGGGCCGGTTGCGGCCGGCAGCCCGCCCGCGGCGGGGCGCCCGGCCCGGCCGGGCCGACGCGTGGCGCAGGCTGGCCGTGCCTGTCGGTGCCAGCACCTACCCTTGACTGGTGACCGCCGAAGCCGTTGATGCGCTGCTGGAAGGGCTCAACCCGCAGCAGCGGGCTGCCGTCGTGCACCAAGGCGGCCCGCTGCTGATCGTGGCGGGGGCAGGCTCGGGCAAGACCAGGGTGCTGACCAGGCGCATCGCCTACCTGATGGCCGAGCGTGAGGTCAGCCCGGGTGAGATCCTGGCCATCACCTTCACCAACAAGGCGGCGGGCGAGATGGCCGCCCGGGCGGCGGCGCTGACCGGGCGGCGCGCCCGGGCCATGTGGGTGATGACCTTCCACTCGGCCTGCGTACGGATCCTGCGCCGGGAAGCCCCGCGGTTCGGCTACCCTTCGTCCTTTTCCATCTACGACCAGGCCGACTCGCAGCGGCTGATGGCGCTGGTCTGCCGCGAGCTCGACCTGGACGCCAAGAACCACCCGCCCAAGGCCATGCTCAACCAGGTGTCCAACCTGAAGAACGAGCTCATCGACTACGAGACGTTCGCGGCGCGGGCGGACGGCTACCGGCAGCGGGCCCTGGCCGAGGCGTACGCCGAGTACCAGCGCCGCCTGGTCGCCTCCGGCGCGATGGACTTCGACGACCTGATCATGGTCACGGTGAACCTGCTGCAGGCCTTCCCCGAGGCGGCCGAGACCTACCGGCGGCGGTTCCGGCACATCCTGGTGGACGAGTACCAGGACACCAACCACGCGCAGTACATGCTGGTCCGCGAGCTGGCCACGCACCGGGCCTGGGACGGCAGCGGCGATGACGCTGGCCCGCTGCCGCCCGCCGAGCTGTGCGTGGTCGGCGACGCCGACCAGTCCATCTACGCGTTCCGCGGCGCCACCATCCGCAACATCGAGGAGTTCACCCGGGACTTCGCCGATGCGACCGTGATCATGCTGGAGCAGAACTACCGGTCCACCCAGAACATCCTGGCCGCGGCGAATGCCGTAGTGTCCCGCAACACCGGCCGGGTGCCCAAGAACCTCTGGTCCGACGCGGGCGACGGCCCGCCGATCACTGGCTACGTAGCGGACAGCGAGCACGACGAGGCGGCGTTCGTGGCCGAGGAGGTGGACCGGCTCGCCGATGCGGCCGAGGCCACGGCCGGCCAGGTGGCAGTGTTCTACCGGACCAACGCGCAGTCCCGGGTCTTCGAGGAAGTGTTCATCCGGGCCGGGCTGCCGTACAAGGTCGTCGGCGGGGTGCGCTTCTACGAGCGGCGCGAAGTCCGTGACCTGCTCGCGTACTTGCGGCTGACCGCCAACGCCGAGGATGAGGTGTCGCTGCGCCGGGTGCTCAACGTGCCCCGCCGCGGCATCGGCGAGCGGGCCGAGGCCTGCGTGTCCGCGCTGGCCCAGCGGGAGCGGATCACGTTCGCGGCCGCGCTGGCCCGGCCGGATGATGCGCCCGGGCTGGCGGGCCGGTCGGCCAAGGCGATCGCGTCGTTCAACGACCTGATGACCGGGCTGCGCGCGGAAGCCGCGGCCGGCCTGCCCGTGGCCGACCTGGCCGAGATGATCCTGGACCGCTCCGGCTACCTGGCCGAGCTGCAGGAATCCACCGACCTGCAGGACGCGAGCCGGATCGAGAACCTGAACGAGCTGGTCTCGGTGGCCCGGGAGTTCGACGCGCAGCGCCCGGACGGGACGCTCACCGACTTCCTGGAGCAGGTGTCCCTGGTCGCGGACGCGGACGAGATCCCCGAGGGTGAGGAGCACGGTGGCCTGGTCACCCTGATGACCCTGCACACCGCCAAGGGCCTGGAGTTCCCGGTGGTGTTCCTCACCGGGATGGAGGAGCACGTCTTCCCGCACCAGCGGTCGATGACCGACGACAAGGAGCTGGAGGAGGAGCGCCGCCTGGCCTACGTCGGGATCACCCGGGCGCAGCAGCGGCTCTACCTGACCCGGGCGGTGGCCCGCGCCTGGTGGGGCCGGCCCGAGTACCACAAGCCGTCCCGCTTCCTCGAGGAGATCCCCGCGCACCTGATCCAGTGGCGCCGCGACGAGCGGACCGCGGTGGCTCCGGCCGCAGAGCGGCTGGCCCAGCGTCCCGGGGGGCGAACCCCAGGCAACCGGCGGGTGCCCGCGCTGTCCCCGGGTGACAAGGTGACGCACGATGCATACGGCCTGGGCACGGTGCTGTCCGTGGAGGGCCGCGGCGACGACCCGGAAGCCAAGATCGATTTCGGCGGCGATTACGGCATCAAGCACCTGGTCCTGCGCTACGCGCCGATCGAGAAGCTGTAGCCCGGCTGTTCAGGCCAGGCACGTGCCGATGACTTCGGCGATCAGGCTCGGTGCCCGCAGCGGCAGCAGGTGATCAGCGCCGGGTACCAAGATCCGGCGGCAGCCGGGGATGCGCCCGGCCATGCTCTCCGCGCACCGGGCCACCATCGGGTACTCCAGGTCGCCGAGCATGACCGTGACGGGGGCGGTGATCTGCGCCAGGCGCCGGTAGGCGGGCGGGTCGGGCCGCTCGAAATCGCCCAGCTGGGACATGGCCGCCACGGCCCCCCTGATCTGCGCCCGCGCCGCGGGGTCGGGGCCGGCCGCGGCCCAGGTGCGCAGGCCCAGGCGGACCAGGGCGGGGCTGTCGCCGGTGGCGGCGAGCACCGCGAACTCGGCCAGGTACGGGTCGTCCGGCGGCCACGGGTAGTCCTGCAGCCCCGGAGCGAGCAACAGCAGCGCGGCTACCCGGTCCGGGCAGGCCAGGGCCAGGCCAGCGGCGGTGCCCCCGCCGCCGCTGTGCCCCACGACCAGGGCCTGCGGCACGCCCAGGTAGTCGAGCACCGTGATCAGGTCACCCAGCTGGGTGAACGGTGCCCGCGGCGCCGGGGACCGGCCAAACCCCCGGGTGTCATAGGAGATGACCCGGTACCGCGGCGGCAGCCGGCGCTGCACGTAGCGCCAGCCGCTGGCGTCGCCCCAGCCCGAGTGCAGCAGCACCAGCGGGGTGCCCGCGCCGCCGGTATCTTGCGCCCAGAGCTCGCCCCCGTCGACCGGGATCTTCAGCTCCATCGCCCTAGTGTGACATTGGCCGGTCCGCCGATCCGGTGCTTGTCGGCCCGGTGGTTGTCAGCCCGGTGGTTGTCAGCCCCGGTGGTTGTCGGCCCGGTGCCTGCGGGGGAACCCGGGGCGGGCCAGCGGGCCGGCCCGGGGTGACGGCGCGTTACCCTGCTGCGAGGGGATGCCACGGTGGCGGCCCCGCCAGGAGGCACTGCATGAGCACCATCCGGGTCGTCATCGCCAAGCCCGGCCTGGACGGACACGACCGGGGCGCCAAGGTGGTGGCCAGGGCACTGCGGGACGCGGGCGTCGAGGTCATCTACACCGGGCTGCACCAGACACCAGAGCAGATCGTCGCCACCGCCATCCAGGAGGACGCGGACGCGATCGGCCTGTCCATCCTGTCCGGGGCGCACATGACCCAGTTCGCCCGGGTCCTGGAACTGCTGGCGGAGCGGGACGCCAGCGACATCGTCGTGTTTGGCGGCGGTATCGTCCCCGAGGCGGACATCACCGAGCTGGAGCGGATGGGCGTAGCCAGGATCTTCACCCCGGGCGCCCCTACCCACGACATCGTGGACTGGGTGCACAAGACCCTCGGCGACCCGTCCGCGTCCGCCGCGTCCGCTCAGCAGACCAGCTAGGCCGGCGGCCCCCTGGGGTTTGCGGGGCGGGCGGGAGGCCAGGAGGCGGTGCCGGGTAGGCTGCCCTCCGGAATCGTGCCCACCCGAGGACGGACGCTAGTGGACCTGTTTGAGTATCAGGCGAAGGAACTGTTCGCCGAGTACGGGGTACCCGTGCAACGCGGCCGCGTGGCCACCACGCCAGCGGAGGCGAGCGAGATCGCGGCGGGTTATGAGGCGGAAGGCTCGCCGCTGGTGGTGGTGAAGGCCCAGGTGAAGACCGGGGGCCGGGGCAAGGCTGGCGGGGTCAAGCTCGCCAACGGCCCGGAAGAAGCCGATGCCAAGGCCCGCCAGATCCTCGGCATGGACATCAAGGGCCACACCGTGCACCGGGTGCTGATCGCCGAGGCCTCCGACATTGCGCAGGAGTACTACCTGTCCTACCTGCTCGACCGGTCCGCCCGTACCTTCGTCGCGATCTGCTCGGTGCAGGGCGGGATGGAGATCGAGGAGGTCGCGCACTCCAGCCCGGAGGCGGTGGCACGGATTCCTGTCAACCCGCTCACCGGGGTGGATGCCGCCAAGGCGACCGAGATTATCCAGGCCGGCCGCATACCGGCGGAGGCAGCGGAGAAGGCGGCAGTGCTTGCGGAGCGGCTGTGGGCCGTGTTCGCTGACGAGGACGCCACCCTGGTCGAGGTCAACCCGATGGCCCTGACCGACCAGGGCGACGTGCTCGCCGTGGACGGCAAGGTCAGCCTGGACGACAACGCGGCCTACCGGCAGGACCACGCGAAGTTCGCCGATGCCGAGGCGGCAGACCCGCTGGAAGCCAGGGCCAAGGCCAAGCACCTCAACTACGTCAAGCTGGAAGGCCAGGTCGGCATCATCGGCAACGGGGCGGGGCTGGTCATGTCCACCCTCGATGTGGTGGCCCTGGCCGGTGAGGCTTTTGGCGGGGTCCGGCCCGCAAACTTCCTGGACATCGGGGGCGGGGCCTCGGCCGAGGTGATGGCCGACGGCCTGGAGATCGTGCTGTCCGACACGTCGGTGCGCAGCGTCCTGGTCAACGTGTTCGGCGGTATCACCTCATGTGACGCCGTCGCCAACGGGATCGTGTCCGCGCTCGGCATGCTGGCCAGCCGGGGCGAGCAGGTCACCCACCCGATCGTGGTCCGCCTGGACGGCAACAACGCCGAGGAGGGCCGCCGGATTCTGGCCGACGCGGGCCTCTCCTCGGTCGAGCAGGTGGGGACCATGGACGACGCGGCCCGGCGGGCCGCGGAACTGGCCGCCGCCGCCCCCGCGACAGGAGCATGAGATGGCGATCTTCCTGACCGGCAACAGCCGGATCATGATCCAGGGCATCACCGGCTCGGAAGGCAGGAAGCACGGCCGCCGGATGCTGGCTGCCGGCACCAAGGTCGTCGGCGGTACCAATCCGCGCAAGGCCGGGCAGACGGTCGACCTCGGCGGCACCGCCGTGCCAGTCTTTGGCACGGTCGCCGAGACGATGGCCGCCACCGGCGCGGATGTCTCGGTGGTGTTCGTCCCGGAAACGGGCACCAAGGGGGCGGTGATCGAGGCGGTGGACGCCGGGATCCCGCTGGTGATCGTGATCACCGAGGGCATCCCAGTGCACGACACCGCGGAGTTCTGGGCCTACGCCAGCGCCAAGGGGAACACCACCCGGATCGTCGGCCCGAACTGCCCCGGGATCGCCTCGCCAGGCAAGTCGAACGCAGGGATCATCCCCGCCGACATCACCACCGAAGGCCGGATCGGGCTGGTGTCCAAGTCGGGCACGCTGACATACCAGATGATGTACGAGTTGCGGGACATCGGCTTCTCCACCGCGGTCGGCATCGGTGGCGACCCGATCATCGGCACCACGCATATCGACTGCCTCGCGGCGTTCCAGGAGGACCCGGAGACCGATGCGATCGTGATGATCGGCGAGATCGGCGGCGACGCCGAGGAGCGGGCCGCGGCCTACGTGGAAACGCACGTCAGCAAGCCAGTGGTGGCCTACGTGGCCGGTTTCACCGCGCCCGAGGGCAAGACCATGGGGCATGCTGGCGCGATCATCTCCGGCTCGGCCGGCACAGCGCAGGCCAAGAAGGAAGCGCTGGAGAAGGTCGGGGTCCGGGTCGGCCGTACGCCGAGCGAGACCGCACGCCTGGTCCGCGACGTGATGCGGGGCTCCGCCGCCAGCTAGTTCGGTGTCCACGTACCTTGGCCGAGTTCCCCCCAGCCGCTGGGCTGGCGGAACCCTCGCCGTCGGCCGGTGAACGTTAGTGGACACCCCACTAGCCACGGCCGGCAGCCGCGTCGGCGGGCCGCGCACGGCTGAGGGCCGGGACGGCTGAGCGCCGGGGGTGGTCGGCCGCCGGTGCTGCGGCGCGCCTCCACCCGGCCCGGCGGCCTGGTGGCCAAGATAGGGTCTTGTGACCGCATCTGCCCTGCCCGCTGAGCGCACGGCCGACGAGCGCGGTCCCGGCGGGCCGCCATCCGGCCCGGCGCGCCCGCTGGTCATCACCGGGGCGATCGCGGCCTGCGCGGCGGCAGGCACTGGGCTGGTCCTGCTCACGCTGCTGGTGCTCGCGGGCTGGATCGCCGCCCCGCACGCCGGGCTGGGGCTGCCCGGGGTGCTCCGCACCGCCGCGGCGCTCTGGCTGGTCGGCCACCACGTGGGGTTTTCGTTGCGAGGGGCGGGCCGGATCGGCATGCTCCCGCTGGGCTTGGTGCTGCTGCCCGGTGCCCTGCTCTGGCTGGCCGGGCGCTGGGTGGTCCGTAAGGGTGAGGTGTCCCGGCTGGCCGAGGTCGGTTATGCGGCCTTTGCGCTGGCGGTCCCGTACGCGCTGGTGGCGGGCGCGCTGGCGCTGCTCAGCCGGTCCACGCTGGCCGTGCCGTCGCTGCCACAGGCAGTGCTGGCCGGCTTCCTGCTGGCCCTGGTGGCGGGCGGCCTGGGTGGGGCGCGCGAGCTGGCCCCGTGGGCCCGGCTGGTCCGGCTGCTGCCCGCCCGCACCCGCGCCGTGTTCCTCGGCTCGGCCGGGGCGCTCGCCGTGCTGGTCGCGGCGGGCGCCATCCTGGCCGCCGCATCCCTGGCCACCAGCATGGGCAGCTTCCGGTCGGTCAACAGTGCGCTCGACCCCGGCGCGGTCGGCGCGGTGCTGCTACTGCTGGTCCAGATTGGCTACGTGCCCAACGGGGTGATCTGGGCGATCTGTTACGCGCTCGGTCCCGGCTTCGCGTTCGGGACCGGGACGGTGATCGCGCCGACCGGGTCCGTGCTGGGCGCACTGCCGATGCTGCCGATGCTCAGCGCGCTGCCGTCCGGAGCGCACTCCGGGGTGGCCGGCTGGGCGTCCCTGGCCGTGCTCGCTGTGCCGTACCTGGCGGGGGCGTTCGGCGGCCTGCTGACCGCGCGGGCCGCACCCACTGCGTCGGTTGAGCTGGCCCCACTGTGGGGGTTCGCCAGCGGTGTCATCACCGGGTGTGTGGTAGGCCTGCTTGCCGCGTTCGCGGGTGGCCCGCTGGGCAGCGCCCGGCTGGTCGCGGTAGGGCCGTCCGGCTGGCAGGCCGGGGTGGTAGCGGTGCTGGAAGTGGGGGTCGCCGCGGCGGTAACCGCGGGGCTGGTGAACTGGCTGCGGCTGCGCCGGGTCGGTGCCCGGACCGCTGAGCTGCCCATCGGCAGCCCGGCCGACGACGACGCCGCGCACCGGATCTACCTGGATCCGTGGGCGGATGACGAGGACAGCGGGCTGGCCGAGCCTCCGCCGCCGCCTGGCCCGGCGGCCCTGCCTTAGGAAGCTGGGCCCTGACCGGATCGCTCAGGGACGGTGCTGCGGGCCTTCGACCGCCCGGACGAACTGGTTCTGGCAGTCCTGTTCCGCAGCGATCGTGTTCGCCCCGCTCAGGCACTGGGAGAACGTGGTCACCTGGTGGCCGAAAACGGCGAACCCGCCCAGCAGCGTGGCGCTGAGCAGCACGCCGATCCCGCCGAGCACGATCGCGGCAATGGCGCCGCGCGGGCCGCGGGTCCCGCTGCGCCTGGCCCGGTACAGCGCGGTGATCGCCTGCCACAGCGCGAGCCCGCCGACCAGCAACGCGAACGCGACGATGTACACGCCGCGCTGCAGGTTGCTGAGGCCGAGCAGGCCGAACAGGCTCAGCAGGCCGAGGAACAGCGCAGCGACGGCGCGTTGCTGATGGGCGGCGTCCGCCGGGCTCAGCGGCTTGGCCTTGGCCTTGGCCTGGCGCAGCAGCTCGGTATGGCTGGGCCCAGGGCCGGCGTACGGGAACGCCTGGCCCATCCGGGGCTGGCCCATCCGGTACCGGTTCACCAGGTCCTGGTTCACCTGGTGCCGGTGCGCCTGAGGTGAGTTCACCTTGCACTGGTTCGCCGCGCACTGGCGCGCCCGGTGCCGGCGCACGCAGCGCGGCTGGCTCGGGGCCCGGCGCTTCGGCAGGTGGCTGCTCGGGCGGCGGGGCGGGAAGACCAGGGGCCATCGGCAGGATGCTCCAGGAAGGTGGCTGAACGGCGGGCGCGGACCGACGTAGCATCCTATTTCGCTGGCCGCCGGGACGGGACACATCATGCCAAAGGGTTACGCCGCCTCCCCGGCCAGCGGGGCCCGGCCCGGGTCCTGCTGCCACCCGGTTAGGGTGGCCGCATGCGCGCACGCCTGGTCGTCCTCGTTTCCGGCGCCGGGACGAACCTGCAGGCGCTGCTCGATGCGTGCGCCGATGAGGCGTACGGCGCCCAGGTGGCCGCGGTAGGGGCCGACCGGGCAGGCATCGAGGCGCTCGCCCGGGCGGAGCGGTCCGGCGTACCCACCTTCGTCCACCGGGTCAAGGACTACCCGGACCGGGCAGACTGGGACCGGGCGATTACTGCCGCTTGCGCCGCCGCCGATCCTGATCTGGTCATCCTGGCCGGTTTCATGAAGCTGGTTGGTCCCCCCTTCCTGGACAGGTTCGGCGGGCGGCTGATCAACACGCATCCGGCGCTGCTGCCAGCCTTCCCGGGGATGCGCGGGGTGCGCGACGCCCTCGACTACGGCGTAAAGGTCACGGGCTGCACCGTGTTCCTGGTGGATGCGGGCACCGACACCGGCCCGGTGATCGCGCAGGCGCCCGTTCCGGTGCTGGATGATGACGACGAGGCCTGCCTGCATGAGCGGGTCAAGGTGGCCGAACGCGAGCTACTCGTGGAGACTGTGGGCCGGATGGTCCGCGGGGGATGGACCGTGACGGGCAGGAAGGTGAGGATCGGCCGGTGACGAAAGTTCCGATCAGGCGTGCGCTGATCAGCGTCTACGACAAGACCGGGCTGGACAGCCTGGCCGTTGCGCTGCACGCGGCGGGCGTCGAGATCGTCAGCACCGGCAGCACGGCCGCCGCGATCGCCGTCGCGGGCGTCGCAGTCACCCCGGTCGAGGAGATCACCCGCTTCCCAGAGTGCCTGGACGGCCGGGTGAAGACACTGCATCCGGCCGTGCACGCCGGGCTGCTGGCCGACCTGAGCAAGCCCGCGCACGAGAGCACGCTCGCCGAGCTCGGCATCGCCCCGTTCGAGTTGCTGGTGTCCAATCTGTACCCGTTCGAGGCCGCGGTCAGCAGCGGCACCCCGGCGGCGGAGTGCGTCGAGCAGATCGACATCGGCGGGCCCGCCATGGTGCGCGCGGCCGCCAAGAACCATGCGCACGTCACGGTGATCACCGACCCGGCCATGTACGGGGCGGTGCTGGAGGCCGTGGTGGACGGGGGGTTCACCCTGGCCCAGCGGCGCCGGTTCGCCGCCCGGGCTTACGCCCGGACCGCCGCCTACGATTGCGCGGTCGCGTCCTGGTTCGCCGCGGACTACGCGCCGGATGAGGCGGCGCAGGAAACCGGCTGGCCGGATGTGGCAGGCGGGCTGTGGGCCCGGCGTGAGGTGCTGCGCTACGGCGAGAACCCGCACCAGCAGGCGGCCCTGTACGTGCCAGCGGGTGGCGGCCCGGCGGCGCCCGGCGGCCCGGCAGCGTCTGTCGGCCCGGCGGCGCCCGGCGGCCCGGCAGTGTCTGTCGGCCCGGCAGTGTCTGTCGGCCCGGCAGCGTCCGGCCTGGCCGCGGGCCAGCGGGCCGGCCTCAGCGGCGCCACCCAGCTGCACGGCAAGGCCATGTCCTACAACAACTACGTGGACGGCGCGGCGGCCTGGCGGGCCGTCTTCGACTTCGCTGAGCCGTGCGTGGCCATAGTCAAGCACTCCAACCCGTGTGGCATCGCCCTCGGCGCCGACCTGGCCGAGGCGCACCGCAAGGCGCACGCCTGCGACCCGGTGTCGGCCTTTGGCGGGGTGATCGCCGCCAACGGGATCGTGACCGCGGAGCTGGCCGGGCAGATCGCGGACATCTTCACCGAGATCGTCATCGCGCCCGGCTTCGACCCGGCCGCGCTGGACATCCTGACCACCAAGAAGAACCTGCGGCTGCTGGCCTGCCCGCCACCTGCCGCGCCCGGGCCGGGCCAGCACGACGACGCCAGCGCAGGTCAGAGCGGGCCAGGTCAGGGCGGCTCGGGTCAGGACGGGCCAGGTCGAAGCGGCTCGGGTCAAGACGGACCAGGTCGGGACGGGCCAGGTTGGGGCGGGCCAGGTTGGGGCGGCGGATGGCGGCCCAGCCCGGCGCCCGGCGGTCACCCGGCGGAATGGCGCCAGATCGACGCCAGCGGCATGCTGCTGCAGACTCCGGACCTGCTCAACGCCCCCGGCGACGACCCCGCCCGGTGGGAACTCAAGGCCGGGCCGCCCGCGTCCGCCGAGCTGCTCGCCGACCTCGCCTTTGCCTGGCGGGCCTGCCGCAGCGTCAAATCCAACGCGATCCTGCTCGCGGCCGGCCGGGCCACCGTGGGCGTGGGCATGGGCCAGGTCAACCGGGTCGACTCGGCGCGGCTGGCGGTCGCCCGGGCCGGGGACCGGGCCGCCGGGTCGGCCGGGGCCAGCGACGCTTTTTTCCCGTTCCCCGACGGGTTGCAGGTGCTGACCGAGGCGGGAGTGCGCGCCGTGGTGGAGCCGGGCGGCTCGGTGCGGGACGACGCGGTCATCGCGGCCGCGGCCGCGGCCGGTATCACGCTGTACTTCACCGGAGTACGGCACTTCTTCCACTGAGACTTCTACTGTCTTTACTGAGACTTCTACTGGGACCAGCTGCTATCGAGAGCGACTCCGCCGAGGGGGCGTGGTGAGCAATACGAGAAATGAACGAAGCGCACGC
>CAWDRD010000091.1:0-21006 GCA_963804455.1 uncultured Actinomycetes bacterium
GTAGCCGGGGTCACCGAAGAGCCACTGGGCCTGGGCCTGGAGCACGTGCGGGATGGCCGCGACTCCTTCTTCTCATCCAGAGCCGTATCCATGACTGGAGCGCCGCGCACGCCGATCGGCCGCGAAGATCGGCGGCGCTGGATCGGCTCTGATCCGTCCGTATGACGATCCCAACTGAAGTCAGGGGCCAGCGGCTACAGGACTGGTTCGACGCCGCCAGCGCCAGGGCTGCCACCCAGGTCGGGAGTTCCGGGCCGTGTTTGGCTGGGCGGTGGGTCGACGCAGAGGGGAGGTCAGTGTGGGTCCCGGGCGGCCTGGATGATCTCGGTGACGACGATCTCAATGATCCGGTCGGTGTCCTGCTGGCTGGTGCCGCTGTGCTGGCGGAGTTCGATGCGGACGTGGCGGGCGATGAGGCCGGGTGAGGGGTCGGGTGTCTTTTTCCGCTGGTCGGCGTAGATGGTCCAGGCGAGGGTGGCGATCGCGACGATCAGGCTGCCGAGTGAGACCGGGTCGAGATACTGGCCGGGCCGCTGAGCTGTTCCCCGGGCGTGCAGCGCGGCGTCGGCGTCGGCGGCCAGGCCGGGGCCGTACACGGCTGTCAGCCGTTGGGCGGCGGCGTGGGCGGCGGTGGTGATCGGATCGGTCATCGTCATCCTCGCTCTTACCCGGCTGCGGGGCGGCTGGAGCTGACGTAGTTGCGGACGGCCTGGGGCAGCGGGCTGCTGGTGACTTTCAGCCAGCTGGCTTCCAGGGTGTCGATGCCGAGCTGGGTTGTCAGGCGCGCCAGATGCTCCGGTATGGGCGGGTCAGCGGGTGGGGGAACTGCCCGAACTGTGTGACGCTCCGGACCATCCATTCCAGGGCTTGGCGGGGTTGTCCCCGCTGCTCGGCGACGATGCCGAGCTGGTGGTAGCTGTCCGCCATGCCGGGCCGGTCCCCGAGGTCTTCTCTGATGGCCAGGGATTTTCGGTACCAGTCCTCGGCCTCCTCCAGCCGCGACCGGTCCTGGGCGACGATGCCGAGCTGGCCGCCCGGGCCGCCGCCGACATCTCCCTCGACAACCCGGGGGGCGTGGCCGATCTGCTGGACAACCTGCGGAGGGCGGGTGCGGTCGAGCAGGCCGCCGAGCTGGCCGCCCGGGCCGCCGACGTCTACGTCGATGACCCGGTCGGCGTGGCCTGGCTGCTGGACAGGCTGCGGGAGGCGGGTGCGGTCGAGCAGGCCGCCGAGCTGGCCGCCCGGGCCGCCGACGTCTACGTCGATGACCCGGTCGGCGTGGCCTGGCTGCTGGACAGGCTGCGGGAGGCGGGTGCGGTCGAGCAGGCCGCCGAGCTGGCCGCCCGGGCCGCCGCCGACGCCTCCCTCGATAACCCGGTCGGCGTGGCCCGGCTGCTGGACAACCTGCGGAGGGCGGGTGCGGTCGAGCAGGCCGCCGAGCTGGCCGCCCGGCTGCCAGCTGCCGGGATGTTCAGCGTCCACCCAGAGCACGGCGGCCTGCGGTACCGGTTCGGCCGCGAGCCCGATGGCGGTCCTGCCCCGGCCTGGGACTGGGCCGACCTTGACTAACCCAGGCCCCCTGGGCTGCCTGGCGCCTGACCCGGGCCCCCGTTTGTTATCGGAGATAATGGCACCTTTTCTCGGATACGTCGTGCGGCGACCAGCAGGAACGGGTCTGCTGACAGGGCATGGCTTCTACGCGTTTTCTCCGATAGCGGGGCGCTGGCATGGCCACGGTTCACAAGCTGGCCACGGCGGCCGCGAGCGTCACCCTCGGCGAGGGCATCACCGCCTACCTGGCCACGCTGGCCTGTGCTGAGCAGGCCGGCACGCGGACGGTGCCGGGTCAGGCCCAACGGGCCGTATCTGGGCGCCTGCCGGTGCCCTCTTCATCATTGGGAGCGCGAATCCTGCGCGCCGACGGCGGTGATCTTGGCGATCTGCCGGGGCCCAGGCCGGCCCCGCGCTTGGCTCGCCCCCATTCCGATGGCAAAGAGAGAGGGGACTCTCGAGATGGGTGAATTGCAATACAGCCTGGTGAAGCCCGCCGTGGCGCAGTCGGACCTCACATCGATCGGGCCGTATATGTTCTGGCTGATGTTCCGCAACGTCGCGTCGGACGGGTTCGTGTTCGAGGACCCGGTGAACGCTGGTGTGCTGTCGCAACCCGGGTGCGTGCTCGCCTCACCGTCGTGGGAGAAGACCGCCACGCACGTGAACCAGGACTACGTCTACAACTGGACCCGCGACGCCGCGATCGTCGCGGTCGAGCTGGCGGCCGGCCCGCTGGCCACCAGCCAGCCGCTGATCGACTACGTGCAGTTCGCACAGGCCTGCCAGAACTCAGCCAGCGGCATCGGCCACTTCGATCGCGCGTCGTTCCTGATCAATGGCACGCCGCGGGACTGGACTGACCAGACCGACGGGCCCGCTCTGCAGACACTGGCGATCCTGCAGCTGTTCTCCCAGCTCGACTCGCCCACCCAGGCCGTGGCGAACGCCGTGATCGCAGCGAACCTGAACTTCCTGCAGGGCGCCTATCAAGGCGGGACGTACAACCTGTGGGAGGAGGAGTTCGGCGCCTCGTTCTTCGCGCGCTCGGTGCAGCTGAAGTGCTTTGAGGCGATCACGGCCAACACCCTCGGGATCCCGGTTCCGGGCTGGCTGAGCACCGCCATACCGTGGCTGCAGAACGCCCTCGCCAGTCACTGGAACGGCCAGTACTACCAGTCGCTGCTGCCCGTCCCGGCCGACTCCCGGGCCCCTTATGACCCCAACATCGACATCGTCTCAGCCGCGATCTACGGCGCGGTGCCGGTCACCGACACCAAGCTCCTGGCGACCGCCGCGCTGCTGCGCAGCCAGTGGGCCGACCCGAACTCGCCGAACTATTACCCGATCAACGGGCCCGACCAGCAGCTCAGCAGCGGCCCCGTGGGCCCCCTGCTCGGACGCTACCCAGGGGACACCTACGACGGTGACACCGCCGATCCGTCGGTGCGCGACCACCCCTGGGCCGTTTCCACCGCCAACTTCGCCGAGCTGTACTACCGGCTGGCGCAACAGATCACCACCACCGGAACAGTTCCGCTTGACAACCTGTCGGCGGCCTTCTTCAGCCAGGTCGGAGTCGACACCTCGACCACGCCGAAGGATGCGGTGGCAAGCCTGGAGACGCACGGCGATCAGATGCTGATGGCGCTCGTCTACCACAGCGATCACTTGGAGCTCAGCGAGCAGTTCGACGCGTGGACCGGCTACGAGAAGAGCGTCAGCGACCTGTCCTGGTCCTACGCCTCGTTCCTGTCGGCGGTCCGCGCCAAGAACGCCATCTAGAACCCTGTCCGCAGGCGGGCACGGACGCTGAACCACGCCGGAGAGCGCAGGCGGATGCCGCCGCCCTGGGAGGACGATCACGTCATCGACCAGCCGGGTGAGCCAGGCTGCCGGCCTGCCCGGCGGCGCCGGCGTCTCCCGCGGGGCCTCGCGGGCCAGGAACTCCTCCGCGACAGCCGGGTCGCTGTTCCCCACTGAAGCCGCAGGTCAGGGAGCCGGGAACACCCAGTTCACAGCTCCCTGACCTGACCGGCGGCCAGTCGGCAGGCGTTGTGCTCATCGTCAGCGATCACCGCGCTCGGAGCGAAGCTCTGACCCGCATACTCCCTGGCACGCGACGCTGGGATGAACACCTCATCAGTCCTATCCGTTGTAGTAGGTAGGGCCACGGAGCGTTATGCAAAACCGGCTAGCGAGTGCAGGCCCGGAGGACCTGCACGAGCGGCCGGTGCAGGTCAGGGCCACGGTAGCGGTGGATGTTGATGTGCATAACGCGACTTTTGAGTAAGACATACGGTATGGCGGCCGGGCCCAGCGTTGCGCAACGGCGGAGGGACGGCAGGTGGCAAAGACCCACCACGGTCATGCGGGGGGCAGGCCGCCCAGTGGACGCGGCAGCCGGCCGCGCTGCGGGCCCGGGAGCGGATCGCGGCTGAGCGGGCCGCGCGCAAACGCGCTGAGGCGCGCCGGCGGTTCTTCCTGGCGGTCGCGTCGGTCACCGCGGTCCTGGCCATCACCGTGGCGCTGGCCGTGATCAAGCTGACCTCCCACGGGGCGGCCGCCAGCGAATCACCCGCGCGCTCCAGTGTCGTCAGCCAGGTCACCACCGTCCCTGCTGCGGTGCTGGCTGGGATAAGGCCGGGCCGCGCGGTCACCCCGTTGCACGCCATCCAGCCGGCTGCCCCGCCGCTGACCATCGGCGGCAAGCCGGCCATCGTCTTCATCAGCGAAGAGTCCTGCCCGTTCTGCGCGGCCGAGCGCTGGCCGCTGGTCGTCGCGCTGGCCCATTTCGGCCACTGGAGCCACCTCGGCTCCACCACATCCTCGGCCACCGACATCTACCCGGGCACGGCCACGTTCTCCTTCCGCGCTGTGCGCTACACCAGCCCGGAGCTCACCCTGTGCACCACCGAATTGACGGACAACCTCGGCCATCCCCTCCAGCCGCAGACTCCGCTGGACACCGAGCTGGTCGGCACCTACGACGTGCCGCCTTATGTGAACAGCGCTGACCAGTCCGGGGCCGTCCCGTTCCTCGACATCGCCAACCACGACATCCTGGCGGGCGCGCAGTACAGCCCCCAGGTGCTCGCCGGCCTGTCCGCAGCCCAGATCGCTGGCCAGCTCAAGAATCCCGCCAGCCCCGTCGCGCAAGCGATCGACGGCTCAGCCCAGGTGATCATCACGGCTATCAACCAGGTCCTGCACGGCACGGCGCCCGGCAGCTAGCCGGATCCGCCGCTGAACGGGGCTAGAGCATGAGGATGAGCATGTAGCCCATGGTGACGCCCATGGCGAGCTTGCTGAACATCGCGAGCCTGGGAGCGAGTACCGGCCTGCCGGCGGGGTCGTGGGGCCGGGTCCCGGCGGCGTCTGGCGTACCCCCGGCGCCAGCCGCGTGCCCGATCGCGGCGCGGGCCGGGCAGCGGGCGGCCTGGCTGAGGCGGGCGGGGCCGGGCCGGATGCGGCTCGTGTCGCGTATCTGCGGAACCGGCTGATCGTGGCTCTGGTGTTCGACCGCATCTGTGGCGTGTTCGTACCCGCGGTGCTGGCCGCCTCGTGCCTGACGCTGGCCGGGTGGCTGCTGGCGGGCAGCCCAGCGGAGGAGGCGTTCAGCGCGGCGCTGGCGGTCTTGATCATCGCGTGCTCGTGCGCGCTGGGGCTGGCGACCCCGGCGGCGTTGATGGTGGCGTGCGGGCGGGGCGCGCGGCTGGGGATCTTCATCACGCGATACGAGGCCCTGGAGTCCTCCCGGGCGGTGGATGTCATGGTGCTGGACAAGACCGGAACGGTGACAGCCAGGCCACCGCGCAGGCAGTCGCCGCCCAGGCAGGCATCGATGAGGTGATCGCCGGGGCGCTGCCCGATCATAAGGTCGCCGTCATCCGGGACCTTCAGGCTCGCGGCCGGCGGGTGGCCATGGTCGGGGACGGGGATCGAGGACTTCGGGTTCTTCGGCGGCCTGGGCACCGACCCGAACAGCATGATCCCGTTCGCTCTCCTGGCCATCAGCGGCTATCTCGCCCTGACCCGCGGGACCGCGACGGCCCCCGAACCGGCCAGCCAGGCTCGGCCCGCAGCGGGCTGGCGGGACCGGGCCCGGCCGGCGTCCGTGCGCCGCAGCCGCTGCCCGCGCTGCCCCCAGGCACAGTGACGCTGGCGCCGGGCACAGCGGGCGGGTGGGACGCCCTGGCCGCCCGCGGAACCAAACTCACCATCTGGGCAGGCCACACCAGGCGCCCGCACATGGGCCAGCACGCAGGCCATCAGCGTCCCCATCCAGTTCGGGTCATCGGGCTGACCCGGCTCGATCCCACCAGCCCGGTCAGGCACCGGCTCACCGCCCGCAAGACCGCTGCCGCCTGGCAGCATGGCCGAGCAGCCATAGAGTAAGCAGCGTGCGCAGGAGGCGCGCCCGCCAGGCCGGAGAGCCACATGTACGGGTACACGCAGAACAAAGAGGATTACCTCAAGCGGCTGCGCCGCATCGAAGGGCAGATCCGCGGCCTGCAGCGCATGGTCGAAGACGACAAATACTGCATCGACATCCTCACCCAGGTCGCCGCAGCCACCAAGGCCCTGCAATCAGTGGCACTCGGCCTCCTCGAAGAACACCTCGGCCACTGCGTGGCCGGGGCAATCGCCGAAGGTGGTGACGCCGCAACCGAGAAGGTCCGCGAAGCCTCCGACGCGATCGCCCGCCTGGTCAGATCCTGAGCCACAACACCGCGACAGGCAACGACCTTGCACATGCACCACCAGAAACCGATCCCCGGCCCTGGTAGCGCACCGCAACAGGCACCACAGCCGGGTGGGGCCCGCCCGCTTCCGTGGAGCCGTCACCCGTTTCAGCGTGGCACCAAGATCCTGGTCCGCCAGATCGCTGCAGTGCCCCATCGCTCACCCCACTGGATACGGGGGGCATCAGCCCTCCACATCGCCTCCGGCGACAGAGCCTCTGACGAGGCAGCCCCTGACGACACAGCCCCTGGCGGCGAGAAAACCTCTGGCGGGGGGACAGCGTGGCCACGCCATCCCTGACCGAACTGCTGGGCCGGTGGCGTGATGACCTGGCGGCCTGGGCCATTCCCGGGCACATCACTGCGGCGGTGACCGAGTCGCCCTGGGTCCTACCCAGGGAGATGTTCGCGCGCCGCGCGGACCGGCAGCGCCGCGCCCCTCCGGGCCCGTCCTACGAGCGGGAATGGGAGGCGCTGGACCCGCCGGGCCGCGTGCTGGATGTGGGCGCCGGCGCCGGGGCGGCCTGCCTCCCGCTGACGGCCCGGTGCACCGGGCTGACCGCGGTGGACGCGGATCCCGGGATGCTGTCGCTGGTCGCTGGGCGGGCCCGGGCCGCGGGGCTGAGCCCCGCGGCCGTCGTCCGGCCGCTGGCCGGACGTGGCCGCCCAGACGCCGTCGCGGACCTGGTGACCTGTCACCACGTGCTGTACAACGTGCCTGATCTCGGCCCGTTCCTGGACGCGCTGACCAGGCACGCCCGGTACCGGGTGGTCGTGGAGATCACCGCCACGCATCCGCTGGTCTACCTCAACCAGCTGTGGCTGCGCTTCCACGGGCTGACCCGGCCGGAGGGGCCGACCGCGGCGGACGTCATCGCGATCCTGTCCGCGATGGGCCTGCGGGCAAGGCACACTGAATGGAATCGCCCGGGCGAGGCCGACTACCCGACCGTGCGTGAGCTGACGGAGGTGACCAGGCGCAGGCTGTGCCTGCCCGCCGAGCGCGCGCACGAGGTGGAGGCGGCGTTGCGCGACGCCGGGCAGCTCGGCGGCCAGGCCGGCGACCCCGGCTCCCGGCGAGATGTGGTCACCATCTGGTGGGAGGGCTCCGCGTGAACGACAACGACTGGTTCCGCCCCCGTCCGTCCGGCCGCCCCCAGCCGGGCGGCTATCCAGGCTCCGGTGAGCCGACGGAGAGCCTGCCCCGGCCCGGATCGGCCGGCCAGCCGTGGGGCGCTGACCAGCCCGCTGGCCAGCCCGGTTACCAGAGTGGCAGCCGCTGGCCGGAGCAGCCCCGGGCGCGCGCCTCCCGCAGCGGTAACCAGTCCTGGCCGCCGGCGGGCGGCGCAGGCGGCGCCCGCGGCTACAGCGGTGGCCGCAGTGGCCGCCGCAGGCTGCGCCCGCGCCGGATCATGGGGATCATCGCCCTGCTCGTGGTCGTCCTCGTGGTCGCGGGCATCGGCCTGTACTTCTACACCAACTCCAAGCTCACCCGGGCCGACGTCCTGGTGGACTACAACGGGCGCCCAGTGGCCGGCGCCGGGCAGAACTGGCTGATCACCGGCTCGGACAGCCGGCAGGGCCTGACCGTGCAGCAGGAACACCAGCTGGCCACCGGGACCGGCATCAGCGGGCAACGGTCCGACACGATCATGCTGCTGCACATCCCGTCGAACGGCCAGCCGGCCGATCCTGGTGAGCCTGCCCCGCGACTCCTACGTGCCGATTCCCGGGTACGGCAGCAACAAGCTGAACGCTGCGTACTCCTTCGGCGGCCCGAAGCTGCTCGCGGAGACCGTGCAGAACGCGACCGGCCTGCACATCGACCACTACATGGGAATCGGCTTCGGCGGCCTGGTCAACGTGGTGAACGCGGTCGGCGGGGTGCGGATGTGCCTGCCATCGGCGCTGAACGACCCCGCCTCCGGCCTGCACCTGCAGGCCGGCTGCCAGACCCTGAACGGCGCCCAGGCCCTCGGCTTCGTCCGCACCCGGCACCTGTTCGCCACCCAGGACCTGCAACGGGAGCAGGACCAGCGGCTGTTCCTCGCGGCGCTGCTGAGCAAGATGACCAGCCCGGCTATCCTGGCCAACCCGTTCCGGGTGCTGCCGGCCGCGTTCGGCTCCGCCGGCGCGCTCACCGTGGACCAGGGCACCCAGCTGTATCAGCTGATGCAGGTCGCCTTTGCGCTGCGGCATCCGGAAACCACCACCGTGCCTATCGGCAGCGAGCCCGTGCTCGCGGTGGGCGACGTGCTGATCTGGGACACGTCCCAGGCGAATCAGCTGTTCAACGCGATGAAGACCGACCAGCCGGTACCCGCGAACCTGATCACCGGCTCGAAGGTCGCACCGGCCAGCTAGGGCGTCTGCAGGCCGTACAGCAGGGGAACTTACCCGATGTACGGTTTACGCCACTTGCGCTGATCGTCGTCGCCTTCGTACCATGCGTCGCATCGCATCCGCTGGTAGCCGTGGCCCGGAGGTCAGATGACGACCGGCAGCATCCCCAGCACGGCCCGCCCGCTCGGCCTATCACTGCGTGAAGCCGAGATCATGACGCTCATCGCGGCGGGCCGTTCGAACGGCGAGATTGCCGCCCAACTCGTGCTCGCCGAGAAAACCGTCAAGAACCACGTGAACCGTATCTACGCGAAGCTCGGCGCGGATTCCCGTGCCGCGGCCATCTCCCGGTGGGGCGCTGCCGCGGGTGTCGCGCCCTGACCAGCCGCCAGCCGCCCTGACCAGCCGCCAGCACCGTGACCAGCCGCCAGCCGCCCGACCAGCCGCCAGCACCGGCCCGGACTGGCGTCCGGCCACGCTGACGAGGGATTTCGGTCCCCGTTCTGGCTGATTTCGCGTCACCATGAGAGCAGCCCCAGCGGGCCTTCAGGAAATCCTCAGGTTAGCGCCGGAAGATGCAGGTCATGACCATGCCGTCGACCAATGGGCGGACACAGCCGGCTGCCACCCTGCTCGTTGTCGAGGACGAGCCCAATATCCTCGAGCTACTTTCTGCCAGCCTCCGCTACGCCGGGTTCGAGGTGCTCACCGCGACCGGCGGCACCGAGGCGGTCCAGGCCGCCCAGCGGCACCGGCCCGACCTCATCGTGCTCGACGTGATGCTTCCGGACATGGACGGGTTCGACGTGATCCGGCGGCTGCGCGGCGGCGGCGCCCGCGTCCCGGTGGTGTTCCTGACCGCACGGGACGCCATGGAGGACAAGGTCCGCGGCCTCACCCTGGGCGGGGATGACTACGTCACCAAGCCGTTCAGCCTGGAGGAGGTGATCGCCCGGATCCGGGCGGTGCTCCGCCGGACCCGCGGCGACGGAGCCGAGCCCACGCCCCGGCTGAAGTTCGCCGACCTGGAGCTCGACGAGGAAAGCCACGAGGTATGGCGGGCCGGGCAGCACATCCAGCTGTCCCCCACCGAGTTCAAGCTGCTGCGTTACTTCATGGGCAACGCGAACCGGGTGCTGTCCAAGATGCAGATCCTCGATCATGTGTGGGACTACGACTTCCGGGGAGACACCGGGATCGTCGAGTCCTACGTGTCCGTGCTGCGGCGCAAGGTGGACACCACTGAGCCGCGGCTCATCCACACGCTGCGCGGGGTCGGCTACGTGCTCCGGCTGCCGTCGTCGTCCTAGCTGCTGCCATGCCGCTGACGTCCTGGCTGGGCAGCCTGCAGAAAGGCCTGCGGCGGCTGCCCGGGCGTACCCCGCTGCGGGTCAAGATGATCGCAGCGCTGCTCGCGCTGGTGATCATCGCGCTGACCATCATTAGCGTGGCCAGCCTCAGCCAGTTCAGCGGCTACCTGCAGAACCAGTCTGGCATCCAGGTGAGCAACCTCTTCGCTGGGCGGATGGACGCGCTGAACGCCAGCCGGAACCCAACAAATTTCGGACCGGGATGGCACGGGCTGAGCACGGGTGACTTCGGCTACTACGGGCCCCTCATGGTGGAACTGCTCGACACCAAAGGGCAGGTGTTCGAGTCGTTCGGGCCGTCGTCCCAGTACGGGCCGGGCCCGGCGGTGCCCGTGAGCGGCAGCTGGCTGCAGGCGAATTCCGGGAAGCTAGTCACGGTCCCCGGCCAGGACGGCAACGCCAGCTGGCAGGTCATGGTCAAGGAAACCACGGTCAGCCTGACCAACCCGTTTACCGATCAGATCAGCGCCCCGCAGACAGTTATCCTGGTCGCGGGCACCAGCCTGGCGAACATCGACAGCACCGTCGGCTGGCTGCGCCGGATCGACCTGCTGGTCAGCGTGATCATCGTGCTGGCGCTCGTCGTGGTCGGCATCGCGATCGTCCGGGCCAGCCTGCGCCCGCTCACCGATATCGAGGAGACCGCGGAGGCCATCGCGGCCGGCGACCTGTCCCGCCGGGTGCCGGACTGGGACCCGCGGACCGAGGTCGGCCGGCTCGGCCGGTCGCTGAACACCATGCTCAGCCAGATCGAATCGTCCTTCGAGGCCCGCGCCAGGTCCGAGGCCGCAGCGCGGCGGTCCGAGGAACGGATGCGGCAGTTCGTCGCGGACGCCAGCCACGAGCTGCGGACCCCGCTCACCGCGATGCGCGGGTATGCCGAGTACTACCGGCAGCGCGGGGGGGTGCAGGACGACGACGCCGGACCGGCCACGAATGGCACCGGCCAGGGCGGTGGCGGCCGGCTCAGCCGGGAGGACCTGGACCGGATCATGCAGCGGGTCGAGCAGGAAGCCAGCCGGATGGGAGTCCTGGTCGAGGAGATGCTGCTGCTCGCCCGGCTGGACCAGCAGCGGCCGATCGAGCGCCGTCCGGTCGACCTGCTCACCCTGGCCGCCGACGCGGTGCAGGACGCCCGGATCATCGCGCCGTCCCGGAAAATCGAGCTGAGCGTCGGCTCTGGCGCGGCGTTCCTGGTGCTCGGCGACGAGGTCCGGCTCCGCCAGGTCATCGGCAACCTGATGAGCAACGCGCTGAACCACACTCCGGACGGCACTCCGATCCAGGTGCGGGTGCTCGCCGGGCCGCGCCGGCCGGTGCCCAGCGCGGTGGTCGAGGTCACCGACCATGGCCCGGGCCTGCGGCCGGACGAGGCGGACCGGGTGTTCGAGCGGTTCTACCGCGCGGACCAGGCGCGGACCAGGAGAGGCCGGCGGATCCGGCCTCGGCCTGGCCATCGTGGCCGCGCTGGTCGCGGCGCACGGCGGCACGGTCACCCTGGACACCACGCCGGGCCAGGGCGCCACGTTCCGCGTCACGCTTCCGCTCGCCCCGGAGGCGCAGAGCGACGAGTCCGACCTGTCAGCCGCCGATGAGCCGTTCCTGCCGGACGTCACCGGCAGGGCACTCAGCTAGTGCCCCACTGCCCCTAAATTCAACGGCCTGCAACGAACACCCAGCTCGCGGTCGGCGCCACCAGTCACTAGCGCGGTACATAGTGGGTCACCCGGGGCCCGGCGTGGAATAAGTCGCCTGCTACGAGCCGCCTGAGCAGCGAAGACTAGGCGTAGACCGACGGCTTATTTGTAGACGCGCCCCCGCGACCCACTATGTACCGCGCTGAGGCGCGGCGGCCGGGTAGGTCAGGCGGTCAGGGCGGCGCGGGCGGCGGCCAGGGTGGACTCACGGTACGCGGCCCCGAACAGGCAGACGTGCACCAGCAGTGGATGCAGCTGGTGCAGTGGGACCCGGTCCCGCCAGCCCTCCGCCAGCGGTGCCACCTCCTGGTAGGAGGCGAGGATCCGGTCCAGGTGCGGCGAGCCGAACAGGGCCAGCATGGCCAGGTCGGTCTCCCGGTGGCCGCCCTGCGCGGCTGGGTCGATCAGCCAGCCCCGGCCGCCGGACCAGAGCACGTTGCCCGACCAGCAGTCGCCGTGGATCCGCCGGGGCGGCTCGGCGGGACCGGCCAGCTCCCCGATCCGGGCGATGACCTGCTCAACCAGCCGGGTATCGGGCAGGCTCAGCGCGCCGGTGTCGGCGGCCAGGCGCAGGTACGGGGCGAGCCGCTTGGCCGCGTACCAGCTGGCCCAGTCGCCGGCCGGGCCAGCCGGGCCAACCATGGCGCTGGTGTCCCCGGTCCGGTCACCGAGCGCGAGACTGGCGATAAAGCCCGGCCACGGCGCGCCGAACCGCTCCGCCCCGGCTGCGTGCAGCACGGCCAGGTCCCGGCCGAACCGCTCGGCCGCGCTGCGCTCCGCGGGCTCCTCCGGCAGCCAGGCCACGGCGAGCGTGGCGTCATCCCAGCCGAGCACCTCGGGCAGCGGAACCGCCCGGGCGTCGGCGAGCCAGCGCAGCCCGCGCGCCTCGGCTTCGAAGACCCCACCCAGGCCGGCCTCGGCCACCTTGGCGAAGGCTCGCTGGCCGTCGGCCAGGGTGATCTGGTAATGGCGGCACTGGTGCTGGGCCCCCAGCAGCCGGGCGTCGTGTACCGCATGGCCGGTGATCCGTTCCAGCCGCTGCCGCAGTTCCGCGTCCGTGGCGGCGATCATGCGCCGCCCGGTTCCCCAGCGGTGCTGGCCCGGGGGGACGACCCCCCGGAACCCCCCGCGCGTCGCTGGCCCGGAGGGGACACGCCTCCGGCGCGCCCCGCCTCCCCAGCAGAGCTGGCCCGGGGGGACGACCCCCGGGGGGGCCCTGGGTCGCCGGCGAACAGCAGCTCGGTGAGCCGGGCCGTCAGGCCGCGCGCCGCGGCCTGCACCATGTCCAGCGCACGGGCGTAATCCTCGGCCGTGCCGCCGTACGGGTCGGGGACCGCCCGGCTGATATGGTCCCCGGCACGGCCGTGGTCCCCGAGGCCCGTGCCGTTCCCGGCCAGCGCCGGGTCGAAGGACCGCAGCAACATCAGCCGCGGTCCGGCCGCCTCCGTGTCCGGGGCCATCAGGCGCAGGTCGCGCAGGTTATTAAGGTCCAGCGCGAGGATCAGGTCACGCTCGGCGAACCAGGCCGGCCGGAACTGCCGGGCCCGGTGCGCGGACCCGTCGTAGCCGTGGCGGCTGAGCTCGGCCTGGGCCCGCCGGTCCATCGGCTCGCCCAGGTGCCAGTCCCCGGTGCCCGCGCTGTCCAGCTCGACCAGCCCGGCCAGCCCGGCCTGGGCCAGTTCCGCGCGCAGCACCACCTCGGCCATGGGCGAGCGGCAGATGTTCCCCAGGCAGACGAAGGAGATCCGGTACGGACCGGATGGACGGCGCGGGGCAGGCAGCTCCGGCAGGCCAGATGTGTCAGCGGGCATGGCACCAGCATGCCCGAACGACCAGGGGCACTGGTACGCCAGGCCCCGTACTGCGCACGGGCACCACCGGGCCAGCGTGCCACCATGGTCAGGTGCCCCCCCTCCAGGACTACCGGTCGCTGTCCTTCTGGCTCAGTTCCGTGCCCGGCGAGCTGGATCCTGGCGATCCGCTGCCCGGCGACACCTCGGTGGACGTGGCCATCGCGGGCGCCGGGTTCACCGGCCTGTGGACGGCGTACTACCTGGCGGGCGCCCGCCCCGGGCTGCGGATCGCCGTGTGCGAGCGGGAGATCGCCGGGTTCGGCGCCTCCGGCCGTAATGGCGGCTGGTGCTCGGCACTGTTCCCGGCCTCGCTGGCCAAGCTGGAGCGGATGGCCGGCCGCGGGCGCAGCCATCGCCATGTACCGGGCCATGCAGGCCACCGTGGACGAGGTCGGCCGGGTGGCCGCGGCCGAGGGCATCGACTGCCACTGGGCCAAGGGCGGGACCGTGCAGCTGGCCCGCTCCCCGGCCCAGCTGGCCCGGGCCCGCGAGGAGGTCGCGGAGGCGCGGTCGTTCGGGTTCGGCGAGGCAGACCTGCGGCTGCTGACCGAGGCGGAGGCCCGCGGAGCACGTCACCGCGTCCGGGGTGCTGGGCGGCACGTACACCCCGCACTGCGCCGCCATCCACCCGGCCCGGCTGGCCCGCGGGCTGGCGGACGCGGTGCGGCGGCGCGGGGTCGTCGTGTACGAGCGCACCCCGGTCACCGGGATCGAGCCCGGGCGGCTGCGCACCCCGCGGGGCACGGTCCGGGCCCCGTACGTGATCCGGGCCACTGAGGGATACACCCCAGCGGCTGCCCGGCCTGCACCGCGCCATCGCCCCGGTGTACTCGCTGATGATCGCCACGGAACCGTTGCCGGAGGACACCTGGGCGCAGATCGGCCTGGCCGGGCGGCCCACGTTCGGCGACTACCGGCATCTGATCATCTATGGCCAGCGCACCGCGGACGGCCGGCTGGCGTTCGGCGGGCGCGGCGCGCCCTACCACTACGGCTCCGCAGTCCGCCCGGAGTTCGACCGCTCCCCGCCGGTGTTCCGCGCGCTGCGCCGGTCCCTGGCCGAGCTGTTCCCGGCCCTCGGCGAGGTCAGGGTCACGCACGCCTGGGGCGGCCCGCTGGGCGTGCCCCGGGACTGGTGCGCGTCGGCCGGGCTGGACCGGGCGACCGGCCTGGGCTGGGCCGGGGGTTACGTGGGCGACGGGGTGGCCACCACCAACCTGGCCGGGCGTACCCTGGCCGACCTGGTGCTCGGGCACGACACCGAGCTCACCCGGCTGCCCTGGGTGGGGCACCGGTCGCCGTCCTGGGAGGCCGAGCCGCTGCGCTGGCTTGGCGCGAACGCCGGGCTGCAGGCGATGAGCTGGGCCGACCGCCGAGGAGACCAGCACGGGGCGGCCGTCCCGGCTGGCCCGGTTCGCGGGCCGGTTCCTCGGCGGCTGAACCGGCCCCGCCCGCCGCTGAATCCGCCCGCCCGCCGCGCCGCCCGGTCCCGGTGCTCGCGCTCGCCGATGACCGGCCCCGCGCTGTTGCGCCCAGCAACGGGCCCGTCAGCGGGCCAGGGCCGCCCGCCCGCCACGGCGCGCAATGGCCGGGCGGGCCGACGGCCCTGGACGAGGCTGGCGACTGCCAGCCGGTGTTCGTTGCAGAAATTACCCGAGCCGGGCGAGGGCCGACACGAATTCCGCCGCGTCGATGGTGCCCCAGCCACTGGCCAGGTCATAGCCCGGTCCGGCGGTGTATCCGGTCACCCCGGCGAAGCTGTTGTTGCCGGTGGTGATGTCGACGAGGCCGGTGCCTGGCTGACCCCGTGCTGGCTGAGCGCGCCCAGGGCGTACAGCGCCGGGTTGATCAGGCCGAGCCGGTGCCCGGCCACCTGGTCGGCCAGCGCTACGACGCCAGAGAAGATCGGCGTGGCCTCGCTGGTCCCGCCGATGATGTACCAGGCCGGGGTGTCCACGCCGGGGTTTCGGTGCCCGCGAAGGACAGGTAGACCCAGGCGCCGCCGTTGACTGCCGCGGACATCGAGATGTCCGGGGTGCCGCGGTGGCTGCCGACGACGCTGCCCACCCCGGCCTGGTACAGCGGCCGGGGGAAGATCGCGGACACGCCGCCGCCACCCGCGCCGTAGCCGTCGTTCCACACGAGTCCGGCTGCAGTCCGCTGGCCGGCGTTGTCCAGGTAGAGCTGGGCGCCGCCGACCGAGGTGACCAGCGGGTCCGAGGACGGCCAGGAGTTCACCCGGGTACGGGTACAGGGTCGTACCGTCGAGCTCGGCGTCGGTCGCGCCCGGTGTCACCCGAGGCGGCGAGCACGGTCACGTGATGCGCGTAGCGCGTCCTGGAACGCGTAGCGCAGGTTCAGCAGGCTGGAGTAGTTGCCCTGGGCGAAGCCGGGGAACGTGTTCTCGGTGGCGCCGAAGCTCTGCGAGATCACGTCGCGCGACGCCGGCGTTGATGAGCGACTCCTCGGCGTTCATCATCTCCGGGAGGCCAGTGACGCCCTCGGTCTCGGACACGGCGGTCTCGGCCAGCACGATCTTCGCGCCGGGCGCGATCGCGTGGGCGTACTCCACGTCGAGGCTCGTCTCTTCGGCCCAGCCGACCATGTCCGAGTTGGTCGAGTCGAACGGCGGGATGTTGCCGAACTTGATGATCTGCAGATCGGGGTCGGGGAAGCCGAACTGCTGGTCGAAGACGTGCAGGTCGTTGCGGATCGTCGGCGAGCCAAAGGCGTCCACGATCACGATCGTCCGGCCGGCGCCGGTGATTCCCCGGTCGTACAGCGGATTCAGGTCATAGGCGGTGCGGTACTGCACCGGCGTGTAGCAGTTGATGCCGTACTTGGCCTGGCACTGCGCGATCGTCAGCGGGGACGGGTCCTGCTGCTTGAGCAGGACCGGGCCGCCGAGCGCGGGCACCGGGCGCACAGCCGCGGCAGGACCAGCCGGGTGTGTGCTGGGCGCCGTCGCGGCCAGCGCGAGCAGGCCGGTGACCGCTGCGACCGGGAGCCCGATGCGGGCCGCGCGCCGTCCGCGGGACCCGGCGCGCGACACCGCGCGGTCAGGCCGGGTGCTAGCGCGGCGCGCCAGTCCACGGGAGATCATCAAATGCCCTCCTCTGCCGAGGCCGGGCAGCGCCGCCATGGTGGAGCGGAGATGCCGCAGCCTGATCTGAAGCCCAGCGCCGATCGGCCGGGCCTCCCACCTGAAGCACTGAACCGTTATCCCACAGGACACCCGATTACGGAAGATTTTGCGTCTCGTACCCGACCAGGCCGTTATGTTCCCGTTCCGGCTGATACCGCAGTCACGCCGAGCTGGTCAGGAGCTGGTCGAGTGGCCTGGGCCAGCCCCTGACCGCCGGAGCCACCCCGCCGGGGGACCGTCCCACCGAGGGCGGCCCCGCCGAGAGACGGCCCCGCTGAGAGACGGCCACGCTGAGAGACGGCCACGCTGAGAGACGGCCACGCTGAGAGACGGCCCCGCTGAGAGACGGCCACGCTGAGAGACGGCCACGCTGAGAGACGGCCACGCTGAGAGACGGCCCCGCTGAGGGGCGGGCCCCGCCCAGCGCCGCCAGCGACGGCAGTGGCGCCGCGACGGACTGCGGTTCGCATCTGGGGCGCAGATCCGTTAGGATCACTGCGTTCTACGCGCCGCTAGCTCAACTGGCAGAGCAGCAGACTCTTAATCTGCGGGTTCGGGGTTCGAGTCCCTGGCGGCGCACCCATCCTGACCTGCAGTTTTACCTCTTTCGGTCGGCCTCGTGGAGGCCGTTTCGGGGCCATGTTTGCTCCACGTGTGCTCGTCAGTCCGGACCTAGTCGTACGACCGTCCCGCCGGGGTTGCCTCCCGGGTATATAAGAGGTCCATCGGAGGTACACGCGAGGTACATCGGGTTACCGGCACCCGGGTACCGCGCAGATCAGCTTCGCGCGGTTGCGCTGATCGCTCTCCGACCCGGAAACCGTCCGTCTGTCCATGCGAGCGATCGGTCCGGGCCCGGATGAGTGCTGCAGGGTTCGCGGCCGAGCTGGAGCGGCACCACGCCGCCCGCTCCAGCTCCCACCGGATCCGCGACGGCCTCCACCCCGGATGCGCCCGCCCCAGCCCGACGATCCGGGCCTCCGCCGCCGGGGGCATCTCATGCGGGCACCCGCGCACTGGGCGATCAGCTGGCAACGCACTACCGCGGGTGCGGTAGCAGGGGCCACTGCCTTACTGCGATCGGCGTAGCAGGCCAGACGGCGTGCGGTCGATGACAGTGGGCGAAATGGCAATACCGTTGGTCCTGTGGCCAGCACCGAGGGTGAGACGCGGACGTGGCTTGTTGCGCCATGGCCGGACGTCGTCCTCGCGGTAGTCGTCGGCGTCATACAGGTTGTCGGAACTACCCACCTCGCCGCTCCCGCCCAGCCGCACGCTCGTCAGGTGGACACCCTGGGCCTGGCTTTGCTGGTGGCAACGCCGCTGGCCCTGGTGGTGCGGCGCCGGTGGCCGGTCCAAGTGTACGCAGTTGCGCTCGCCGCGACTGTCACGTACCAGGCGATGGGTTACGTGACCGGCCCCGAATGGCTTGGCCTGCTCGTGGCCTTCGTGACCGTCATCATGGCAGGTCACCGGCGAACCGCCGTGGCCCTGCTGCTTGCCGACTACGTGCTGTCCCAGTGGCTCCCGCCGTTTCTGGGCACAGGCCATGCCCTCAGCCTCGGGTTCTCCCTCGGAGTGCTCGCCTGGCTGCTCGTCCTGTTCGGATCCGCGGAATGGCTGCGGCTGCGAAGACTTCGGGCTTTGCAGTCCGCGCGGCTGCGCCAGGAAGAGTCCCGGCGGCAGGTAAGCGAGGAAAGGCTTCAGATCGCCAGGGAACTCCACGATGTCCTGGCACAGAATATCTCGCTGATCAACGTCCAGGCGTCAACGACCTTGTTCCAGCTGGATGGCGCGGACGAACGTGCGGTGCGGGCCCTGTCCACCATCAAAGAAGTGAGCCACGAGACGTTGCTGGCGCTGCGTTCTGTCCTCGGGGCCCTGCGTGAGGACCACCAAGCGCCCCGGGCGCCGGCACCGAGCATCCGCGGCTGGACGACCTGGTGGCGCGGGCGGCAGCGATGGGGGTGACCGCAAGGATCGAGCAACGGGGGGTAGTCCGCCTGCTGCCACCGGGCGTGGACCTGGCCGCGTACCGGATCCTCCAGGAAGCACTGACCAACGTCGCGCGGCACGCCGAGACCACGACGACCCGGGTGGAAGTGACCTATGGGGAGGCGGACCTGGTCGTGCAGGTCGATGACGACGGGCCGGTGCGTTCCCCCGCCGCCCCGGGGACAGGGATCACCGGCATGACCGAGCGTGCCGCCGCGCTTGGCGGCGAACTCCAGGCCGGGCCGAGGCCGGGGGGCGGGTTCAGGGTGCGTGCGCGGCTCCCCCTCAGCGGGGCGAGATGATCCGGGTCCTGCTCGCGGACGACCAGGCCCTCGTCCGCGCGGGGTTCGCTTCGCTCCTCGCCACCCAGGACGATATCGAGGTAGTAGGCGAAGCCGCCGACGGCGAGGAGGCGGTCAGCCAGGCCCAGACTCTCGAACCCGACGTGGTCCTCATGGACATCCGGATGCCCGGCATGGACGGGCTCGCCGCCACCAGGGCAATCGCGGGCGACGACCGGTTGGGCGATGTACGGGTCGTGATCCTCACGACCTTCGATCTCGACGAGTACGTCTTCGAGGCCATCCGCAATGGGGCGAGCGGCTTTCTGGTGAAAGACACCGAGCCCGACGAGCTACTCCGGGCCGTGCGGGTCGTCGCCGCAGGGAACGCGCTGCTGTCCCCTGGCGTGACGCGGCGCCTTATCTCCGAGTTCGCGAGCCGCGCTCAGCAACCGCCGCCGCGCCTCGACCATTTGACCGGACGCGAGCGGGAGGTCACCGCTCTGGTAGCCGAAGGGCTGTCCAACGACGAGATCGCGGCGCTCCTGTACCTGAGCCCGGCTACCGCGAAGACCCACGTGAACCGGGCTATGGCCAAGCTCGGGGCCCGGGACCGGGCTCAGCTGGTTGTCTTCGCTTTCCAGTCGGGTCTGGCGCGGCCTGGCTGGTCGGGCTGACCGCCCTACCGCAGCTGCGGTAGAGCGCCGGCGTCTGCGTACCGCGGCGGTGGTCGCGCACGAGCCCGCCCCGGGATGACGACGCGGCGAGCGGGCCTGGGGACGCTTGGTGCATGGCCACACCGGCCAGCCGGCGAGCCGGGAGAGAGCACATGCGCACTAACAGGAAGCCGTTCGTGTCGTCGTTGAGCCCTGCGGAGGTCCTCGACCTGTTCCGGGAACTCTCGGCCTAGCCCGCGCCCAGTTCACGCACCAGATCCCGCAAATGCCCGAACGCCTCGCCACCATCGCAGCCAACCGGTCACCAGGAAGCGACGGGGGCCTAATACGACCAGGTGGCATGCCTGGCCCACGACACGCGAAAGGGGAATGCCATGAGCGCAACGCTCCTGCTGACCCGTCCTTACCGGCTAGCCGATGCGGCCCGGCCCTATCAGATCGTGCTCGACGATGAGCCGGTAGGCCAGATCCGCATGAACTCGCGCGCTGAGATGCCGATCGCGGCCGGGACGCACACCCTGCAGATCCGCTTGCTGAAGATCATCGGCCGGCGCCCGGGGCTAGGGAGCCCGACCGTGACATTCGATGTCGGCGACGGCGAAGCGGCCGAGTTCGCATGCCGCTCTCCACGGTATCCGCAAGCCTCCTTCCGGTGGATCGCCTCTCTGCTGGGCGACCCAGACCGGTGGATCCAGCTCGAACGGGCTCAGTGATGGCGGTCCGGCCAGTGACCACGGAGGTAACGGTGAATGAGGTTGTCCCCGAAGCGGCGGCAGGCGGGCGACCTGGCCAGCGCCGTGATCCAGACGCTCACCGCGGCGGGGGTGAGCGCGCACGACGTCGAGCTCGCCTCCGGCACGCTGGAGGACGCCTTCATCAAGCTCACCGGCGGTCGCCTCGCCCCAGCTCCCCGCCCGCCCCGACGACGGCAGCGGGACCGCGCGGCCCCAAGGGAACGCCGGCCGCTCCTGCCCAGCCAGACCCCGCGCCGGGCATTCGCCAAGCTCGCGCAAGCCGAAGCCCGCCTGGCCTGGCGCCAGCCGATCGGCCTCGTCCTCGGCCTGGCGCTACCCGTCCTGCTGCTCGTGCTCTTCGGCAGCATCCCGTCCTTCCAGAAGCCCACCCTGGGCGGCCTCACCGTCCCGCAGGCCTACTTCCCGGTGCTGATCGTCCTCGTACTCTCCGCAGTCGCCTTCTTCAGCCTGCCGATTCCGCTTGCCACCTACCGGGAACAGGGCATCTTGCGAAGACTCTCAACGACGCCCGTCCCGCCCGCCTGGGTGCTCGCTGCGCAGCTGGCGGTCAACGCCTGCATCGCCGTGGCCGGGCTCGTGGTCCTCCTCGTCGTC
>CAWDRD010000092.1:0-134189 GCA_963804455.1 uncultured Actinomycetes bacterium
GCGTAACGCTGGTTATCTATAGCCCGGATTTGGGTGTCTTCGCTGTAGCCGCCGCGGGTGTTTTGTGTGCTTTTTCCTGCGTGGTGGACGCATTACCTGGACAGTGTCTCCGCCGCAGACTCCATGTGAACTCCCTTTTCGCTGCCGTTTTTAGAACAAAGTGGCGACTACGTGAGCGCTCTTCAGCTACATGTCAACGCCGCAGACGTCCGCGTCAGGCGCAGCATAGACAGGGACGACTCCAGATAAATCCCGTTCTGGGCGGCTGACGGCTCGTCGGTGATCGCCAGTTGAGGCGTGCAGATCAGGTCGGCGTAAGTGGTCCTGACGTTCGTCGCGGTGACCAGCGGCTGAAGCACCCGGTCAGCAGGAATCCGCCGTCGGCGTGGTGATGCGCTCGGTGGCGCGGCAGCTCACGACGATCAGGCGCTTGACCCCATGACGGGACATCGCAGCGATGATGTTGCCGGCGCTCCGGCTGTAGACGGTGATCTGCTTGCGGGCGAACGGCACGCCCAGCGCCGATAGCACGACGTCGGCGCCGCCGGCCACCCGGTCCACTGCCGGCCCATCGTGCACGTCCGCTTCGACGACGGCCAGCCGGTCGTGCGTTACCGGGAACCCGGCCAGGCGGCGGGTCACCGCCGCGACATCATGACCAGCTGCCAGCGCCTGCTCGGCCAGCAGCCGGCCGGTCTGCCCGCTGGCTCCGAATATGACGATCCTCATGGCTGCTCCCTTGCTGCTGTCGCGCTGACCGGTTGCGGCCTGGCACAAGCTCGGTCACATCCGCCATTGCGGGTACTGCTCATGCGGCGGTGACCGATAGGTCTTCACGACACGCAACGACGAAGCAGCCCGCGGAAAGTGACAGCGTTCGGCTCAGCGCGCCTCGGGACTGAACCGCCGGGCGATGGCGTGCAGGTGGAAGATCCGTCCTGCTCGCTCATCGAGGCGGACCACCGCGAGGACGTGGCTACCACGGCGGGCGACCACCGCGGCTCGCCCTTCAACGGTGAAAGGCTCGAGGGAGACCCCTGCCGACGGGCCGAAGAAGAACAGGGCGCGCCCGGCGACCGCTTTGGTGCCCCGGGCGGGCGGCAATGGCGGCAAGCCCAGCACGGTGGCCAGTCCGGCCACGTCGGGGTCGAGCAGGTCAATCAACCCTCGCAGGTCACCTCCCTCGCAGACGGAGATGAACCGCCCCGCCAGGTCGGCTGCTACCCGCCCCTGGGACCCTGCCGGCGGTACGCCGGGGTGGAACGAGCCGGCACGGATCGACAGGCGCGCCCGCCGGGCCAGCTGACGGCACGCCGCCGGAGTCCGTCCGGCCAGCTCGGCCACCGCGTCGAAGGGGAACCCGAAGATGTCATGAAGGATGAATGAGGTCCGCTCAGCCGGCGAGAGCCGGTCGACCACAACGGCCAGTGCCCGGCGTACTTCGTCATCGAGGGTCAGCCGGTCCGCCGGATCAACGCCCTCCTGAGCGGCCTCGGGTGGCTCCGCGGTGGCTGTCGTCCGGCGGGCGTCGGCCGAGCCGAGCCGGTCCAGGCACAGTCGGCGGGTAACCACCACCAGCCATCCCCGGACATTGCCGATGTCATCGATGGAAGCTCCCGCCAGCCGGGCGAACGCCTCCTGCACCACGTCCTCGGCCTCGGCCGGCCGGCCCAGCATCCCAGCGGCGATCGCGAACAGATACCCGCGATCGGCTTCCCAGGCAGCGTGAACCCGCGCATCTCGCGATGACGACGGCCCCATAGCCACCTCCACGGTCGGCGCCCGTAAGCAGGACGACCACAGAGCGACAATTGTGACAGCACCCGCCCAGAAATTGGAGAGCCGGCACCTGGTGAGGGCGCCCGGCTCTGGAACCACCAGCGGCGGCCTCCGGGCGGATCCCGGCCGGGAGGTCGCCGACACTACGCGCAACGCGCCCAGCCTCCGACCCCCTTTTGCGGATCCAGTAAGGCGCGTGCTACAGCGAGCGACTCCAGGGCGGGCAGAACCCGCAGTACGGGGTAATCGGCGCGTCATCGTGTGGTCCGACCGGTCGGCTACCTCAAGCACGTGATCGGCAGGGATCCGTATCCGAGTCACGCCGCTTCCTATGTCACGCTCTGTATTCGGTCGAGTTCGCGGCCTGTCGAGAAATATCCGCCTTAGGCGCGGGCGACAGGCCTGGTGGGTTGCGCTCGTGATGCGTGCAGATCAGGTATTCCGGCGGTGCCTGGCAGACTACGGCCTCGTGGCTGGCGCCTATGAGATGCTCGCCGTCGGCTACGACTGGATGTTCGGTGACGACGCGCTTGCTCACGAGGTAGGGCCTCGGGACGCGGCGGGGCGGTTCAGTTCGCTGAGCTGTCGTTTGTCCTCGGCGATCTTGGCGGTTTCGCTGACGGCGATCTCGATGGCCCTGGCGGCGAGCGGGGAATGGGTGCGTCCGTTTTCCCAGAGCAAGAAGATCTCGCGGGGCGGCAGCGGTGGCTGGAGCTCGTGGATGGAGATCGTCTGGTCAGCGCGGGTGTCGTGGCCGGGGATGGCGAGCCGTGGCAGCAGCGCCGTCCCCATTCCGGCTCGCACCATTGACAGCACGGCTTCGTTTCCCACGGTGCGGAACACGATGTGCGGCCGGACGGCGCGGCGCGCGAGTTCCTGCTCGACCCGGGCCTGGTCGCAGATCGGCGGGTGGGCCACCATCGGGGCGCCGTCGAGCCGGGCCAGCGGCACCGGGCCGCCGGGGAAGGCTCCGGGCCTGGCCACCAGCAGGTACGGGTCGTCGAGCAGCTTGAGGTGCTGGACGTCTCCGCCGACGGGGCCGTCGAAGAACATCAGGTCGAGGTCGCTGACCTGAGGGTGGTCGGTCTCTTCCTCGAACAGCCTGATGTCGCAGCCGGGATGCTCGTCCCGCAGCCTGCGCACCACCGCCGGCAAGATCACGTTGGACACGCTCTGGAATGTGCCGATATCGACCCGGCCGTCGCCGGCCTTGAACCGGTCGAGCGCGGCCGCCATCGCGGTCGCCTTCGCCAGCAGGTCACGCCCGTGGGCCAGGACCAGGGCGCCGAGCGGGGTGATCCGCACCGGTTTCGGCCCGCCCGGCCGGTCGAACACTGCCCCGCCGACGGCCTTCTCCAGCGCCGCGATCTGCTGGCTGATCGTCGACTGGGTGTAGCCCAGCCGGGCGGCAGCCCGGCCGAACGAGCCCTCATCGGCGACGGCGGCCATGGCGGCGAGATGACGCAGCTCGGCATCGGACATGGCCGCCAGCCTAGCAGTAAGCATCGCTTATTACGATCAAGCTTATCGAATTCTATCGCTTTTCATAATGCTTGTCCCGGCTTAGCGTTGCTGTCATGGCCGATCATCTGGCAACCGATCCCCGGCATGCCGCTGCTGGTCCCCCGAGGCGCCGGGCACGAGAGGCCGAAGCCGCCGCGGGATGTGTTCGGCGGCCTGACCGGCGCGCCGGGCACAACCGGCCACCACCCGGCTGCGGTCGGCGCTGTGGGTGCCGCTATTCGGCGATCTGGCTGACCCGGCAGTGGTCGCGCGGCTGGCCGCTGAGGCGGAGGAGGCCGGCTGGCACGGGTTCTTCGTCTGGGATCACCTGCGCTGGCGGGCGCCGGTGCGGCCGGTGGCCGACCCGTGGATCACCCTGGCGGCGGTCGCCACCGCTACTGAGCGCCTGCGGCTGGGCCCCATGGTCACACCGCTCGCCCGCCTGCGGCTGGCCAAGGTCGTCCGGGAGACCGTGACGCTGGACTGGCTCAGCGGCGGCCGCCTCACCCTCGGCGCCGGCCTGGGCAGCGACCGTTTCGGCGGCGAGCTGTCTGCGACGGGCGAGCAGCTCGATGACCGGCGGCGCGGCCAGATGCTCGATGAAGCGCTACAGATCCTCACCGCTGCCTGGTCCGGCCACAGCGTGCACCACCACGGCGAGCACTACACCGTCGACGGGGTTCAGTTCCTTCCCCGGCCAGTGCGGCAGAAGGTGCCTGTCTGGGTCGCCGGGTTCCCCGGCAATCTCAGGCCACTGCGCCGGGCCGCCCGGTACGACGGCTTCTTCCCGGTCAACCTTGAGCACCCCGGCCAGATCGCCGAGATCGCCGCCACCGTCACCGGCCTGCGCCAGCACCCCACCACGCCCTACGACATCGCGGCCGCCTTGCCGTCCGGCACCGACCCAGCGCCGTATGCCAAGGCGGGCGCCACCTGGTGGCTGGCTGAATTCGAGCCTGAAACGGTGTCGCTGGACCAGGTGCGCGGCGTACTCCGCGACGGCCCAGCAGTCCCCTGAGCCGACGCATCCGAACCACGAACGAGGCAGGAAGCCAGCAAGCAGAGCCGCAGCACCCGCCGGTAACGCTGCTCCAGGTCCAGATCACCGCTCATCCGGCTGCCTCCGCACCGAGCAGACCCAGCTTCGGCCTTACGACACGGGCGGTGGCGGCCCGGAGCTCGGCCTCCTACGCAGTGCGTGAGCTCGCGAGGTGCTGGCCACGATGCACGCGGTGAGCACCGGCAGCACGCCCAGCGCTGCGGTCAGTGAGGTAGCCGAGGCCAGCTGGCCGATGATCGGCGGCCCGAACACGAACCCGGCCCAGCCCCACGCCGACACCATGGCAATCGCGGTGCCGGGGCTGAGGCCCGGCAGGCGTCCGGCGGCGCTGTTGACCGTCGGGATGACCAGCGCGAGGCCGATCCCAAGGCAGCCGAATCCGGCGATGACGGTCCCGGGGCGGCCGCCGAGCAGCCCGGCCGCGAACCCGGCGGTAGCCACAGCGGCCAGCACCGGAAGGAGCCGGTGGAGCGGGAACCTGGTCAGCAGCCGGTTACCGGAGAGCCGGACAACCACCATCATCAGCGCGAACGTGGTGTAACCAAGGCCGGCCTCACCGGCACTGACATGAATGGAACCGCGCAGGTACACCGAGGCCCAGTCCGCGCTCGCTCCCTCGCACAGCATGGAGGCGAACGCGATCGCGCCGAGTACCAGCACCGGCCGGGACAGCCGGGCCGTAACCCGGCGGGGCGGGTTCTCGCCACCCGCCGGTTCGGCCGGCCCGGCGGGATCGGGCAGCATCCGGGTGGTGAGACCGCCGGCGATCAGCAGGACGGGAACGGCTAGCAGAAGCAGCTGCGACGTCAGCGACAGGCCGACGGCGACGCCCAGGGCGCCGATGCCCGCGCCGGCGAACGCGCCAATGCTCCAGCTGGCATGGAAGCCTGACATCAGCGGCCGCCGCGCCGCTCGCTCGACGGTGACGGCTTGCGTGTTCATGGAGACGTCCAGAGTGCCCTGGAAGGCGCCCCAGACGAACAGGGCAGCAAACAAGCCCGGCAGCGATCCGGCGATTCCGACCAGCGGTCCGGCGATGCTGTAGCCGAGCAGGCTGACCTGCACCAGGCGCCTGCTGCCGAACCTGGGCAGCAGGCGGGCCACCACGAACATAGCCAGGACCGATCCGATGGGCGCGCCCAGCAGGGCCAGCCCGAGCGTGCCGTCACTCAGCCCCAGGTGGTCCTTCACCTGCGGGATGTGCGCTGCCCACGAGGCGAACAGCAGGCCGTGGCTGATGAACGACGCGAAAGTCGCCGCACGCTGCGTGCGGTTCGTGACATCACCGGGCCGGGCCGGGCGGGTCAGGGCAGCACTAGACACACCGCACCTCGAGCCCGGCGGCGCGCAGCGCGTTCAACCGCGTCGGCTGGCGCGCCGGCGTCGGTGATCATCATGTCGGCGTCGCTGGCCGCGCCGACTATCGCCAGCGCGGTCTGCCGGAACTTCGAGCTGTCGGCCGCGATGATCACGCGGGCGGCTGACCGCACCATGGCCTGCTTCACCTCGGCGTCCGCGAGGTTGTGCGCGGTTAGCTGGCCGCCGGACAGGCCGCAGGGCGTGAGCACGGAAGTGTCGAACCGCAGCGCGCCGATGCTGGCCAGTGCGAGCGGGCCGACCAGTGCCAGTTCCCCCGGGCGGGTTTCGCCGCCGGGCATCATCAGACGAACTGACTCGCTCGCGGCCAGCTCCGACGCGGCGTGCAGGGACATCGGCATCACGGTCAGCCGCCGGCCAGCCAGCGCACGCCCGACCAAGACTGCCGTAGTCCCGCTGTCAAGCAACACGGCCTCGCCGTCGCGCAGCACCTCAGCCACGGCCGTGGCGATCCGGCTCTTGGCTTCGGACTGGTCGAGAACGCGGAGCGCGAACGGCAGTTCCTCGCCGCGCATCAGCAAGCTGATCGCACCGCCGCGAACCCGCCGGGCCATGCCCATGCCGACGATGCGGTCCAGGTCGCGGCGGATGGTCATCTCGGCCGCGCCGAACCGGGCGGCCATCTCCGCGACATCGACCCGGCCATCCCGCTGCAGCACCTCGACCAGCGCCGTCAGCCGCGCACGTCCATCCACAGCACCAACGTACATACATTGTGTGCGTTCGCACAATACAGATGTGCGATTCAGGTTCGCCCGTGGATGTTCCCCCTGGCCACAGTCGCGGGCCTGGCTTAGTTTCGGTCCGTGCCGCCGCTGTTCGCTGCCTCTTGCCCCGCCGGAACCGTCCGTCTGAGCACAATGCAGGGCCGCTGACAGCAGCCGGTGGGTCGGTCAGCGGTGGGCGGAGGCTATCTCCGGGATGTTTCCGGCTGCGCGCCTGGTAGCGGTGGCGGGGCCACAGCTACCGCCTCCGCCCAGGACTCGAGGATGGCGAGGTGCGGGAGTTCCTCGGTGACCGCACCGGCGGGGTTGACGCCGCCGCCCGCGGCCGCACCGAGCCATACCTGCCCGGTCGAACCATCGATGGTGATCACATCGCCCGCCTTGACCAGGACGCCTGATCCGGTGCGGATGCCACCCTCGGCGAGGGTCAGCTCGTGCGCGCCGACCACCGCGGGCAGGCCCCAGCCGCGGGCGACCACGGCCGCGTGGCTGACCAGCCCACCCTTGGTGGTCAGCAACCCAGCCGCAGCGGCCATGCCCGCGACGTCTTCGGGGCTCGTCTCCGGGCGGACGAGGATGATGTCGTCCTCGGCGTCCGCCGCCTCGTCGCTGGACAGGATCACGCGCCCGCTGGCCCGGCCCGGCGAGGCGCCGAGTCCAGTGGCGAGCAGCCCGGCAGCAGGGCCACCGGCCACCCGGGCCAGCACTTCCTGCCGCGCCCGGTCACGCAGCTGCGGCGGCACCCGCCGTACGGCCTCGTCCGGGCCGAGCTGAATAACAGGGTCGTGCACGAGGTCCACCGCGATGCGGACGGCCGCCTGGGCGCCACGCTTCCCGGCCCGGGTCTGCAGCAGCCAGAGCCGCCCCTCCTCGATGGTGAACTCGACGTCGCACATGTCCCGGTAGTGCCGTTCCAGCCGGCCCAGCGCATCGAGCAGCTCGGCGTAGGCGGCTGGCTGATGCTCGCCCAGGTGCGTGATCGGCATCGGGCGCGCCGTGCCGGCCACCACATCCTCACCCTGGGCCAGGGGCAGGTAGTCGCCGTACGGCCCAGGCTCGCCGGTCGCCGGATCGCGGGTGAAGACCACCCCGGTGCCCGAGTCCGGCCCGCGGTTGCCGAACACCATGGCCTGGACGTTCACCGCGGTGCCCATGGCCTCGTCGATGCCCTCCTTGGCCCGGTAGGCCCGCGCCCGGGCACAGTCCCAGGACTGGAACACCGCGGCCACCGCCCCGCGCAGCTGCTCGAACGGATCGGCGGGCACCGGACAGCCCGCTCGTTCCTCGATCCGCGTGCGCAACCGGCCGACGTGCTGGCGGACAGCCCCCGCCGTGTCACCGGCCGGGCCCAGGTCCAGTTCCGCGGGCGGCACGCCCATGACGATCGTGGCGTACATGCGCAGGAAGCGGCGGTAGCTGTCCCAGGCGAACCACTCGTCACCGGAGCGCCGGGCCAGGCCCAGCACGGTCTCGTCGTTCAGGCCGAGGTTGAGGACGGTGTCCAGCATGCCGGGCATGGACACCGGCGCACCGCTGCGCACCGCGATCAGCAACGGGTCGTCCGGCTCGCCGAGCCGCCGCCGCATCAGGCAGCCGAGCTCGCCGACGTGGTGCTGCAGCGCCGCATCGAGCTCCACCAGCCACCCGGTCTCCCGGAACTGCCGGCAGATGTCCAGGGAGAGGGTGAAGCCCGGCGGCACGCTCAGGCCGAGCACCGCGGTCATCTCCGCCAGCCCAGCTCCCTTGCCGCCCAGCAGGTGCACCAGGTCGCGCGCGGGAGCCCCATGATCGTGATGGAAGGGGTAGATCGGGAGCCCCGAAGCCAGCCCGCCGACAGCGCCGGGAGTCGTCATGCCGAGCCTCCATGCTCACGTGAACTCATTTTGGTATGACCATTTTAATGGTTGACATATAATCTAACAGTCGCCTAGCGTGCGGGGAAGAGCCAGAGCTGGCCACTGCCGGAGGTAACTGTGACTGCACCCGCCGCGCCGGCCGGCGCTGACCTGATGGACCTCTCGATCTACATCGAGGGGCGCGAGATGGACGTGCTCGACCGGTTGCGGGCCGAGGATCCAGTGCACTGGAACGCGCCATCCGAGCATGGGCCCGGGTTCTGGGCGCTCACCCGGCACGCGGACGTGCGCGCCGCGGCGAGCGACGCGGCCCGGCTGTCCTCGGCCGCGGGTACCCAGATCATGGACCGGAAGGTCGAGGGCGGGCTGGCCAGCCTGCACAACATGGACGACCCAGAGCACGCCAAGCTGCGCAAGATCGCCGTGCCGTACCTGCGGGCGGTCAAGGTGCGGCAGTGGCAGGACGCCATTGATGGCTCGGTCGCCCTGCTGCTGGACGAGGCGCAGCAGCGCGGCCAGTTCGACATGGTCGATCTGGTGTCCGCGCGGCTGCCGATGCTGGTGCTATCCCAGGTACTGGGCGTGCCGCCGGAGGACGCCCCGCGCATGGTGGACTGGACGAACCGGCTGACCAGCTCCGATCCCGACCACACCGTGGACGAAGCCGCTCTCCGGGAGGCCCGCGACGAGGTGATGAGCTACTTCGAGAAGCTGACCGAGATCCGCCGCCGCGAGCCAGCCCAGGACCTGATCAGCATCCTGGCCACGAGCCAGAAGGACGGCCGCCCACTGACCTGGGGCGAGCTGGCGGCCTACTACATCGTGCTGGTCGCGGCGGGCAACGAGACCACCCGGCACCTGATCTCCGGCGGCACGCTCGCGCTGCACGAGACGCCCGGGTCCTGGGCCCGGCTGGCCGCTGATCCCGGCTTGCTGGACCCAGCCGTCGAGGAGATGTTCCGGTTCGTCAGCCCGGTGTCGTGCATGCGGCGGACCGCGACCACGGACTATGAGATCGCCGGGACCCAGGTGACCGCAGGCGACAAGGTCGTGCTGTGGTTCTCCGCGGCCAACCGGGACCCGGCGGTCTTCACCGCCCCGCACGAGTTCCGGATCGACCGCACCCCGAACGACCATCTGACGTTCGGCTGGGGCATCCACTTCTGCCTCGGCGCGCACCTGGCCCGGGCCGAGGCCCGGGCCCTCTTCGGGGCCGCGCTGCGCCGCGGGCTCCGCTTCGACCTGGCCGGGACCCCGCAGCGGGTCCGGCACAACATCTTCCGCGGCTGGGCCGGGCTGCCGGTCCAGCTGACCCCGGCCCACGGCACCTCGTGAAGCTCGAGCAGACCCGCGTCCCGATCCCGGGCACCAGCAATGTCCGTGATCTCGGCGGGTACCCGGCGGCGGACGGGCAGGAGGTGGCCCTCCGGCGGCTGTACCGGGCCGAAGTGCTGGCGCATCCGGGCGCGGGCGCGTGGCATTCCGTCTGGGACCAGGCCAACGCCGCGGCCTACCAGGCGCTCGGTGTGCGCACCATCGTTGACCTGCGGTCGGCGCACGAGGCGGCCAGCACTCCGTCAGCCTGGCGCGCCGCCACCGGGGCCGAGGTCATCGCCCTGCCCATCGCCGAGGGCGGCGAGGGCACCGACACCGACTATGTGCGCCAGCTCAGGGCCGGGCAGCTGACCCGCTTCGACGCGGGCGACCTGGCCCGGTTCTACCAGCAGACCCTGGATCGCCGGGCCGGCCTGTTCGGGGCGGCGATCCGGCTGCTCGCCGGCCCGGCCGGCTGCCGCTGCTGGTGCACTGCTCGGCTGGCAAGGACCGCACCGGGCTGCTCGCCGCGCTCGTCCTGGAACTGCTCGGCACCCCGCGCGACCTGGTGACGGCGGACTACGCGCTCACCGGGGTGTTCCGGCCGAACCGGGTGGCTGCCTACGCTGACCTGCTGGCCCCGGCCGGGCTGACACCGGACGCGGTCCGGGCCCTGTTCGAGACGCCCGCCGCCGCCATGACATCCACCCTCGAGCACCTGGACGCCCGGTACGGCGGGGTGGCCGGATACCTGGTGGATGCGGCTGGCCTGGACCCCGCCGACCTCGGCCGGGTCCGCGGCAACCTGCTGGTCCCGGCCGGGAGCAGCCGCAGTGCACAACCCGGCCGGGAGCAGCCCGGTGACCAGGCGGTGAACAATCAGCCCGACGTCCCGCCCGAGCGGCGGCCGGGTTCGTAAGGAGGTGGCGCGCGACGTGACCGTAAGCCAGGAGCAGGCTGCTGTCAGCTGGCGCGAGGCATCACCCGGGGTCGTGCTCGTCACGCTGAGCCTGCTGCTGGCGAACGCGCTGGGACCGCCGATCCTGGATGGCCTGCACGCCGCCATCGACGCGGCGAGCGACGGCATCCGGGTGATGATCATTACGTCAGCCGTGGACGGTTTCTTCGCCGCGGGAGCCGACATCAAGCACATGTCGTCCATTGACGCGCCGTCGTTCGCGGCGTACGGCGACCGGATGCGCGCCGTCAACGCCCGGCTCACCGCGGCGCCGTGGCTGTCGGTCGCCGCAGTGGACGGGCTCGCCCTGGGCGGCGGCCTGGAACTGGCCATGGCCTGCACGATGCGGGTCTCGGGTCCGCGCGGCCGGTATGGGCTACCCGAGGTGAAACTCGGCCTGATCCCGGGCGCGGGCGGAACCCAGCGGCTGCCGCGCCTGGTCGGGCGGGCGCACGCGCTGGACATCATGCTGACCGGCCGTCAGGTGCCCGCCACGGAAGCGCTGGCCATGGGCCTGGTCGACCGGCTGACCGGCGGGGACGTGGCCGAGGCGGCCCAGGCGCTGGCCGCCGAGCTGGCGGCCGCCTCGCTGCCCGCGCAACGGGCCGTGGTCGAGGCCGTGGACGCGGCGTCCGATCGGCCGCTCGCGGACGGCCTGGCCTTCGAGGCTGAGCTGGTGCAGGAGCTGTTCACCCACGGTGAGGCCGCCGAGGGCCTCCGCGCCTTCCTGGGCAAACGCCCGCCCCGGTTCGGCTGAGCTATTTGGACCAACCATTGACATGTGGCCTAGGCTGACCGTGACGGAGGTGAGGCCCTCAATGAAGAGCCTGGACACGGCGTATGAGTCGCTCGTGCTTCGTGCGGTGTCACCGGGGGTGGTGCTGGTCGCGCTGAACCGGCCGGACCGGTACAACGCGATGACCGCCGTCATGTTCGGCGAGCTGGAGCGGATGGCACTGGCGCTGAGCGACGAGGATGACTGCCGGGTCGTGATCCTCACCGGCACAGGGCGGGCCTTCTGCGCTGGCTACGACCTGGCGGACGCCGAGGAGCTGCCCAGCCTGGGCGCCATCGGCATGCTCAACCTGCAGGAACGCGCGGCCCGGGCGTTGCTGGCGGTCCGGTCCATGCGAGTCCCGGTGATCGCCGCGGTCAACGGGGCGGCGGCGGGCGGCGGCCTGTCCCTGGCGCTGGCCGCCGATATCCGGCTCGCCTCCCCCGCGGCCACGTTCAACGCGGCCTTCGTCCGGATCGGCATGTCCGCCGGGGACCTGGGTGCCTCCTGGCTGCTGACCCGGCTGATCGGGCCCGCTGTGACCAGCGAGATCTGCTTCACCGGCCGGATGGTCGGCGCCGCGGAGGCAGCCCAGATCGGCCTGGTGAACAGCATCAGCGCGGACGGCGCCCTGCTGGACGACGCCACGGCGCTGGCCCAGTCCATCGTGGCGAACTCGCCGGGCGGGGTGCGGCTGTCGAAACGGGCCATCCAGGCGAACATGGAGGTCACCTCGTACGCGGCCGCGCTGGAGCTGGAGAACCGGGGCCAGGCGCTGCTGACCCGCGGCACCGATATGCCGGAAGCACTGGCCGCGTTCCGGGAGAAGCGCGCTCCGGTCTTCACCGGGCAGTAGGCGTCATGACGAGTACCGTTCCCCCACCGGCCGCCATGCCGTTCGGTGCCCCCGAGCTCGAGACCCTTTCCCTGGAGATGCTCGACGGCGGGATCGCGGTGCTGCGGATGGACCGGCCGGACCGGATGAACACCCAGACGGTCCGCATGTTCGCTGAGTACGGCATCGCCGCGGATGCGTTGCGGGACGCGCCGCTGCGGGCGCTCATCGTGACCGGTGCGGGCGAGCGCGCCTTCTGCGCGGGTTTCGACCTCGACGAGATCGACGTCATCACCCGGATGGGCGCGGGTGAGTTCCTGAAGTTCCAGGAGCTCGCGGCAGGCGGGATCCAGGCCATCCGGCACCTGCCGTGCCCGGTGATCGCGGCCATCCACGGCCCGGCCACCGGCGGCGGCCTGGCGCTCGCGCTCGCCGCCGACATCCGGCTGGCCGCGCCGACGGCCAAGTTCAGCGCGGCGTTCGTCAAGGTCGGGCTGTCCGTGGGCGAGCTGGGCACGTCCTACAACCTGAGCCGGCTCGTCGGGTCCGGCCGGGCCGCGGAGATCGGGTTCACCGGCCGGATCGTGCCCGCGGCCGAGGCGGCCGCGATCGGCCTGGTCAACCGGATCGTGCCGGGTGAGAACCTGCTGGCCGAGGCCATCGCGATGGCCCGGCTCATCGCGGCGAACTCCCCCGCGGGCGTCCGGCTGTCCAAGCGGGCGATCCAGCGCAACCAGGAGATCAGCTCCTACGCCGCCGCGCTGGAGCTGGAGAACCGGGGCCAGGCGCTGCTGGCGCAGACCGAGGACATGCCCGAGGCCCTGGCCGCGTTCCGGGACAAGCGCGAGCCCCGGTTCACCGGCCGGTGAACCGCCCGTGGTTCCGGCCGACCGCTCGCCGCTGGCCCCGGACCGGCCGTAGCTCCGGTCTGACCGTGCGCCGGAGCCGGCCATGACCTGGGACTGGACCGCCGAGACGCGGGGCTCGCTCGCGCGTTTCCTGCGCGCGCGAGGGCTGTGCCGCGGGGAGGTCACGACGCGCCGGATCGGCGACGGCCACTCGAACCTCACCTTCCTGGTCAGCGACGGGCAGCGGCAGGTGGTCGTGCGCCGGCCGCCGCCGCCGCCCACCCCACCGGGCACGCACGACATGCTCCGGGAAGCGCGGATCATCGGGGCGCTCGGCCCCACAGCCGTGCCGGTCCCGGCCCTGCAGGCCACGGCCCAGGCCGGTGAGGTGATCGACGTCCCCCTGTACGTGATGAGCTACGCCGAGGGCCCGGTCGTCACCACGGCGACACCGGGCCCGCTGGGCACCCCGCAGCGCCGCCGCCAGGCCGGCGAGTCCCTGGTGGACACGCTGGCCAGCCTGCACGCGGTGGACTGGCGGGCCGCGGGCCTGAGCGACCTGGGCCTGCCGGATGGCTTCAACGCCCGTCACCTGCGCCGGATCAGCGCGATCGTGGCCGGCCGGGACGGCCGCCTGCCCGGGCCGTTCGCGGTCATCACCGCGTGGCTAAGTGAGCACGTGCCCGCGGAGTCAGGCGCGGCCATCGTGCACAGCGACTTCCGCATCGGCAACGTGGTGCTGGCCCCGGATCCGCCCGGCCGGGTGGCCGCGGTGCTCGACTGGGAGCTGGCCACGATCGGGGACCCACTGCTCGATGTCGGCTACTTCCTCGCCTCGGTCCCGGAGCCGGGCGTCCCGCTGACGCCGACCCAGGAGTTCGCCGTGGCCATGCTGGAGGACGGGTACCCCACCCGGCAGCAGCTCAGCGACCGCTACGCGGAGCGCACCGGCCGGGACCTGTCCGGCCTGCCCTGGTACACCGCGCTCGCGCAGTGGAAGCTGGCCGTGCTGTACGAGTACGGCCGCCGCCGGGCCGCCCGCGGCGCCGGCGATCCGTACTACGCCGACCCTGCGCTGGTGCGGTCCTTCCTCGCGGCGGCGCACGCGGCCGCGGGCCTTGCGCCACCACCCGCCGACGTGCCAGCCACCGGCCAGCCAGCTGACCGCCAGCCAGCTGACCGCGAGCCAGCTGACCGCGAACCCGCCCCCGCCGAGCCCGCGGCCGCCCATCCCCAGCAGGAGCAGCGATGACACAGACGTTCCAGGACGAGCTGGTCGCCCCGGGCACGCCAGGGCTGCCGGAGCGGTTCTTCGACCGGTTCGTGTTCAACCTGCACCGCCCCGACCTGGACAGCCCCAACGCCACGGACCCGTCGATCCTGTTCGGCCTCGGCACCTACCCGGCCCGGGATGTCGTGGACGGCTTCGCCATCCTGGTCACCGGGGCGGAGCAGCGGAACCTGCGGTTTTCCACGGAACTCAGCGCCACTGACGGGGCCAGCGCTGGGCCGTTCTCCTGGCAGGTCGTCGAGCCGATGCGGACGTGGCACCTGGCGCTGGGCCCCAATCCCACGGATATGGAATTCGACCTCACCTGGACGGCCCGCGCGCCGGCCTGGTCCGGAGAGGTGGTCGTGCGCGACGGTGACCGGGTCTCGTCGTCGTTTGAGCACCTGTTCCAGTCCGGGCGGTACTGGGGTTCGTTGCGGATAAACGGGCGTGCGGAACACATTGCGGGCTGGTACGGACAGCGCGACCGGTCCCGTGGGGTGCGCACCATGTCCGGCGGCCAGGGCCTGCACCTGTGGTTCCAGGCGCAGTTTCCCGACCGCTCGGTGGGGTTCCTGCTGGTCGAGGACCGGCAGCACGCACGGCTGCTGCTGGAGGGGGCGGTCATGCACGAGGCCGGCCTGGTCGATCCGGTGACCGGGGTGCGGCACCGGTTGCGGTTCGGCCGCGGGCTCGATCTCATCGGCGGGGTGGTCGAGGTCGCTGCCGCGAGCGGGACGGTGTACGTCATCGACGCGGACGCGTCCGCGCGGGGCGGCTACCTGGCGGGCGGGGGTTACGCGGGGCAGCACGGGGTGCCGATGGGGCGGGACCACATCGAGCACGACGTGTACCCGCTGGACGGCTCGGTGTCGCCGCGGACCCTGGGCTCGGCGCTGACCGACCGGCTCACCGCGTTCACCTGGGACGGGACTCCCGGGCTGGGCATCTTCGAGTTTGCCCACACCCGCAGCCGCTCCTACACCTACCAGCCGTCGCTGTAGCGGGCTGACAGGATGGCGGCACTTAGCATTGGTTTGGCCGGGATTCTGGGCGATTTGACCGAATTCTTGGGCCAAATCCGTGCTCAGTGCGTTCAGAGGATCAGCCGCGGCTGCGGGATGGTCAGACGGAGCGCTGGGTTTTGGCGGCGGCGGTGGCCGCCTTGCTGCGGTCCCGGATCTCCTGCCAGTCGGCGGGCGTGAGGGAGGTGAGACCAGCGAAGGTCCCCGGGCCGGCCAGCATCTGGCCGCCGTCCATGGCGATCGTCTGGCCGGTCAGGTAGTCGCAGGCGTCCGAGAGCAGGAACATGGTCAGGTTGGCGAGTTCCTCGATCGTGCCCGTCCGGCCCGCGGGCACCTGGTCAGCCTGGGTCGCGCCCACCGAGCTGCTGTCCGTCGGGTTGAGCATCTCCCAGGCGTAGGACGTGGGGATGGGGCCGGGCGCCAGCGCGTTCACCCGGATGCCGTACCTGGCCCACTCCACCGCCAGGGACATGGTCATGGCGTGCACCGCGGACTTGGCCATGGCGGACGGCACCACGAACGCCGAGCCGGTCCACACCCAGGTGGTGAGCGTGGACAGGATGCTGCCGGGCAGGCCGCTCGCGATCCAGCGGCGGCCCGCCGCGAGCGTGGTGTGGAACGTGCCGTTCATCACGGTCCGGGTGACCGCCTCGAACGCACGCGGGCTGAGCTGATCGGTCGGCGCGATGAAGTTGGCGGCCGCGTTGTTCAGCACCCCGGTCAGCGGGCCGTGCTCCGCCCAGATCTGCTCCATGGCCGCGTTGACCTGGTCGAACTCGCGGACGTCCACGGCCTGGACGTGCACGCTGCCCGGGCAGGACGCCGCTGCCTCGTCGGCGGCCTCGGCCAGGACGTTCTCCCGGCGGCCCCAGAGATGGACCTGGGCGCCGTGCCCGGCCAGGTGCCGGGCTACTCCGCGGCCCAGGCCGGTGCCGCCGCCGGTGATCAGGATCCGTTTGCCCGCCAGCAGGTCGGCGGCGAACGGGGAACGGCTGTCCATCGTCAGGCCCTCCCGCCGGTCAGTTCCCGCGGTAGGACGAGAAGTCCGGGCTGCGCTTCTCGTTGAAGGCGATGATGCCTTCCTTCGCCTCGTCGCTCTCGCCGAACATCTTCAGGCTGGAATACGCCATGTTGCCGATGGCCGCGAAGTGCTCGGTGTCGGTGTTGAAGGACTGCTTGAGCACCTTGAGCGCGGTCGGGGACAGCTTGAGGATCTCATCGGCCCAGGCCCGGACCTCGCTGCGGAGCTGGTCCGCGGGCACCGCCTTGTTCGCCAGGCCCCAGTCCACCGCCTGCTGGGCGCTGTACTGGCGGCACAGGAACCAGATCTCCCGGGCCCGCTTCTCGCCGATGGCCCGGGCCATCAGGCCGGTGCCGAAGCCCGCGTCGAACGAGCCGACCCGGGGACCGTTCTGGCCGAACCGGGCGCCCTCCGCGGCGATGGTCAGGTCGCACAGCAGGTGCAGCACGTGACCGCCGCCGATGGCGAAGCCGTTGACGGCGGCGATGACCGGCTTGGGCACGTCGCGGATGACCCGGTGCAGCGACTCGATCTCGAACAGGCCGCTCTCGGACGGCCCGTAGTCGCCGGTCTCCATCCGCTGCTTCTGGTCACCGCCAGTGCAGAACGCCTTCTCGCCCGCGCCGGTCAGCGCGATCACGCCGACCTCGTCGCTGCCCCATGCCTTCTTGAAGCTCATCACCAGCTCGTCCACGGTCCGGGCGCGGAAGGAGTTGTAGCGCTCCGGGCGGTTGATGGTGATCCAGGCGAGGCCGTTGTTGACCTCGTACGTCACATCGGTGAAGTCGTCCATGACCTCGGTCCCTCCTCATTGCCCTGGCCAGGCTCGGCCGGGACATCCCGTCCCACGGCTACTTCCGGTCTGACCAAGGTATAGGTCCAATAGTTCATCCATATCACAGTCAGCGGGGCCTGGCCCAGGGACCCGTGCTCAGAGCTGGCTGCGATCCGGGTTAGCGGCCTCTGGCTTCGGGGCCGATGAGCCGGCCAACCTGCTCCGCCAGCCTGACCTCGTGGCCAGCCAGTGCGCGTTCTTCGCCGGCCAGCCGGAGCAGGATCCGCTCGAGCTGGCCCGGTCGCTCTGGGATCTCGACACCTGGGCTGCCGAGGCTGCCCGGCTGCACGGCATGCTCGACACCGTTACCAGCCTGAAAGCTGGGTTCCTGGCGAGTGCCGAGGTGATCCGGCACCTGCTGATCGACCCCTGCCTGCCCCCGGAACTGCTGCCCGGAGCCTGGCCGGGTGACGGCCTGCGCGAGCGCTACGCCGATTTCCACGCTACCTATGCTGAACTGCTCCGTGACTACAGCCAGGGCTGACCGGAGCGGCCGGTTCCGGCGGCCGCCCGGGACCGGAGCCGGGGCGGGAGCTGTCAGGCGGGCTGCTCGGCCTGCAGCTGCCGGACCACCTCCAGCGCGTCGCCGACGTGCTGGCCGATGTTGGTCATGGAGTTGAAGACGTGCCGGACCTTGCCCTGGCGGTCGATCACGTAGGTGACCCGGCCGGGGAGCAGGCCGAGCACCGCCGGTACCCCGTAGCGTTTGCGGACTTCGCCACCCTGGTCACTGAGCAGGGTGAAGGGCAGCTTGTGCTGGCCGGCGAAGGCGGCGTGCCGGTCCACTGAGTCGGAACTGATCCCGATCACCTCGGCGCCGGCGTCGGTGAAGACCTCGTGGCTGTCGCGGAAGGCGCACGCCTCGGCGGTGCAGCCGCGGGTGTTGTCCCTGGGGTAGAAGTACAAGACGACCACCCGTTCGCCGAGCCGGTCCTGCAGCCGGACCGGCTCCCCGGACTGCGACGGGAGGGTGAAGTCGGGGGCCTTGTCGCCGACCTGGACGCCGTGTGCCATGCCCTGCCTGCCTTCCTGGTTCCCGCCGCCTGGTTCCCGCCGCGGGTCGCGGGCCCGCCTGCCAGCGTACGACCCTCCGCACGGTCCAGTGCCCGGGCGGGCGCAGGCACCGGCCAGCTCCCGCCCGGCGGCCAGCTTCAGCGGGATAGGTTCAGCGCTTCGACCCAGTTATGAAGATCCTTAGCCCGGGCGGCCTTCGCGCAATCGCTGACTGCCGAGTTCGATATGCATCGCGTGCATATCGCAGTACGAACGTGGCGTTACCCCGAACCGGCTGCGGAATTCACTGATGAAATGCGAGACGCTGGCGTATCCCACCTCCTTCGAGACCCGGGCTACCGCTAGATTGCCGTCTATCAGCAGCTCGCGGGCGCGGTCCAGGCGCATTTCCTTAAGGAACTGATACGGCGCCTTCCCGGTGATATCCCGGAACAGGTGGGCAAACGCTGACGGGCTCAGGCTGACCTGATCGGCCATGTCGGCCACGGTCAGCGGCTGGGACAGGTGGGCCCGCACATAGTCGAGCACCGCTGACACCGGGTTGGTCGCGGCTTCGGCCGCGGCAATGGCGAGCAGCCGGGCGAATTGCTCACGCTGCAGTACCCGGTAGACCATTTCCTGCAGGTACAGCGGCGCCAGGACCCGCCGGTCCGCGTCAGTGCCCACGGCGCGCAGGAATCTCAGCACTGCCCCGAGCAGTTCCTGGTCCAGAGCTGACACCAGCGCTCGCTGGGCCGGGGCCTGCGCCTTGCCATGGGGTGAGCGGAACGCCGTCGTGCGCCGCTCGAGCATGTCGCTGGACACGCGGCGCACCACCGCCGGCTCGATCTGCAGGACGAATGACAGGAAGGGCAAGCTCGCCGAGGCCTCGAGGATCTCGGCCTGGAAGTGCAGATGGCTGCTCAGGACCAGGTAATGAAACGGGTCGTACAGGTAGGTCTCCCCCTCGACGGTGACCGCCTTGCGCCCCTGCGCCACGATGCACAGGGACAACGACTGGATCTCCTCCCAGGTCGGGCCGACCGGGGTGGTGAACCGGTAGATGGTCAGGCCCGGCCACGCTCCGGTGTTGGCGCCCACCGCCGGGGCACGGGCGGAGAGCTCGGCAATCAGGTCACCCGAGGTGGCCTGGCCCAGCTGCATCGAACCCATCGCGCTGCCTCCTTGCATCGCTTGGCACCAGCATGCGCCACCAGGCCCTATCTCAGCCATCCCTGATCACCGCTGGCCACAGCAGGTTTCAGTTCGCCCGTCCAGTCAGCCGGATCGCGACAGACATCAGCCGGAATCTCTCATGCCTGCCGGAATGGGCTACAGGTCAGCAGAAAGCCGCTATCCGGGGCATGGCTGTTACCGCGCGCCGATGGCAAAGTCACGTGACATATGCCCAGGACAACGCCCTGGCCGCGGAGGTGGCTGCATGACCCGGATCGCATACCTCGTCACCAGCGCCCGCGAGATGACTCTCGCGGACGGGACAGCGCACCCGACGGGCTACTTCGCCGAGGAGGCGCTCAAGCCCTACCAGCGCTTCGTGGCGGCTGGCTTCGACGTCACGGTGATCACGCCGGACGGCAGGCCCCCGTACGCGGATCCCTACGGGCTGTCCTGGTTCTTCCACTATCCCGAGGAGGACAAGGACTACCTCGCATCGGTGGTCCGCACGTTCGCCCGCGACGTTGACGACATCCGGATCACCCTGCACCAGAACACCGGGCTGGGGCTGGCCGCCGCGCGGCGGGTGGCCGCCCGGCTGGAGAGCGGCGGCCTCAGCCGGGCCGAGGCGCACCGGATCGTCAGCGCGGCGGCAAAGCGGGCCTGGCGGCAGGACCGGCAGTTCGCGGACGTGCTCGCCGAGGACGGCTCAACTGGCCTGACCCGCGAGCAGATCCAGGAGGAGGTCGACGCGCAGCGCGCCGACAGCCAGCGGCTGGCCGACGAGCGGCTCGCCGCGCTGCAGGAGATTCCCGGCTTCCAGCATCCGGTCGCGCTGTCCGCGCTGAGCGACGCGGAACTGGCCGAGTTCGACGCGGTCTTTGCGCCGGGCGGCCACGGGCCCATGGTTGACCTTGCCGACAACCCGGACGTGGCCCGGCTGCTGGTCACCCTGCACCGCAAGGAAGCGCCGATCGCCGCGCTGTGCCATGGGCCAGCGCTGCTGCTGTCCGCGCCGGAGCGCGCCGACGGGCAGTGGCTGTTCGACGGCTACCGGCTGACCTGCTTCACCGATGAGGAGGAAGGCCAGACCGAGGCTGGCCTGCTCGGCATGGCGTGGCTGCTCGATACCGCCCTGAAGAACGCCGGCGCCGTGTTCGACGACGCTCCCGCCGCCTGGGTCTCGCACGTCGTCGTGGACCGCAACCTCATCACCGGGCAGAACCCCGGATCGAGCGAGGCGACCGCCGACGCGGTCATCAAGATCCTGCGCGCCCCCGCCCGGGCCGCCGCCTGAGCAGGCGCCCCCCTGGCCAGCCGCCCCCGGAACAGTCAAGGAGTGCCCGTTCATGACCAGCAGCCCCACCCAGACCGTGCAGGCCTTCCTGGATGCTTTCGGCCGCCGCGATGTCGCGGCGGCGCTCGCCGTGGCCGACCCGCAGGTGTCGGTCACCGTCCACCCGCTCGGCGTCCGCGGCACCGGCGCTGACGTGCTGCGGACGGTGCTGGCCGACATGGTGCGGGCATTCCCTGACCTCCTGCTGACGACCGGCCGGGTCATTACCACCGGTGACGTGGTGACCGCCCTGTTCAAGGCGGAGGGCACCCAGGCCGCTGACTACGCGGGCGCGATCAACCAGGAGAAGCACCTGGATATCGACCAGGCGTGGCGGTTCACCGTGGCCGGCGGCTTGATCACCGGCGTGTCCGCGTACTGGTGCCAGCAGCAGGTCTACCGGCGGCTCGCGGTCAAGCGCTTCGACGCGATCGCCATCGCCTGAGCCCAGTTTCCTGAGGGGAGATCGCCATGACCACGCTTCAAGCGCAGGCCCGCACCGCCGAGTCGGCGGCCGGGGTCGTCACCGAGTTCTTCGCCCGCTACCGGGCCCACGACATCGAGGGCATGACCGACCTGTGCTCGATCAACGCTGACTTCTGCTACGTGCCGGTGGAGATGTGGGGCAAGCAGCGGGTGCTGCGCGGCGACGGCAAGGTCGCCACGATCGGCAAGCCGCTGTGGACCGGGCTGATCACCGCGTTCCCGAACCTGACCAACACCGTGCACACGATCACCGCGAACGACGACGGCGACGTGGTGGCCGAGGTGGACATCGAGGGCACCCAGCAGCTGGCCTGGGGCCTGATCAAGCCAGCCGGCCAGCACTACCGCGAGCCGCACCTGTTCGTCGTCCACGTCGGCGAGGACCTGCTCATCGACAGCATCACCGCCTACTGGAACGACGCCGGCATCAGCCAGCAGCTCGGTCACGAGGAAGTTCGACTGACGAAGGGGCCTGCAGAGATGGCACTACTCAAGCGTGAGGAATGGCAGGGCTTCGTCCGCGACGTTGACTGGACCTACCGCTACGTCGACGATGCGGCCGTGTTCCCGGAATGGCACAGCGGCACCGGCAAGGTGCCCCGCGAAGCATGGTCGTCGTGGGAAGAGGACTACAAGGTCAGCTACCCGGAGTACGTAGCCACGCAGCGGGACAAGGAGGCCTCGGTCTACGCCGTGAAGGCGGCGCTGCAGCGTTCCGCAACCTTCGATCACCTTGACGAGGGCTGGAAATCCGCAACGAAAATGCACTTCGGCGGAGTCGCCCTGGTCGAGTACGCGGCCGTGCTCGCGGAGCTGAAGATGGCCAGGTTCGGGCTGACTGGGGCCTGGCGGAACATGGCCACGTTCGGCCAGCTCGACGAGCTGCGGCACGCCCAGATCACCACGTTCTTCGGGCACGAGTTCGTCGGGAAGGACGCCCAGTACGACTGGACCCAGAAGGCGTTCCACACCAACGACTGGGTGCTGATCTCGCTGCGCAACCTGTTCGACAACATGATGATCGCGTCGAACGTGGTGGACATGGCCATCGAGCTGCCGTTCACCTTCGAGACCGGGTTCACCAACCTGCAGTTCGTGGCGCTGGCCGCGGACGCGCTGGAATCCGGGGACGTCAACTTCGCCAACATGATCTCCTCGATCCAGACCGACGAGGCCCGGCACTCCCAGCAGGGCGGCCCGACCCTGGAGATCCTGGTCGAGCACGACCCGGTCCGGGCGCAATGGGTGGTCGACAAGAGCTTCTGGGGTTCGGCGCGCGCCTTCGCCGCGCTCACCGGGCCCGCGATGGACTACTACACCCCGCTCGAGCACCGGAAGCAGTCCTACCGGGAGTTCATGGAGGAATGGGTCATCGACCAGTTCGTCCGGACCATCGAGGACTACGGGCTGAAGAAGCCGTGGTACTGGGACGAGTTCATCCGCGGACTGGACACCTGGCACCACGGGCTGCAGATGGGCCTGTGGTACTGGCGGCCCACGCTGTGGTGGCGGCCCAAGGCCGGGGTCAGCAAGGACGAGCGTGCCTGGCTGGCCGAGAAGTACCCGACCTGGGAGCAGGTCTACGGCGACAAATGGGACGTGATCATCGACAACGTCAACGCCAACAACGTGGAAGCCACCCTGCCGGAGACCCTGCCCTGGCTGTGCATGACCTGCCATCTGCCCTGCTGCAACGCCACCCAGTCCCGGGACGGCACCTGGCGGGTCCGGGACTGGTCACTGCGCTACGACGGCAAGACCTTCCACTTCTGCACCAATGCCTGCCGGCAGATCTTCTGGACGGACCGCGACAACGTCAACCACGAGACCCTGGTGGACCGGTTCCTGGCCGGGCAGATCCAGCCCATGGACGTCGGCGGGATCCTCGGCTACATGAGCATGACACCGGACGCGATGGGTGATGACCCCGATTACGAGGCATGGACCAGGGACTACGTCGGGCGCCCGGCGGACGGCATCGCGCTGGGGGCGCAGTCATGACCCAAGAACCGGGAGCCGAGGACCAGGCACCGCAGCTGGTTCCGTTGAATGCAATTTTCGCCACTGATTTTGTGCAGATCCTCGTGCCGGTCACCACGGCCAGCACCATGCAGGAGGTGGCCGCGGCGGTCGCGCACCACGTGGAAGGCAGGCGGGTGCGCGCGTTGCCGTACGAGAAGGTCGTGATCCACAACGGCAGGCGGTTGCCGCCCGACATGACCGTGGCCGCCGCGGGCATCCAGCCGCTCGACCACGTCGCGGTCGAGTACGGACATCCCGGAGGGGTCATGAAGAACCCCGTAGGCCCCATCCTGCGGATGGGCGACGAGGTCGAGCAGGTCATCGCGGCGATCGAGGACGACAACCCGGACACCGACATCGAGGTCATCGACCGCGGCGCCTACGTCCGGGTGCAGGGCGAGAACCGGATCACAGTGACCGAGCAGACGCTGCGCCGCTATCTGGGCGCCGATTTCGAGATGGCGTCCTTCGGCTCGATGATGTCCGCCTTCAGCGGCCGGGCGATCACCACCAGCGACGCCATCACCTGGGAGAGCTTCGGAGCGCGCCGGAGCGAGAAGAAGGAGGTACCGGCATGACCGAGACCCCCGCGCGCAAGCCCCGGCCGCGCCGTACCTTCAGCGCGTTCGGCGACGTGCGCAAGATGCCCAGCGACTACGAGATCGTCACGCACAAGCAGAACTGGACGCTGCGCACGAACCGCGCCTCGGCGTTCGAGCAGAACCCGTCCTCCGCGCCGAACCTGTGGTTCCTGACCTACCGCGACAGATCGCCGCTCCAGGCCCAGGACTGGGACTCCTACCGGGACCCCGACACGCTGACCTACAAGGCCTACGTCAGCATGCAGTCCGAGGCCGAGGCGAGGGTCGCGGGCGTGCTCCAGGCCCACGCCGAGGCTGGCTCGGACAGTGCCCTGTCCGCGGGATCGGTGGCGCTGCTCGGCCACCTGCTCACCCCGTCCCGCTACCTGTGCCACGGCTTCCAGCAGGTCGAGGCGTACATCGGGTACATGGCCCCGAGTTCGTACATCACCAACGCGGCGGGGTTCAGCGCCGCTGACTTCCTGCGCCGGGTCACCACCATCGCCTACCGCACCCGGGAGCTGCAGCTGGCCCGGCCGGAGTCGGGCATCGGCTCCGCGGAGCGGTCGCTGTGGGAGGAGCACGCGAGCTGGCAGCCTGCCCGCAAGGCCGTCGAATACGCGCTGGTCAGCTACGACTGGGGGGAGGCGTTCACCGCGCTGAACCTGGTCCTGGGGCCGACCCTGGACGACGTCCTGCTCACTCAGCTGGGCCACGCCGCGAAAGCCGGCGGTGACGACCTCACCTGGCTGCTCTCGTCTTTCCTGGCCGCGGACTCGCAGCGGCGCGGCCGGTGGAGCCGTCAGCTGGCCGAGCTGGCCATCGCCCAGCGGCCGGAGAACCGCGAGGTGCTGGGCCGGTGGATCGAGCGCTGGTCCGCCCGGGCCGATGACGCCGCGTACGGGCTGGGGCAGTTCCTGGAGACGTTGCCGGAGAGCGGCGTGCCAGCCGGCGAGGTCGCGGCGCACGCCCGCGCCGCCCGTGACGGCTTCCTCGGCTCCCTCCTCGATCCGCTGTGTGCCAGCGACGCCGCGACGGCAGGGGCGGGCTGAGCATGGAGAGCGCCGTGACGGCGCGCTGGCGCGAGACGATCAATCTCGACGACCTGTGGGAGGGCGACATGACCTCCGTGACCGTCGAGGGTAAGGACGTCCTTCTGATCAACCTCGCCGGGCAGGTCCGCGCCTATGCCAACGAGTGCCCACACCAGGCCGGGCCGCTCGACGAGGGTGACCTCGACGGTGAAACGCTGACCTGCTCGCGGCACCTGTGGGAATTCGACGCCAGTACCGGCTGCGGGATCAACCCGGCGACCGCCCGGCTGACGGCCTACGGCTGCAAGGTCGGCGACGACGGCGTGATCTGGGTGGACCTCAGCGGGGCCGCCGGATGAGCCACCGGGAGATGGTCGTGGCCGGCGGCGAGGCGGCGGGCGTGGCCGGCGGCGGCGCGGGCAGCGCTGCGGCCGTGGCCGAGCTGCGGATCGACGAACCGCAGCTGCGTCTCGCCGGCGCCGATGGCCGGACCGCGCTGAGCACCGTCATCGGACTGGACGCCGCGCGCGCCCGCGCCCGGCTGCGCTTCGGCCCGGGCCGCACCTGCGAGCCGCTCGCCCGGCTCCTCGACCGCGCCATCCAGCAGGCGGCCCAGGCCGGCCTCAGCCCGCAGCGGCTCATCGTCGCCGCCGGCAGCGTGCAGGCCGCCGAGGACATCGTCCGGGTCCGCCGCAAGGCTCACGGCAAGGCGGACTGGATCAGCAGCCCCACGTCCCGGGTACAGATCAGCTTGCGGCCGGCCGGGCTGCACGCCACGGCCAGTGCAGGTCCGGCCGGGTCGCCGCCCGGCACCGTCGTCGTCGCAGCAGCAGCGCAGGGTCCCAGCACCATCCCCACAGCGGCGCAGGGTCCCGGCGGCCTTGCCGCGCCAGCGACGCCGGCCCCCGGCGGCATCGCCGCAGCAGCAGCGCAGGGTCCCGGCGGCGACCCCGATGCCGAACCGGGCGGCGCTGAGCGCGCCGGCGCCGTCCGCGAGGCGCTGTTCGACGTCATTGACCCGGATCTGGGCGTCAACATCGTTGATCTCGGCTTCGTGCGCAGCGTCAACGTGCCCGGCCGCACCGCGGTCATCACGATGACCCTGACGTCCGCGGCATGCCCGCTCACCAGCATCATGGAAGACCAGATCCGCACCGGGCTCACCGGGCTCGCCGATGTCGACGACTTCCGCGTCAACTGGGTGTGGCTGCCGCCCTGGCGGCCAGCTGACATCACCGAAAGCGGCCGTGAGCAACTGCGCGCGATCGGATTCAGCTTCTGATCAGAGCCCGCTGCCCTGATCAGGACCTGCGAGACTCTGCCCTATGGAGGCTGTCACTGTGCACGGTCATGACTGTCCCGGCCCGGCAGGGCGGCCGCTGGTCTGCAGGCGGCCTTGGTGGTGACGGGCGCGGGCGCTGCGGCCACGGGCGCTGCGGGCACGGGTGATGCGGCCACGGGCGCTGCGGGCACGGGTGATGCGGGCACGGGTGATGCGATGCCCCGGGTCGGCGTGTCCGTGCACGAGAGCGTCCTGGTCGGCGACCCGGCGCAGCGCCGGGGCCTGCTGAACCGGGCCCGGGACGCCGGGCTGGACCACTTCTGTGTCGGCGACCATGTCAGCTTTCACGACGGCACCGGGTTCGACGGCCTGATCTGCGCCACATCTGTGCTGTCCAGCGTGGACGAGCTGCCGGTCATCGTCGGCATCTACCTGCTCGGGCTGCGCCATCCACTGCTGGCCGCCCGCCAGCTCGCGTCGATCAGCCAGTTCGCACCGGGGCGGCTGGTGCTCGGCGTCGGGGTGGGCGGCGAGGACCGGGCCGAGATCAGCAACAGCGGGGTGGACCCGGCCACCCGCGGCCGCCGCCTGGATGAGTCGCTCCAGGTGCTGGCCGCCCTAGCGAGCGGTGAGCCGGTGGACCACACGGGCGAGTTCTTCACCCTGGAGGCCGCGCGGATCCGGCCCGCGCCGAGCCCGCGGGTCCCGGTCGTGATCGGCGGCAAGGGCGACGTGGCGGTGCACCGGGCCGCCCGCTACGGCGACGGCTGGCTGGGCATGTTCTGCTCAGCCCGGCGCTTCGCCCAGACCCGGCAGGACATCGCCGCCGCCGCGGCCGGCCACGGCCGGGCGGCTCCCTCCTGGTACGGGCTGAACGTCTGGTGCGGCCTGGACCGCGACGAGCAGCACGCCCGGCAGCTGCTCGCCCACGAGCTGGAGTCCCTGTACCGGCTGCCGTATGAGAAATTCGAGCGGCTCGCGCCTGCGGGCACCCCGGCCCAGGTGGCCGAGTGGCTCGCGCCGTACGCCGAGGCGGGCGCCCGCCACCTGACGCTGATCCCGTGCGCGTCCTCAGCCGAGGCCGGGATCGACTACGTAGCGGAGGTCAAGGCCCGGCTCACCGGCTGAGCCCAGCCGTGGCCCCGCTGGCCAACCGCGCCCGGGTGGGCCGACCACTACCCAGGGCGGGCCGGCTACCGCCCTGGGTAGCAGCCAGTCAGCTCATGCTGGCGCCGCCGTTGACGCTAAGGATCTGGCCGGTGATGAACCGGGAGTCCGCGCGGGCCAGGAAAGCGACGGCCGCCGCCACCTCGTCCGGCTCGGCGGCCCGGCCCAGCGGGATCAGCCCGATCGCGTCGCTGAGCACGGTCCCGAACCGGGCGGGCGCCTGGCCGGCCGCCAGCGCCGCGTCGAGTTCCTCGGTCCGGGTGTAGGACGGCGCGACTACGTTGACCGTGATGCCGTGCCCCGCGAACTCCCGGGCCAGCCCCGTGGTCAGGCCGTGCACCCCGCCCTTGGCCGCGTTGTAGACGGCGTGGTCGGTGAGGCCGTTGCGGACCGATTCCGCACCGATGCTGATGATCCGGCCGTACCCGCGCTCGATCATGGGCGGCAGCGCGGCGCGGCACATGCGCAGCGTGGTCCACAGGTTGTTGCTGATCGTGGCCTGCATCGTGGCCTCGGTGTGCTCCAGCGTCGGCGCGATCACCCCGCCGCCCGCGTTGTTGACCAGGATGTCCAGCCCGCCGAAGGCGGTGTGCGTGGCCTGGACGAGATCCTCGGCCGTCCCGGGCACGGACAGGTCGCCCGCGAACCCGGCCATCGTTTTGGGTGGTTCACCCACCCCGGTCCATCCGGCCAGCGTGGCCAGCCGGGGCAGCGCCTTGGTGATGTCGGCCTGGGTCAGCCCGGCCAGCATCACCTGGGCCCCGTCCTGGAGCAGGCGCTGGCTGATGCGCAGGCCGATCCCGGTCGCGCCGCCCGTGACGATCGCCACCCGCCCCGCCAGCGGCCCGCCCGCCGGCCCGCCCGCCGGGCCGTCGCCCCCCGGGTCGCCCCCCGGGTCGTTCCCGGGCGCGGTCACAGGATGATCGCCACGTCGCTGGCGGGCCGCAGCGCGGTCATGTCCAGCACCACCCGCTTGGAGCGGATCTTCACCGCCGTCCCGTCCAGCACCAGCCGGTAGTCGTAGCCGCCGACGTAGCTGGTCTCCCGCCCGTTGCGGAACCGCCACACGGTGAACGACGCCCGCACCGGCAGCTCGTCCCCCGCAACGGCGCCGAGCCGGACGTTGGTGACCAGGTGCCGGGTGTTCGAGTGCGGGTACTCGCGGTGCGCCTTGCGGCTGTTCAGCCGTTCCACCCGGGCCTCCAGCCGGAGCCGGTTGTCGTCGATCAGGACCAGGTCGCGGGCGGGGTCGCCGTCCGGGTCATCGGTACACGGGATGACGTAGCGCGCGTCCGCGGTGTACAGCTCCAGCCAGGCGTCCAGCTCCCACGCGTCCAGCAGCTCGGCCTCCCGGTACAGCAGGTCCTCGACGTCGCTGCGGGTCAGCCCGGCCAGCGCCCGCGTCATCGCGCTGGTCACCGCGCACCGCCCGGCCCGGTGGCCGCCCCACCCGCCCCGCCTGGCTGGCCCGCCACCGCGGGCTCGCCCATCTGCCGGTACCACTGGCGCCAGAACGCGCGCATCTGCTCCTCGTCGGTGGCCTGCGGCGGCAGGCCCATGCCCCGGGAGATGTCGTTCCATTCCACCCCGCCGCTGGCGAAGCCCTGCTGGCAGGATTCGAGCGCCTCGATGTCGTCCGGGGTGGCGAACCCGCCCGGGCCCAGGAACGTGAGGAAGCTGTCCAGCCGCCGCTGCCGCACCTCGGGCAGCTCGTCCTGGGGCGCGGCCTCCCACGCGGTCACGGTCATGCTGGTCGCCGACGTCGGCATGAACGTCCGCACGGTGAGCGCCATGATGTCGTTGATGATCAGGTTCGGGTAGATCAGCATGTTGCGGTTGACGTCGCACATCCGGCGGGCCCGTTCCTCGCCGTGCTCGGCGGCCAGCCGGGCCCGCAGCGCCTCGATCTCGCCCTTGGCCTGCGCCCCGAACAGCGGCTCCCACTTGGCGATCGGCCGGCCCCACGGCGCCAGATACTCGAGCACGGCGTGGCCGTTGCCCAGGTCCCTGGTCACCCCGCTGACCCCGACGCTCAGGTCGGTGCCGAGCGAGACCAGGTACTTGAAGTAGGTGTCGTGGGTGGACGCCGCGTGATAGCCGTCGATGCTGTTCTCGACCAGCAACTTCCAGTTGGCCTGCATCCCGTATTCCTGGGTGCCGCCGATGATCTGCAGCTTCCCGTCCGCCTCGTCGATCACCAGGTCGAGGTACTCCCGAGCACCCGCGAGATAGCTCACCAGGTCGGTCACACCCGGATCGAAGCTGGCGAACACGAACCCGCGGTAGCTCTCCACCCGGGCCACCCGGGCCAGGCCGAGCGCGGCCATGTCCAGGTCGTCGCCGTAGGACTCCCGGCCGGGCACGCCGACCAGCGCGCCCTCACTGTCGAACGTCCACGCGTGGTAGAAGCACTGGAACACCTTGCTGTTGCCCCGGTCGCGGCGGCAGACCACCGCGCCGCGGTGGGTGCACGTGTTGTGGAACACGTGCACGTCGCCGCTCTTGGCCCCGCGCACCATGAACACCGGGCGGCCGCCCACGGGCCTGCGCACGTAGTCGCCCGGCTCGGGGATCTCCGACTCGTGCCCGACGTACAGCCAGGTGCGCGCGAAGATCCTCGCCAGCTCTTGCTCGTACACGGCGGGGGAGGCCATGGCCGAGCGGTGCACTTTGAAGATGCGCCGCGCGGGGTCCTCCTCGACCAGGCGTGGCCCGCTCGCGCCGCCGGATGGGGCGGCCTGCTCGGTCAGCAGCGTCATCACTGTGCTCCGTTATCGCGGCTCAGGAAATCTTCAACGAGTGGGTTGAACCCGGCTGCTCGCGTCATGCCTGCTCCCGGTAGACGGCGAAGCACTTGTTGGAGTTGAACACGTCGGTGGTCACAAAGTCCGACCAGTCGAGGGTCATGTTCAGTTCGGACATCGCGCCGAGCAGGCAGAACCAGTTCAGCATCTCGTGCTGGCCCGCATCGACGATCTGCTGGCTGGTGACGCTGCGCCAGGCCTGGTAGTCGCTCTTGCGCAGGGCGTCGTAGAGCCGCTGGTCCGCGGCGGTGTCCGGGCGCAGGTGCCAGAGCTTGTCGCAGAGGAACGCGTGCGACCAGCTGGACGAGGCGACCAGGGCGATCCGCTGGCCGTCAGCAGCGTAGGCGCGGGCTACCGCGCGGCCGAGGTCGAAGCAGCGCACCGGGGTGGGGCCGGTTGGGTCGAGCTGCTCGGTGCTGATCTCGGCGAAGCGGGCCAGGCCGCCGCGCCGGGCGATCGCGTGCTGGCCGTAGCAGTTCACCGTGACCGGCACCAGCGGGTACCCGAACTTGGTGCCCGCATGGTCGTAGTCGAGGAACAGCTGGGTGTTCAGGATGGCGTGCGGGAAGTGGGCGCCGGCCCGCTTGCGGTAGGAGTAGGCCATGTCGAACCCGTCGGCGATCAGCCTGTTCGCCAGCGTCCGGGACGCGGTCGCGTCGCCGTGCAGGGTCACCGTCATGTCGTCCGGGAAGCCCCAGACGTTCGGGCTGCCCCGCTCGTTCATCACCTCGAACGCGGGCACGGCCAGGTCGCCGTAGGCGAGCACGCAGAACGGCGGGACCACTTCCTCGCGGAAGTTCTCGTACTGGTCATCGCCCCACACCACGACCAGGTCGGGCTGGAACTCATCCAGCGCCGCCCGGCAGCGGGCCAGGTTGTCCCGCAGGGCCGCGCGGTGCCGGCCTGCGGCTGCGGTGCCGCCGTCGTCTGACCACTCCGCGCGCATCGGCTCCGGCCAGCTGGCCGGGTCCTTTTCCGCAGCGGGGATGCCCGGGTCCTGCAGGGTCCACCGGAGCAGGCCGGCCATGTGCTCGTCGGTGCCCGCGAGCAGCGGGTAGTGGGTCATGCCGATGCCGAGAAAATGGGCCACGGTGTACCTCGCTAGCGGACGGGCCTGGCCTGTGTAGCAGCGGCCTGCGCGGGCTCGGCGTGCTCGGGGCCGGCCTGTGCGGGCTCGGCGTGCTCGGGGCTGGCCTGGGCGCGGCTGGCCTGCGCGGGGGTGGGCTGGGCCAGCAGGGCCAGCGCGTTCTCCCGGCCGACCCCGGCCAGGATGGCGGCATCCGGGCGGCCCGCTGCTTCGGCCAGGACCGTGCCCGCAGGCGCCTCCCGGGCGTCGAACGGGTAGTCGGTGCCGAGCACCACGTGCTCCGCGCCGAACCGGGTGGCGGCCAGCAGCAGGCCGTCAACGTCATAGCTGAGTGAGTCGCACCACAGGGCGCGCGCCCGCTGCGTGGCGAGCTGGGCCGGGTCCATCACTCCCCCGACGATCCGCTGCCCCTGGGCCAGCCGGGGCAGCGCGGCCGGGAGCGTGCCGCCTGCGTGGGCCAGGCAGAGCCGCAGCCCGGGCGCTTCGTCCAGGACCCCGCTGACCAGCAGGCCGGCCGCGGCGGTCGCGGTCTCGGTGGGCATGCCCAGGCCGAAACCGATCCGCAGCCGGGCCAACCTTGGGTCCAGCGTCCGGTCCACCGGATGGACGAACACGACCGCGCCCAGCCCGGCCGCGGCCTGGAAAAACGGGATGAACTCCGGGTCACAGAGTTCGCGGTCACCGACCCGGGTGCCGATCTCGACGCCCGCGAAGCCGAGGTCCTCGATGCACCGGCGCAGCTCGGCCACGGCCAGCTGCGGATCTTGCAGCGGCACGCAGCCGAGGGCGAGCAGCCGGTCTGGCGCGGCCTCCACCATCCGGGCCAGGAAGTCATTCTGCGCGCTGGCGAGGGCCTGGGCACCTGGCACCGGCTCGCCGTGGCACAAGGTGATCGGGATGACCGACAGCACCTGCGCGGCCACTCCCTCGGCGTCCATGTCGCGGATCCGGTCCGCGGCCGACCAGCACCGGCTGTCGATCTCGCGGTAGACCCGGCCGCCGGTGATGATCTGCGCCCGGTCCACGGAAAGGCGCCGCACGCTGGGGAAACTCCCCCCATGGGCTGCCCCGGCGTCGGCCAGATCCGGGTCGATGGCGTGCGTGTGCAGATCGATCCGGCCGGGGCGCAGCGCGGCCAGGCGGGCAGCGAAGGACGTGCTGGGCATCGGGAACCGGCGCCTCCTGACCTGCTCTGCGGTGAGCGGGGACCTGCTTGGGACGCTAGTCATTGTGCATGCACAATGCAAGGCTCTACTGTGCGAGTGAAGCACCGGGTGAACGCCGCGCGAGTGAGGCGCCATGCGAGTGGGGCGCTGTGCGAGCGAGGCGCCATGCGAGCGAGGCGCTATGCGAGTGAACGCCGTACGGGTGACGGCCCGGTCCGAGTGAGTGCGGGTGAGTGTGCGGTGCGGGTGACGGCCCGGTGCGCGTCGTCCGTGGAGGGAGGGTGGCCGTGGCCAAGCGACCTGCCCGGGCCGGGCGCGCGTCACGGGCGGAGCAGGTGGCGTCCGCGCTGGAGGAGGAGATCCTGGCGGCGCGACTGCCGGTCGGCGCGCACCTCGGCCGCCGGGCAGACTTCATGGCGCGGTTCGGCGTCAGTCCGACGATCATGAACGAGACGCTCCGGATCCTGCGCAGCCGCGGGCTGGTCCAGGTACGTCCCGGCACCGGCGGCGGGATCTCCGTGGCCAGCGTCCCGCCGCAGGTCCGGCTGGGCGCGATCGACCTGTGGTTCTGCGACTCCGGCACCCACCCGCTGGAGTTGTTCGAGGCGCGGGTGCACCTGGAGGCCCGGCTGACCGAGGTGGCGTTCGACCGGGCCACCGCCGAGGACATCGCGGTCATGCGCGGCTGCCTGGAGGAGATGACCGCGGCCCGCGACGCCCGGGCCTTCCTGGACGCGGTGATGTCGCTGCACCGCGCCCTGGTCCGCGCGGCACGGGTGCCGGTGCTGGACGGCATGCACGAGGCCATAGTCGCGCTGCTGCGGGGCACCCTGAGCCGGGCGGTGTTCATCGACGGCCATGAGGAGATGCTCCGGCACAGCCTGGATGTGCACGAAGGCATCGTGGCGGCGATCAGTGCCCAGGACCGCACCGCATTCGCCAAGATCATCCGCCTGCACAACCAGGACCTGATCCGCGCCGACGACCCCCACCGCTCCCCCGCTGTCCCGCTCCCTGACGTCCCCTCCCCGACCAAATTTGCGCATTTCCCACCACACAAGCGCCTTAACTGCCGCGGGTGACTGGCACCGGCGATCGTGACCTGGGCACCCCTTCAGGCGGCGGAGATGCCGCCGTTGACGCTGATGGCCTGGCCAGTGAGACGGGCGGCGCCGGGGCCGCCGAGGAACACGATCAGCGCGGCGAGGTCGGCGGCCTCGGCCACGCCCAGGTGCGCGACGGCCGCGGCCTTCTCGAAGAGCCGCTTGCTGAAGCCGTCGCGCAGCACGTTCTCGGCGGTGGCGGTCCCGGCGATGAGCGAGGGGGTGACGGCGTTCACCCGGATGCCGTCCCGCTTGGCCTCGACCGCGGCGGTGCGGGCGAACATCACGATCGCGGCCATGGCCGCGCCAAGCACGGTCTCGCCGGGCGTCGCGACCTTGGCCGCGTCCGAGGCCACCAGGATGATGCTGCCGCCGCCCTGGTGCCGCATGACCGGCAGCACCGCGCGGGTGAGATACATCGGCGGCAGGGCCTGATAATTGACGATTTCCGTGATGTCCTCCAGCGTCATCCGGTGCAGCAACTCCGGGCGGTAGGCCGAAGTCACCGAGCTGACCAGGACGTCGATCGACCCGAGCCGGGCCCGGGCCCGGTCGATCGCCGCGGTCACCTGGGCCGGGTCGGTCGCGTCAGCCTGGATGAATTCCACCGACGCCAGCGGGCACTGGTCGCGGACGGCCGCCACCGCGCCCGCGCCGCGCTGCTCATCGCGGCCGAGCAGGGCGAGCCGGCGCACTCCGGCGGCGGTGAAGGCCAGGGCACTGGCCAGGCCGACGCCTGACGTTCCGCCGGCGATGACAACGGCGGAATTGGGGTAGTCCTGCACGACCGGGGGCATCGTGGCCTCCTTGCGATCTGCGCGGCAGGTTCCTATTGTGGACAGGAACGAGGACTTAATCTACCGCGATGTCTCATTCGAGGGACCGTAGCGCCCAGCCCGCTCTCCGCTCCCGGACACCAGGTGGACCGGCGGACGGGCAGGCCCAGCCCCTTACCGCGCGCACCGGAGCAGCCATGACCTACCCGCCGGGCCCGCCCATGACCCGCGCTTACCGGAGCAGCCCATGACCACCGCATACGTGATGGGAGTGGATTTCGGGTCAACGACGGGCAAGACCGTGATCCTGGACGGCGCGGGCCACCAGGTGGCGGCCTGCGTCGCGCAGAAGGGGTCGGTCTCTTCGGTCAGCGTGCAGGAGTCCATCGCCGGGGCGCTGGCCGCGGCCGGGATCGGCCAGCGCGATGTCGCGTTCACGGTGAGCACCGGGTACGGCCGGCGCCTGCTCGACATCGCGGACCGCAACCTCACCGAGATCACCTGCCACGCCCGCGGGGCGGTACAGCTCTACCCGGACGTGCGGCTCGTCATCGACATCGGCGGCCAGGACAGCAAGGTGATCGCCATCGACAACGACGGGCTGGTCGGGCAATTCGCGATGAACGACCGGTGCGCCGCGGGCACCGGCAAGTTCTTCGAGGTGCTGGCGCGCGCCCTGGAACTGCCGCTGGAGCAGCTGGGGCCGATGGCCCTGCAGGCCAGCGAACACGTGGTGATCTCCAGTATGTGTGCCACATTCGCCGAGACCGAGGTCATCTCGCTGCTCGCCGAGGGCAGGGCGAAGCCGGACATCCTCTACGGGGTGCACGCCGCAGTCGCGAAGCGGACCGCCGGGCTGGTCGCCCAGGTGGGTAAGGCCCAGCCCGCCGTGCTGACCGGCGGGGTGGCCCGGAATCCCGCGGCGGTGCGGCAGCTGGAGCACGAACTCGGCCTCACCCTGACCGTACCGGCGGACCCGCAGATCGCCGGGGCGCTCGGCGCGGCCCTGTTCGCCCTGGACGAGGTGCGTTCGCGAGCGACCATCCAGGACGAGGCCCAGGAGCCCGGCCAGGAGATCCCGGGCGATCACCGACCGGCCTGCCAGGACGGCTGCGGCACGAATCCGGCGGCGGCCGGGGCAGCCCGGGCGGCCGGGACGGCGGCCCCGGTGCTGCTGACCCTCGGCCCCGCACCGCTGACCAGCGGCCCCGGGCCGCGCTGACCGGCCCGTAACCACGCCCAGCAGCCGCGATGATGCAGAGCATGCCCGCCGACCCGGCGCCCGGCCCGGCGCCACTCCCCCCGGCGAGCGGGCGCTCGCTGCTGCTCACTGTGCTCGGGGAGCTCGTCTACCCCGACGGCGAGGCCGTGTTCACCACCGCGCTGATGCGGGTCCTGCGCGGGCTCGGCCTGGAGGAGCACACGGCGCGGCAGTCCATCACCCGGGCCCGGGAAGCCGGCTGGATCGAGGGTGAGCGGTTCGGCCGGGCTGTCCGCTGGCGGCTGGCCGCGAAGGGAAAGAGCCTGGTCAACGAGGGCCTGCGGCGGGCGGCGGCGTTCCTGGCCGAGCCAGCCCCGTGGGACGGCCGCTGGCTGGTGCTGGTGATCTCCGTGCCACAATCCCAGCGCACCACCCGCAAGCGGCTGTATGGGGGCCTGGCCTGGCTCGGGCTCGGCAACCCCATGCCGGGAGTCTGGGTGACCCCGCACCTGGAGGCCGCGGCCGAGGTCCGGGCCCTGGTCCGGGACCTGGGGCTAGCCCGGCTCGGCGCTGGGCTTCACCGGGATGGCTGAGGACGTTGGGCTGAGCCCGGCGGAGATGGTCCGCCGGGCGTGGGACCTCAGCGATCTCGCCCGGCGTTACGAGCTGGTCCTGGCCCGCTACGCGCGGCGCCAGCCGGCACCTGGCGACGAGTTGCTGCTTACCCACCTCGAACTGCTCAGCCTGCTGCAGCGGTTCATCCGGCTGGATCCGCGGCTGCCCGCCGAGTTGCTGCCGGATGGGGCCGGGCAGGCCGGGGTGCGGCTGCTGCGGGACCGGCGGGCCGAGTGGTCCGGGCCAGCCCGCGAGCGCTGGCGGCAGATCGTGCGGGAGGCCGGCCACGGCCACGATCCTGCCGGCCACGGCCACGATCCTGCCGGCCACGGCCACGATCCTGCCGGCCACGGCCACGATCCTGCCGGCCACGGCCACGGATCCTGCCGGCCGCGACCAGGACGCTGCCGCCCGCGGTCGCGACTCTATGGACTGACCATTAACCAAGATGAATTGTTTGCCCAAAGTCCGGACGGTGGTTTAGGGTGATCGCCAGGTGACCCGCCCTGGCGGCCGGTGACAGCCAGCGACGGCGAGGTGCTGGCGGCGGGCCACGACCGGGTCACGAGGAGACGGCCATGGTGAGTGACGTTGCCCGCACGGTGTCCTACTGGCCCGCCGAGGATGCCGGGGAGGTCCGCGACATCACCGTGTGCGAGCTCCTCTGGCACGCGGCGGCGACCGCAGCAGACCGGGTGGCTCTGGTGGACTGCGTGCCGGACCCGCAAGCCAGGCGGAGCTGGACCTACGCCGAGTTCGTGGCCGATATCGAGCGGGCCGCCCGGGCCCTGCTGGCCCGGTTCTCCCCAGGCGACCGGATCTCGATCTGGGCTCCGAGCAGCGCCGAATGGATCATCCTGCAGCAGGGCATCACGATGGCCGGGATGATCATGGTGGCGGTCAACCCGGCCTGCCGCAGCCGGGAGCTGGGCTACGTCCTGGAGCAGTCCGGCGCCACCGCGCTGTTCCACACCGACAGCTACCGCGGCGTGGACACGAAGGAGATTGCGGACGAGGTCGCGGACGGCCTGCCGCAGCCCTGCGCGGTGATCTCGTTCTCCGGCTGGGCGGAATTCCTCGCCAGCGGGGATCCCGCCCAGGAACTCCCAGCCCTGACGCCCGCCGACGTGATCCAGATCCAGTACACCTCGGGCACGACCGGGTTCCCCAAGGGCGCCATGCTGCACCACAAGGGTCTGGTCAACGAGGCCACGTTCGTGGCCGAGCGGGCGGGCATGTCCGATGGCGGCGTCTACGTCAACGCCATGCCGATGTACCACATCGGCGGCGGCGCGGTGACCTCGTTCGGCGCGTGGGCCAAGCGGGGCACGTTCGTGATCCTGCCCGGCTTCGACCCCGGGCTGGTACTGGAGGCGTTCGAGACCTACCGGGGCACCCACTCGCTGCTGGTGCCCACCATGCTGATCGCCATGCTCGACCACCCGGACCGGGCTACCCGCGACCTGTCCAGCATCCAGACCATCCTGAGCGGGGCCTCGGCCGTCCCGGCCGCGCTGGTGCGGCGCACGATCGACCTGCTCGGCTGCCAGTTCTCGATCCTGTTCGGGCAGACCGAGGCGCATGGGGTGGTCAGCCAGACCCGGGTGACCGACTCCCCCGAGGATCAGGCCGAGACGGTCGGCCAGCCGCTGCCGCAGCTCGAGGTGAAGATCGCCGACCTGGAGACCGGCGCGCCAGTCCCGCTGGGCGAGGACGGCGAGATCTGCTGCCGCGGCTACCAGAACATGCTCGGGTACTACCGCATGCCCGAGGCCAACGCGGTCGCCCTCGACGACGACGGCTGGTTGCACATGGCGGACCTCGGCACGATGGACGAGCGCGGCTTCCTCCGGGTGACCGGGCGGCTCAAGGACATGATCATCCGCGGCGGGATGAACCTGTACCCGGCCGAGATCGAGGAGACGCTGTCCGGGCATCCAGCCGTCGACGCGGTCGCGGTGATCGGCCTCCCGGATGACAAATGGGGCGAGCAGGTCGCCGCCGTGCTCCGGCTGAAGCCCAGCCGCCCCCGCCCCGGGTACGGCGAGCTGCGGGACTACGTGCGCGGGGAGATAGCCGCGCACAAGGCACCATCCTTCTGGTGCACGGTCGAGGACATGCCGATGACCCCCACCGGCAAGATCAAGAAGTTCGTGCTGCGGGACTGGGCCGCGGACGGGACCCTCAAGTTCGAGGCCACCCCCGGCCGTGCCCAGCCGTGAGCCAAGCCAGCCATGGCCCAGGCCAGCCATGGCCCAGGCCAGCCGTGAGCCAGGCCAGCCGTGAGTGAGCGGGGCACGGGAAGATGATCATCGCGCGGGAGCGGTTCGGCCCAGCCTTCCTGCCCTACCGGCGCTGACCCGGCCGCACCCACCCTGAGCCGACCCCATCAGCGCGGTGCGCAGTGCCCTCCCGCGGGGCACAACTCACCGCTCTAACCAAAAGCCGGTGCGGGCGTTAGCGGAGGCTGGACGGCCGGGTGCGGCGGGCGTCGATGGCCTCGAGCATGGCGACCAGGCGGCTCTCCAGGATCTCGTCCTTGTAGAAAGAAGCGTCGGCCACGTCCCCCTCGAAGAAGATGGACGGGATGCCGAGCTTGTCCTGGGCCGCCCGGGCCAGCAAATGCTGCGGGCCGGTGAACGCCCGGCAGGTCCGGGTGGAGTGGAACACGATGCCGTCGATGCCGTAGTTCTCGCAGTCCCGCAGGGTCAGGTACTCCAGCGTCTTCGTGCCGTGGTTGGTCGGGCAGAGCAGGTAGTGCTGGGCCATGCCGAGCAGCGGGTCGCTGGTGTCGATCAGGTGCGGCTCCTGCCAGAACGCATTGTGGATGTAGCGCCCGCACAGCACCGCCGCGTCGTGCTCGGCGAATTTCCGGGACAGGAAACCGAGCTTGTTCCAGTTCATGATCCCGTCGAAGTACAGCCGGTACCGCTCGTTCGCGATGCCGCTGACGCCAGCGGCGAGCCGGGCCGCGATCTCGTCCCGGACCGCGGCGAAGTAGTTGACCAGGGCCTGGTTGCCGGGCAGGAAGTTGATCTGCGCCACGCACGCGATCCAGTCCCAGAACGTGGCGGGTGCGGGGGCGGCCCGGCACAGGTCCAGGCCCTCGCGGCGCAGTTCGGCGGCGCGCTTGATGTAGGTCATGCTCTCGCTCAGCGCGTCCCAGTCGAACGGGCGCCCGGTCCGTTCCTCCAGGAACGCGATGAGCTCGCGCAGCTGGGCGGCCACATACTGGGAGGCGTCGGCCCATTCGGCACCGGTGAGGTACCCCGCGTCCGGCTTGTTGCCCCACAGGAACGGGTGCGACACGTTGAAGATAGGCAGTTGCTTGTCGAAGACGCGGAACGATATCTCGTCCCATTGCTGCCCGGTGCTGCACCCGGCGTAGTTGTTGACGAAGAAGTCCGGTGCGGGCAGCCGGGCCGCCAGCGCCTGCTGGTCCTCGAACCCGACGATCCCGGACTGCTCGCCGGGGGTGCCGCCCTGCTGGGACAGGACCGCGCAGCCCAGGTGGGTGCGGGAGTAGGAGCAGAGCTCGGCCACGAAGCCGTACTCGGCCCCGGCCAGCTGGGCCGGGCCCTCCAGGTGCTGCGCGGCCAGCCGGGCGGCGAACGCCTCGCCGTGGCACCAGGCCACCGCCGGCCGCCTGGAAGATCGGGTTGAGCGCGCCGCCGTTGTACCAGACGATCTGCTGGCCACGCTCCCGCGCGGTGAACAGGTCATCCCAGTAGTCCGCGATCATCTGCCCGCCGGAAGCGGTGATGGCCAGCCGGTTCGACCGGTCCTCGGTGGTGGCGGTCATCTCAGGCTCCCTTTCCCGCCGCGCCGGGCTGACGCGGCTCAGCCGGTGCTTATCCAGAATTTCGCGTTATTCAGATATTTGCGCTGGTCCCGTCCGCGCCACGGGCACCGGCCGTTCGCCCGGGCCGGAAGGCCCGGGCTCGCTAGCTGGTTCTGAATAACGCTCAGGGACGGCTCGCTTGCGCTGGATGCGCTCGACCAGGGCTTCGATCCGGGTCCGGATGGACTCCAGCGGCATGCCCTCGTGCTCGGTCTCGATGAGCACGTGCGGGATCCCGGCCGCGTCGAAGGCCTTGCGCAGCTCCGGGTAATACAGCATGTGCGGTTCGCAGAACTTCGCCATCAGCACGATGACGCCCTCAGCCTGGCTGGCCGCCACCGACCGGAGCAGGTAGTCGTCCCAGTTGACGTCGTGCTGCACCCGGGTCGGGCACGGGATGTTGACGTTGCGCTGCGCGTACCACTGGGCCAGCGCCTCGACCGGGTCGCCGGTCTCCGCGACGTCGGTCGAGATGTGCCGGCGCCCGTGGTAGAGGTCGTCGTCCACCACCAGCGCGCCGCAGTCCTCGATCAGCTGCAGCAGCTCGGTCCGGGGCGCGTGGCAGAAATGACCCGACAAGTGCACCCGGACCCGGCGGTCGCGCTCGTTCCGCGGCGCCGCGGCAATGATCTTTTTCAGCAACGGGAGGTGGTCCCGGGGATCCATGACCATGCTGGATTTCACGAGGTCCTGCAACTGGACCGGGGTGAAGTCCGCCCGCCCGGCCTGCCGGGCGTCGAACAGGCTGCGCAGCAGCTGCCGGTCGGCGTTGTGCGCGGCGATGCTGGCGCGCAGCGCGTCGTCGCTGATGGGGCGGCCGGTGAACGACTCGAACTCGGCCCGGAACGCGGCCATCATCTCTACGGTCTTGCGCGGCGCCCAGCGGTCGCTCATCGAGGTGATCAGCATGCCGAAGTACACCGGCACGTCCGGCGTCAGGCTGCGGATGATGTCCACCGCGCCGATCAGCGAGATGCAGTGGTCGGCCAGGAAGAAGCCGTCGTAGCCGGCCAGCCGCCCGGTGGCCGCCTGGTCGGCCAGGTTGCGGGTGTAGCCGCAATAGAACTCGGCCAGCAGGTTGCGGCCCTCAGTGATCGGCTCAGCGTCCTCCTGGATGACGACCGGGAGCGTCCCGGCGGCGAGCGCGATCTCCCGGGGGAAGTTCATCGGGAACACCCCGACGACCGGCTGGCCGGGATGGGCGTCCCGCCACTGGGCCAGGTACGCACCGGGATCCCGGGCGACCGCCGCCAGCGTGGCCAGGGCTGCTGCCGGTTCCGCCATCCGCCCGATCCTTCCGCGGCGCCTGCCAGCGACTGGCATCGCCAGTCCCCCGCAGCCTCAGCCCGCTGGCCCAGGGTCCGTTTGGCCCTCAGCTGCTAAATGGTCTGATCAATAGAAGGATCATACCGTGATGGATCGCCCAGGGGAAGCGGCCAGAATCTGCCGCAGATTGACCGACAGCGCCACGAACAGCAGCCCGGCCAGGGTCGCCGCCGCCGCGCGGCCACGAGGCCGAAATTCGCCCAGCTGACCTCGACGAACGTCGCCGTCCCGCCGGCGGCCAGCGCCGGGCCGGCGGCACGGAAGTCATGGTTCATGGCAGCACTGGCTGGAGGCTGGACCGCCGGGCCGCGGGCGGGCGGTCACCGGCAGCCGCAAGGGCGGTGCGGCCGTTCCCGGCACGGCTGCTCGCATGCGCACAGGCAGGCCTGGCCAGGACGCAGTACCGGGCCGACCCCGGGCAGCGCCTGGGCCCGGGCCAGCCGGAGCAGAGACTCAGCCGCCTCGTGGCCGCTTTCCCCGGTTCCCGACATCCGGGCCGCGACCAAGCCTGACACCAGCGGTGTGGAGAACGAGGTCCCGCTCCACCGGGCCATGCCATCGAACCATGCCGTCTGGCCTGCCCGCAGCTCCTGGTAGGTGTACTCGCCCCGGCCGAAGGCGTGCACCAGATCCTGGCCCGGCGCGAACACCGAGACCCAGTCCCCGTAGTCGGAGAACCAGGCCCGCGCATCCCCGGGCGATCCCAGCGCCCCGACGCCCACCACGCCGTCCAGATCCGCGGGTGAGAACTTCCAGTCCGCGCCGTCGTTGCCAGCGGCGGCCACCAGGACTGTCCCCGGGCGCTCGCGCAGCGGCCCGTTGACGAAAACGCGGAAGCTCAGCAGGCCGCGGTGCTTCCAGGTGTGTGTCCCCGCGGACAGGCTGATGACATCCGGGGCCCAGTCCAGGACGGAGAGCAGCGCCCTGACAATACGGGACTCATACAGCGCGCCGGCCCGTCGTAATCGCGGGTGATACGCACCTCCGCCCGGGGCGCCATGGCCCTGATGACGCTGGCGATGAACGTGCCATGACAGCCGTAGCGCCGGATGGAAACGCCCTCGTCCACCAGGGGGTCGCTCTGCCCGGTGACTCCGTACAGCCACGGATGCCTGGCCGGCGCGTCTTCCACCAGCCCCGTGTCCACCACGGCGACCAGGGTCCCGCGGCCATCGCAACAGGACCTGGATATGCCTGGGCAGGGAGCAGCGTCGCCGGGTACGGGATCGGGCTCCGTGGCCGGGCACCCGGTGGCCGGCGTGATGGACATCATGTGGTCCGGTGCGGCTTTATCCGGGCCGAGTTGCTGCTCGATTTCCTCCAGCGTGCCGAACACGAACTGGGATTCTGACACCGGGTCATCCGGGCCGCCGTACGCCAGCCGGACGAGCGCCAAGCCCGGTATGGGGTGAGTGACCTCGCCGACCCGGCCCGGCCTGGCCTCCTCCTCGGCAGGCGGGTATCGCGGCGGGTTGAGGATGTTGAGGACGTCTGGCAGGTCCTGGTCGCGGGTGAGCAGATGAAGGCGGCGATAGACGAACTCGACCGGAGCCGGATCCGGGTCATCTGGCCGCCGCGGCGGATAGATGACCGCGTCGGGATGATTTTCCAGGATGTACCCGATCTGGATTTCGGAGATTTCCCTGATATTGCTGTATCCGTCTGCGTAATAGCCGACGCCGTTGTCCCCACCGGGGCCGGTGTTCTCGTCCTCGCCTGCCGTCATCGGAACCCCCAGATCGTTAGCACCTATCGGGACATGCTGATCTCCACCATCATGGACATATGTCAGAGAGGGGCGAAAGGGCTGCAGATACCACGGAGGCGGGCCATCTTCTCGTCCTGACGCATTCCCGGCCAGTCGAGGCGCTGGACCGGGCCCGGGCCCTGCTGTCGCGCCAACCGCGGATCACCGCCGCCGCGGCCTCCATGGCGCACCAGGCCGCCGGCATCGCGCTGCGGGATCTCGGCCACCCGGGGGACGCGGTCGCCGAATTGCGGCGCGCCCTCCGCTCCGCCCGGGCCAGCGGGCAGCCGCAGCGCGTGGCCGACGTCCAGGCCAGCCTCGGCTACACCACGGCGCAGGCCGGGCAGCCAGCTCGAGGCCTGGCCCATCTCGACCGGGCGGCCCGGGTGGCGCAGGGGGCCCTGGCCGGCCGGGTGCTGATGCGCCACGCCGCCGTGCTGACCCTGATCGGCCGGCGGGACGAGGCGCTGAGCGACCTGAACCAGGTCGTGACGATCCTGCACCGGCACGAGGACTTCCTCTGGGAGGCCCGGGCCCGTAGCTGGCGCGGCCTGCTCCTGCTCGAAATGGGCCACACCCGGCGGGCGGACGCCGACTTCGTCCGCGCCGAGCAGCAATACCAGCGGGACGGGCAGGAATGGGAGTACGCCACCGCGCGGCACAACCGCGGGCTGGTCGCCGCGGCCTCCGGGCACGTGCCGGAAGCGCTGGAATTCCTCGCCGAGGCCAGCCGGTGTTACGACCAGCTGGGCACGCCCATGCCGGACGTGGCCATCGACCGGTGCGCCGTCCTGCTGTCGGCCGGGCTGGCCGCGGACGCGTGGGCCGAGACGGATACCGCCGCCCAGGGAGCAAGCCGCGAGGTCCGCGGCTCCACCAAATTCGCCGAGCTGCTGTACTCCTCGGCGACCGCGGCACGGGCGGCCGGCGACCTGGCGGCAGCCAGCGACCGGGCCGGGCAGGCCGCGCAGCTGTTCCGGCGGCAGCGCCGGGACCAATGGTCGGCCCGGACCCGGCTGGTGCTGGCGCAGGCCCGGCACGCGGGCGGCGACACCAGCCTGAGCACGTACCGCCTGGCCTGCTCCGCCGCCCGCCAGCTGGATGCCATCGGCGCGGACGAGGCGGCCGAGGCCCACCTGCTGGCCGGCCAGCTGGCCCGGCTGCGGGGCGCGGCCGCGCAGGCCGAAGAGCACCTGAGCGCCGCGGCCCGGCCGCGGCGGGGCGGCCCGGCGCTGAACCGGAGCCGGGCGTGGCTGGCCCGGGCGCTGCTCGGCGAGCTGCGCGGGCGGGAACCTGAGATGCTCGCGGCCTGCCGCCGCGGCCTGGCGGTCCTGGCCCAGCAGCAGCTGCTGCTGGGCGCGAGCGAGCTGCGCGCGGCGGTGACGGCGCACGGCCGTGAGCTCGCGGAGATCGGCCAGCGGACCGCGCTGAACCGCGGCAACGGCCGCCAGCTGCTGGCCTGGAGCGAGCGATGGCGGGCCACCGCCACCGCGACGATGCCGGCCAGGCCGCCGGGCGGCAGCGAGCTCGCCCGGGACCTGTCCGCGCTGCGTGAGGTCAGCCGGCGGCTGGACCGCGACCCGGTCGCGGCCGCGCAGGTCCCGGCGCTGCGGCGGGAACGGGTCCGGCTAGAGGCCGCCGTCCGGGCCCGGATCCTGCGCACGCCCGGCCCGGCCGCGGCGCGGGCCCAGCCGTTCACCCTGCGGGCGCTGCTCGGTGCGCTGGGCCGCGCCGTGCTGATCGAGCTCGTCGAGCTGGACGGCCTGCTGCACGCGGTGACCGTCCGCCGGTCAGCCATCCGGGTGCACAGCGTGGGCAGCGCCGCGGAGGCCGCGCGCGAAGTGGACTTCGCGCGGTTCCTGCTCCGCCGGCTGGCGGACCGCCGCCCAGTGGCGGATCCCGGCCAGGCGCTGGCCGACGCCGGCTACCTGCTGGAGAAGTCCCTGCTCGGGCCCGCGGCCGCCGAGCTCGGCGGTGAACCAGTGATCATCGTCCCGCCCGGCAGGCTGAACGCCATCCCGTGGGGGCTGCTCCCGGTGCTGCGCGGGCGGCCGGTCAGTGTCAACCCGTCCGCGGCCGCCTGGCTGCGCGCCAGCTCGGCGGCTGAGCCGGAGCACCGCCGCGTCACTCTGGTCGGCGGCCCTGACCTGGCCGCCGCCGCGACCGAGGTCACCTGCCTAGCCGGGCTGTATCCCCAGGCCACCGTGCTGGCGGACGGCGCCGCCACCGCTGGGCGCGTACTAAGCGCGCTCGATCACGCCTGGCTGGCGCACGTGGTGGCGCATGGGACCTTCCGTACGGACAACCCGCTGTTCTCGTCCTTGCAGCTGGATGACGGGCCGCTGACGGTGTACGACATCGAGGGCATGAACCGGGCCCCGCACCGCCTGGTGCTGTCCGCCTGCGACGCGGGCCGCGCGGCCGCGGTCGGCGCTGATGAGCTGCTGGGCCTGGCCAGCAGCCTGCTGCCGAGGGGCACGGTTGGCATCGTGGCCGCCGTCGTGCCCGTGAACGATCAGGTCACCCCTGTGGTGATGGGATCACTGCACCGGCTCGTAGCCAGCGGCGCTGGGTTCCCTGAGGCGCTGCAGCGGGCCCGGGCCGACGCGGCCGGCACAGGTGACCCGGTCACGCTGGCCACCGCGTGCTCCTTCGTTGCCCTGGGGGTGTGACGATGACCGCCAAGCGCCCTGAGCCGGGGAGAGTTGATCTGGAAACCGCGGATGACCCGGTGCCGGGCTGGGTCCGGGCGGCGGCGGCGGGTGATGCGCGGGCCTGGGAGCACATCGTGGACCGGTTCACCGGGCTGGTCTGGTCCATCTGCCGGGGACACCGGCTGAGCGACGATGATGGCGCCGATGTCGTGCAGCTGACCTGGCTGCGGCTGCTGGAGAACCTGGACCGGATCCGCGACCCGCAGCGGCTGGCCGGCTGGCTCGCCACCACCTGCCGCCGCGAGTGCCTGGCCCTGCTGCGCCGGTCCCGATCCTCGGTGGCCGTCGCGGACGAGCGGATGGACCAATTGCTCGGCGGCAGCGCCCCGGCGGATCAGCCCGCTCTCACCGCTGATCAGTACGCTACCTTGTGGCAGGCGTTCCACCGGCTGAGCGAGTGGTGCCAGCAGGTGCTCCGCGCGCTGGTCGTCGACCCGGACGAGGGGCCGCCGTCCTATCGCCTGGTGGCCGCGGCGCTGCACACGTCCGTGGGCAGCCTCGGGCCGACCCGCGCGCGCTGCCTGGGCCAGCTCAGAAAACTGCTTGACAGTGGTGGTATCTAACGCGTTCGCCCCGTCTCATGATGGGGTACCCCCCGCACAGGTCAGCATGACGGCCCCGCCGATGGACCCGCAACCATGGCAGAAGGCAGATGAACACTGACGACCCCGCCGCCCGCGAAGGCGGCGACCCCGCAGCCCCCGAGAGCGGCGAGGCCGCGGCCAGCCTGGCCGCACTGGACGACGACGGATTGCTGGCGGCGCTGCGCAATATGCTCGGCCGGGACCAGCCGCCACCCGGCTGGTCGGCCGATCTGGCCAAGGCCAGCTACGGCCTGCGGGCCGTGGATGCCGAACTGGCCATGCTGACCTCCGATTCCGGGCAGGCGTCCGCCCCGTCCGCGGTCCGCTCGGGTAGCGCGCCCCGGCTGGCCGTGTTCGACGCCGACGGCCTCAGCGTCGAGATCGAGATCGAGCCGGGCGCCCGGGCCGGTTCGTGGCGGCTGGTCGGCCAGCTGACCCCGGCCGCGCCCGCACGCATCCAGGTCCGCCAGCAGCGAGCGGAGCCGACCTGGATCGATGCTGACGACCGTGGCCGCTTCACCACTGACCAGCTGGCGGCCGGCCCGCTGAGCCTGGTGTGCGTGCGCGACGGCAGGCCGGCCGCGGTCACCGAATGGATAGCGATCGGCTAGGGCGCCGGCTGCTCCGGTAGCTGTGCGGGGTGGGGGTTCCGGGCCGGAATGCATGGCTGCGGGCGGCTGTTGCCGCTGGCATGAGTGGACAGCCGGAAACGCCTGAAGACGTGCAGTTCTGGTTCGATCCGTTGTGCCCGTGGGCCTGGATCACCTCCCGCTGGATGCTGGAGGTGGAGCAGGTCCGGCCGGTCCGGGCGGACTGGCGGATCATGTCGCTGGCCTACCTGAACCTGACCCAGCACGAGGGCAAGGGCCTGACCGAGGAGTACCTGGAGCGGATGAGCCGGGCCTGGGGACCGGTGCGAGTCTGCGCCGCGGCCGCCCAGCACAGCGGCCCCGGCGTGCTCGGGCCGCTGTACACCGCCATCGGCACCCGGTTCCACAACCAGGGCCGCCGGGAAGATCCGGCGGTGCTGCCCGAGGCCCTGGCCGAAACGGGACTGCCGGAGTCCCTGGTCGCCGCGGCGGACAGCACGGAATTCGATCAGGCGATCAGGGACTCCCACCACGAGGCGTTCGACGAGGTCGGCCTGGACGTGGGCACGCCCGTGATCCGCATCCGCGGGAAGGCCCTGTTCGGCCCCGTCATCACGCCAGCCCCGCGCGGCGAGGCTGCCGGGCGGCTGTGGGACGGGGTAGTGCTGGTGACCGAGGCGGACGGCTTCTTTGAACTCAAGCGGACCCGGGACCAGAAGCCCTCGTTCGACTGAGCCCGGGGCTGGCCGCGAGATGGACCTGTGCGCGCTGGACGCGGTCACGCTGGCGGGCCTGCTGCGCCGCCGGGAGGTCTCGGCCGGCGAGGTCGTCGCCGCACATATCGCCCGGATCGAGGCGGTCGACGGGGCCATCAACGCGGTGGTCACCCGGTCCTTCGAGACGGCCCTCAGCCAAGGCGGCGGCCGCGGACGAGGCGCTGGCCCGCGGCGGCGAGCCGGGCCTGCTGCACGGCCTGCCGGTCGCGCACAAGGACCTGGCCGACACGGCGGGAGTGCGCACCACCTACGGGTCGGCCGCTGTTCGCCGCCACGTGCCCGACCGCGACGCGCTGGTGGTGCGCGCGGATGGCCGCCGCTGGCGCGATCAGCCTGGGCAAGACCAACACGCCCGAGTTCGGGGCGGGCTCGCACACCGTCAACGCCGGTGTTCGGCGCCACCCGTAACCCGTATCGACCTGACCCGGAGCGCGGGCGGCAGCAGCGGCGGCGCCGCCGCGGCGCTGGCCGCCCGGATGGTCTGCCTCGCCGACGGCAGCGATCTCGGCGGGTCACTGCGTAATCCGGCGAGTTTCTGCAACGTCGTGGGGCTGCGGCCGTCGCCGGGCCGGGTGCCAGGCTGGCCCGTCGCTGACGTCACCGATGTGCTCGGCGTGGAAGGGCCGATGGCACGAACCGTCGCGGATGTCGCGTTGCTGCTGTCAGTCCTGGCGGGCCCCGACGAACGCGTGCCACTGGCCCTCGATGGCGTGGTGCCGCGGGCCGATCAGATCACCGGCTGGCTGGCCCGGGACCTGCGCGGCGTCAGGGTCGCGTGGAGCGCCGATCTCGGCCTGCCGGTCGAGCCGGCCGTGCGCGCGGTGCTGGCGCCCGGCCCGGCAGGTGCTGACCGACCTGGGCTGCGAGGTGACCGACGCGGGCCCGGACCTGTCCGGCGCCGATGAGGTCTTCCGGACCTGGCGCGCGTTCCGGTTCGCGACCGTCCTGGGGCCGCTGCTGCGCGAGCACCCGGGCCCGACTCGGCCCCAACGTGACCTGGAACATCGAGCGCGGGCTGGAGCTGAGCGTGGCCGACCTGAGCCGTGCGACCGTGCTGCGTACCGCGCTGGCCGAGCGGATCAGCGCGTTCTTCGGCCGACGGTCGAGGTGCTCGCCTGCCCGGTCACCCAGGTCGCGCCGTTCGACGTGACCCTGGACTGGGTGCACGAGATCAACGGCGAGCCGCAGCAGACGTACCTGGACTGGATGGCCTCGGCGTACCTGATCTCGGCCACCGGGCTGCCCGCCATCTCGGTGCCCGCCGGGTTCACCCCGGACGGCCTGCCGGTCGGGCTCCAGCTGGTCGGCCGGCGCCGGGCGGACTGGGCGCTGCTCGGCGTGGCGCACGCCTTCGAGGGCGCGACCGGATACGCCCGGACCGTCCCGCCGCTGCTGCGTTAGCGCCGGGCTGGGGGTAGCTAGGCTGGCGTGCAGGCCGGGTGACGTGCAGCGGGGCGCTGCCGCGGGCACCCGGCGGCCATTGCGTAGCTGAGTACGCAACGCTTGATATAGTGAGCAAACGGGGACCCGAGACGACGGACGAGGAACAGATATGTCCAGCATGACCAGGCAGTACAGCGCTGCGGCGAGCACCGCGCGCAGCGCGGCCGAGAAGACCGCAGACCTCTGGACGCAGGGCGCACGGACGCTGACCGACCTGCTTCCCACCCTGCCCCAGGTTGACCTGGTCCCGGCCGTGGAACGCTACTTCGACCTCGTGCAGCGGACGGTGGACCTGAACCGCAGCCTCGCCGTGCGGTGGGCCCAGGCGGCGGGCACGCTGTCCGGCACCATCCGTGATCGCGCCGAGTCCGCGGGCGACGTGCTGCGCGAGCGGGCCGAGGAGGCGGGCGAGACCGTCCGGGAGCGGGCCGCCACCGTTGAGCGGACCGCCCAGGTGCAGGCCGAGCACGCCGAGAAGGCGCAGCGGGACCTGGCCGAGGAAGCCCGCAAGGCCCAGCAGAAGCTGGCGGAGAATGCCCGCCAGGCCGAGCAGGACCAGGCCGAGGAGGCCCGCAAGGCCCAGCAGAAGCTGGCGGAGAATGCCCGCCAGGCCGAGCAGGACCGGGCCGAGGAGGCCCGCAAGGCCGAGCGGACGCGGGCCAGGCAGGCGCACGCGCAGGCCCGCGAGCGCTACGAGGGCATGCCCAAGGCCCAGCTGAGTGACCTGCTGGTGCAGCGCGGGCTGCCCAAGTCAGGCAATGTGGACGACCTCATCGAGCGGCTCGTCGAGGCCGACGCCAAGTAACCCACCGGGGCCAGCTGCGAACAGCAGCCTGGCCCGGACGTGCACCCAGGACGCCGGTAGCCGGCGGCAGCCGCCCGGCTACCGGCGTTGCGCTTGCCCAGCCCGGCGGTGAGGCCGGGTCCAGCTGTTAGCGTAGGGCGCCGGGCAGAAGGGGGTTCGAGGTGTCGGTTCAGGTACCCAAGCAGGCACTGCAGCTACGCTCACTCGTCACCACGGCGGGCACGGTGCAGCTGTCGCTGGCCGACGCCGATGTCCCGGCTCCTGAGCCACACCAGGTCATCGTGCGGGTGGAGGCGGCGCCGATCAACCCCTCCGACCTCGGGCTGCTCTTCGCGGGAGCCGATATGACCCAGGCCACCGCCAGCGGGACCGCTGACCGGCCGGTGATCACGGCTCCGCTCCCGGCGGCGGCCGTCCGCGCCGCGGCGGCGCGGGCCGGGCAGTCCCTGCCCGCTGGCAACGAGGGCGCTGGCACCGTGGTCGCCGCTGGCTCCTCAGCCGCGGCCCAGGCCCTGCTGGGCACGGTGGTGGCGGTGGCCGGCGGGGCCATGTACACGCAGTACCGCTGCGTCAGCGCGGCCGCGTGCCTCGAACTACCCGAAGGGGCCCGGGCCACGGACGGGGCCGCGTCCTTCGTCAACCCGATGACCGCGCTGGGGATGATCGAGACCATGCGGTCCGAGGGTCATACGGCCCTGGTGCACACCGCAGCCGCGTCCAACCTGGGCCAGATGCTCAACCGGCTCTGCATCGAGGAGCGGGTCCCGCTGGTCAGCATCGTGCGCTCAGCGGCACAGGCGGAACTTCTCCGCGCCGCGGGCGCGGCCTGGGTGTGCGACTCGACGTCCGGCACGTTCCTGGCCGACCTGACCGCGGCGATCTCCGCCACGGGGGCCACGATCGCCTTTGACGCCATCGGCGGCGGCCCGCTGGCCAGCCAGATCCTCACCTGCATGGAGGTGGCGATCAGCGCGGGCGCCGAGTTCAGCCGCTATGGGTCGGCCGTGCACAAGCAGGTGTACATCTACGGCGGCCTGGACCGCCGCCCGACCGAGCTGACCCGCGGCTTCGGCATGGCCTGGGGCGTCGGCGGCTGGCTGCTCACCCCGTTCCTGCAGCAGTGTGGCCCGGAGAAAGTGACCGCCATGCGCCAGCGGGTCGCCACTGGGCTCGGCACCACCTTCGCCTGCCACTTCACCGACCAGGTGTCGCTGGCCGGGGCCCTGCAACTGGACGCCATCGCGGCTTATGGGCGCCAGGCCACCGGCCAGAAGTACCTCATCGCGCCGAACTTGTAGGCCCGTTCCCAGGCTGTCCGCGGTGTCGTGCCTGCTACGCCGTGGCCTGCCCGCGCCGTCGTGTCTGCCCGCGCCATCGTGTCTGCCCGGCGCGGCCGGGGTACTGGCGACGGGCCGGGGGCCTGATGCACCATCGGAACATGCTGCCGGACCCAGGCTGTTACGAAGAACGCTACCGGCCGACCCGCGGCGCCGCCCTGCGCCTGGCCCTGGGCCTGCTCTCGCTCGGCCTCGGCCTCCGCTGGCAATCACTGGCCATCTCCGCCACGGCGGTTATTCTCGCGATCCCGGTGGTCCTGTCCGCGCTGGCGGTGCTCTTTGCGGCCCCCGGGGTGATCGCACTCGCCTGCCGCATGATCGCTTTCCGCGCCGACTACGCGGGCATCACCCTCGGCGGCCTGCCCACCAGCCTGGCGGCTCTGCGCAGCCCAGCCACGTTCATCCCGTGGGCCGAGGTTGACAAGATCATCGTCTACCCGGCCCGCTTCCCCGGGCCAGGCCGGCCCGGGGAAGCCCGGCCCGGGGAAGCCCTGCCCGGGCCGGGTCTGTCCGGGCTGGGCCTGCCCGGGCCGGGCCTGCCTGCTCCGGTCCGCGGTATCGCTATCCAGCGCCGGGATGGGGCCGCGGCCCTGCTGCCCGGCACCGCGACCAGGACGGCCCGCACGATCACCGGCTGGCGGCTCGACCGCGAGCGCCTGGCCGCCGTCACCGCGGCGGTCGCGCCGGGAATCCCTGTCGTTCGACGCCGGTCCCGGCACCGGCCGGTAATGCCGCCCGTAGCGGCCGGCGGCAGCGCCCGGATGGGGACGATCCGTGAGCGGCCGGGGAGGTAACCCGCTCGCGGCCCGGTGCGCTGGAACACCGGCGTCTTCGGTGCCGGAGGGGGGTTCAGCGAGCGCTGCCATCGCCGACCGGGCCCACTCAAGGCTGGCCCGGTGCATGGCGATGCCGTGCTCTAGGGCCAGCTCCGCGTGCCGCTGCGACGACTGGGCCCCCGAGGCGAGGTAGTGCTCCATGCCGGACACGAAGCTGTCGAGCGCGCCGGCCAGGTCGTTCAGGAAGGCGAGTACCGCCGCACGCTCCAGCTGCTCCTCCATCAGCGCGAAGCGCATCAGGTGCAGGCCGAGGTCAGCCGCGACGGTGGCCGGGACAACCGGCTGGCGGAGCCAGTCCAGGTGGGCCGTGCGGCCGGCTGGCGTTACGTAGTAGAGACGCAGCGCGCGGCGTCCGCTGGATACCTTCTTCTCCGCGCTCAGCAGGCCCCGGCCCTCCAGCCGGCGCAGCGCTGGGTACAGCGCGCCCGCGCTGGGCTGGTACACGCTGGCGGGCGACGCATTGAACATCTTCTTCAGCCCGTACCCAGAGCGCGGCTCGCTGGCGATGACACCCAGCAGCACCTGCTCGAAATCGGTCAGCGGACGTCTCCCCTCGTCCGGTGATGGCATAATCCCCCTTTCCAATGGGTCGTTTCGACCCATAGTCTATAGTCGGCATCCGCGCACCCAGCTGAGGTCTCATAAGGAGCCCCCAATGGACGCTAGCGTCTGGATTCTCAACCTCGTCATCTTGGCCATCGTCCTGGCCGCCGACATGGGCCGCCGCAAGGTCACCCTGATGCGGCTGCTGCGCCCGGTCATCGCCGCGGCCATCATCATCCCGTTCTTCTTCAAGGGCGCCGCCGCCTCCGGACACGGCCTGCTCCTCGAGATCGCCGGGCTGGCGGCCGGGGTGGCCCTCGGCGCCCTGGCCGGGGCGCTGATCCGGGTGAGGTACGACAGCCAGGCGGGCCGTGCTGTTTCCTGGGCTGGCCTGCCGTATGCCGCCGTCTGGGTCGCCGTGACGGCTGGCCGCATCTACTTCACCTACGGTGCCAGCCATATCTTCGGCGCCCAGCTGGGCAGCTGGATGGCGGCGAACCAGGTCACAGTCGGCGCCCTGACGGACAGCCTCATCTTCGTGTCCATCGCGATGCTGCTCGGCCGCACCGGCATCCTGGCGGCCAAAGCCCGCGTCGCCACGGCCCGGGCCACCCGCGGCGCTACCGCCACCGGGGACAGGCTTGACCGCACGCTCAGCGCTGGGTAATGCCGCCCGAACCCGCCGCGGTGCCAGCGGCTATCTCTGTATCCGGGCGAGCGCACAGGCCAAGGGAGGTGACACCGATGATCTACCTGATCACAAGGCTCATCCGGAAAATGAAGCGCCGCAGCGCAGCCTGAGTGCCGGTTCGCGGAGGGCGGCCCTTCAGCCGAGTGAGTCGATCCAGTCCGCCAGACGGTGACAGTGGGTTGCCATGAGCCCGGGGTCGCGGAACGTGTTGGTGAGCAAGGAGATTCCCTGGTAGGCAGCGACCAGGGCGACCGCGAGGTCCGGCGCGTCGCTCCGGCCCATGGCCCGGAATTGCCGCTCAGCCCAGTTGATCAGGGCCTGCATTACCCCGGCGGCGGCCAGGTCGAGGCCATCGCCGCGTTTGTCGAGTTCGGCGGACAGGGTCCCGAACGGGCAGCCGTAGCGTGCGGCGAGTTCACGCTGGTCCGCCCAGCCGCGCACGAGGGCCTTGAGCCTGTCCTGAGGACGTTCCTGCTGCTCCAGGGAAGTGATCATCGCCTGGAGCTGTTGCGTGTGCGCGCCGATGACCGCCGCGACAAGCTCATCCTTGGTCTTGAAGTAGTAGTAGACGTTTCCCACCGGGACCCCGGCCGCTCCCGCGATGTCTGCGAGCGTTGTCTTCTCGACCCCCTGCTGATGTAGCAACTGAACCGCGGCGGCCACCAGGCGCTCCCGCTTGCCCGGGGCAGCGGCACTGGCCTCGCCCGGGGCAGCGGCACTGGCCGGAGGTCCGCCTGCTGAGTTGGTCACCTAACTAACTATAGACAGTCGCCCCCTGACGTCGCTATGGTGGCCACGAGTTAGTTAGTTAACTAACTGAGAACGAGCCGGTCACAGAGACCGCGGAGTTACAGGAGCTATCCATGATCGTCGTAACGGGAGCGACCGGGAACGTCGGGCGGGCGCTCGTGCAGGAGCTCGCTGCGGCCGGAGAGCAGGTGCGGGCGGTGTCCCGGCAGGCAGGCGCGGACATGCCGCCCGGGATCCAGCGGTGGCAGGCTGACCTGGCCGAGCCCGGAAGCCTGCGGCCCGCATTCGAGGGCGCAGACGCGCTGTTCCTCCTCGTCGCCGGGGAGGACCCGCACGGTCTCCTCGATGTGGCCAAAGCCAGCGGGCTTTCCCGGATCGTCCTGTTGTCCTCCCAGGGCGCGGGGACACGGCCGGCGACTTACCGGCATCCGGCGACGTTCGAGGACGCGGTCCGGCAGTCGGGACTGGGCTGGACAATCCTGCGGCCGGGTGGCTTCGACTCCAACACCTACGCGTGGGCGCCGATGATCCGTTCGCAGCGGACGGCCGCGGCACCGTTCGGTGACGTCGGGCTGCCGCTCATCGATCCGGACGACGTCGCCGGCGTCGCGGCCGCCGTACTGCGCAGCCCGGATCACGCCGGCTGCACCTACGAGCTCACCGGGCCGACGCTGATCACCCCACGGGAACGGGCTCAGGTCATCGGTGCCGCGCTGGGCACGCCGGTACTGTTCGCCGAGCAGACCCCTGACGAAGCCCGGGCGCAGATGCTGCCGTTCATGCCCGAGGCAGTCGTTGACGGCACGCTGGCCATCCTCGGCGAGCCATTGGCCGCCGAACAACGGGTGAGCGCCGAGGCAGAGCACATCCTCGGCCGCCCGCCCCGGACCTTCGCCGAATGGGCCGGGCGCAACATCGCCGCCTTCAGGTAACGATCCGTCACCTGGTAGCCGGGCCGGGCGGCTAGCTTCTCCAGTTAGGCCGGTGAAGCCCGGGCGCCGCCGGACTGACGCTGGTCATTGGCCGTTCAGGCTGGGTGGTCGAGCGTATCCAGCTGCTGCTGGATACGGATGGCTGCCGCGGTACGGTGCTGAGCCTGGTACAGGGCGAGGGCCTGGTGCCAGGCATGGCGGGCCTGGTCGTGCTGGCCGCGAGCGGCGTGGGCGGCGGCGAGAGCGGCCTGGGTATCGGCCTGGCGGCAGGTGTCGCCCAGGTCGCGGCAGACCGCGAGGGCCTGGCTGTAGTGGTCGAGCGCCCGGGCGTGCTGGCCAGCGCGCAGAGCGATGTAGCCGAGGCTGTCCAGGGCGCGGGCCTCCCCCTCGCGGAACCGGTGCTGGCGATGCATCGCGAGGGCTGCCTCGCAGCAGGCGCGGGCCTGGCCGAGGTGGCCGAGACAGGCGTGGTACCGGCCCGCTGAGCAGCTGAGCGCATCGGCTTCCCACACTCGGTCACCGAGAGCCTGGAACAGGGACTGGGCGCGGCTGGCGTGGCCCAGCGCCCGGTGGTAATTCTCCTGCCCTGACCAGGCGGCTGAGAAGAAGATGTGCAGGTGGGCCTGGCTGGTGAGGTCGCCGGACTGCTCGGCCAGGGAAAGGGCGCCGCCTAGGTAGCCGAGGGCCTCGGCATACCTGCCAGCATGGACGCAGGCGAAGCCGAGGAGACCGCGGGCCGTGCCCTGGGCCGCGGGCCGGTCCAGTTGCCCGGCGGCGGTAAGCCCGGCCTGCCAGGCCGCGACCCAGTCGTGGAAGAGGCCCCGCCGCCGGTGGAAGGTATTCAGGGCCATCGCCAACTGCCAGGCTGACCTGTGCCAGCCCTGCGCCAGGGCAGCATGCTGGGTGGCGAGCAGGCACGGGTGCTCGGCGGCGAACCACGCCAGTACCGTCTTCTCGTCGGCAAGCTGGCGGGGGTTACTGCCGCTGGCCGGCTGGCCGAGGCCTGCCGCCCGGCGATGCGGGGCCAGCAGCCGGTCGCCAGCCCAGGCGGTGTGGAGGTAGAAGTCAGTCACCCGCCGCAGCGCGGCGGTGCGGGCATCCTCTGGCTGATCATGGCTGGCCTGTTCGGCGGCGTAGAGGCGGACCAGGTCGTGCATCCGGTAACGGCCCGGTGCATGCTGCTGGATCAGGAAGGCGGTTTCGAGGTCCCGCAGCACGGCCCGCACCCGGGTGGCAGGCAGCATGCTGAGTGAGGCTGCGGCGCTCAGGCTGATGTCGGGTCCCGGTGCCAGCCCGAGGAGCCCGAACACGGCTGCGGGCTGCGGGTCCAGGGCCTGGTAGGAGCTGGACAGCACCGCGCGCACGCTCGCGGCCAGGTCACCGCTGTCCAGCGCGTCCAGCCGGGAGGCGGCCTCTTGCAGCTCGGCCGCGAGCACGGCCAGCGGGAAACCGGGATGAGCCGCGGCCTGGGCAGCAGCCACGCTGATCGCCAGGGGCAGGCCAGCGCAGCAGGCCAGCAGCTGCGCCGCCGCGTCCGGCTCGGCATCCATCCGCCCGCCGAGGTAGCGGTGCAGCAATTCCCGCGCTTCACCCTCGGGGAGCACGTCAAGGTCGAGTGAGCGCGCACCGTGCCCGGTCACCAGCCCGGTCAGCCGGCAGCGGCTGGTGACCAGCACGGTGCAGCCCGGGCTGCCCGGCAGCAGCGGGACAACCTGCCCGGTGTCGCGGGCATTGTCCAGCACCACCAGCATCCGCTTCCCGGCCAGCAGGCTGCGGTACAGCCCGGCCTGGGCCTCCGGATTCGCGGGAACGACGGCCGGGTCGACGCCGAGGGCATCAAGGAACCCGCGCACCGCCGCCGCCGCAGGCACAGGCTCCGCAGCCGGGTCAAAGCCACGCAGGTTCACCCACAGCTGCCCGTCAGGGAAACGGGCGAGGTTCCGGTGGGCCCAGTGCAGCGCCAGCCAGGACTTGCCGATTCCCCCGCTGCCACCAATGACCGAGATCGCCATCTGGTCACCTGACTCGGCTGGCTCGTCCAGCATCGCGGTGAGGCGGCCCAGCTCACCGGCCCGGCCGGTAAACGACCGCGGCGGCGCTGGCAGCTGGCCGGGCACGACCAGCCGCGACGGTACCGGCGCCGTGCTCCGCACAGGGACCGCCAGCCCCGGGTCGGCCGTGAGGATCTGCTGATGCAGCTGCCGCAGCGGCGGGCTCGGGTCAACGCCAAGCTCACCGGCTAGCCGCCGCCGGGTCTGCTGGTAGTGCTCCAGGGCACCAGCCTGCCTGCCACTGCGATACAGGGCGAGCATCAGCTGGCCAGCCACGCGTTCGTCCAGGGGATGGTCCCTGGCCCGGGCCGCGAGCTCGGCCAGCAGCGCGGCGTGCTGGCCGCGGCGGAGCTGGACGTCAGTGAGATCGAGCTGCGCCGTCTGCCGCTGCATGGTCAGCGTGGCGCGGATCGCGCTGGCCCACGGGGTATCCAGCCCGGCCAATGGTTCCCCGCGCCACAGCCCGAGGGCCGCTCCCAGCAGAGTGGCCGCGCCGTCATCGTCACTGGCCGCGCGCGCCCGGCTGATCAGGTCCCAGAACCGGTGCAGATCGATCATTTCCGCGTCAACGATCACCTTGTACCCCGGAGCCTGGCGAGCGATGATCACGTTCCCGGCTGCCCCGGTCGCCCGCCGCAGCAGCGAGATATAGGTCTGCACCGCGCTGGCCGGGTCGGCGGGAAGCTGCCGCTCTCCCCATACCCGGTCCACCAGCTGGCTGGCTGGCACCACGCGGTTGGCCTCCGCCAGCAGCACCGCCAGCACACATCGCTGGCGGGCATGGCCGACATCGATACGCCGGTCGCTGACCAGCACCTCGATGTCACCGAGCAGCCGGAATTCCATCGCCAACAGATCCCCCGGGCCATCACACCGGTGCGCATCAGACAAGGACTGCCGGGCCCGGGGCCGAGCCGGGCCAGGCAGATTTAAGTTCTGCCGATTTAAGTCCTGCCAAGGAACCGCCAAAGCATAGCCGGGCAGCCTGACGCGCATGACAGCGCCAGTGACGGCTGTTGGGCCAGGGAAGGTTGTGACCGGGTTGGCTGCCGGCGATGGGCTGGTGACACGCAGAAGGCTGCTGAGCGCAGCAGCGGCCGGGCTGCTGCCGCTCGCTGGGTGCTCGAAGAGCACGCCCAGACCGAACCCGGCGAGCCCGGCCGGCCAGCACCCGGCTCCCCTTCAGCCGGCGGTGGCCGCCCGCCTGGTCGACCTCGAACGCCGCTTCGATGCGCGGCTGGGCGTCTACGCCCGGGACACCGGCAGCGGCGCGACCGTGGCCTACCGCGCCGACGAGCGGTTCCCGATGTGCTCCACCTACAAAGCGCTGGCCGCCGCGGCGATCCTGTACCGGAACAGCCCCGCTGAGCTGGGCAAGCACCTCTCCTATAGCCGGGCCGACCTACTGCGGCACTCACCCGTGACCACCGCGCATCTCGCGGGGGGCATGACCGTCGGGCAGCTATGCGCGGCAGCGGTCAGTGACAGCGACAACACCGCGGCCAACCTCCTGCTGCATGAACTGGGCGGCCCCGCGGGCGTCACGGCGTTCGCCCGCTCACTCGGCGACCAGGTGACGCGCCTGGACCACACCGAGCCCGCCGTCAACGAGGCCACGCCAGGAGACGACCGGGACACCACCTCGCCGCGCGCCATCGGCTCCGACTTCGAAGCCCTGGTGCTCGGCACCGTGCTCACCCCGGCGGACCGGAGGCTGCTCACGCGGTGGCTGATCGGCGACGAGGCCGGCGCGGGCCGTATCCGCGCGAGCGTCCCGCGGAAATGGATAGTGGGTGACAAGACCGGCACCGGGGGCTACGGCACCGACAACGACATCGCCATCCTGTGGCCACCAGCCCGGTCACCGATCGTCCTGGCCGTCATGTCCACCCGGGCCACCCAGGACGCACCGCCCAGCAACGCCCTCATAGCCCACGCCACCAGCACCGTGCTGCCCGGACTGTGAACCCAGGCCCGGGGCCAACTCGCCGGGCCGACCCGGGCGCGCACACGGCTGAGGGTATCCCCGGGTGCCGGGTCTGGAATGCTTGGTCCGGGGTGAGGTGTGCACGAGCTGCGGTATGACCTGGAGCGGGACGCGGTCCGCGTGGTGCTCGCCGACGCCAGCGGGCGGGTGCTGCTGTTTCATGTGGTGACCGCGGAGGACTGACGGCAGGACCGGGGTTCTGGCCGATGGTGCGCCGGGCGGATTAGGCTGATCAGGCTTGTTCCTCAGCGGCGCACCGGAGCGCATCCACCATCACAGCGGTCAGGAGCCTGCGATGAGCGTGGAAAGCTCTCCCTACCTCGCGTCGGTGCATATCTACCCGGTCAAATCCGTGCGGGCGACCGATCTCCAGCAGGCCCGGGTCGAGCCGTGGGGCCTGGCCGGCGACCGCCGGTGGCTGATCGTCGAGGACACCGGCCGGTTCATCACCCAGCGCACGGACCCGGCGCTGGCGCGGGTCGTGGCAGAATACGCGGGCCTGGGCGACAGCCTCACGGTGTCGGCCGCCGGTTACCCGCGGCTGGTCGTGCGCCCGCCCGCCGAGGAGCGGGGCGCGGACATGCTGTGGGTGACCGTCTGGAGCTCCAAGGTCCGCGCCGCCGCGGCCGGGGCCCGCGCTGACGCCTGGTTCTCCGGCTACCTGGGCCGGCCGGTGCGGCTCGTCTACCTGGATGATCCGACCCGGCGGCAGGTCGATCCCGAGTTCGGCGCCCCGGATGACCGGGTCAGCTTTGCCGACGGTTACCCGCTGCTGCTCACCACCACCGGCTCGCTGGACGCGCTCGGCCGCTGGCTGATCGCGGACGGCCATCCGGCCGTCCCGATGACCCGGTTCCGGCCGAACGTCGTGGTCACCGGCTCACCGCCGTGGGCCGAGGACGGCTGGCGCCGGATCCGGATCGGCACGGTGACGTTCCGGGTCGCCAAACCGTGCGGCCGTTGCGTGGTCACCACGACGGACCAGGAGACCGGGGAGCGTGGCCGGCAGCCGCTGGCCATGCTCGGCCGCCGCCGGCGGTTCGGCCAGAACCTGGTCTTCGGGCAGAACATCATCCCGGATGCTCCGGGCACTATACGCGTCGGCGACCGGGTCGAAGTCGTCGCACCGGGCGGATAACTGGCCCCACCAGCCAGGGTTCACGACCGCGTAACATTGGCGACCGGAAACTTAACATGCGGGATCTTGCCATTACCTCGGCCTGCTCGTAACAATCACAAATGAGCGCGGACTCCGGCTGCCCGGTATCCGCGTGCCAACCCTGGCATCGTCGTCGGGCTCTTAATCACCGGTGTATTCCGCCACGCCGCCGCGACGATAGGAGCTCACCGCGTTATGGCCAACATCACTGAGCAGGCTTCCCGCGGGAGTTCCCAGGCCCGCACCCAGCTCCGCGCCAATGCGCTCGGATTTCCCGCCCTTCTGGCCCAGTCGATCGCGCTGATATCGCCCACGATGACAGCTGTCCTGATTATCCCGCTCGCCTTCTCGAACGCCGGCCAGGGGACCTGGCTGGCGTATCTCTTCGGGACGGTGATGCTGCTGTTCGTCGTGTTCAGCCTGAATCAGTTCGCCCGCCGGTCGGCCACCGCGGGATCCATGTACACCTACACCAGCCGCGGGCTCGGCGCGGCCACGGGTGTGTTCTCAGGATGGACCCTCATCTGGTCGTACCTTTTCATCGGGGTGGCCGGGCTGGCCGGCTTCGCCATATTCGCCGCACAGTTCCTCGACGCGGTCGGGCTCCGGGCTCCCGCACCGGTCCTGCTGTTCGCGGTGAGCGCGCTGGCCTGCTGGTACATCGCCTACAAGGACATCAGGATCTCGTCCATCCTGACCCTGATCCTGGAATGCCTCTCGGTACTGTGCATCCTGAGCCTCGCGGCGATCGTCCTCTTCCGGCACGGCTTCTCGGTCAACACCAGCCAGGTCACCCTCAACGGCGTTGGCTTCCACGGGCTGAGCCTGGCCGTGGTGGCGTGCATCTTCAGCCTGGTGGGCTTCGAGAGCGCCACCGCGCTCGGCGGCGAGGCGAAGAACCCCCTGCGCACCGTGCCCCGCGCGGTGATCTGGAGCCTGATCCTGACCGGCCTGTTCATGGTGGTGATGGGCTACGTGGAGGTGTACGGCACGCGCCACTACAGCACGCCCCTCGGCTCCATCGCAGCGCCGCTGAACGTGATATCCAGAATCTACGGCGTGAGCTACTTCAAGATCCCGCTGTCACTGGGTGCCATGATCAGCTTCTTCTCGCTCACCCTCTCCTGCCTGAACGCCGGCTCGCGCATCATCTACCCGATGGGGCAGCACCTGGTGTTCCCACGGCGGCTGGGCACGGTCCACGCCCGGAACGGGACACCGCACGTCGCCATCACCATCTATATCGCCATCATGTTTCTGGTGCCGACGGTCCTGGAACTCAGCACGAATCCGCTGACGACGTTCGGTGATGCGGGAACCCTGGCAGCCTTCGGCTTCCTGCTGGCTTATTTCCTCATCTCGATTGCGGCACCGAGCTACCTGGCCAAGCGCGGGGAATTGCGGCCACGGAACATCATCATCGCCGCCGTGGCATTCCTCTGCCTGCTCGTACCGACAGTCGGCAGCTTCTATCCGGTACCGGCCTACCCGGTCAGCATATTCCCGTATATCTTCCTGGGGTACATGCTTCTCGGCGCCATCTGGCTGTGGGCGGTCAGCCGCCGCCGACGCGGTATTCTCACTGAAATCGAGACCGATCTGGAGAACACCCTCCAGGCCCACGAGCAACGTGCCGCCCTGCCCGTGGCCACGGAAGAAGCTACTGCGCCCTCATCGTCCTAGGCTCGCCGGTGACCACTCCGGGCCCGGCGTTATTGCTGACTGGGAGCGTTATGCAAAACCGGCTAGCGAGTGCAGGCAGGAGGACCTGCACGAGCGGCCGGTGCAGGTCAGGGCCACGGTAGCGGTGGATGTTGATGTGCATAACGCGACTTTTGCATAAGACACTGGGGATGTCGCGCTGGTGTGGGTGGGCGTGGGGCTGGTCGAGTGCGGCGAAGAGCAGCCCGCCGATCATGGCCATGTTCTTGTGGAACTGGATCCGCTGCACCTTGCGGGCCGCCGGGTCCTCGATCGTCCAGTACGCATGCCCCGCCCAGGTCGTGGGAACCAGCGAGCCAGCCAAGGCCAGCGCCGACAGCCGCGGCGCTAGGCCCACCGCCAGCAACCCGCCCGCCACCACCTGCATCGCCGCGTTCGCCCGCACCACCAGCTCATCATCGGCCGGAAGCGGCACCACCGTGCGCACCGCAGCCAGCACCGGGGCCGCCTGATCCACCCGCGCACCCGGCGCCCGCAGCGCATCAAAACCCAGCAGCACATACGTCGAACCGGTCAGCACACGGGCGGCCGGGCGCAACGGCGCCAGCACACGCGCAATCGTGGTCATCACGCCTCAATCACGATCCGGGGAACCTACCTCAGCAGGAGAGTACGCGCCAGCCCCACCACGGCGGCGGGCACACCGCAATCTGGCTGCCCAGCGCCACGCGCGCCGTTGCGTCTGCCGCGCCCCAATCGTCAGCGCCGTGCACCGGGCCGGGCTCCGGTAGCAACCCGCTCGGAACCCGGTCCGGTACAGCCCGATGAGATCGGCGAAACCGCGGCCCACCTGGGGACCCTGGGCGGTCAGGGCTGCTCGACCACCATGAGTGAGTGGCCGGTGGGGTCGCGCAGCCAGAACATCGGCGGCACCGGGCCGCCCATCCGCGCCACCTCGGCGTCCACGTCCACGCCGCGGGACTTCAAAGCCGCATGGGTGGCATCGATGTCGCCCGTGGTGAGCGTGATCCCGGTCTCAGCCGGCTTGACTTCGGTTCCCGGCGGCGGCGGCGCCAGCGCGATCCCGGTCGTCCCCGCTGGCGGGTAGACCTCTATCCAGCGGTAGCCGCCGCCGAACGGGGTGTCGGTGCGCTTTTCAAAACCGAGCGACTCATAGAACTCGATCGCCTTGTCCTGGTCGGGCGTTGGTACACATACCAGGCTGATCTGGCGGATCCCCGTTGCTGTTGCAGTACTCATCTCCACCTCCGGCACTTGCTGCTGTTCCTCCTACGACCAGTGTTGCTCCTACGACCTGCCCGAGCGGGAAAACTCATCGGCCTGCCCGGCTCCGGCGCAGCCCCAGCCGTCCCGGCGGCGCCTATCTCACGATCGGTGAACGGGATATGCGCCACAGCCGGTCGTGCGGGCCGGCCTGCGTACTGGTGTCGCGCTGGCTGTTCGCGCCCGGTCGCGGTGCGGGGAAGAACACCTGCACGTGGAGCCCACCGCCCGGGCGTAGCTGGACCCCCCGACATCGACACTTCCGTGCTCGTCGGCTACCCCGCCGCGCAGGCCTATCTCGGCGCCGACGGGCATCCCTCCACCATCTATGTGCGCGCTCAGACCGGCCAGGTTGACTCGGTGCAGTCGCTGCTCGCGGCGACAGCCAATCCTGAGGCTCCGAACCAGGTTGACGTGAGCCAGCCTGCCCAGGCGCTCGTCGCGCGCGCCGACGCCCAGTCCGCACTCAATGGCTTGTTTCTCGGCCTCGGGGCCGTGGCGCTGCTCGTCGGCGCGGTGGGCGTCGCCAACATCATGATCATCTCGGTTCTCGAGCGCCGCCCGGAGATCGGGCTACGCCGGGCGCTCGGAGCCACGAAGGGCCATATCCGCATTCAGTTCCTGACCGAGGCCATCCTGCTCGCTCTCCTGGGCGGCGCGGTCGGGGTCGCCATCGGAGTGCTATCGACCGCCGTGTACGCCTCTGCTCAAGGCTGGGCTGTCGTGGTGCCCACGCTAGCTTGGGGCGGCGGCCTCGGCGCAGCCCTCGCTATCGGCGGCATCGCCGGCCTGCTTGCCGCACTGCGCGCCGCCCGCATGTCACCCACCGAAGCCCTCTGGGCCATATGAACGCGTTCGCCCATCGGGCATCAGCAACGCAGACCTGGTGCCCCGGGTCCCGGCACCGTACGCTGCGTACTTGCCGCGGCCTATGGCGGCCTGGACCTGCCCGGCCGGCACGTCAAAGCAGGCCGGGAGCCGCGCCCCCGGCTCCTTCGCTGCCACCCAGCCCGTCACCTTCCCTGGGCTGTCGATTCCAGCGGTCCCGGTTCGTCAACAGAGGTGAAGGGGCCGGCCGGGGGCCGGCCTGATGAAAGGGAGGACGTCATGAAGCAGTACTTGCTCGCCGTGCACATGGTGGAAGGAGAACCTGCTCCGTCGGCCGAGGAGATGCAGCAGGCCTACGCGGCAGTGGATAAGTTCAACACGGAACTCCAGTCGGCTGGGGCCTGGGTCTTTGCTGGCGGTCTGCACCCGCCCGGCACGGCCACCGTGGTTCGTGCTCAGGGCGGTCAGGTGGTCACCACCGACGGGCCGTTCGCCGAGACCAAGGAGCAGCTGGGCGGCGTCTGGATCATTGAGGCGGCCGACCTGGATGCGGCCCTCGGCTGGGCGGTCAAAGGATCAGCTGCCTGTGGCAGGCCCGTCGAGGTCCGGCCGTTCCAGGAGATACCCGAGCAGTAGCGCATGCCGCGCGCTGACGCCGCTGCCGTCGAACGGGCTTACCGGGAGAGCGCGGGACGGGCCGTGGCTACCCTGGTCCGCCTCTTCGGCGATATCGACCTCGCCGAAGAGGCGGTCCAGGAGGCCTTTGCCGTGGCCGCCGAGCGCTGGCCCGCTACGGGTGTACCGCCCAATCCGGGCGGCTGGATCGTCACCACGGCCCGTAACAAGGCAGTCGACCGCCTCCGGCGGGAGTCGTCCCGGTTCAGCCGGGAGACCGAGGCGGCCCTGATGCATGCCGACGAAGAACCAGCAGAGGTGGGACCAGTGCCTGACGACCGCCTCCGGCTCATCTTTACCTGCTGTCACCCGGCCCTGGCCGCTGAAGCCCAGCTCGCTCTCACCTTGCGGCTCATCGCCGGGCTCCAGACACCCGAGATCGCCCGCGCCTTCCTGGTGCCCGAACCGACCATTGCCCAGCGCCTGGTCCGGGCCAAGCGGAAAATCCGCGCGGCCGGGATTCCCTATCGCGTACCCGGCGACGCCGAGCTGCCCGACCGGGTGCCGTTGGTACTCGCAGTCATCTACCTCGTCTTCAACGAGGGGTACACCGCGTCGGCTGGCGAGGACCTCATCCGGACCGAACTGTGTGCCGAGGCTCTCCGCCTGGCGCGGCTACTTGCCACGCTGATGCCCGATGAGCCCGAGGCCCTTGGGCTGCTCGCCCTTCTGCTGCTCACCGAGGCCCGTCGCCAGGCCCGGACCGGGCCCAGCGGTGCGCTGGTCCCGCTGGCTGAGCAGGACCGCAGCCAATGGGACCAGGCCATGATCAGCGAAGGCCAGGATCTTGTCCGTGCCTGCCTGCGCCGTAACCGCCCCGGGCCTTACCAGCTTCAGGCTGCGATCAACGCCGTGCACAGCGATGCGCGCACTGCCGCGCAGACGGACTGGCGCCAGATCCTCGCACTGTATGACCAGCTGATGGCGGTCGCCCCAACGCCGGTCGTCGCCCTCAACCGCTGTGTCGCCGTGGCCGAAGTGCACGGTGCTGCGGCCGCACTCGGCCTCGCCGACCAGCTCAGCCTCGACAACTATCACCTGTTCCACTCGACTCGGGCCGACCTGCTGCGCAGGCTCGGCCAGCGCGAGGAGGCCATCGCCGCTTACGACACGGCTATTGCTCGCACCGCCAATCAGGCCGAGCGCACGTTCCTGCAGCACCGGCGGGACCGTCTTTGACCTACGCCGCCCAGGTAGTCAACGGGACCTGGGCTGGCGGCCGGACTGGGCTGGCGGCCGGACCTGGGCGGCCGGCCCCGCGGCCAGGCCGGCGACCTGGCCGTCATCGGATTCGACGACATCGAGTACGGCGCCCTGACCACGCCCGCGCTCACGACCATCCACGTCGACGCCGAAGCCCACGGACGCCAGGCCGCCCGCGCCGTCCTCGGACTCGAACCCGCTGACCTGGCTCACCCGCCCGGGTACGTCATCATCCGCGACTCAGCGTGATAAGAGCTGACGGGTTTCTTCCCGACCCTGGCCTGTTGTGCGCTGGCCAAGGTCGTTACGGTGGGTTGGGTGGATGCCGGAAAGCTTCCAGCGCGGGAAGCCACTACCACCATCCGGGCTCCGGGGGGCAGTGAGCGCGCGGGACAACCCGCGAGTCCAGCCAGGCTGGCCTTCGCGAGCTTCCTGATGCTGTTCGTGGAACTCGCCCTGATCCGGTGGGTCGGCGCGAACAACGTCTTCGTGAACACCGCCTCGAACTTCGTGCTGCTCGCCAGCTTCCTCGGGATCGGGATCGGTTTCCTCAACGCCCGCGGCGGGCGCGACTACGTCGCCTGGACGCCGGTAGCGTTGCTGGTGCTGGTGGGCTTTGTGCTCGCGTTCCCCGTGGTGCTGGCGACCCTCAGCGGGCCTAACCCGTTCCGTGGCTGGGACGGCACGAACGCACTGCCTCAGCCGCTGAGTCTCACCATCGTGTTCGTTCTGGTCGTGGCCGTGATGACAGGGATTGGCCAGGCCGTCGCGCGGATCTTCGTCACGTTCCCGCCGCTGAACGCCTACCGGCTGGACATCCTGGGCAGCCTGGCCGGCATTGCGGCGTTCTCGCTGCTGTCCTTCCTCGACCAGCCGCCGGTTACCTGGGCGCTGGTCGCTGGCGTCGGCCTGGTGGTGTTGCTGCTGCCCCGGGTCCGGTGGTGGCAGCTCTGCGCGGTGGCGTTCATCATCGCGCTGCTCGGGGCGGAATCGCTCACGCCGGGGCAGATGTGGTCGCCGTACAACAAGCTGACCATCCAGAAAAAGCACGCCGCGGGCGCGCCCGCGATCGCGGTGCACGCGAACAACATTCCCTACCAGACAGCCGTCTCGCTCAATTACATGCGCCGCAGCCAGCCCTTCTACTTCTACCCGTACCGGCACGTCACCCCGGCGAGCCTGGGCAACGTCCTGATCATCGGAGCTGGGACAGGCAACGATGTCGCGGTCGCCCTGTCCGAGGGAGCCAGGCACGTTGACGCCGTCGAGATCGATCCGCTGCTGCTGACTCGGGTTGGCCAGGAACATCCGGACCATCCCTACCAGAACGGCCGGGTCACCAGGTACATCGATGACGGCCGTGCCTACCTGGAGGACACCCACCAGCGGTACAACCTCATCCTGTTCGCGCTGCCCGACTCGATGACCGCGCTGGCCGGGCAGTCTGCCCTCAGGCTGGAGAGCTACCTGCTCACCGAGCAGTCGGTCGCTGCGGCCAAGGCGCACCTAGCGCCGGGCGGCACGTTCGCGATGTACAACTACTACCAGTCGTGGCTGCTGAGCCGGTACGCGACCACGATTGAGGACGTGTTCCACCGGACGCCCTGTGCTGAGCTTCAGCCCGGGGATCTGGGCGGCCGGGTGCTCGCTGTGCTCACCGTCCACCCCGGTGGACCGGTGCCGGCTTGCACTTCGTATTGGCACGGTCCCAGTCTGGCGCCAGCGACCGACGACCATCCGTTCCCTTACCTGGAGAGCAACACCATCCCCAACAGCTTCCTGTGGATGCTCGCGGCGATCCTGGTCGGCTCGGTGCTGCTCATACGGCTGGCCGGCGGCCGGTTCAAGAGGATGCAGTCCTACATCGACCTGGCGTTCATGGGTGCCGCCTTCCTGCTGCTCGAAACCAAGAACATCGTGCAGTTCGCATTGCTGTTCGGCACCACCTGGTTCGTGAACTCCCTCGTCTTTGCCGGGGTTCTGGTCGCGGTGTACCTGGCGGTCGAGACCGCCAGGCATGTACGCCTGCCACGGCCGTCCGTGCTGTACGTCGCCCTTATCGCAGCACTGGCCCTGGCCTGGGTGGTGCCCCAGGACTCGCTGCTCACGCTGCCGGTGATCCCGCGCTTCTTGGCGGCCAGCGCGCTGGCCTTCGCACCGATATTCCTCGCCAACCTGGTGTTCGCCCAGCGGTTCGCCGATGTGCAAAGCTCGGGCACGGCCTTCGCCGTCAACCTGCTGGGAGCGATGGTCGGCGGCGCACTGGAGTACCTGTCCCTGATCATCGGGTACCACGTGCTGCTGATCCTGATCGGCGTGCTGTACGGGCTGGCCTTCCTGACCGGCCGGAGAGGCAGATCGGCACCCCGGCCTGCCTAGACCAGCACAGCTGAGGCGATCAGCGCCGTCTCAGAGCCTGTGCTGACGGCCACTCGCCGGGCAGCTCGTTCAGCCGGCGGGCATAGTCGGCCGGATCGGGCCGCCGGTGCTCCTTCATCGCCCAGTAGACGTCTTCGGTCACCAGCGCAGAGATCATGTGCATGATGTTGTGCCAGTCATAGCCCAGGCCGACCAGCCGCTGAACCGTCTGCCACGTCTCGGGTGGGTCATCGGCGAGCAACTGGTTCACGACGACCTGGTGCATCGTTACGTGCAGCCTCGGGTTGACCGGCTCGCCGCCGACGATCAGGTCTTCATGGCTGCGGAGCGCGTCCCCGAATTCTGGGTGCTGAGCCTCGATCAGGAACGTGAGGTCGTTTTCGTCGTCCCGGTCCAGCAGTTCGAGGTCGAGTCCCTGGTAGGTCCCATGCCCGGAGGGCATCGCCCATGATCGCCGGTCGGCGGGGTCCGGGTCGTCGAACCAGCAGTCCGTCACCTCTTCGGCGCGGAACGCGGGTTCCTCGCCGGGCCGTAGCACAAGCCCAGGCGCTTCATCCCGGCCTCCTGCCGGGCGCCTGCCTGGCGGGCGCCGGCCACGACCAGGCGGGCGCCCGCGGCTTCGCGGACTCACCGTGCCATTGTCCCAACCTCTCCCCGGCATGTCAGCCGCAGGGCGCAATCCCTCGCCGAGATCGCCCTCCTCGACCAGCCCAGCGCCATCCAGCCCGGGCAAAGCCCTCTTCCGCGCCCGCCGCTAAACTTCCGCGCCCGCCGCTAAATCAAAGCGGACCGCTGGTCGCGCTTGGTTGTCGCTGCACCATCGGTTCGTATCCCGTCGATGACCATGTCGAGGATGCGGCGGGACGTCCGCTGGGCCGGCCACCCTGACCGCGGCCAGGGTCGACCCTGATGCTTTCCGATACAAGCTAGGGTGCGAACCGGGGCTGATCCCGATCGACTGGGGTGACCGCCGGCGGCAACCTTGAGACATGAGCACAACCACTGCAGGAACAAGATCCGCCACCATCACTGACCAGCCCGCAACCCGCCAGCTCCGCCGGTCCGCCGACGACAAGATGCTGGCCGGCGTGGGCAGCGGCATAGCCCGCTACCTGGACGCCGACGTCACGCTGGTCCGCGTCATCATCGCCGCGCTAGCCCTGTTCACCGGCGCCGGCGTGGTCCTCTACATCGCCGCCTGGCTGCTGATCCCCCAGGACGGCGAAGACCAGCCGCTCGCCAGCGCCTGGATCGCTGGCCGCCAGAACCGCTCGCGCTAACCCCTGACCCCCGCACCAGCCCAACCTGAATGGAGACCGATCACTATGCCTGCGATCATCGCCCTCGTCCTTATCGCCATCGTGGCCCTGACCATCCTCAGCTTCACCGTGCACATCCTGTTCTCCCCCTGGCTGCTGGTGGCCATTGGCGTCCTGGTCTGGCTCAAGTTCCGCCCGCGACGCTCGCACCAGTAACCCGGGTGCACGCCAACCCACTGCCCGGCCGGCCCTGCTCAAGGGCCAGCCGGGCAGCATCAGGCCTTCCGGCCCACGCCCCCCCACTGGGTCGAGGGGGTGCTGGCCGCCTCTGCAGAGCTGGGCCGCCACTCGGGTACCCGGACGACTCCGGGCGGCACGAGTTTCAGATCGCCGAAGAACCGCATGACCGTTACATAATCGCGTGGGGTGGTCGGCTGGGCCACATGCTGGTTCACGCGGCGCGCCATTTCCGCCATCGCCTCAGGTTCGAGGTCGGAGGCAACGTGGGTGAGCGCCAGGAAGCTGCCTGGAGGTACAGCGTCCATCAGCCTGGCCACGATCGCATGTGGATCGTCGCGGTCCTCGATCATGTGCAGGACCGAGACCAGAATGACCGCGACCGGCGCAGAGAAATCCAGTGCCGCCGCTGCCTGCTCGAGAAGGGACGAGGTGTCGCGCACGTCAGCGTCCACATAGCTGGTGCTGCCCGGCGGGCTGCTTGTCAGTAGCGCACGGGCGTGGGCCAGGACTACCGGGTCGTTGTCTGCGTACACGACCCGGCACGCTGGCGCGACGTCCTGGGCAATCTCATGGACACTGCCCGCAGCAGGAAGACCGGTGCCGATATCGAGGAACTGGCGGATGCCGGCCTCATCGGCCAGGTAGCGCACCGACCGGGCCAAAAACGCCTGATTAGCCCGGACCGACGACACCAGGTCAGGATAGGCAGCCATAGCATGCTGGGCGGCGGCCCTGTCGGCGGCGAAATTGTCTTTCCCGCCCCGCCAGTAGTTCTGCATCCTGGCGATATGCGCCACGCTGGTGTCCAGGCCGGCTGGCTCACCCCGCCTGGGAGTAATAGGCCGGAACCAGCCGCCTGCCATTGACGGCACCTCCCGCCACTACCCAGATTGCCCGTATGCCAGCCCACCCTAGCGCAGCACCCTGGCCTAACCTGGCCCAGGTGACCCGCCCCGAGCCCGGCCCTGACCTGCACCGGCCGCTCGTGCAGGTCCTCCGGGCCTGCACTCGCTAGCCGGTTTTGCATAACGCTCACAGAGTCCACTTGCTGACCGTGCCCTGACTGGCTGTCTGCTGGGGCCGATGTTCCAGGCCTGTCGCTCTGTGCCGGTAGCTGTGGACGCGGGCGTTCAACGCGCGGCGCAACTGGGCATTGAACGATTCGATCGAGCCTGAGCCCAGGCGGCCTGGAGTCGCCACCCGCCGTACGAGGAATATAGGTCTATGTCTTCTGCCACGCCTCCTGCCGTTAGAGACAGCCAAGCCGCGCCCGGTGACCGGCGCTGGCTGATCCTGGTCGTGGTCGCCATCGCTCAGCTCATGGTGGTCCTGGATTCCACGATCGTGAACATCGCGCTGCCGTCGGCGCAGCGTGCGCTGGGGTTCCCGAACAGTGACCGGCAGTGGGTGGTGACGGCGTATGCCCTGGCCTTCGGCAGCCTGCTTCTGGTAGGCGGCCGCCTCGGGGACATGTTCAGCCGCAAGCGGGTGTTCATCACCGGCTTGATCGGATTCGCCGTCGCCTCGGCCATCGGCGGCGCCGCCGTCTCGTTCACGATGCTGGTAGCGGCCCGGGCGCTGCAGGGCGCGTTCGGCGCTGTTCTCGCGCCCTCTGCCCTGGGCACGCTGGTCAGCACGTTCCGCGAGCCGCGGGAGCGGGGCAGGGCCTTCGGCGTGTTCGGATCGGTCGCCGCCGGCGGCGGTGCCGTGGGCCTGATCCTCGGCGGCGTGCTCACTCAGTACCTGTCGTGGCGGTGGACCCTGTATGTCAACCTGGTGTTCGCAGCGATCGCGGTGGCCGGCGCCCTGGCCTGGATTCGCACCAGCCGCCCGGACGTCAGGCCGCGGATGGACTGGCCCGGCGCCGTGCTGGCCTGCGCCGGGCTGTTCCTGATCGTCTTCGGCTGCTCCCATGCCGAGACCGCCGGGTGGACGGCCGCGCTGACGATCGGCTCCCTGGCCGGGGGCGTGGTGCTGCTCGCCGGGTTCGTGCTCGCCGAACAGCGTGCCAGTCACCCGCTGCTGCCGCTGCGGGTGATCCTGGACCGGACCCGGGGCGGTTCCTACGTCGCGGTCGGCATATCGGGAATCGCGATCTTCGGGACCTTTCTGTTCCTCACCTACTACTTGCAGGTGGTTAAAGCAGAAAGCCCGCTGGCCACCGGGTTGCTGTTCCTGCCGATGATCGCCTGCATCCTGATCACCTCCAACCTCTCCAGCATCGTCGGCCTGGCCCGGCTAGGGCCGCGGGTCCTGATCGCCACCGGCATGCTGCTGGGTGCCGGCGGGATGGCGTACCTGACCCAGATCACCGTGACCTCCAGCTACGCCAGCGCCGTGCTGCCCGCCCTGCTGATCCTGGGCCTGGGCTTCGGCATGATCTTCGCGCCAGCCATCAACACCGCTACCTTCGGCGTCGCGCGTCAGGACTCCGGCGTCGCCTCCGCGCTGGTCAACACGATGCAGCAGGTCGGCGGCTCGATCGGGACATCCGCACTCAGCACGATCGCGCTGAGTGCGACGGCCAGCTACCTGATTAGCCATCACACCAGCCCGCTGGCACCGGCGGTCGCGGCTACCCACGGCTACACTGTCGCCTTCACCGTGTCAGCAGCGCTGCTCGGGCTTGGCTTCATCCTCGCGATCGTCCTGCTGCCGTCGAAGCGCCGACTTACCGAGCTCAGGAACGCCGCCGCCACCGCCCCGGCTGCCGCCGCCCCCGCTCCCGCCCCATCGCACGCCGCCCTCGCCCCGCAACCAGCGTTCGAAGCGATTCCCGTGGCCCTGTGCAGCTGCTCGCCCGTAGTGACCCCGGTTCCCCAATCGGCGGCCACGCCGGTCCGCTAACAGTGACAGCGAGCCAGCTATCCCGGCTGGGCGTCTCGCTGAAGGCCTGGGGCACGTACCGAACCCCGGCACGATCGAGTCAAACGCGCCGAACACCAATCATCGAGAGGGAACCACGCGGGCCGACCTTCCGGTAGGCCGGATGCCCCGGTACGCCCGCCCGGGCCAGGGCACAGGGGCTATCCTCGCTCTCGATGAGCACTACCACGCCGCCCGCGACGGATCTGCGCCTTGTCGTCGGCTACGACGGATCTCCTCCCGCCAGCCGGGCGCTCGACGCCGCGGTGCGCCTGCTGCAGGGCCGGACGGGCCGGATTGAGGTGGTGTATGTGGCTCACCTGTCCAGCCTGGCCGCACTGTCGCCCGGCGCCGTAGCCGAACTGGAAACAGGATTCGACGAGATCGAGCAGGAACTCCGCACCACGGCTGGCGAGCAACTGCGCGGCCACGAGCAGAGCTGGGGCTTCGAGCGGCGCCAAGGCCTGATCACAGAAGAACTGATCGCGGCAGCCAACGACATCCACGCTGCCCACCCCCACGCCACCGTCGTGGTCGTAGTCGGGAGTTCGTCTCTTGTCACGCACCGTGTCGTCGGCTCGGTCGCCGTCAGCCTGGCCCGCCACTCACCGGTGCCCCTGATAGTCGTGCCCTAGAGTTCATCGCTTTCCCGGCCATCTGACTATCTGAGCTAGCCCCTCACCGAGCACGGCGAACCATGGTCCAGTCACGACTGGGGTGACTGATCTGCGGCATGACCGGGTAGGCCCTGGGCCAGGCGGCCAGTTACCGGCGCTCGGCCAGCGAGCGCCGTCAGCAGCTGAAATGGCTGATGAGCGGCGCCGCCGTCTGCATGGTCGCCGGAGCGTGCACCCTCTGGCTCGCGGACAGTCACGGGATCTTGCAGGTAGCGGACCAGGTCGCTACGATCGCGATCGCCGCGCTGCCGGCCAGCCTCGGGGTGGCGGTCCTGAGGTACCGCCTGTTCGACATCGACCGGCTGATCTCCCGGACGCTGGCCTATGCGGTGGTGACCGGGCTGCTGGTCGGGGTATACGCCGGGCTGGTGCTGCTGACCACCAGGTGTTCCGGATCCACACGCCGGTGGCGGTGGCCGCCTCGAGGCCATCGCGTCCCCATGAGACGGAGGCGGGCCGGCACGACCGCGCTCACGCCGGCCCCGGTAAGTTCAGGGAATGAAGAAGATCCTCGAGCTCCTGCTCTGTTTCCTGCATCCCATCGCCGTGGTCCTCATCTGGATCGACCTGGCTACCCGCCGCGACATGGCGGGCGGCTGGAAGCTGGCCTGGGCCATCTTCAGCCTCATCCCGCTCGTGCCGTTCCTCTACGTACTCACCGGCGGCGACCTGTGGTGAGGCCAGCGCAAAGGCGGCGGCGCCGGCCCCGCAGCGAAGCAGCCAGCGCTGGCGCCCTGCGGAACTGATCCGGGAACTGGCCCGCCACCTGGGCTGGGTGATGAACAGCCGCTGCGCCATGCGCAACCGCTTCATCACCGGCGACTTCACCGCCGCCGCGAAAATCGGCCAGCTTGTCTCCGAGGCGTTCTCATGACCTGCCAGCCCCGCCAGGCGCGGGCCCTGCAGCCCGAAGGAGGAAACCGAACCATGAGCCAGCCCGCCACCAGAATCGACACCCGGTTCAGCGACCCCGGCTCGGCGACCACGCCCTGGAGCCAGACACGCACAGCACTGAAGGCCGCCGAGCTGTTCTGGATCACCACCGTCCGCACCGACGGCAGGCCCGGTAGTGTCCCCTGCGCCGCTGTTCGTTCGTCGTGCAGGTGAGAGCCACTGACTGCGGAGGTTGCGATGCAGTACGCCCTAGCGATCTACGCCGAGCCCGGTTACGACGAGGCGCTGCCGGATGCGGAGCGTGCGGCGGCGCGCGCCGAGTTTCTGGCGTTGGCCGAGGACGCCCGGTGCGTCGGCAGGGTGCAGCTGCAGCCGGCCGAGACGGCGACCTGCGTGCGGGTGGCTGGTGGCCGGACGCTGATGACCGACGGCCCGTTCGCGGACACCAAGGAGGTGCTCGGCGGGTTGTACCTGGTCGAGGCGGCCAGCCTGGATGAGGCGATTGAGCTGGCAGCGCGCATCCCGGCCGCCCGGCTCGGCGGCGTGGTGGAGGTCAGGCCGGTGGTGGCGCGCTGAGCGTGCTGGAGGAGGTCTTCCGGGACGAGTGGGGCCGGGTGCTGGCCTTTCTGGTCGGGTTCCTCGGTGACTTCGACAGGGCCGAGGACGCGGCGGCCGAGGCGTTCGCGATCGCGGCGGAGCGCTGGCCCGCGTCGGGGGTGCCGGCCAACCCGGGTGCGTGGCTGGTCACGACGGCCCGCAACCGGGCGATCGACCGGATCCGCCGCGAGCGCACCCTGGCCGGGAAGATCCACCTGCTGCCGGCACCGGAGGCCGTGATGGACGAGTCCGGCGAGACCGTGATCAAGGACGAGCGGCTGGAGCTGATCTTCACCTGCTGCCACCCGGCGCTGCCGTTGGACGGGCAGGTGGCGCTCACGCTGCGGGCTCTTGGTGGCCTGGAGACCGCGGAGATCGCCCGGGCGTTCCTGGTCTCCGAGGAGACCATGAAGCGCCGCCTGTCCCGCGCCAAGGCCAAGATCACCGCGACCGGGATCCCGTTCGCGGTTCCCGGAGCGCACCTGCTGGCAGACCGCCTCGATGCGGTGCTGGCCGTCATCTACCTGATCTTTAACGAGGGCTACAGCGGCCGGGTCGACCTCGCCGCCGAAGCTATCCGGCTGGGCCGGGTGCTCGCCGCGCTCATGCCGGACGAGCCGGAGGCACACGGGCTGCTCGCGCTGATGATGATCCACCACGCCCGGCGGCGGGCCCGGTTCGCCGGCGAGGATCTCGTGCTGCTCGACGATCAGGACCGGTCGCTGTGGGACATGCCCCAGATCGCGGCGGGGCGGGCGGTGCTCGACCGGGCGATCGCGCTGGGCGGGCGCGGCGCCTACGTCGTCCAGGCGGCGATCGCGTCGCTGCAGACCGCTGAGCGGATCGACTGGCCGCAGGTCGCCGAGCTGTACCGGCGTCTGGCCGAACTCACCGGCTCCCCGGTGGTCGAGCTCAACCGCGCCGTGGCGGTCGCCCAGGCCGGCGACCCCACCGCGGCGCTGCGCGCCGTCGAGGCCCTCGACCTGGACGGCTACCTGTATTTCCACTCCACCCGCGGCGAGCTGCTGCGGCGCCTGGGCCGCGACGCCGAGGCCAAGGCGGCGTACCGCCGGGCGCTGCAGCTGGCCACCTCGGCCCCCGAGCGGCGGTTCCTGACCCGGCGGCTCGACCAGCTCTGACCCGGGCTGTCCCCCGGGCGGCTGCTCGTTCGTCGCCCTGACAGAGTCCACTCCGGCACGGAAGGAAATCGGTCAATGAACGTGATGATGGTGCGCGCCAAGATCAAGGAAGAAAACGTCGCCGACGCGCAGGCAGCCACTGAAAAGGTCTTCCAGGCGCTCGAGCAGGCGCGCCCAGCAGACGTCCGGTACGCCGCGAGCAGGCTCAGCGACGGCGTCACACTTCTTGCATTCCTGGAGCTTGAGCCCGGTCAGGAGCACCCGCTGCGCACGTTTCCCGCGTACGCGGAACTCCTGGAGAACCTCAAGCAGTGGTATGCGGAGCCGCCGACTGTGGAGCACATGACGGTCATCGGCTCGTACCGGCTGTTCTGAGCCCTGGGCCGTCGCATGGCCGGTCGCGCTCGCCGCGACCGGCCATGCGTGCCAACAGCGCAGCTGGCGTCGCGGTCAGAAAGCGGGCCGAGACCGGAGCTGATCCGGGTACGGGTACGATGACGGTATGGGGCCACGACGCCATGCCAGGTGTCAAGGAGATCTCTCACGACGATGGATCTTTGCCTCAGTCGCCCGCAACTTACTGGCCCGGGTCCACCGCGGTAACGAACTCCAGGATGCGAGCCGGAGGTAGGTGCTGCTCATAGATCCGCACGCCGAAGGGCGAGAGCGCGTCCTCAATTGCGTTCACTACCGTGGCTGGCGCGACGATCATGCCACCCTCGCCCACGCCGCGGAAGTTGACGTCGGCGTCGAGGGCCACGGTCTCGAGGTGCTCTATCTCGATGCGGGGAACATCACAGGCGGTCGGCACCAAGTAGTCCATGAACGTGGCTGACTGGCAGTTGCCGTCCTCGTCATATGCCGATCGTTCGAGCAGCACCGCGCCGATGCCCTGCGCGACGCCGCCTCGGATCTGACCCTCGACGATGGCGGGGTTGATGAGCGCGCCGCAATCCTCTGCGACGACGTACCGCTCCACCGTCACAATGCCGGTCTCGGCGTCGACTTCGACGATGGCGCAGTGACTCCCGCCGGACCATCCTCCTTCGCCGCCGTCGAACGCGGCCTCGACTTCGAGATTGGCGTCCACGTCGGAACCAAACTGACCCGATGCCGCACGCCGCGCAACCTCGCCCACCGGGATGGCACTCGCTGGGTCACCGCGCACCCAGACCTGGCCATCGGTGATCTGGAGGTCCTGAGCGCTGGCTTCCATGAGATGCGACGCGAAATCGAGCACCTTGGCCTTGAGCTGCCGAGCGCCGTGCAGGGCCACGCCTCCGGTCATGGTGGCCGACCGGCTGCCGCCGGTCAGTCCGAACGGGACGACGTCGGTGTCGCCGACCACAACGCGGACCTGCTCGAACGGCACGCCGAACTCGTCGGCGGCGATCTGGGCAAGGGTCGTCTGGTGGCTCTGGCCGTGCGGCATCTGGCCGGTGAACAGCGCAACCATGCCGTCTTCCTCGAGCCGGAGGCGCATGGACTCCGTGCCCATCGGGCCGCTGGGCCCCTCCGGGGAGCGCGGGCCGGGAGCGGCCTCGATGAACGTTGCCACGCCGATGCCGAGGTAACGACCCTGGGCTCGTGCTTCGGCCTGCCGGCGCCGAAACGCGGGAAAGTCCACGAGCTGCGCGATCCGCTCCAGTGACTCCCGCGTAGTGACTCCGACCAGCGGCCGCCCCGTAATCATGATGGCCGGCGGATCGGTGCGCGGGGCGACGTTACGCAGCCGGATCTCGAGCGGATCGAGGCCGAGATCCTTCGCGACGAGATCGAGGACGCGTTCCCGCACGAACGTCTCGGACGCCCACGGGCCGCGATAGGCGACGTACGATGCCTTGTTTGTCGTGACCGCGGTCGACTCGAAACCTAGGGCCGCGAGCTTGTACGGACCCGGCAGCATCGCCTCCACGATTGCCGGAACCATCGTGCCCATACCTGGGTATGCGCCAGTGTCGATAACCATCTTCACGTCCAGCCCAAGCAGGTCGCCGTCGTTGCTGACAGCAGCCCGGACGTCGAAGCTTTCCTCGCGTGCCTGTCCTGACGTTGTGAGGTTTTCGCCGCGGTCCTCGACCCACTTAACCGGCTGGCCGAGAGCACGTGAAGCAGCCGCAACTGCGAGCTCTTCCCGTGATGCGCCGATCTTCAGGCCGAATGAGCCGCCGATATCGCCGGCCAGGACGCGCACCTTGTCATGCTCCATACCGAGGCGCATGGCGACGGCAATCTTGCTGACGTGAACGCTTTGCGTTGCCGCGTATACGGTCATGACACCCAGGTCGGCGTCGTAGCTCGCGACGCAGCCGCGTCCCTCCATGGGCACGTTCTGGTGGCGGTGCACGGCGATGCGGAAGTCGATAACTCGATCAGCATTAGCGAATGTAGCCGAGACGTCACCGAACTCGCTGCGCGAGTGCGGGCGGGCGATGTTGTCACCCAGATTGGCGAACAGCGGCGGGCTGCTCGGATCGAGAGCGAAGGACGCATTCGTGACCGGAGGCAGTTCGTCATACTCCACCTCCACCAGCTCGCAGCCGTCCTCGGCGACGTAACGGCTCTCGGCTATGACGACCGCCACGGGATCGCCCGCGAAGCGCACCTTGTCCGTCGCAAGCAGGGTGAACTCCGGGGTGGGCCCTGCGCCGCCCATCAGAGCCATGAGCGCATCCGGCCCCGGGACCGTCATCGCTTCCAGTTCTGCTCCCGTGAGCGCTGCGGCGACTCCGGGCAGCGCCCGCGCCGCCGAGACATCGACCGAGAGCACACGAGCGTGAGCCAGTGGCGAGCGCACGAACGCAGCGTGCAGCATCCCCGGCAGCTTGATGTCGTCGACGTACCGGCCTGCGCCGGTAAGGATGCGCGGGTCCTCCGAGCGCTTGATGCTGGCGCCGGTGTAGCGCTCAGCCGCAATTGCTGCCATGGTCGCTCCCTCGCTCAGCGCTCACGGTTGCGCTCGGCGGCCAGCAGGACGCCATCGATAATGCTCTGGTAGCCGGTGCACCGGCAGATGTTGCCGGATAGCGCCTCGCGGATCTGCTGCTCGTCGGCGTCAGGGTGGTCGCCGAGGAACGCTACAGCCTGCATGACCATCCCGGGCGTGCAGAAACCGCACTGGAAGCTGTGCGAATCCAACATCGCTTGCTGCAGCGTGCCCAGCCCGCCGTCAGGTGCGAGGCCCTCGATCGTCGTTACCTCGCTGCCGGCGGCCTGGACCGCCAACATCAGGCACGAGCGCACCGCCCGGCCGTTGACGATGACCGTGCACGCACCGCAGGCCCCGTGCTCGCAGCCGAGATGGGTGCCGGTGAGATTGAGGTCATCCCGCAGGAAGTCCGCCAGCGTCTTGCGCGCTTCCGGCGAGCCCGTGCACGCCGCACCGTTGACCCTCAGGGTGATGTCCACCATCAGTCACTGCCTCTCGTCGGCGTTGTCCGCGGCCGCTCGCAGGCCGCGGCGTACCAAAGCGGCCGCGACCTTTCTCCGGTAGTCCGCCGACCCGTGCAGGTCGGCTGGCGGGTCGATATCGTCGGTCGCACGACGGGCCGCCTCATCGAACAACTCGGCCGACGGCCTCTCGCCGACCAGGAGATCCTCCGCGTCGATTGCCCGGACCGGCACATCGGAAAGGCCGGCAAACGCCAGCCGGGCATCGCTGATCGCGCCCCCGGAAAGCGTCAGTGATGCCGCCAGGCCAGCGATGGCGAAGTCACCGTGGCGGCGGGCGACCTCCTGGAAGCTGGTCCCCGTGCCCTGTCCTGCGGCCGGGAAGCGCACCTCTACGAGGAGCTCGTCGGGACGGCGTGACGTCGTGAGGTATCCCTCGAACCACTCCGCCGCCGGGACAACCCGCTCGCCCGACGGGCCACACACCACGAACTCGGCATCGAGCGCCCGGGCAACGGCCGGCAGCTCGGCTGCCGGATCGGCATGCGCCAGGCTGCCTCCTATCGTGCCGCGGCTGCGGATTGCCTCATGACCGATCAATGGCAGAGCAGCCGCCAACAACGGCACGGTATCGGCGACGGTATCGGATTCCTCGGCAACGTACTCCCGTGTCATGGCGCCTATCGCCACCCAGCCGTCTGCGGCCGACACCCCGGACAGTTCATCTATGCCGTTGATGTCGATGAGCACCGCCGGGTGCGCCAGCCGCAGCGCCAGTAGCGGGATCAGACTCTGGCCGCCGGCGAGCACGCTCGCCTGGTCCTGATGCGCAGCCAGCAATTCCACAGCTTCGGAAACGGTCTTAGGCGCCTCATAGTCAACGTGAGGCAGTTTCATCGGCGCGGCCCTTCGATCCGGCAGGGGTGCTTCCATAGCGTTGCAGGCTCACTCAGATTGCCCTGACAACCATGGTGGCGGCAACCACGGTCGCTACAGCCGGCTGTCCGCGTCTATCTATGCCAAGGTCCACCACAAGCGCTGCGCCCGGCGGCAATCTCGTCAGCCGGCCACCAGGACGACAACTAGCTCGCTCCATCACGCTCGGTCAGAAGTCCACACTGCGCTCGACGCGCCCGAGCCGCCGATCCGCGTGGCTGCCTGCTCGGCGGTTCAGGCGGCGTGGGGTGCGATTTCGACGATGAGGTCAGCGTCGAGGGCTGCGCTGATTCGTTCCAGCAGCGGGATCGTGGGGACGACACCGCCGGCTTCCAGGCGTGAGAGGGCAGGCTGGGTCATTTCAGCGCGGGCGGCGAGTTCGACCTGGGACAGTCCCAGGGCCAGGCGGCGTTCGCGGACTGCTTGGCCGATGAGGAACGCCCGGCGGGCTTCGGCGTATCCCTCGCGGTACTCGTCACTGTCACGGCGCTGGGCGGCGAGTTCCTCGTAGGAGGAGTGTCGTGCGGTCATGTCAGTTCACCTCCCGGTCGAACACCTGGTGGGCCGTGCCATGTTCGGCTTCGCAGATCTTCTGGGCATGCAAGGCACGGGCTACCTCGGCAGTCTCGGCGCTGCGGGTCTTGGGGAACACTGTCAGTAAGATCACCCGCTGGCCCGGTGCCAGCCAATAGGTGACCCTGGTCTGCTGGCGTAACAGGTGGAACCTCAACTCCCTGACCTTGCCGCCCAGGTGGCGGGTGTAAGGCTCACCGAGATCTTCGGCGTGGTCAGCAAGCAGGCCGACAAGGAAGTCCACGCGGCCGAAGTCGCGGTGGCCCAGCCCGGCCAGCCAGGACCGCACCTCCGGTTCGATCTCAACCTCGTACAAACCTGCCATGCATCCAATGCTATATGCATCGGTTGCTATAGCCAAGCTGTGAAGTCAGGTCCCCGACGCCATGCCCGGCACCCGCCAAGGCCTGGCCGACGGCGGGTTCTGCGCGAGCGGCAAACCGCCTGCTGGTGACCAGATGACCGGGATGTGCTGTGCTAGTGACATGACCAGTGAACCCACCGATGAGTTCAACGCGCTGCCGGCGGACTGGGCGTCCGACCAAGACCTCCTGGCCGGCCTGACGGTGGACGACGACGACGAGCACGACGATCCCGTCCTGCGCTGGCCGGACGGCCGGACAGTAGATACCTGGCGCGAGGACTACCCGTATCACGAGCGGATGCCGCGGCAGCAGTACGAGTACGAGAAGCGCCCGCTTCAGATCGAGCTCGTCAAGCTGCAGAACTGGGTGAAGGCCACCGGACAGCGCATCGTGATCGTGTTCGAGGGCCGCGACGCGGCCGGCAAGGGCGGCACCATCAAGCGGTTCACTGAGCACCTGAACCCCCGCGGCGCGCAGGTCGTGGCGCTGGCAAAGCCGAGCGAGCGGGAACAGACCCAGTGGTACCTGCAGCGCTACGTGCCACACCTGCCCGCGGCAGGCGAGATCGTCATGTTCGACCGGTCCTGGTACAACCGCGCAGGCGTGGAGCGGGTGATGGGCTTTTGCACGCAGGCGGAATACGAGGAGTTCATGCGGGAGGCACCGGAGTTCGAGCGCATGCTGATCCGCTCCGGGCTGGACCTGACGAAGTTCTGGTTCTCGGTGACGCGCGCCGAGCAGCGCACGCGGTTCATCATCCGCCGGGTCGACCCGGTACGCCAGTGGAAACTGAGCCCGATGGACATCGAGTCGCTGGACAAGTGGGAGGCGTACACCGAGGCGAAGGAAGCGATGTTCTTCTACACCGACACAGCCGAGGCTCCGTGGACGGTGGTCAAGAGCAACGACAAGAAGCGAGCCAGGCTCGAGGCGATCAAGCACGTGCTGGCGAAGATCGACTACGCGGGCAAAGACGACGAGGTCATCGGCAAACCGGACCGGGCCATCATCGGGCCACCGTCGGTGCTATCTGAACACAACCCGGACCGCGTACACCCCGAGCTATAAGCCAGTCGCCGCGCCAGATTACCCGGCGGGTTCCTGCGCCTCGACAGAGCCGGGCAGCGGCCCTCGCCCGATGGCCGGACACCACCCGCAATTCCCCGGCCCATCACGCTCCGTCGCCGATCTCCAGTGCGCTGAAGCACCCGAGCCGCCTATGCGCGGGTTGGAAGTTGATGCCGCCACGGTTGGTGATCGTCCATATAGAATAATCGGCTGGCACCGAGGACCCATCCACCACCTCTGGTGCGAGCCGGTGCTGCAGGTTCATGCTGGCCGCGATGAACCGCGGCGGAGGGGTTGCCATGGAGGTCCAGCGGGGCCGTTTCACGGCAGACATTGATGGCGACTTCGTCGTCTTCCTGATCGGCATGCGGTTCAACCATCCGCTGCGTATCAGCAAGTGGTGGCCGGTGGCGATGGCCATGCCCAGGATGCTGAAGGTGCTGAGCCAGCACCCGGAACTGGGCTGCCTCGGGTTCCAGCAGTGGTTCGGGCGGACCACCATACTGGTCCAGTACTGGCGCGACTTCGACTCCCTGGACCGGTTCGCCAAGGACGCCAGCCTGCCGCACCTGGAGCCGTGGCGGCAGTTCAACCGCGCGGTCAGGGCCTCAGGCGAGGTGGGAATCTGGCACGAGACGTTCAAGGTCCGGGCCGGCGAATACGAGGCCGTCTACGGCAACATGCCAGTCTTCGGCCTGGCCGCCGCCGCCAGGCACATGCTGGCCGGGCGGAAGGCCAACACCGCAGCCGCGCGCATCGGCGCCAGCACGACGGACGAGCCAGCCGTCGAGCCCTACTGAAGCCGCCACGCCCCGGTACGCCATCGGCGTCCGCGACTCGCCTGGCGCACACTCCCGCCGTTCGGGGCGGCGGACGGGCTCCTCGCGCTCATCAGCTGAGGCCGCGCAGATCTGGGCGCCGCAGCCAGCCCGGCCGGGGGCCGCGTGGGCGGTGGCCCTCGCCGGGTTGACCGGTGAGCTGGCTGGCCGGGGCGGGCGTTACTTGCCGGGGGCGGGGAAGGACCTGGTAGTGGCAGGGACTGGCGCGCGGCGCGCGGGGAGGGGGCTCAGCTGATGGCCGATGATGAGCAGGGCACATCCGGCATGGTTCCTGGCTGGGCCGAGGCGTTCATGGCTCAGCTGCGCGCGATCACCAGCGGGCTGGAGGGCCTGGCCCGATCCGGTGCGCGGCTGGCGCCGGTGCCTGGTGCGTTCCCGCTGCCTGGTGCCTTGTCCGCGGCGCAGCTGAGGTCGATCGCTGAGAGCGTCGCCGCGCAGCGGCGCAGCATCGAGGCGCTGCAAGCCCAGCTGTCGGCGTTCGATGAGCAGCTGGCGGTGCTGGAGCAGATCCTCAGCCCGCTCGCGGAGTGGAGCAGCACCTGGGCTGAACTTGAACAGCGGCTGCTGGCCATGCGCCAGGCGCCGGAATCCCGGGGTGGCCCGGCGGTTCCCGGCCCGGACTAACCTCACACCGCCACCAGCGCCCCGGCACGCGGCCAGCTGCCGGCAGCTCGCGGCAGCCATCCCCCGAAGACCCATCCACGACGAGCACATCCGCACCCCGTCGCCTGCCACCGTCACGCTGGCAAGCGACACGCACACCTGGCGGCATGAGAGTACGGTTCGCGTAGGTTCCTGCTACCGCTCGGTGATCATGTTGCGGCAACCCCTCTTACAGGACATGGTCAGAGATCGTAACTTATTTTCTTAAGGGGCATGAGGACTAGGACCGCGGGGCGAAATGTCAGTTTCATCAGGTGGTATGCGGTGTGGGCCATCCCCGGGCGGCGACGAGCAGCCATTCGAGCCTGCTGAGTACTCGTTGCGCACGTCGGACGGCAAGGACGGCGGCATGCCCGTCACGTGGACAGTCAAAGTCTGCGCGGACGGGCATCGCGTCATACGCGAGGTCCGATATGGCGATAAACCGCGGGGGGAATGCGGCCAGGGATGGGAACCTGAGAAGGTCATCTGGTTGCATGGCCGACGCGGATAACAGACGACGTCACACTCATCGCGGCCGTGTTCGAGACCGGGGATCCCCGCTACCAATGGCTCAACGACATCCAGGCGGCCGGCAAGGGCATAATGTCCGCTGACCTATCCAGGGTTGACTACGAGATTTATGAGCTCCAGTAGTCACAATGGACGCAGTCATGCTCAGCATCCGGCTCCCGTCCCTGGCGCTAGGAAGATCACACACACGAGGGACCGAGGAGCACCGGGCAGCATTGCCTGCGCCGCACCATGCGGCAGATGAGTGCGTCTCCGGCACAAGACGGTTCATACATAGTCATGCAGGCTGCGTTGACCATCGAACGGACCGTCGCACCGTTGCTCGCAGCGTTGACCGATGCCGGGCTGGACATGTTGGACCGTAGGTATACTCACATCTGCCCGCGGCAGTGGGTTACATTTGCTGAATCGCGTCGAGCTCGGTCTTAGCTAGGTGCTCGCTGTAATCGTCTCCGGCATCCCGGAATATTTGGGCTGCTTCCTTTAGCGCACTACGAGCCTCATCGAGCCGCCCCAACTCTCGCAGGGCCAACGCCAGATCGGCCAAGGTGAGTCCAACGCCATACCAGTCGCTCAGTTCGCGGAAGATCTGGGTGGTGTCCTGATGGGCTGCGATAGCCTCACCGAGATGCCCGGACCTACGTAGCGATACTCCGAAATTGTGTAGTGCCCGTGCCTCGCCGTTTTGGTCGTTGATGTCACGACAGATTTGGGCGGCATCCTGGTGTGCCGCGGTGGCATCCTCGAACCGCTCCACCTCTTGTAGCGAGACTCCCAGGTTGTCCAGCGCTATGCTCTCGCCGCGCCGGTCATTCGTGTCACGGCAGATCTGCACATCCTTCTGCTGGGCTGCAATGGCTTCTTCGAAGCGGCCCACCTGCCGCAAGGCGAGTCCAAGGTTAGCGAGCGCCGCACTTTCGTTATATTGGTCGCCGTTGCGATCGAAGATCTGAACGGCCTGTTGCAAAACGGTTATGGCCTCATCAAACCGTTGCAACTCCTGTAGCGCGCTCCCAAGGTTGATCATAGCCGCACCTTCGCCCGCCAGGTTCTTGATGTGGCGATTGATCTCAGCAGCATCCTGGTGGGCGGCGATTGCCTCATCAGATCGCCGCATCTCCCGCAGCGCGCATCCGAGATCGTTCAGCGCCCGGGCTTCGCCACGTACGTCGCCAAGCTTGCGGCTGGCGTTGCGGGCGACGGTGGAAAACGCAATCCAATCATCGAAACGCCGTCTCCATACTAGAAAACTCCACATTGCAAATGATAGGTCCCTTCCGACAGCAATGTGGGTATCTCTTTCGGTGGCGAAGTAGGTGATGGCGGTCAGGTTGAGATATTCGATATCCAGCCATGCCAGTGCATGCTCGCGGTCCGCGAAACCGAGAGTAGACGGATTTGTGACCTGGGGATCGAGATGGGCGTTGGCGGCCCTTGCGGTGTCCAGGTAGTGATTCAGGAGGCGGTTGAGTGCGTCGTCCCGCGAATCTGGTATCGTATGTTCGCGTCCGCATTCGTTGGCAAACAGGCGGACCAGGTCATGCAGCAGCCAGCGCCCGTGTTGGCTTCCGCTGACGACCAGGTGTGCGCGCGCAAGGGCCTCCAGACCACGCCTTGCTACGCGCTGGTCAACCCCAGCCAAAACGGCTGCGGCCTGGGTGGAGAGCTCGCGGCCGGGATTGGCAGTAAGCAGCCGGAACAGCCGGGCATGCTGAGGGTTCAGGCGGTTGTAGGACAGTTCGAAGGCGGCGCGCACCGTGATGTCGTCATAGCTGAGCTCGTCCAATCTGCCGCGCTCATCTTCTAGGTCATCGGCCATTGCCGTTAGCGGCCTGTCAGAGTCCTCAGCGATCAACGCCGCAGTGATCTGTAGCGCCAAGGGTAGGAATCCACACAGGCGGGCGATTCTGGCGGCATCGACAGGGTGATCTTTGAATCGTGCGTCTTCTGGTCGGGCTATCTGAAGTGCTCCTTCCATCATTGCAATCGCGGCACGCGGGGTGAGGACGTCAAGGTCGAACTGGCGCGCCTTCAGCATGCCCAGCGTCTCGCGAGAGGTAACAATCGCCGCGTTACCATCGTCGGCCGGGAGAAGAGGTCCCGCCTGGTTGACTGTAGAGGCATTATCCACAACTACGAGGATCCGGCGACCCTCGTTTGCGTACGCGGTTAGCACCGATCTATAAAGACGGATCCGGTCCTGGGTCTGGCTCGGCATATGCTCATCAGGGATACCCACGGCGCGCAAGAAACCCGCCAACGCGTCGCCTGGAGCAAGTCGTCGGATCGGGTCGTAGCCGAACAGATCGACAAATAGCACTCCACCCGGAAACCAACCTCGACGCAGAGCGATGCGCGCGGCCTGGACGGCAAGCTCGGTCTTGCCAATCCCGGCCAGACCGCCCACGGCAGTGATCACGACCCTTGGCGGCAACTCACCGTCACTGACATCGGAGGCGTACGCAAGAAAATCCAATAGGGTTTTCAAATCGGAGTCACGCCCTGTGAAAGCTGAGCTTCCCGCCGGAAGGCCCGCTAGTGCGGGAGTTATCTCGCGAGGCAGCAATACGGTGACATTCTCGCCCTGGATTACCGTAGAAAAGAAGATTCCGCCCGTGATCTCGTTGCGGGTCCGGTCCTTTCGATTCATCTCAGCTCAGCTGTCAGGAGTCCGCGGAATGTGAGGAGCTGACACTGAGACGTCCCGGGCTTGAATCACTGGTCCGTGAAATGTACCGCCTCTGATCACGTTGCTGGTGATGTCAGGCCTGGCCGTGGTGGCAGTACCGCACGTTACTGCCACATCGCCATCGGAGGCGCCCTGCGAGTGCTCGCCTTGGGCGAAGGCATGCCCCCACAGGGCCGCCAGCGCTGACAATGCCACACCCAGAGCCCCAGCCAAGCCCCACCGAACGCTGGGATCCTCGATGACCGTCGGCAAGATCAACGCCCCGCTGACCCAGGTGGCCAGAGAGAACGCCACCACCGTGGTCAGGCCAGCTACCAACCATCTGACCATTGGCCCCCACCTCGACCCTCAACTCAGCCAGATCATCTAAGTCATGATATCAGATCACTCCCCAAATGGGTCGGAGGCTGAAGACCCTCGCCAGTCGACGCCATTTTTCGTGTGAAACGGTGGCGTGCCTATTCGGCAGTCTGGAACCAGGGAATTGGGTTTCTCCTTGCTGGTTTCTACGGCTCTCATCGCGCCACCGTATGAACATGCGCGACCACTCATCGTTCTGCACCATGAGCTCGCACTGCTTTCGGCGCTGCAGGGCATCTGTGGTGGCCGGCCTCGTGAGGTATGCAGACCCGGTCGGGTGCCGGAGGCTATGTAGGCGATGAGGGTGTGGTGGTGTGGCGGGCGAGGTTCTTCCAGGCCCGGTATCGCGGGTGGTATGCGGCTCGGCGTCTGGCTGGGGATCTGGACGGCGCGCCAGCTCCAGGCGTCGGGCAGGGCCGCCGGTCCTGGCCAGAGGCGGGAATCTCCCGGCCGGGTCCAGTCAGGTGCGAGGATCGGGCTGTGGAGGTCTTGAGCAGCCGGATCCTGGTGCGGCCTGCTGACTTGGGTCAGAGCCGGCGCTTTTATCGTGACGTGCTGGGCTTGGCGGTCTACCGGGAGTTCGGCCCGGCCGGCGATCCGGGTGTGGTGTTCTTCCTCGGGGCGGGGTTCCTGGAGGTATCCGGCCGCGGTCCGGGCAGCGCCGCAGGGCCGGTGATGATCTGGATGCAGGTCCGCGACGTCCGCGCTGAGCATGAGCGGCTAGCGGCGGCCGGGGCCCGGGTGCTGCGGGAACCCCGGGCCGAGCCCTGGGGCCTGATCGAGATGTGGCTGCAGGATCCCGATGGGGTGCCGATTGTGCTCGTCGAGGTCCCCGCCGGCCATCCCCTCCGCCGCGACCAGCGATCCTGATCGGGGCACCTCAGTGCGCTTGTGGTGACACGCGGTCATGAATAATCGATCATGCGACCCGGTCCAGCCAGGCGACCGGTGACGATCCCTGGCGGGACACGGCGGAACACGAGTTGCGCGCGCACCGGGCCGGCCGGTATGCGTCGAGGGCAGGGCGCGGACCTGGCTGGTTCAGGCCTGGCATACGGCTGGGCCTAGTGCCCGCCCGGGCCGCATGGCGGCAGGACATGACCACCGCTAGCGGCCACAGCGCCTGCGCGGCGCCGAAGATGCGCTCGGCCAGGCCGGCCTGCCCGCCCCCGGTGATCAGCTCCGCGCCGAACCAGGCCAGCAGGGCCAGCAGCACCGCCACGGCACCGGCCGATACCGCCGGCCGCAGGCCCCAGGGTACCGAGGCCCCCCGCCGCCACGCCCCGGCCGGCCAGGCCACCAGCGCGGCGCACCCCGCGGCGGCCCAGATCATGTGCGGCAGCGGAAGGCTGGTCCCCGGATGCTCCGGGTTCGCCGCGACCAGCACGCCTGCCACGGCCCCGGCCATCAGGATCAGCCGCCCCGGCGCCCTGGCCGGCCGGAGCGCGAGCCCGGTGACGACATCACAGGCGCCGACCACCACGAACGTCAGCGTCATCACCCACCGGTCAGCAGCGCCCAGCGCGGCCAGCGCGCTGACCGGCTGAGCAACGGGGTCGAAGGAGCGCGGCTGCAGCCCGGCGGCAACCGTCCACCCGCTGACCATCAGCACCGGGGCCGCCACCGACGAGATCACGCCCCACCACGGCACACCCCGCACAGCCACCACAGTAGCCGTAGGTGCAGCACAGCTCCAGCAGCCGGACGGCTACCCCGTCAGCGAGCCCCAGGCGTCCGGGAGCGGATGGGCGAGCAGGCGTGGGCGGACTAGCAGCGCGCCATCCACGATCCGGCCACCGTCACCGCCATGTGCGAGGACTACCGCGCCGGGCTCGGCATCGACCGCCAGCACGACGACGCCGACCAGGCCGCCGGGCGCCGCCTCGCCTGCCCGGTCCTCGTGCTGTGGGCGACCCGGGACGACATGGAACGGCTCTACGGCAACCCCGCAGACATCTGGCGGCGCTGGGCCAGGCACGTGCAAGGAGCGCCCATCGACTCCAGCCACCACATCGCCGAGGAAGCCCCCGGCCAGCTCGCCGCAGTACTCCTCGACTTCCTGCAATCCTGACACCCGGCAAAGACGTGTTCGATAACGCACTAGGAGCGGCAGATCCGTGCGTTCGCGGACGACCAGCAGCGCATACTTATGCGAGCTTCCCGGGTCACCGCTGACGCGGGACTGTACAAGCGGCAAGCCGACAGCGGTGCTCGCCGAGCCGCCGATCTGCTCGCCGCTCCAAGCGGAGAACCGCCCTCCGTGCTGCGCCCGGAACGGGCTGATCTGCGTGCTCCGGGCGGTCGGACGGCATGGCTCGCATGCGCCTGATCGGGCTGCAGTGAGCCATCCGGAGGGTCGGATGCCTGAGGCGGCTGGATGAGCTCCAGGGTCGCTCTGGCGGTGTCATGCAGGTAGATGAACCGGGTCAGCAGCGCATCGCCCGGCGTGGCCGGGGCTGCCGGCGCTCATGGCGTCACCACTTGTCCCTTCCCAACCACGGTGATGCCGCCTTCGGATACCACGAAGCCGCGGGCCCGGTCATGCTCCTTGTCCACCCCGACCGTGGCGCCCTCCGGCACGACGACGTTCTTGTCCAGGATGGCGTTCTTGACCACGGCATGCCGGCTGATGCGGGTGTTGTGCAGCACGACCGACTGCTCGACCCTGGCCCAGCTGTCCACCCGGGCTCCCGGCGACAGGACGGAGTTACGCACCAGCCCGCCGGAGACGATGACGCCGTTGCTGACCACACTGTTGATCGCCTGTCCCACCCGGTCATGGTCGTTATGCACGAACTTGGCCGGCGGCTGCGGGGGAACCCCGGTCAGGATCGGCCACCGGTCGTTGTACAGGCTGAACACCGGATGCACCGCGCACAGGTCCATGTGCGCATCGAAATAGGAATCGAGCGTTCCCACGTCCCGCCAGTAGCCCAGGTCGCGGGCACCGGCGCCGGGAACCTTGTTCTGCAGGAAGTTATAGACGTGCGCGGCGCGCTCCCGCACCAGCATCGGGATGATGTCGCCGCCCATGGCGTGCCGGCTGCCATCGTCGGCCGCGTCCTTCCTCAGCGCCTCCGCCAGCACATCGCTGTCGAACATGTAGATGCCCATGGACGCGAACGCTTCGTCCGGCTGGCCAGGGCGGCCCGGCGGGTCGGCAGGTTTTTCCAGGAACGCCTCGATGTGGTGGCCGTCCGGTGCTGTCTGCACCACGCCGAAGTCCGCCGCGTCCATCCTCGGCACGGGGATCGCCGCGACCGTGACCCCCGCGCCCCAGGCCGTGTGCGCCTCGATCATCTGCAGCGGGTCCATCCGGTACACATGATCGGCCCCGAGGACCGCCACGATGTCGGGCCGGTCGTTATCGATGAGGTTCAGCGACTGGTAAATCGCATCCGCCGAGCCAGCCTGCCAGTGCGGGCCGAGCCGCTGCTGCGCCGGGACTGGCGTCACATAGTTGCCCAGCAGGCCGTTCAGCCGCCAGGTGGTGGTCAGATGCCGGTCCAGGCTGTGGCTCTTGTACTGGGTCAGCACGCAGATCCGCCGGCAGCCGGCGTTGACAAGGTTGGACAACGCGAAATCCACCAGCCGGTAGAGCCCGCCGAAGGGCACAGCTGATTTCGACCGGTCCGCGGTCAAGGGCACAAGGCGCTTGCCCGCCCCGCCCGCGAGAACGATGCCCAAGACCCGCTGCCCGGCCATCTTCCACCCCCGGCCTCAACCTTGAGCACCCTGGCGCCCGGCGGCTCCGGGCCACAGCCATGGCCAGCCACCGGCAGCCGTCCCCGGCCGAGCCCGTCCGGAAACTCCCCGCGCCATTTTCTGGCGCCCAGTTAGACACGAGCGCATATTCGGCACGCTATCGTCGTGGCGAGGGCTGGCGATGCATCTCCGCCCGAGTAGATGGCCGGGCGGTCAGTGCAGCCGGCGGAGGTGGGCGTCGGCGGGCTGGGCGGCCTGAAGGCGGATCCGGGCATCGACGGCCTGAATGCCGTCCGGGCGGGCGAAAACCGGGCTCAGTTCGAGCTCGGCGATCTGCGGCAGGTCGTCGGCCATCTGGGAGACGCGCAGCAGCAGGTCCCGCAGCGCGGTGAGATCGGCGCCGGGGGCGCCGGGGTGCCCGAGCAGGAGCGGGGCGGCGCGGATGGAGCGGATCAGCTCGTCGGCATCGGAGTCGGTCAGCGGAGCGAGCCGCGCGGCGCGGTCAGCCAGCGCATCGGCGGCCGCACCGCCAGCCCCGAATAGCACCAGCGGGCCGGCGGCTTCTTCCTGCAGCATGCTGATCATCACCTCGACGCCGCCGGTGACCATCGGCTTGACGATGACGCCGGCCAGCCGGTGGCCGAAAGCCTCCGTCAGCGAGCGGAACCCGCGCCGGACCTCGTCCGGGCCGTGCAGGTCGATCAGCAGGGCGCCGGCGCCACGCGCGCGCACCAGGCCGGGCACGTCCGCCCGGAGCGCGACCGGGCCGCCGAACCGTGCCGCCGCCGCGACCGCGTCGTCCTCGGTTACGACCCCGATGCTGTCGGCCAGAGGCACGCCGTAGCAGCTGAGGAGTTCCACGGTCGGGTCCAGCGGCAGCCAGCCGCCGGGCGGCCTTGCGGCCAGAAATTCCGCGACCAGTTCCCTGGCCCGGTCCTGGCGCAGGCCGTCGAGGTCGGGCACGGTTCCCGGCGGGATCGCCCGCCAGATGCCGTAGCGGGCGGCGTGGCCGAGGGCGTGGGCGGCGGATTCGGCGTAGGCGTAGGCCGGAACGGCGGGGGAGTCCTGGCCCGGGCCCCGGAGCAGCCGGACCACTTCCACCTGGTCCAGCACCGCGGCGGCGATCGGCACGGGCAGCCGCGCGGCGGGCACCTCGGGAGCCGGGTCGCTGCCCGCGCTTGTGGTCGTCAGCGCCAGCACCGCGTCGACGCCCGGATCGGCGCCGACCAGGTCCAGGCATTGACCGAAGAGGCCGGGACCGACCAGCAGAGTGGTATCGACCGGCCCGGCCACCGTGGCGTCGCGGGGAAGCAGGTCCCGGAGCGCCTGCTGGGTGTCCCCGGCCAGGCGGGCGACCTGCAGGCCCGCGTCGCCGCACGCGTCGGCGGCGAGCACCGCGGCGCCGCGGGTGTTGGACACCACGGCGACCCTGGGCCCGGCGGGCGCTGGCTGTGAGGCCAGCAGGACCGCGGTGTCGAGCAGCTCGCCGAGGTTGGCGACAGCGATCACCCCGGCCTGCTCGAACAGGGCCTGCCTGGTGAGCAGGGGGGTGGCCGCCGTGGCGCGAGCCCCGGCCAGGCGCCGGCCCGTGATGGACCGGCCCACAATCACGGTCAGGACCGGTAGGCTGCGGCCGACGTGGCGGGCCGTGCGGGCGAACTTGGGCGGGTTCCGGATCGACTCAAGATACAGCAGGGCCAGCTTGGTCGCCGGGTCGGACTCCCACCACAGCAGCATGTCGGTGCCGGCCACGTCGTCTGTGTCGCCGAGCGAGACGAGGGAGGAGATCCCGACGCCGATCCGGGACAGGTGCTCGACCAGGGCGAAGCCGGTGCCACCGGTGGACTGGAACGCCAGGCCGGCGCTTCCCAGCTTGGGATGGCGGGCCGCGAACGTCGCGTCCAGGCCGGCACTGGTGTCGGCCACGCCGAAGCTGGCCGGTCCGACCATTCGCATGCCGTGGCGGCGGCAGATGTCCAGCACCTCCGCGCGGCCGGCGCCGCTGAGTCCCGCCGCTAGCACCACCAGCGCCTTGACCCCCCGCCGCCCGCATTCCTCGGCGATACCGGTCACCGCCGCGGCCGGTGTGGCGATGACTGCCAGGTCGACACCCTCAGGCAAGGCGGCCGCCGACGGCAGGCAGGGAACGCCGTCCAGTTCGGCCGCGGCCGGGTTGACCGCGTAGACGGGGCCGGGGAAGCCGCCGGTCACGATGCTGCGCAGGATGGCCCGCCCGACCGAGCCGGGCCGCCGGCCTGCGCCGATGACCGCCACCGAGGCCGGCGCCAGCACGTGCCGCAGGCTGGCCACGCCAGCAGACCGCTCCCGCTCGGCCACCGCGTCACGGTAGGCGCCCAGGGCGACGTCCTCCTCGCCGGAGGGCAGCGGGAACGTAAAGTCGTACACGCCATCCACCAGGGAGCGCTGCGCCTGCAGCCCGGCATCGGCGAACACCCGCAGCATGGCCGCGTTCTCGCTCAGCGTCTCTGCGGTAAACGCGCGGATATCCCGGCCGCGGCCCAGCGAGATCAGGTGCTCCATCAGCAGCATGCCGACCCCGCGGTTGTGCAGGTCATCGGCGACCGTGAACGCGACCTCCGCGGACTCGGACCCAGCGCCGTAACGCTCGAAGGTACCGCAGCCGACCACCTCGCCGTCCAGCACGGCCAGCAGCGCGGCATGGTCCGGGGCGGGCTCGCGGCATATCCGGCGCGCCTCTTGCTCGCCAGCCAGCGGGCTTATGCTGAAAAAACGTAGGTACAGGTTGTCCGGGGACATCTTGGCGTGCATGTCCCGCACCGCGTCGAAGTCGCCGGGCCGCGCGGCCCGGATCTCGATCGTGGTGCCGTCGCTCAGCAGAGCGTAGACGCTAGGCTCGGCGTCTGCGCTCACGTCGCCCTCCCCGGTTCTGCGACGGCTGACGGTGCCGCACTGACCAGCATTATGAGCTGCCGGGACGCGGCCCACCGGGGACTCCGCCTGCGTATCCCTGCCCCCGGGCGGCCAGCAGCTCGCTCACGGTCACGACGGTGTACCCGGCGTCGGTCATGGACCCGACCAGACGGTCGAGTTGCTGCATGAGGGTGGCGTTCGGCTGGGGGCCGCCGTCGTGCGCGAGCATGATGCTGCCGGGGGGAGGCCCGCCGCAGTATCTCGTCGACGCCGACATGCGGGCGAGCGCCGCCCCGCGCCCGTCTCCTGCACGATCACGTTCCCCGCCGGGCACGCAGCCAGGCCACGAACCGGGTCATGGCCGAAATGGCGAGATTCACCAACGTACGACACGGGCCCACGCCAGCGAATCGAGATCGAGGGTGCCGGCGACGGCCGCCTGGGCGACATCGGTGAGTCGTAGGTTGCTATCGCGGGCGTAGGCCCGCAGCCGGGAGAAGGCCTCGGCCAGGTTGACGCCGGCGCGCTCTGCGACCACGCCCTTGGCCTGCTCGATTACCACGCGGCTGTTCAGGGCCGCAGAAAGCTGCTCGTTCACGCGCTGGGCCTCGGCGCTGGCACGATGCTGCACGATGCTGACGGTGGCGAGATCCGCGAAGGCGCGGGCGACCATGACGTCGGCCTCGGACATCGGGCCCTGCGTGACGCTGAACAGGTTCAGCGCGCCGAGGGTGACGTGACGAAACCGCAGCGGCAGGGCGGACACCGACTGGAAACCCTCCCTGAGAGCGGCGGCGGAGAATGACGGCCAGCGGCCGGACTCGGCCTGCAGGTCCTCGCGCTCGACGCGCTCCCCGGTGCGGAAGGCATCCAGGCAGGGGCCTTCCTGGGCCTGCAGCTCGAACAACTCCAGCAGGCGCATCACCTCGCTAGAGGACGCGATCAGCCCCAGGCTGCCCCCGGGAGAAGCCAGCATCACTCCGGCCGCGGACACGCCGAGCACGTTTACGCACTTGTCGGCGAGCTCGGTCAGCAGGTCAACCACGTCGTAGTCGTCAACGAGGGTGTCGGCCATCTCGGCGACTGATCGCATCGCGTCGGCTTCTTCGAACATCTCAACTCACCTTCTGCACGCCCGGCGGCCCATCGCGGCCGCCGGGGCACCAGATCGAGGGCCAGGCCGCGGCATCCATCCTTGCGGCGGCCTGTCCCCGCCCGGCTGCGCCGGGTGAGCGGGGCTCATCCCAGCCTCAGCCTCCGGGCGACAACGTCATCGGCCACAGCGGCGAGCAGACGATCGTTGCCGAACGCGAACGCCCGCAGCCGGATCAGCGCCTCGGCGACGCTGATCCCCTCTTGGACCGAGACCATACCCGCCGCGTTGTGTACCGCGAAATGGAAGTCGGCGCCGGCCTCCAGCTCTTTCGCCACCGCGCCAGAGGGCGCCCCGGCCTGGGCGTCCAGGACCCAGCGGGCGGCCACGCCGGCCACGACCAGCGCGTCAGCATGCTGCTCGTCGTTCAGCAGGCCCGGCCGGTCGCGGTAGAGGTTGAGCGCCCCCAGGCGCACCGTGCCGACCCGCAGCGGGAACCCGAACACCGCCCGCACGCCCGCCTGCAGCGCTGGCGGGGTGAACGCGGGCCACCGGCGGGCCACCGGCTCGGCCAGGTCGGGCTCGGCCACCACCGTGTCCTGGCTGTAGGCATCCACGCACGGGCCCTCGCCCAGCGTGTACTGCAGCTCCTCGATCAGCTGGCTAACATCATCGGTACTGCTCAACGACCCGCGCGGTATGTCACCCGACATGAGCATGACCCCGGCACCGTTCACCCCCACAATCCCGGGGCACACTGCGCACAGCCGGGCAGAGGACCACGCATCTCCCCCGGCAGACAGCGCAGCCAGTATCCGGCCAAGCCTGTCACCTGCCATCTCAGCGACGCCATCGCGGGCACAACTGCGTCCCCCTGCCCGCCCGATCAGGGCGATCATTCACCTGGCGGCTCCTTCGGCTGAGAAACGAAAGCGTCAGCAGGGACTGGACTCAACGCCCTTCCGGGCCCGGCCCGCCGGGCCTCTCATCGCTAACGCTACACGCCAAAGGAAGGGCCAAAGGCAGCCTGGACCCGGCCTGTGGACAATCCCCAGCCACGGCGACCGGCTCGCCACCGACGGAAGCGACCGCCGTCGCCCGGACGTCTCACCGCCCACCGGACGCCGGTCGCCGGGGCAGCCCGCCGGCTTGCGCCCCAGGCCCTTGACGCCGCGCTGCCCGAATCCGCCCGAAGGTGCCCCGGCGGACTTCGTGCCGGGGTTCCAGCCGACCTCCAGGCGTCGAGCAGCGAACGGATATCACTCGTAGATCAAGCGAGACGCCGCATACATGGCCAGGCGGTGAGCGCTAGCTGACGAACCGTCCTGGGAACCGGGTCGTCGCCGGGCGGCCGTCCTGCCAGACGATGACGCCGTTCACCATCACCAGGTCAACCCCGGTCGCCTGCATCTGCGGCGCCCCGTAGATGGCACGGTCGGTTATCCCGTCAGGCCCGATGACGCAGACATCAGCGGTCATTCCCGCCGCCAGCCGCCCCCGGTCCCGCAACCCATACACATCAGCAGCGTTCGCAGCCAAGTGACGGACCAGCTGCTGATAACCCACGTCAGGCCCATCCGCCAAGTAATAGCCAGCCAGCCGAGAGAACGCCCCATACCCCCGCGGATGCGGATGCTGACCCTGATAGATCCCGTCCGACCCGGCGCACTGCCGCTCATCCCGTGCCAGCCAGGCCAAGTGCTCCTCGGTGAGCGATGGCCGGTCAAGATGCGCACCCACGTTCAGCCCGGTATGAAGCAGCAGATCAAGAATCCACTCCCCGGCAGGCTCCGCAGCATCAGCAGCCGCCGCAGCCACCGACTGCCCCGCAAACTCGGCGAACTCAGCCGGCAGGCACCCGAGATAGAGATTCTCCAGATACTGCTTGGTGAACTTCTCCCCCGCCAGCAGCACCGCCCGGTCCCCCGGATCCGCCAGCGCCGCCAGCGTCCGCTCCGGCCCACCCGCCTGCAACTCTGCAGGCAGCAGCAACACCGCCAAGATCGTGCTCGACTTCCGGTACGGGTACATGTCGTAGCTGGCGACGACACCTGCCGCGTCAGCTGCCTTGAATGCCGCCTCGATCGCGGCTGGCGCCCCCCACAGATGACTGGCATGCACCCGCACCCCCGCCTCCTGCCCGACTGCAACCAGCTCCTCCAGGCCGCCCTGCACCTGCGCCCCGTAACCCCGCAGATGCGAGACGTACGGCCGCCCCGCCCCTACCAGCGGCCGGACAAGGTCAGCGACTTCCCCGACGCCGCCGAACCGGCTGGGCAGGTAGTCCATCCCGCTGGACAGTCCCACCGCCCCGTCCGCCAGCGCGCTCTCCACCGCACGAACCGCGGCGACCCGCTCTGCCGACCCCAGCGGCTCAGCCGTCAGCCCGGCCACGTTGTGCCGGATCGTCCCCTGCGATGCCAGCACTGCGACGTTCTGCAGCAACCGGCCTGACACTGCCTCGCGATACTCCCCCACGCTCAGCGCGCGAACCGGCTCCAGCACACCATTGACCGGCGCGAAGTACCGGTTCAGGTACCGCGCCGTCTCCGCCGTCGCGCCGATCCACGATTCCCCATCCTGGCCCACGACGAGCGTTGTCACCCCCTGGGCGAGCGCGCCGGTGACAACCCCGTGATCCAGCAGCGGCCCCTCGGCATGCACATGCGCGTCGATGAACCCCGGGCACACAACGCTGCCGGGCGCCAGGCCGATCACCTCGCACTCGCCCGGCGGGCTGTCAGCCTCGAAGACATCCCCGGCCGAGGCGATCACCCCGTCCTCGATCAGCACGTCGGCGCGCTGGGTCGTGGCGCCGATCCCGTCGGCGACCAGGCCGCCGCGCAGCAGTATCCGTGTGGTCACAGGTTGATTTCCATCCGTCCCTGTTCGCCAGGCCCTGCTCCGCGAACAACCAGAAATCTACAAGCGGCTGCCCGGAGCGTCCCTCCTGCCACGACGCGGGCCCGAGCCGCTCCGCAACGTCATGCTGCGCTTGGCAGAACGCTGCCGACAACTCCCGCCGCCCCCGCGGCCGCCGCCGCACTAGCGACTAGTTCCGTGCGGGGGCGGTTGCCCGGTAGGGAACAAGATCGCGCTGAGGAGGTACGGTGCGCGGCCTGGCGCGGGAGTGTTGGCGACTCGGTCCCGCAGCACCGCGAGCAGGTCCCCGATCATCTCGGTGAGCTCGTCCGGGCTGAGCCAGAGCGTGCCCTGCCGGTAGGACACCGAGTCGGCGGCTGGGTCGGCACCGTCGCGGTCCAAGTAGCCGTTGAACTCGGCGATCAGGACGGTCATGGCCGTGGCGAATCTCCGGCGATGGTCTTCGAGCGACATCGCGGCGGCAGCGCCGGCGTTGATCGCGGGCCGGTCCTGACGCAGCCGGTAGCGGCGCTCGATGGCACCGCGCACCCGCTGCTCGCCGTCCACCTGCAGGAAACCGCCCTCGGCCAGCCGCGCGACCTGGCGGTACATCGTCACCTTCGATACCTCGGGCATGCGTGCGCACAACTGCGCGATCGTCAGCGCGCGTCCTGCAGACAGGGCGTGCACGATGCGCAGCCGCACCGGATGCAACAGCTGCTCGACAGGATCCATAGCCCAACGATTTCATATGCGATACCGTTATCCAAGGTGAAAACGTAAAGTTGGGAAAGGGCGGAATGCGGGAAGTGCGATCATGGGCGCATGACGGCATGGCGCGACGTCGAACAGGCAGAGCCGGAGTTCGCGCAGCGCGTGCGGGCGCTGTTCGACGCTTACAGGCACAAGACAATTGCCACCTTGCGAGCCGACGGGTCGCCGCGGATCTCCGGGATCGAGGCGGTCTTCGAGGACGGCGAACTGGTTTTTGGCTCGATGCCGGACGCGCGTAAGGGCGGGGATCTCCGCCGGGATCCGCGGTTCGCCCTGCACAGCGCCACGGTCGACCCGGTCGAGGGCTCCGCGGCGCAGTGGCCGGGCGAGGCGAAGATCTCCGGTCGGGTGATGGCTGCCGGATCGATCACCGAAGGGCCGGACGGCGACCGCTTCCACGCCGATATCGCCGAGGTCGTGCACACCCACCTCAACGAGAAGGCCACGATGCTCGCCGTCGAGTGGTGGACGCCCGCGCACGGGCTGCGAAGGATCGAGCGCGAGTGACCCTCAATCGCGTACCGGACTGGACGTTCTCCGCTACGCACCGTCAGCGGTCAGGGCCGGCGTGACTGGCGGCGGGCGTAGGCAATGTTGACGACCGCAATGACGGCCCAGATCAGCGCGACCAGGACCAGCTGGCCGGTACTCACCGAGCTGGTGGTTGTCATCACAGATCCATGGAAAGGCCCCAAAGTGACTACCGCCTTGGGTGCGACTCCGCTGACCGAATAGGCATGCAGCGTTACAGCAGTGGCGCCGATGCCCAGCCCGACCGAGCCCAGGCCCATGGCGACGTTCGCCCATGCGGCCTGGCTGGGCTGGATGCCATGCTGTGCCAGCCTGGCGTCCACTTGCCTGTCGATCTCCGAGCTGATCCTCTCGACCAGCCCCTCGGCCACGGCCCCGGCGTACCCTTGGCCGAGTTCGGTATGCACGGCCGCCGCTGCCGCGACGTCCTGCTGCGCCCGCTCGTCCATGAAGCCAAGCTATATCGCGATTGACTGGCCAGACAATGGGCTGTGCCGCCGCCACTTGTGCGCGCGCCGTGGCTCGGCCAGCCGTACCAGGACCGGCCAGGGCAGGTCCAGCTGGGCGGACATGCCGCCCAGTGAGCCGCCCGTGCGGTCAGCCCCGGGCCTGGCCGGGCTGAACTGCCTGGCCTTCACTCTGTTCCTTGTTCGCCGTGGCGGGCTCGAAGGCCAGTGAGCAGGAGTTGATGCAATACCGGTCGCCGGTCCGGGTCGGCCCGTCGTTGAAGACGTGGCCGAGGTGCCCGCCGCAGCGACGGCAGACGACCTCGGTACGGCGCATGAACAGGCTGTTGTCCGGCCGCAGCTCGACCGCCTCGGCGACGGCGGGCTCGCCGAAGCTCGGCCACCCGGTGCCCGAATCGAACTTGGCGTCCGAGCGGAACAGCTTGCTACCGCAGCCCGCGCACCGGTAGAAACCATCGTCGTGATGGTGGACATACTCACCAGTGAACGGCCGCTCGGTGTGAGCCTGCCGCAGCACCCTGTACTGCAACGGGGTCAGCTCCTCGCGCCACTGCTCGTCCGGCTTGCGAATCTCGCGGGCAACGTGTGCCTCAGTACTGACACGGGCCTTGCGCATGCTGGTTCCTCTCTCTGGCCCATCACATGGTTAGACCCTCGCTCCGGCGAAACGATTCCCCGTGCCCTGCTTCAAGATGACGCCTGGCTCGGCAGCGCACCTCAGGACCGGAGCTTCACCACAGCCATCACCAGTGCCCTGTCCGCCCTACTCGACCAGTCCGGCGCCGTCCAGCCCGGAGGCTAGCCCGATCCCCAGGCCGTCGCTCACGACCATGTACAGGCTCACCCTGGCCCCGACCTCGAACACCGCAGCCAGGCTTCCGCCCAGGAGTCCAGCGCAGGCAGCGGCGAGACCGGCCGCGAGGGCTGTGCGTCTGAAGGCGCTGGCGTCCCTGGCCAGCGCCTTGCCAGGGCTCGGGACTGCTCTCAGATCTTGGTCGGTGTCCCTCAGCCTGGATCCACCGGTTGAATGCCGAGTGCGGTGGTTATTGGCTCTCGCGTCCACGAGGTGTTTTCGGGCGTGTTTGCCCTGCCGCTGACGGTTCTGCGGCGTGTCCGGGGGTTCCTGGGCGGGGTCGGGGTCGGTGTGCCTTGCGGCGTGGGGGTGCGGACCGGATCGGGGCTGGTCAGGCCGCGCGGGCGGGCGGCCCGCAGGCTTCTGTCCACAGGTTCAGCCAGGTCTGTTCGCGGTGGTGGCCCGCGGGCAGGTGGAGGGTGAGGTTCCCCCGGCCGTGGCGGGCGGTCGCGTGCGGGGATGGTGACCAGGTCGCGGCGGATCGTGGCGGTGCGGGCCTTCGCGTGCCGGCGGCCGGCGAGGGTCCCGGCGGCGCGCAGCAGGTTATGGGCCATGGCCGCGATGACGAGCCAGGCGGCGTTCGCGGTGAAAACACCGGATGGCAGGTGGGCGAGGGCGCCGGCGTACAGGTCGGCGATCACCTGCTCGACGATGGCGTGGTCGCGGTGCTGGCCCTCGGCCTGGACCAGTTCGAACGGCGAGTCGGTGAGCACGGCGTGGTGGCGCCAGACGGGGGAACAGCTCGTCCATCCCCTCGGCGGCCTTCTCGTTGCGGGCGCGGACCCGGCGGACGATCAGCCGGGCGGTGACCTGCTCGCTTTTCTTCTTCGACGCGAACGCCGTGTACTGGATCTCGGCGACCTCGGCGTCGGAGACCCAGCAGTCCAGCTGGTCGTCCCAGATGGCCTGCGGGTACTCGATCGCGCGTCCAGGCGTCCTCGGGGATGCCGGCGATCGCCGGCCCGGATGCTGGAGTTCATCGGCACGGTGACGGAGAAATATGCCCGGTTGCGGCGGATCGTCCCGATCACGGCGGCGTTGTAGTACGCGGAGTCCATCCGGACGAGGATCTTCCCGGTGCAGCCGCACTCGCGGGCGGTGCCGATCGCCTCGGCGGCGAGCCCGGCGGCGCCGCGGGCGGAGCCGGCGCTTCCCGCCGCGGAGCCGGACCGGGCCCAGGACCGGGGCGGCGAGCGGGGTGCTGATCACCGAGATCAGCGGGTTCAGGCCCCTGACCAGCAGGCTCTTCCGCGCGATCTTCGCGTGGCCGAACGCCGCGCCCTCCTTCTGGTAGCCGTAGACCCGCTTCTGCGCCGAGTCGATATCGATGAACGCGAGAGCCTCGCGTCCGGGCAGCAGCCGCCCGTCTTCCGCGAGCGCGGCCAGGAAGCCCCGGTGCGCCTTATCCAGCTGCCGGACATTGCCCCAGGCATAGGAGCGCAGGTGGGATCCGAGCGTGGACGGGGCGCGGACCCCGCGAACAGCATCTCCATCGCGCCGTCGCGCAGCAGGCCCATGTCATCGATCGAATCGGCGCCCGCCGCCATCCCCGCGACCAGGCACATGACCTTCGTGACGGCGCCGGAGCCGCATGCGCCGCCCGGCCGCACGCCCGCCAGCAGTTCCGGCAGCCCCGCGCGCTCGGCGAGGGCCGCCAGCGGGGCCAGGCCGGCATGCGCGAGCAGGTTCGGGTCATCGAACACCGCGCGCGTATTCGCCAGGCCGTGAGACAATCGCACGTGAAGGGTGTCCTCTCGGATGGGCCGGATGGAAGCGTCGAATACTCCCATCATCCCAGGTCAGAGGGCACCTTTTCATTTAAATGCCGGCAAACTCGGGGACTTTCACCGGTGGATCCAGGCTCAGGCCGAAGGGCCACGAACTGACACCGCCGATCACCGCACCCACCACGAGCCCGGCAACAATTCCTTCCTCGCGCCAGGCGATGAGGCCGACGACCAAGCCGATGACGAGGCCACCGGAAATTCCAACCCGAGGAATCCATTCCGGACTCTGACCTGCAGGCTCGCGCCAACCGACGTACTTGACGGTGAGCCCTGCTGCCAATCCGACTCCCAGTCCGTTGACGAGCCCAGCCGGGAGTCCTAGCCCGACCCCCTCCAGGAGGCCCCCGACGAATGCTCCGACGAGTCCGCCGGTGAGCCCGCCGACAAACCGGGTAGACGCCCCAGCACCGATCCCGATACCGAGAGCCTCTGGCAGGTCGCCGAGTAGCGAGGCCGCGTGGCCGATGCCCAGCTTGCCCACCAGTCCCGCCGCGACGCCGCCAAGCGCCGCGCGGGCCAGCCCGCCAGCCATACCGGGCCCAGGACGGAGACCCTTAAAATGCGTCGCGTACCGGATGCCCAGTCCGAATGCCAGCGCGATCAGCAATCCGGTCCCGAAACCGATGCCGATTCCCACGCCTACATGAGTCCCCGATGCAGCCGCGATCGCGGCGACAATCCCGCATACTGCCCCGGCTACGACCGGTACGAGCCCACGTGGTGCGAGGCCCTTGAGGTCCCACCATTGCAGACTGGTCGTCCCGCGACGATTGAGGTAACGGGCAAGGAAAGTGAGCCACTGCCCAGCTTCGGCCTCCCGCCACGGTTCGGAGCGGTACGCGGCAGCGATGAACCCTTCAAAGAGGTGATCCCGGATATCCTCAGCAGTAGGATACAGTTCACTTCTGCACAGATCAGCTGGGTCCGGTATCTCATCTACTGGATCGTCGGGATGAGGATTGTAGATCGCGGCCGCGAGACTTACCGCAAGCGGTGTGCGCAATGCCTTCCCCACTTCGGTGCCCTCGCCAAGAGCTTCGACCACAGGAATCCAGCGGGCGTCCTTGCCGTCGTCCGTCAGGTAAGCCGCTACGTGCTCCACGCCGAGCGGCCGCAGCTCAATGGCTGCCGCTCCACGCAGCGGGATCCGGCTTTTGCCGTATTCGCCCACGGCCTGCCGGTACTCGGTGGCCCTGCAGGTGACCAGCAGTTGTGGCGGGCGCCCCGGGCGAGCAAGCGTTTCGTTGAGCCTGGCAATGGCCGCTCGGCGTGCCCCGGGCGGCATTTCGTCGAGGCCGTCGAGAATCGGCACGATCTTCCGCAGGGCTAGCAGTGCCCCGATACGCGACTCCTCCCCCTCGTCGGTGGAGACAAATGCTGCCAGCCCCGGGTGATCGATGCTCAGCCGTTCCTCCAGCCATGTGTGCAGGTCGTCCTTTTTCGGATCCCACGATGTGATGGGCACCAGCACAGGAACCGGCTCACCACTCTTACGCCGTGCAAGCAGGTCCAGCACGAGGCGGACCATCAGCATGGTCTTGCCAGATCCAGGCTCTCCCAGCACCACCAGCCAGCCAGTGGGCACCCGCTTCAGCACATCAGGCAGTTGGTCGTCGAGTCCGGCCAGGCCATCTGGGCCATTAGCCCAGGTACCGGGCGGCGGAGGCGAAGGTTGGCCGGGCCCGTGCTCAGCCAGATCTACCAGGTCTTTCCAGCTAACAGTCAAGGACGCGTCGGCAGCCCCCCACGAGACCGACAATTGGCTGTAGTCATTGAACTGACGTACAACGACCTCATCGCTCCACTGCGTTTCTATGCTCTCGGCGAGCTCGTCTGCAGCCTCTGACAGTGCCTTGCTCTTCGCTTTGGATGGTTGACCCTGCAGGAATGTCTGCAGGAATGTCTCCCACGCGAGGTACAGTCCAGCCGGAGCCCCACCACCTACCAGTAGCGTGATCAATGTCTGGGGTACGCCGAGGCGGTAGTGGTACGCAACGAAAATGGCTGCGGAGACTGAGGCGACCAGCAGCGCGAGGAAAATCACCCGGGTACGGCGTAGCTGGAGACGCGACTGGGAAATCCGGCGTCTGGGCCGCCTCGGACTGTTCACTTATGCTCCAGATGTGGATGCCGATCGTCCCCCATCGCTGCATCTCCCATTCTGAGTGAGCAGCTCCTGGCTTTCGCGATGCTGCTCGCTGCCTTCGAATACGAGAGGACGCAACCAGGCGGTTCAAGATCAGCTGTATCTTCAGTCAGTTCGGGTATCCCTGAGGGGAAGCCGCGCAGGCGTGAAAGTCGGGGCGGGTCGCCCGCCGATACCGGTTCCACCTTGGACGTGAGCCCGCCGGTCAGGCGGCGTGACTGGCGGCGGGCGTAGGCAATGTTGACGACCGCAATGACGGCCCAGACCAGCGCGACCAGGACCAGCTGGCCGGTACTCACCGAGCTGGTGGTTGTCAGCACAGATCCATGGAAAGGCCCCACAGTCCAGCGTCCCGACTCCGGGAAACCCAGGGCACATCAGAGGCCTCCGCCAACTCCGGGGCGGTTCAGTGGCCGTGTTGCCGGTGGTGGCGGCTGAGGATGTGGGTGATGAGGTCGCGCGCCGCGCCTGCGGGTGGGTTCTGGGCGCCGTCCCAAATGGCGCGCAGGGTCCGGCGCAGGTCCAGTTCGGGGATGTGAATCTGGACGAGCCAGGCCGGTAGCCAGGTCGCCAGCGACGGCGAGTTCGGTGATGACAGCCGGGGCGGCGCCCGCTAGCACGGCCGCGCGGACCGCCGCGGTGGTGGACAGCGACAGCGCAGCTGGCGGATGGGCGGTGCGGGGGCCGAGCGCCGCGGCCAGCCCGGCTGACAGCGCGTCCCGGGTGCCGGAGCCGCCTTCCCGGCTGACCAGCGGGGTGCTGGCGAGCTCGGCGGCGCTGACCGGGCGGCGGCGGCGCGTCCAGGGATGGCCGGGAGCGACGACCACGACGAGCCGGGTCGTGGCCAACCACCCTGCTGCGCAGCGACTGTGGCTTCCCCGTGCCTTCGATGAACCCGATATCGGCCCCGCCCTCGGTGACGTGGCGGGCTCGCGAGGAGCAGGACTTACTTCCGGCAGGGTCTTTTCAGGACTTATGGCATCTGTGCGGGGGTGCCCTATAGGCGCATGCTCGCCCCAATCAACCACATATTTGTCGGGGGATCACATGGCTTCCATCGACCATGACAGTCGGCCCGCAGCAGCCAGTTCACCCGCACCCGCGGTTCCCGCCGCACCCACCGGGGTGGTGTGGGGGAACTCGGCGCCGCTCGCCTTGGCCGGCTTCGCGACTACCACCTTCATGCTCAGCATGATCAACGCCAACCTGGTCAACTTCGGTACCCTACCGGTGGTCTTCGGCGTGGCGTTCGCCTTCGGCGGGCTGACCCAGCTGATCGCCGGGGTGATCCAGCTGCGCATGGGCAACACGTTCGGCGGCATGCTGTTCACCGGGTACGGCGCATTCTGGCTGTCCCTGTTCGCCATCGCCAACTTCTTCCTCAAGGCCGTCCCGGTGACTCAGGTGGGCCACGCGCTCGGCCTGTTCCTGTACGCCTTCGGTATCTTCACCGTCATCATGCTGGCCGCATCGCTGCGCACCAGCATTGCGGTGATCACGACGCTCTTCCTGCTGGGCGTCACCTTCTTCGTGCTGGGCGCCGGCAACTACACGGCGGCCGTACCCACCCCGGCGGCATCCGGGCTCATCAGGGCCGGCGGCTGGATCGGCCTGGCGGTGGCGGCAGGCGCGTTCTACCTGGCCCTCGCCGAGGTGTGCGAGGCCACTTATGGCCGCGCGATCCTGCCGCTCGGCCTCCTGGCCAAGAAGCCGAACGAATCGCTGGGAGAAGAGTAGGCGCGAGGGCGCGCCGAACGAATCGCTGGGAGAAGAGTAGGCGCGAGGGCGCCTGGACAGGCAGTGACGCCTGCTACGGACAGGAGGAGAGTGCAGCCATGGGCCGTTACGCGGAAGCGTTCCAGCAGAGCCTTACCGACCCGGAGCGCTTCTGGGGCGCGGCAGCCGAGGGGATCGACTGGTACCGGCCGCCGACGGTGGTGCTGGACAGGACCAACCCGCCGTTTTACCGCTGGTTCGCCGACGGCGTGCTGAACACCTGCTTCAACGCGGTGGACCGGCATGTGCACGACGGCCGCGGCGACCAGGCGGCGCTGATCTACGACAGCCCGGTGACCGGTACCAGCCGCACCCTCACCTACCGGCGAACTGCTGGATCAGGTGGAGCGGTTCGCCGGCGTGCTGCGCGGCCTCGGCACGGTCGCCGGTGACCGCGTGGTGATCTACATGCCGATGATCCCCGAGGCGGTGGTCGCGATGCTCGCCTGCGCCCGGATCGGCGCCGTCCACTCGGTCGTGTTCGGCGGCTTCGCCGCGCCCGAACTGGCGGCCCGCATCGACGATGCGGCGCCTAAGGTCGTCGTGTCGGCTTCCTGCGGCATCGAGGTCAGCCGGGTGCTGGAGTACATGCCGATCCTGGACAAGGCGATCGAGCTGTCCTCGGCGAAGCCGAGCCGGTGCGTCATCCTGCAGCGGCCGCAGGCCGCGGCGGCGCTGACCGAGGGCCGTGACCTGGACTGGCAGGAGGCGATGGCGGCCGCCGAGCCCGCCGCCTGCGTCCCGGTCGCGGCCACCGACCCGCTGTACATCCTGTACACGTCGGGCACTACCGCGAAGCCGAAGGGCGTTGTCCGCGACAACGGGGGCCACGCCGTCGTGCTGCGCTGGAGCATGGACAACATCTACGACACCAAGCCCGGCGAGGTGTTCTGGGCCGCGTCTGACATCGGCTGGGTGGTCGGGCATTCCTACATCGTCTACGCGCCGCTGCTGGCCGGGCTGCACCACGGTGCTGTACGAGGGCAAGCCGGTCGGCACCCCGGACCCCGGGGCGTTCTGGCGGGTGATCGCCGAGCACAAGGTCAAGACGTTGTTCACCGCGCCCACCGCGTTCCGCGCGATCAAGAAGGAAGACCCGGCCGGTGACTTCGCCCGGAAGTACGACCTGTCGCACTTCCGGTACCTGTTCCTGGCCGGCGAGCGGCTCGACCCGGAAACCTACCGGTGGGCCGGCGACCTGCTCGACATCCCGGTGATCGACCACTGGTGGCAGACCGAGACCGGCTGGCCGATCGCGGCCGACCTGATGGGCCTGGACCCGATGCCCACCAAGCCGGGCTCGCCGAGCGTGCCGGTCCCGGCTACGACCTGCACGTCGTCGACCCGGGCACCGGCGCCGACGTCCCGCCCGGCACCACCGGGGACATCGTGCTGCGGCTGCCGCTGCCGCCGGGCTGCCTGACCACCCTGTGGGGGGATGACCAGCGGTTCATCGACTCCTACCTCGTGCAGCACCCCGGCTTCTACATCACCGGGGACGGCGGATTCCGGGACGAGGACGGCTACGTCTATGTGATGGGCCGCACCGACGACGTCATCAACGTCGCCGGGCACCGGCTGTCCACCGGGGAGATGGAGGAGATACTCGCCAGCCATCCCGCCGTCGCCGAGTGCGCGGTCATCGGCGTCAACGACCAGCTCAAGGGCCAGATCCCGCGCGGGTTCGTCGTGCTCAAAGCCGGTATCGAGACCGACCCCGACGTGCTCAGCGCCGAGCTCGTCAGCCTGGTCCGCGCCCAGATCGGTGCCGTCGCCGCGCTGCGCAGGGTCGACGTCGTCGCGGGATTGCCGAAGACTCGTTCGGGAAAGATTCTTCGCAAGACCATGCGCGGTATCGCCGACGGCAACATGACGAGTCCGTACCCTCCACTATCGACGACCCGGCAACCCTCGATGCGCTACGACCGGTCTTGCGGAGCCGCAGCTGACAAAGGCACCCTTTCCGTCCCGAGCCCCGCGGGTCAGCCTCGGCCTCCGGTCGCAGCAGCCGCCGCATAGGCAACATTTTGTCGATCGGAGAAATGCAAGCTCCTAGTCGGTGTACGCGTCCAGGGAATCGTCGGTGGCGTCGGCGGTGCCCTCGGCGAGCAGTACCGCCTTCTGCTTCTGGTTCTGCCGGCGCTTGAGCATGACTGCCCATAGCAGCGTGGCGATGGCGCCTGTCAGTGCGTCGTCGCGCCAGCTGCCCTGCCCTAAGCCCGGGACGAACCGCTCCAGCGCGACGAAGGCAGCACCGAAACCGATGGACGACAAAACGATCTCGCCCCAGCCCGGCACCTTGATCCTGGTGCGGAGGTCCACGCTCTGCCGCCGTGTTGCCGCCGTGGTGAAGGCCTTGGCTCCCAGCGCGATCGCCCAGAACACCCACACGCACGGCTCGAACCGGCGGTAGTCGATCAGCACGAAGGCCACGCCGGCGGTGTAGTTCAGCCAGATCATCAGGGACAGCGCCGCCGAGGACACCTGGCCCAGTACCGCCGATTGGCGCTCGTCGGCCATCTGGGCGCTGGCGCGGGCGACAACCCAGTCCACCCATGACATGCTCCGGCCGCGGAGCCAGTCCGACGTTCCCCTGGATGGCATCACGATCGCTCCTTTTCCTCCGTACGCGAGATCGGTTTCTGGGCTGTGCTGCCGAAGAGCGCTTCGACGGTCGTTCCCAGGCGGTCGCCGATCGCCAGGGCGAGATAGACCGACGGCGCATAGTCGCCGGCCTCGACCGCCACGATGGTCTGCCGGGTCACGGCGACCGCGGCGGCGAGCTGAGCCTGCGTCAGGTCCGCGAGAATCCGTGCCCGGCGCACACCGTTGCGCCTGGCGGCTGACGTCCTTCCCATGCCCGGCAGCGTATGGGCTACCAGACATCACGTCAAGGTTACTGGATATTAAGCCTGGTAGAGGTGACATTCCGCCGGGCGGGAAGGACGACCCAGGTCACCGGCGGAGCACCGCGACGGCGCCGCCGGGCTCGTTCCGGGACCAGCTCCCCGATCATGCCCTCGCTGCGGGTGGAGCAGATTCCACCCGAAACATACCAAAACCATCAGTGCATCCGGGCTAGAGTGTGCGGCGATCGGCGCCAGGCCGAGCGGCTAGCGACTGGTAGCCGACCGCCGACCGGACGGTATCGCCCTCGGAGGTCTCGTGCAGCTGGGTGAGCAGGCGAGTGACGAAGTCACGGCGACACCACTAGTCAGCGCCACGCGGCTGAGCGCCCCCGCGCCTACCGGGCGGCCGTCCTCGTCTACCTCGTCGTGTTCGGGTCGGCCATCGTTAACGCGGTGGTCCTGGTCGCGGCCCTGCACCACGGCGTTCTCGGCGGCACCACCGGCTGGGCCGCGCTCTCCAGCGTCAGCCAGCTCCTGGGATGGGGGGCCGGCGCGATCGCGCTCACCCTCCTGGTGGCCCGCTCCTACGGGATCGACACGGCAGCCATCGGTTTACGCCCGGCGGACACCGCGGCCCGGCGGTGGCGCGACCTCGACGTGGCGGCCGCCAGTCTCGTGGCTATCGCGGCCGGAGCCGTGGCCCAGCTCGCGATCGGCCGGGCGACCGGCTTCCCTGACATCCAGGTCTTGACGTCGTGGCCGACCGCTGTGACCGCCGCACTGGCAGGTCCGGTGGAGGAGCTGGCCGCTCTCGCCGTGCCGTTCCTGCTGCTGCGGCGCGCGGGCGAGCCGTCCTGGCGGATCGCGGTCGTCCTGGTCGCCGCACGGCTGGCTTACCACGTGTACTACGGATGGACCGCGCTGGGGCTGAGCCTGTGGGCGCTGGCGACTATCGCGATCTTCGCCCGGACACGCAGGGTGCTGCCGATCCTGGTGGCGCACAGCCTCTGGGACCTGTGCATCCTGGGCGGGAAGGTCGTGTGGCCGGGTTCCCTGGCGTTCCAATACCTGCTGGTGGGCTGGGCTCTGGTGTGGGGCACGGTGCGGTTCGTCCTCCGGCTCGTGGCCAGAGCACGACGGGCGTCCGCGCCGACGGCCCCGGTGTAGCCATCTGATAGACGGCAGTGACCTCAAATTACCTGGCCACTGGCCCCAGTTGACCCCCAGCGGGAGCGGCGAGAGTCACCCCTGAAACTGCAGAATCGGGACGCTTCAAAGTTGACGCGCCGGAACTACCTGCAGGTGTCAGCGGTGCCAGCGGCACGTCAAGCCCGCGCTCCCTGATCGCCGTCGAGTCTTGGCCAGGCCAGGGAGATGTCGCCCCCGTCCTGGCCGCCGAGCTCACGTTCCACCCGCTGCCCCCAGTTGAGCACCGCATCGCGGAGCACGGACTCGCGGCCGTAGAAGCGCTGGGCAGGCAACGGAACGCTCACAGCCAGGGCCGTCCCGGGAAGCCCTTTGAGGACCATGCCCACCGCGCAGATACCCTCCGAGTTCTCCTCTCGGTCGTAGGCAACGCCCTCGGCCCTGACCTGGTCCAGCTCTTGCAGCAACGCCGCGGGGTCGGTGATCGTATGCGAGGTAAGCCGGGCCAGATCGCCTGCCGTCACCCTCGCGAGATCCCGCGGCGACATCGAGGCCAGGAAGGCCTTCCCGTTCGCGGTGCAGTGCAGCAGGAAGGCCTCGCCTACCGAGCTGACCGCGCGGAGCCTATGCGGTGCGACCACCTGGTCGACGAAAGTCGCCCGGTCCCGGTCGAGGATCGACAGGTCAACGGTCTCATTCACGTCATGGGAGAGTTCCTCGAGCAGCGGGTGAATGCTGGCGATCAAGCCACGCCGCGCGGTGTCGGCCAGCCGGCCGATCTCGGGGCCCAGCCGGTAGCGGCCCCGCGGCCCTGCGCTCTCGACCAGCCCTTCGTCCTCGAGTGCGTTCAGCAGCCGGTGCACCGTGGACCGGGCCAGCCCGACCCGTTCCGCGACGTCAGCCTGGGACAGGCCGCCCTCGGCCTGCCGCAGCGTCCGGAGGATATCGGCCGCCCGGGCGATCACCTGGATGCCGGCACCGCCCGTGTCCTCTGTTGACCTCTCCATCGAGGGACCTCCCGCAGCAGTATCCATGGAAGCACGACCGGGGTGCACGGCAGCCTCCGCGGCAACAGCGTAGGGGGACCAGGCACAGCTTCCGCCGATGTTGGCCGAGCGGGTGGTCCTGGAGCGGGGGCCGCAGCCGCATGTCAGGCCACCGGGGGCAGGGCGAGCAGCGCCTCCGCTTCGGTCACCGATGCCACGGGCCGGTCCAGCTCGCGGGCCAGCCGGACCGCCCGCTGCACGAGCGGCCGGTTCCCCGCGGCCAGTTCGCCTTTGCGCAAGTGCAGGGTGTCTTCCAGGCCGGCCCGGGCGTTGCCGCCGAGGGCCAGCCCGACCGCGGTCAGTTGCAGGTTGGCCCGGCCGATGGCGATGACCTGCCAGATCGCCCCGGCCGGCAGGCGGCGCCGGGTTGTCCGCCTTGGTCGCGATCGGCCCGGTGGTGGCGACGGTGATGACGGCGCTCACGGGCTCGCTGCCTCCTGCCGGTTGCCGATGATGACCAGGAGGGTGGCCGGGCGGGCGGACCGGTTATCCACGCGGCGCACCGTGCCCTTGGCCAGGTGCACCGAATCAAGGGGCCCAATTTCCACTTGCTGGCCGTCAGCCTGGACCAGGAGCGTCCCGTCGAGGACCACGTAAACGGTCTCCTCCGCGGCGGGTGACTCGTCCGCGCCGCCGCCCGGGAGGTAATAGGAGAGGCCCACCCAGAAGCGTTCCGTCGGCCCGGCCTCGTGGCCCTGAAGCCGTGCCGTGGCCACCCCGTGATGCGCCGGGGCCACGTAGCCGGGCGCCTCGGCGTGCCGGGTAACCCGCATCATGTCAGGCTCCCCGGCCGGTCTCGAGGCGGTATGTGCCAGCTGGGTCGATCATCGCCACCAGCCGGACGATGCAGCCGTCCCCGCCCACCCAGCGCCACGGGAACGCTGCGAACGTCACCCGCCGACCGGAGACCTTGTCCAGGTCGCCGCCGACGTTCTCGAACCCGTAGATGCCCCGGGACAGGATGGCCCGGTGGCAGGGTTCCCATTCGGCGAAGTCCTCGCGCACCTTCCGCCCTGTTTCCGCCTCGTACTCGGCTACGGCCCAGGGCAGCAGCCCGCCTTGTGCCTCAGCCGGCCCGTGCGGGCCGATGGCGGTGGCGAGCGGATGATCGAGCGCCTGGGTGTCCGTACCCACCGCCTTGACCCCCCGGGCCGCGAACCACTCCCCCGCTTCCTTGTAGAAGCCCGGTGAGTAGGCGTAATACTCGGCGCTGTCGCTGTAGTGGTGATGCCAGCCGGTGTTGACGATGACGATGTCACCGGGCCGTATCTCGGGACGTGCCGCCTCCAGGTCGTCGGGGGTGACGACTTCCCATCTCTTCTTCGGGATCGACACCACCACCCCGGTGCCGAAGAACGCGCTCAGCGGGATCTCGTGCAGCAGCGGGGCACCCTCGACAACGTGCCCTGGCGCATCGATGTGCGTGCCGGAGTGCATGACCGTGGTGATCTTCTGGGTCAGCACCCGGCTTTTCGCCATGCCGTGCAGCCGCTCGATCTTGACATCCTCGAAGTACGGCCAGGCCGGGACGCCGTGTCCCCAGGGGTGTGACAGGTCGTAGAACTCCAGCGCCGCCTCGTTGGGGCTGCCGGGCCACTGGAAGGTCATTCGGGCATTCCTCTCTGGTGTTTGCTGCACTGCGGTCCGGCTGAAGCCGTGGCCGGGAGACTCTGCGGCCTGGCCTGCGGTCAGCATGCCGTGTAGCCGCCATCCAGGTAGAGGACCTGGCCGGTGATGAAGGCCGAGGCGTCGCTGAGCAGGAACTGGAGGGCGCCGACCAGGTCGTCAGGTTCGGCGAGCCTGCCCAGCGGGATGCGGGCCAGCATCGCTTCCCTGGTGGCCCGGCCGCGTTCATCGTCGGCGTACATCCACGCGGTGAGGTCGGAGCGGAAGACCGTGGGAGCGAGCGCATTGACCCGGATCTGGGCGCTGCCCCACTCCGCCGCCAGCGATCGGGCCAGCAGGTCCACGGCGGCCTTCGACGGGCAGTAGGCGCTGTAGCCGGCCGGGTGGCCCAGCCGTCCGCGGGTAGACGAAACCAGGACGACGCTGCCGCCCGTGCCCTGCTCGATGAGCTGCCGGCCCGCCGCCTGGCAGACCAGCCAGGATCCGCGGACGTTCGCATCCTGCACCCGCTGGAAATCCCCGACATCCATCGCCGTGATCGGTGCGACAAGGTTCATGCCGGAAGCGACGAGCACGCCAGCCAGGCGGCCATGGGCCTGCACCGCCGCCCGGACCATCTCCGCGGCGTCTTCCGGGGTCTCCGGCCGCCGGGGCACGGTCACCACCGGGCGGCTTCGTGGCTTCGCAGCCGTGCCGGCGAGTTCAGCGGCGAGCTGGGTGAGTGACACCACGTTGGCCCCGGCCAGGGTGAGTGCCGCACCGGCCTGGGCCAGCGCCCGGGCGGCCGCGCTACCGAGGGCGCCAGTGGCGCCAGTGATCAGGATCGACTTGCCTGCCACGCTGAACCGGGCAGCGGCTCCGGTGTCCAGCCCGGGAGGTGCGCTCACCGAGCTTGCCGCAGATTCCATAGAACGGAATACTCCATCCGCATAGTGGAAAAGTCAAGACTCAGCCACGCGGGTGTCGGGACCGGGCACATGGCCGTCAGCCCGGACCGGGAACCCTTGACCTGGACGTTCGCCGGGCGGTAGATTCCAGCATCCCATCTAATGGGATAACAAAACCGTATCGCGGGCAATGACCAAGGGACGGTCCAGGCATCGTCGCCAAGCAAGCCGGAGGTATACCTCTATGAAAGTCCCAGGCCGAACGGCCTGCGCGGCGGCAGGGCTCGCCCTCGCCACCACGCTCAGCGCGTGCGCCAGCGGCGGGGGCTCCGCCGCTGCATCCTCCTCGGGCCCGATCGTTATCGGTGCCTCAATCCCCCTGACCGGCCCCCTCGCCGGCTTCGGCTACTTCGAGAAATGGGGCTACCAGCACGCGGCAGCTCGACGATGTGCGGGCCGACGAAGCGGTGCTGCTGGGCCAGCGAGGTGGCCAACGGGTGGTCGATCGTCGCGGTGTCGATGGCGACGAGCTTCACCTGCCGGTCGGCCAGCCACTGCGCCGCCGCCTCGCTGAGGCCCGGCCCGTGGCCGAAGTACTCCATGTTGTCGGAGTAGTTGCGGTGCCAGCCCGTGTTCAGCACCACGATGTCACCGGGCCGGACCTCGCCCGCCGCGTCGAGATCGGCCGGCTCCAGGTACTCCCATTCACTCTTGGCCACGTCCAGCACGACGCCAGTGCCGAAGAACGCCTCCAGTGGCAGCTCGCCTACACCGGCACCGCGCTGGGCCAGGTGAATGGGGGCGTTCAGGTGCGTGCCGTGGTGCATCGAGGTGACGATGTGCTGGGTGAGGACGCCCTGCTTGGCGATGGTCGCCACCCGATGGATCTGGATGTCGGCGTACCCGGGGAAGGCCGGGGTGTAATGACCCCATTCGTGACTGAGTTCCACGAACTCCAGGCCGGTCGCCGACTCCGTTACCATCCGGTTCCTCCCACGATACGGTAGGGTTAATCCGCAGAACGAGACACTAGAGTTGCCCGGCAAAGCTTGTCAAGACACCGGATTTCACGGAATGGCTGGTCAGCAGGACCTCTGGAGGAGAGCGCACGATGCAGGTCCGCCGAGTGGTCACCGGCCGGGACACGGCCGGGAAGGCCGTGATCGCCAGCGACGGGACCCCGCCACGCAGCCATGATCTGGTGCACGTCCCGGGCATGAGCACGGCCATGCTCTGGGCGACCAGCCCGGGGGAACCGGTTAGCGCCGCCGGGCCGGATCCGACACCACGCGTCGCCAGCCAGGTACCGCTGCCCGGCGGGACCTGCTTCGTCATCGTGCGTTTCCCGCCCGACTCGGTGTTCCGCGATCCCGGGTTCGATGCTGCCGCCGCCGACGCCGAGCAGCGCCTGGCTTCGCCGGGGATCCCGGAGCTGATGGAACCGGGCAATCCCGGGATGCACACCACGGACACGGTGGACTACTGCGTCGTACTGTCCGGCGAGGTGTGGCTGGAACTCGACGGTGGGGTGCTGACCCACCTGCGTGCGGGCGATACGGTCGTGCAGAATGGCACCCGGCACGCGTGGCGCAACCTCAGCGAGGAACCGGTCACGATGGCCGTGGTGCAGATAGGCGCCCAGCGGTCCAGGTAATCAGCGGGCCAGGTGATCAGCCCCGCGCGCGCGGCGATGTGCCTGCCGATGACGAGCGAGGCGGTAGCCGCGGGGCGGCGCGTTCAGCACGTGGGCACGCGGCGGCCCTATCGTGGTGCGCAGCACTCCGAGACCGGTCACCTCGAGTTCCACGGTGTCGCCGGGGACCAGCCACCGGCCGTCGTCATGCTCGAGGATGCACCCGGTGCCCACCGTGCCGGAGCCGATGACGTCCCCGGGCCGCAGCACGGTGTTCCTGGCGGCCTGATCCAGGATGTCCGGCCAGGAGTAATGCAGGTCGGCGAGGTCTCCCCGGGACCGCTCCTCGCCGTTGCCCCGGGCAGTCATCACGGCCTGCGAGCCATCGAACTCATCCGGCGTGACCAGGACCGGCCCGAGGCTGGTGGCAAAGTCCTTCGCCTTGGCCGGGCCGAGGCCGACCCGCATCTCCTTGCGCTGGATGTCCCGCGCCGACCAGTCATTCATGATCGTGAAACCGCCGATCTGCCCGTCCGCGCCGATGACGGCCGCCACCTCCAGCTCGTAGTCCAGCATCGCCGTCCCGGCCGGGTAGCTGATCTGCGCGCCGGGACCGTAGATCGCCGCCGGGTTGGTGAAGTAGAAGGCCGGGAACTCATACCACTCCGCGGGAACCTGCGCGCCCCGGTTCGCCCGGGCCGTGGTGATGTGCTGCTCGAACGCGAAGAAGTCGCGCACCGACGGGGGCCGGGGCACGGGCGCGAGCAGCTCGGCCCCGGCCGCTGGCAACGCCGCGCCGTCGGCCACCTGCCCGCGCCGGGTGAGTACTGAGATGAGGTCGGGCGCGTCAAGCCGGACGATCCGGTCCCCGTCCACCCGTCCCGGCCAGCCTTCCGGCGGCCCGCCCGCCGTCCTGAACGTGCACAGCCGCACCCGCGCCTCCACCTGGTCTTCCGCCACTCTGACCGCAGAATTCCATGCTACGGGATACGTGTCCCTTGATGCGGGACAACGTGCCGCTACGCGTAGGCGTCCGGCGGGTCCAGCGCCACCTGGGCCTCCTTGCGGACCTCCAGCAGCACGCGGGTGATCTTCTCTTCCAGGTTCCAGTACCGCTGGGCGGGAACCGGGACGGAGATCGCGAGCAGGACGCCCGAGGACCCGCGGATCGCGATCGCGGCCGAGCAGATCCCCGGGGTGGCCTCTTCCCGGTTGTAGGCGATCCCGGTCGTGCGCACCGTATCGAGCATCTCGAGCAGCTCAACGCGGCTGGTCACGGTTTTCTCCGTGTAGCGCTCCAGCCGCTCGGGCAGCATCCGGGCCGCCACATCCGGGGAGTAGGCCGCCAGGATGGCCCGGCCCTTGGAACTGGAGTGCAGCGGGAAGGTGGTGCCGACGTCGGCGGTCACCCGGAGGTGATGATGCGCCGCAATACCGTGGATCACCCGGACATGGTCCCCGTCCAGGACCGAGCAGTCGACGGTCTCGCCGATCTCGGCAAAGATGCGCTGCATGAACGGCTCCGCATCTTTCCAGGGCTCAGCCTGGCTGGCCGAGGCCAGCCGGGCGAACTCCGGGCCGATCCGGACGCGGCCGGCCGGTGAAGCGGTGGCGACCAAGCCTTCGGCGATCAGGGCGGTCACGATGCGGTGCACCGTGGAGCGCGGCAGGCCCACCCGCTCTGCCAGCTGAGCCAGGCTGAGCCCCCGCGCCTCGCCGTCCAGCGCGCGCAGAACCTGGCCGACACGCACGATGACCTGCACGCCGCCCGGAGATTCCGGCGGCCTCGGAATCCCCGCCTGAGGATCTGCCACCGACCCAGCCTATGGGATAAGGGCGCACGCCAGACCCGGGTGTCCAGCGCGGGGACCCCCTGGCACCTGCGCGATCGGCACGCATAACAGAGCCAGCGGCTGAGCCTGGCTGACTGGGGTGCGGCGGCACCGCAGGGGCGGCCATTCTGCTGGGCATTCTCAGCCGCGGTGCGCGGCGCGCCAGGCGGCCCAGATCTCGGGCCGGAGCTTGCCGCGGCCAGGGATGGCAAGACCGGCGGCGCGTGCCCATGCCCGGACTTCGGCGGTGGAGGGCTCGGGTGCGTCCGGCGCCTGGGCGAGCTCGGTCGTGGCGGGTGCTGCGGCCAGTGGTGCGAGCCGCTCGATCGAGGTGGTCTCGGTATCGGCCCAGGCGCGGGCGGCGGCCAGGAACCGGTAGGTCCATTCCTCGGCGAGCTGGCGGGTCTCGCAGAAGATGACCGGGACGCTGGGCCAGCGGATCTGGAGTTCGGCGAGACCATCGGCGACCAGCGCGGGCCGGACCCGCTCCAGCTTGAACACCTGGGAGTAGCGGTCCTCGACCACGACCGCGGCGCGGGGCAGCGCAGCCAGCTCGGCCAGCGCGTAGCGGAGCTTCCCGCTGGTCAGGCTGGCCACCAGGTCGGCCAGGGACTTACGCTCGACGGAGGCGATGAGTCGCCCCCCGGCGACCAGGCCGTAGTCACCGCAGGGAAGCGCCCGCTTGACTGCAGAGACCTGCTGGCCGCCGAACCGGTAGGGGTACTGCTCATGGGAGTCGACCACGATCTCCAGCTCAGCGAGGCCGGCGGCCCGGGCCGTGGGTGTGGTCACATTCGGGCGGGCCTGCTTGCGGGTGCGCGGGGACTGCCAGAAGACTGCGTCGCGGCCACGGGCCCTGGTGAAGACGATCTGGGAGCGATTCTCCCGCCCGCGGTCCAGGACGAGGTCGATGGCGGCGCCCCGCCGGACACAGGACCGAAGGCCGGCCCGTTCCACGATGTCGGGGACTTCGGGCCACTCATCCGCCGGGACCGGATAGCAGTACAGGGCGCTGGTGCGCGGCCAGGTCCCCGAGGTACGGAAGACCATCCCGCCGGCCAGCGGCAGCAACAGCAGGTACGGCAGCCTGGAGTCCGGGTCCGGGTTGCGGGCGATCAACAGCTCCACGCTCTTCAGCCTTCCACCCGATCCGGCCCGGCAGGCTGGCGGCCCAGCCAACGCCCCAAGATTGCCTGGTCAGTTTTGACATATACGGCTTGCCACCCGCCACCGGCCCCGCGGTCCACAGCAGCGGACGACGCCTCGGCTAGCGAGCTGGTCCCGGTGGTGGCCAGTCGCCGGCGCAGGTAATGCGAGTATGGACGTGTGCTAGCATAGGTACATGTCGCTCAAGAGGACGAACGTCTACGCGGACGCCGATGACCTCGCACTGATCAAGGAGATTGCCGCCCGCCGGGGCGTGCCTGAGGCGCAGATCATCCGGGAAGGCATCCACCTGGCAGCCATGAGCAACCGGGTATGGGACGGCCCCTTCGACTGGCCCGCCTTCGACGGAACCGGCGAGACGGCCACCAGCGATGACGTCACCAAGGCAGTCGCCCGGGCAGCCGCTGCCCGGTGATTGTCGTCGCCGACACCTCGGGCGTCATCGCCGCATCGGACCGCAACGCGCGCGAGTCCGCAGCCTGCCAGGGCGTCTTGCGAGAGGCAGGCACCGTGATCATCTCGCCGCTGGTGCTCACCGAGGTCGATCACCTGGCCAAGGCCCGTTTCGGCTCCCCGGCCCGGGCCGCGATCATCGATTTCATCCTGGCCCAGGCCCGGCAGCAGCGTTTTCAGATCCCCGAAACAGGCCTGGAGATCCTGGACACGGCACGCCTGGTCCAGCAGCAGTATGCGAGCCTGGACCTCGACCTGGCCGACGCTGTCAATGTGGCGCTGGCGGCCCGGTACCGGACCGACGCGGTGCTCACCCTCGACCGGCGCGACTTCCGCGCGATGCGCCCGCTCACCCCGCACAAATGGTTCAGGCTCCTGCCCGACGATCTATAGGCCGGGCTTGATGCTGCACCTGATGGGGCGGTGACGGAGCCGCACCAAAAGCCGGACTTGGTCAGGCGACGAGTTCGGCGTCCCCGGCGAACGCGGCCCACAGGGCCGCGTAGCTGCCCCCCCGCTCGAGCAGGTCGGCGTGGGTGCCGACCTCGGCGATCTTGCCCGTCTCCATTACGACGATGCGATCGGCGCGGGCGGCCGTGGTCAGCCGGTGGGCGACCACCAGGGTGGTGCGTCTGGCCGTGAGCCGCTCGGTCGCGCGGTTCACTGCCGCCTCCGCCGCCAGGTCGAGGGCAGCGGTGGCCTCGTCGAGCAGCAGGATGGCGGGGTCCACCAGGTAGGCGCGGGCCAGGGCGATCAGCTGCCGCTGCCCGGCCGACAGGTTGCGCCCCCGCTCGGCTACCTCGTGCCGGAATCCACCGGGCATACGCGCGATCATCTCGATCGCCCCTACCTCCCGGGCCGCCGCTTCGACCTCGGCGTCGGTCGCGTCCGGGCGGCCGTAGGCGATCGCGTCCCTGATGGTGCCGGGGAACAGGTAGGGCTCCTGCGGCACCACGCCGAGCGCATGCCGGTAGCCCGCCAAGTCGAGCTCACGGATGTCCGTGCCGTCCACCAGGACGCTGCCCGAGGTGACGTCGTAGTACCGCGCGACCAGCTTCACCATGGTGGACTTGCCCGCGCCGGTCTGGCCGACCAGGGCCACGGTCTCGCCGGGCGCCACGACCAGATTCACGCCCGACAACGCATCGTGCGGCTGCCCCGCGTACCTGAACCGCACGTCGCGGAACTCGATCTGGCCGCGTGGGCGTCCCGCGGGCCGGGGATGCGCGGCCTGCGGCGTGCTGGTCGGCCGTCGCAGCAGGTCCTTGATCCGGCGCAGGCCGACGGCGGCCTGCTGGTAGCCGTCGAAGACCTGGGAGAGCTGCTGTACCGGGGAGAACAGCAGGTCGATGTAGAGCAGGTAGGCGATCAGGCCACCGGCGGTCAGCGTGTTGTTGTGCACTTCGCCTGCGGCGACGAACAGGATGAGGGCCCCGGCGACGGTGGACAGCAGCTGCACGAACGGGAAGTACAGCGCGATGTAGCGCTGCGCCCGCAGCCGGGACCGGCGGTAGGCGTCGCTCAGCTCAGCGAAATGCCCGGAGTTGCGTCCCTCGCGGCGGTAGGCCTGCGCGGTGCGCAGCCCGGCGACGTTCTCCTGCAGGTCCGCGTTGACCACGCTGACCTTCTCTCGGGCATCGTTGTACGCCTTCGAGGACTTGGCCCGGAACATCAGCGTGGCTGCCACGAGCACCGGGATGATCGTGAACAGGATGAGGCCCAGCCGCAGGTTGATGACCAGCAGCGCGATCAGCACGCCCACGAAGGTCAGGACCGAGTTGACCATGGTGATCAGCCCGGTCTGCAGGAAGGTCGAGAGCGCGTCCACGTCCGTGGTCATCCGGGTCATGATCCGGCCGGACAGCTCGCGCTCGTAGAAGTCGAGGCCGAGCCGCTGCAGGTGGGAGAAGATCTTCACCCGCAGCGTGTAGAGCATGCGCTCGCCGTTGCGGCCGACCACGTTCGTCTGGATCACGTTGATAACCCAGTCAGCGCCGACGATCGCGAGGCCGATCAGCGAGACCACGATGATGGCGTGGAACTGCTTGGCCAGGACGCCATGGTTGACACCGCCGCGGACCAGGGCGGGCATGGCCACGCTGGCGATGGCGTCGAGGCCGTCCAGGACCAGGCCGATGAACATGGCGACCGCGATCGGCCGCAGCAGCCCGCGCAGCGTGAAATGCGGGTCGGCAGCGCGGGACCGCGCCTGGCTGACACCCGGCAGGTCGTTCGCCGGGGGCAGGGCATCGACCTTGGCGAGCAGCTCGGGCGAGGGCGGGATCCCGGCCAGCATGCCCCCGGCTGCGGCGCCACCTCCGCCGCGGCCTCCGCCACGGGCAGCGGCGCCCATCCCGCGGCCGATCGCCGAGCCAGCCACGCGGGCCAGCTGAGCGGCGCTGCTGCCGATGCCTGCCGCGGTCCCAGCTGGCCTGACCTCCGGCCACAGGGTGGGGGTCACCCCGCCAGCAGCCGGGCCGGAGTCCCCAGCCAGTTCTCCCTCGCCATTCTCCTGGTAGCAGGCGAGCTCGCCGGCGTTGACGCCCTCGGCATCGTCGCCGGGCCCGGCCAGCAGCAGCCGGTACAGGGCGCAGCGCCCGGTCAGCTCCTCGTGCGTGCCCTCGTCGACCAGCCGCCCCTCATCCAGCACGGCGATCCGGTCGGCCAGCTGAAGCGTCGAGCGGCGGTGCGCGATCAGCAGCGTGGTTCGCCCGGCCATGACCTTGCGCAGGGTGGCATGGATCTGCGCCTCGATCGCCGCGTCGATCGCCGAGGTGGCATCGTCCAGGATCAGGATGGCCGGGTCAGTGATCAGTGCCCGGGCGAGTGACACGCGCTGCCGCTGGCCCCCGGACAGGGTCAGGCCCTGCTCGCCGATCACCGTGTCGTAGCCGTCCGGCAGGCTGGTGATGAACTCGTGGGCCTCGGCGGCCCGGGCCGCGGCGACGATCTGCTCCTGCGTTGCGTCCGGCCTGCCGTAGGCGATGTTGGCCCGGATCGTGTCCGAGAACAGGAAGCTGTCCTCCATGACCAGGCCGATCGAGGCACGCAGCGAGTCCAGGGTCAGGTCACGGATGTCCCGCCCGCCGACCCGGATCGCGCCGCCCCTGACATCGTAGAACCGGGGCAGCAGCAGGGAGATCGTGGTTTTCCCGGAGCCTGAGGTACCGACCACGGCGAGCGTCTCGCCCGGCGGCACGTGCAGCGACAGGCCGCGCAGCACCGGCTCGGACGGCAGGTAGCCGAAGGACACGTCATCGAGCTCGACGTCGGGCGTTCCCGGCGGTAGCACCACCGCGCCGGGCTTCTCGGTGACGACCGGCTTGGCGTCGATCACCTCGTAGACCCGGATCACGCTGGCCCGTGCTTCCTGGCCGATCGTGATCAGGCCGGTCAGCGCGCGCACGGGCGCGACCATCTGCCCGATGTAGAGGGCAAAGGCGAGGAAGACGCCGAGCTTGATGGAGCCGTGGATCGCCAGCCAGCCGCCCAGCGCGAGGACCCCGACCTGCCCGAACAGCGGGACGGCCTGCAGCGCCGGGTTGTAGCGGGCCGTCAGCCGGACGGCACGCACCCGGGAGGAGTAGAGCTGCGTGCTGACGTCCTCGAGCCGCTCGATCTCCTGCTCTTCCTGGCCGAAGCCCTTGACGACACGCACGCCGGTCACCGCGCCGTTGACGACCCCGGCGACCTGCGCCGCCTTCTGCTGCGCATCCCAGCTGGCGGGGAAGAGCCTGCGCCGGGAGGCGATCGCGATCAGCCACAGGGCCGGCGCGATGACCAAGGCGACCAGGGTGAGCACCGGGGACAGGTAAGCCATGATGGCGATCGACAGCACGAACAGCAGGGCGTTCCCCAGCAGCATCGGCACCATGCTGAGCAGGCTCTGGACCATGTTGAGGTCGGAGATGGAGCGGCTGACGATCTGCCCGGTGTGCAGCTGATCCTGCCGGGCGCCATCCAGCTGGGACAGCGACTCGAAGAGCTCGGTACGCAGGTCGTGCTGTACGTCGAGGGAGAGCTGGCCACCCCGGTACCGCCGGGTGTAGACGCCGCCGAAGCTGATCAGCCCGGCGACGATGAGCAGGGAGGCGCCCACCCAGATGGGGTCGTTGTGAGCGACGATCGCGTTGTCCACGATCCACGCCATGATCAGCGGGATGACGGCCTGGACGACAGTCGCCACCAGCGAGCCGCCCAGCGCCATGACTTCGAGGCGGCGATGCCGCGAGCAGTAGCCCGCCAGGCGGCGCAGCCAGGCATCCTGTGCCCTGGGCCGGGCACCGCTCCCCGCTGTGGTGCCAGGTCCCGCGGCTGTCCCGGGTCGGCGTACGCTCACGCCACCCCTAGCCGGGCACAGCGCCGCTCATCCATCGCCGCGTCGAGGTCGTGGATGGCCTTGAGCACCCCGGCCGTATCGCCGGTCGCGCCGAGCAGAGGGCCGAGCCAGTCGGCATAGGCGGCGTCGGCGCGGTCAAGGGCAGCGCGGCCAGCTGCCGTCAGGCACAGCCGCACGACCCTGCGGTCGCCGTGCTCAGCCTCGCGCCGGGCGTAGCCCGCGGCGACCAGGCCATCGGCGGTTGCGGTCAGCGTGGGCTTGGCGACGGCCAGCCGCTCGGCCAGCCGGGCGGAACGCTCACCGCCAGCGCCCGCCAGCTTCAGGATGCGGTACTGCTGGGGAGTCAGGCCGGTATCGACCCGCTCCAGCGCCCGGAACAGGCGCATCACGATGAGCACGGCCGCCTGCGCGGTCGGCGCGTCCACGGTCTCAGCGCCCGGGCCCGGGTTGGTCACGTCGTCATCCCTGATGGTACGGAACCCTTACAGTTCGTAAGCCTAACAACCTGGCCAGGATGCATGTTCCCAGGTGCCATAACACGCATCTCCACTGCGGGCCCGGCGAGCCGTACACCGGGCGCCGGTTCGGCATGGCTTTGGGCCAGCTCGGCCCCTGCGCGGATTCGGCCGCCTGCAGCTGTGGTTCAGGCGGCGCGGAGGGCGTCGCGGAAGTCGTCTCCTGGGTGCTCGAGGGAGGTGAGCTGGGCGGTCTCGCGCCGGAAGAACAGGGCGAGCGTCCAGTCGGTGAGTACTCGTGCCTTGCGGCTGAGGGTGGGCACCCAGTACAGGTGGTAGAGGCGGTGCGCTAGCCAGCCCGGGAAGCCGGTCAGCCTGATCCGGTATACCTGGGCCACGCCCTGGTGGTGTCCGAGCCCGGCGACGGACCCGACGTAGGCGTGCCGGTACGGCCTGAGCTGGCCGCCGCGCAGGAAGGCGACAACGTTACCGGCCAGCACCTTGGCCTGCCGGACCGCGTGCTGGGCGTTCGGCGCGCAGAACTCACCTGGCCTGGTCAGGTCGGGGACCGCCGCGATGTCCCCGGCGGCGAACACGCCCCGCTTCCCGGTGACGGTCAGGTCCGCGCCTACCTGGATCCGCCCGGCCTTGTCAGCCGGGAGGCCGGCCTCCGCGCCCAGCGGGCTTGGCCGTACGCCAGCCGCCCACACCAGGGTTCCGGCCGCCACCTCGGTCCCGTCGTCCAGCAGCACCGTGCCGTGCGCGGCCGAGGCAAGCCTGGTATGCAGCCGCACGTCGACGCCGCGCCGCCGCAACGCGCGCAGCGTCCACTGGCCGAGCCGCTCGTCCAGCTCGGGCAGGATCCGCCCGGTCGCCTCGACCAGCACCCAGCGCAGTTCGGCCCGGTCAAGCGCCGGGTGGAACCGCACCGCCTCGTCGGCTAGGCCCTGGAGCTCGGCAAGCGCCTCTACGCCGGCGAATCCGGCGCCTACCACGACAAACCGCAGTGCGGCGGCCCGGATGGCCGGGTCGCCGGCCGACGCGGCCACAGCGAGCTGGCCCAGCACGTGGTTGCGCAGATGCACCGCCTCGCTCACCGTCGTGAAGCCCGCGCCGTACTCCGCCAGCCCCGGCACCGGCAGTACCCGCGATACCGAGCCGGCCGCCATCACCAGCACGTCATAGTGCAGTACCCGCTCCGGGCCGCGAGCCGGCGCGAACACCGCCTGATGGCTGACGTGGTCGATGCTGACGATCTTCCCAGTCAACACCCTGGTGCGCCGCAGCACGCGCGGCAGCGGCGCGATCACGTGCCGCGGCTCCACCGTGCCGCCAGCCGCCTCCGCCAGGAACGGCTGATAGGTCATGTAGCCGCGCGGATCCACCACGGTCACCGTGGCCTCGCCGCGCCGCAGCAGCCGCTGCAGCCGCAGCGCCGTATACATCCCGATGTAACCGCCGCCCGCAATCAATATCTCCATGACGAACTCCTTCCGCGATGTGACCGGATTGCTCGGGCATTGCGCCGCTAGTCCGCTACCGATTCGGACGCCGTCGATGGCGACGACTTTGCCCGGCCTGCCCGGTGGTGCCTGTCGGGTGTGATAGTGGCTCGCCTGCCTGCGGCTTCCTGGCCGGCGCGCCCGCAGGTCGGCGGGCTTCGCGCCCGCGGCGGTGGCCAGGGTGACCAGCTCGGCCGGGACGAGCTGGGTGATGGTCAGGCCGATCTCGGTCCGGCGGCCCATCACCGTGCGGACCTGGCGGATGCGTGCCCCCTGCCGGGCGGGACCCTGACGGCGAAGCGGCGCAGCGCTCCCACTCCGTCGGGGTCCGGGGACCCTTCCCGCAGCAGGTAGGTGCGTGTCATGAACGACCAGTCCCTCCAACGGGCCGCCTCGCCCACGAGGGGCCAGACGGTCGCTTGCGGCGCTGCGGTGACAGCCCGTACCTCGTAGCGCCAGCGGCCTTGCCGCGAGGGATACCACGACGTGCGCTCTGGCATCACACGTCCGCTTCCCAATGATGGACATGGCGCCGCCGGAGGCTCGCCTCCTCCATCTCAGTGATCTGCCGTTCCCTGTTGACGCCGAGCTTGGTGTTCTCGATCGTGTCGTGCAGCTTCAAGATGGCATCCAGCAGCATCTCCGGCCGCGGCGGGCAGCCGGGCAGGTAGATGTCCACCGGGACGATGTGGTCGACGCCCTGCACGATCGCGTAGTTGTTGAACATGCCGCCGCTGGAGGCGCAGACGCCCATCGAGATGACCCACTTGGGCTCGGGCATCTGGTCGTAAACCTGCCGCAGCACCGGCGCCATCTTCTGGCTGACGCGCCCGGCTACGATCATCAGGTCGGCCTGCCGGGGGGTGGATCCCACTATTTCCATCCCGAACCGGCCAACGTCATGCCGCGGCCCGCCGATCGCCAAGACCTCCATCGCGCAGCAGGCCAGCCCGAAGAACGCCGGCCACACCGACCTGGCCCGCGCGTACCCGGCCACCTTCTCCATGGTCGTCAGCAGGAACCCGCGCGGCAGGTGCTCTTCCAGGCCCATCGCTTTCTCCTCAGCCGGCCGGTGGTTCGGTGCACCTCCGACGCTAGGAACCGGCGTCAGCCGACCGCTTCCGTCACGATGACCTGATCTGCCCGGTAGTCCTGGCGGGCGGTTAGGTCATGGCGCGTAGCGGGCCAGCTCTTCGCGGGCGGTGACGCCGAGCTTGGGGAAGGCCTTGTACAGGTGGTACCCCACGGTGCGCGGAGACAGGAACAGCTGGGCGCCGATCTGCTTGTTCGATGCGCCGCCGGCGGCCAGCCGCACTACCTGCAGTTCCTGCGGGGTGAGCCGGGCCAGCGGGTCATCGGCCTTGACGGGCACCGTCCCGGCGCCAATGGCGCGCAGCTCAGACTCCGCGCGGTCCTGCCAGGACCGGGCTCCCATCCGCGCGAACGCGCCCGCCGCCGCCAGCAGGTGCCCGCGGGCGTCGGCGCGGCGCTGGTTACGGCGCAGCCACTCGCCGTACAGCAGCCGGGTGCGCGCCTGCTCGAACGGGCGGCCGTCGCCCTCGTGCGCGGCGACCGCCTGCCGCCACAGCGGCTCGGCATCGGCGTCGGCCGCGGTCAGCGCGGCACACCGGGCAGCCACCGCGGTGGCCCACCGCTGGCCGATCGCGCCGGCCCAGGCGGTGAACCGGGCCAGCGGGACGGCGGCGAGATCGGGCCGGCCGGCCCGGACGGCTGCCTCGACATGAACTGGATAGGCGTAGAGCAGCTCGGGGTTGCGCCGGGTCGGGCCGGCCGTTACTGCCTGCATCCGGTCCAGGGCTGACTGGTACCGGGCGGAACCCAGGTCGAGCAGGGCAAGCGCGCAGTCCGCTCCTGCGAGCGACAGGCCCTGCGCGCTGGCCGCAAGGTCCCGCAGCTGGGCCGCGCGGGCCCGGCACGCCTCCTCGTCACCAGCGACGGCAGCCAGCAAGGCCGCAGTGCAGGCCAGCTCGCCGGTCAATGCGGTCTGCCCGGTGTCGGCGGCAATGCGCAAGCCCTCCTCAGCGCTTGCCATCGCGTCCAGGAACTCGCCCTGCAGGAGCTGCGCGTTGGCGAGATAGACCAGCGTGAACGCCAGCAAGCCAACCATCCCGGCGTCACGGCACTCGGCAACCATGTCGGCGGCACGGCACCGGAGGGCCAGCACATCCCCCCGGACGACGTCGAAGCCCAGCTGGGAGAGCCCCGCGAAGAACGGAAGCGAGCGACGGTCCGGCCTGGCCGGAGCTGTGATCGGCGCGTGGGCATTGCCGTCCTGCAATCGCCGCACCGCCTGGATGAACTTCACCAGGCTCGCTCCCGCGGGCGGCAGCATCGCCGCCGCCCGGCGCTCCAGTTCCGGGCGCGGCGGACCGGCGTTCAGCCACAGCATGAGGACGGCCTGGATCACCATGGCCTGCGCGTTGTCCGGGTCCGCCTGGCCGAGCAGCGCGGCCCCGTCCAGCAGAAGGTCTGCCGCATCGGCGGGCTTGCCGGTCTCGAACTGCAGCTGTGCCCGGACCCGGGCCAGCGTCGCGGCCTGCCCCGGATCGGTCACCAGCCGCCCGGCCTGCTCGGCCAGGTCCGTGGCCCGCGGCTGCTGCCCGGCGTCGGCCGCCGCCTCGGCGGCCAGGGCCAGCCGCCGGCCCTTGGCCGCCGGGTCGGCCGACAGCCCGGCGGCTCGCTCGTAGGCGGCCGACATGGCGGCGCGGCTGCCCCGGTGTCCTGCCCGCTGCGCGGCGGCGTCCAGCCCGGCGGCGACCTGCTCGTCGGGGCCGGCCGCCAGGGCCGCGAGATGCCAGGCCCCCTGGTCGCGGTCGAGCACGCCAGCCAGCGCCTGATGCCCGGCCATCCGCTCCGCGACATCCGAGCCGGCCAGGACCGCGGCGCGGACCAGCGGATGGGAAAAGATGACCCCCGCCGGTGTCACCCGCAGCAGCCCGGCCCGCTCGGCCGCGGCCAAGTCAGTGAGCGAACCGCCCGCGGCGGCGATCGCCCGGCTGATCTCAGCCAGGTCTGCCATCCCGCCCAGCGCGGCGATCAGCACCGCCCGCCGGCCCGCCTCGGGCAAGGCCCTGACCCGGGCCAGGAACGCCCCCTGCACCCGGCCGACCAGAGAAGCGGCGGGCAGGATCAGCGGGGTGACCGAACCGGCCCGCTGCCCGGCGGACAGCCCGCGGCACAGCTCGATCAGGGCCAGCGGGTTGCCGGCCGCGTCGGCGATGAGCTGATCACGGACCGCGAGCGCCAGCCCCTCCCCGGCGAGCAACCGCTCCGCCGACGCCCGGTCAAGGCCGCCCACCCGCAGCTCCGGCAGGTCAGGCAGGCTGACGCTAGCCGGTTCGTCACGCGACGCGACGATGACCGCGGCCCGCTCAGCGTGCAGCCGCCTGGCCGCGAACACCAGCGCTTCGGCCGACGCCCGGTCCAGCCACTGCGCGTCATCAACCAGCACCAGCACCGGCCGGGCCTCCGCCAGCTCCGCAATCAGGCTCAATACAGCCAGGCCGACCAGGAACCGGTCCGCGACCGCCGCCTCTGCCATCCCCAACGCGCCGCGCAGCGCCACAGCCTGCCGCTCCGGCAGCGTGCCGATCTCATCCAGCGCCGGGCGCATCAGCGCGTGCAGCGCCGCGAACGGCAGCTCCGCCTCCGATTCCACGCCGGTCACCCGCAGCACCTGGGCCCCGGCGGCCTCCGCCTCCGCGGCATCCAGCAACGCGGTCTTGCCGATCCCGGCCTCGCCGCGCAGCACCAGGACCCCCGCCCGGCCGGACCGCATTCCCTCGAGGAGCCGGCCGATGGCCGCCAGCTGTTCGTTCCGGCCGTACAGCATCGGCTCCCATCCTGTTAGCAGAACCCACTAAGGACTTTGAGCCATCCGTCTTGGCCCTGACATTACCTAACCGCAGGACACGACGGGCCGGCGAATCCGGTCATCGTGCCAGGAGCGACGCCACGACGCTGCCGCACTCGGAGGTCACTCGGAGGTCACGTCCCGCCAACGAATCGCCAACAAACAGCCAGGAGGCCCGACCGCCATCTCCGGCGATCAGGCCTGACCTGCTACTTCCTGGTAGCGGGGCAGGATTTGAACCTGCGACCTCTGGGTTATGAGAACAGTCGGCACGGTTCAACCCGGGGCAGCATGTCACGCTCCCGACCGGCATGCTCCGACAGCCGGGGCATGGCCAGGCTGGCCCCGCGCAACGTCTGCGGGGGCTGTTTGACGCTGGGCAGCCGGACGGCCGACGATGAGTGCATGGACTCGTGGCCGGCCGCGGCGGCCAGCAGGGTGGGCAGCCCAGCCGGCCAGCCCAGCTCAGCGCGCGCCGCCTGCGGTTGGCAACGTGCCCGCAGGGATCTAAGGTCACGCCATGGACCTGGGGCACTACCTGGCGGACATCAGCCTGAAAACCATGAGCCAGGTGCACCGGGCCATCGTTCACCTCAGCGGTGGCCAGGTGCTGGGCTCGGCCTTCGGGATGCCCGTCGTCGAATTGCACACCACCGGCCGCAGGTCGGGCCTGCCGCGCTCGACCATGCTCACCACCCCGGTCGTTGACGGTGACCGGGTCGTGCTGGTGGCCTCCAAGGGCGGAGATGACCGTGACCCGGACTGGTACCGCAACCTGCTGGCTCATCCCGAGATCGAGCTGACCATGGCCAGCCAGCGCCGGCCGATGCGGGCCCGCCCGGCATCGCCGCAGGAGAAGGCGGAGCTGTGGCCCCGGGTGGTCGCGGCCTACGGCGGCTACGCGGGCTACCAGCGCCGCACCGAGCGCGACATCCCGCTGGTCATCTGCGAACCACGCTGAACGCCCACCACGGCTCGCTCCCACTGACGCTGCACCGCGGGTCCGCCGCCGTTTACAGATACGGGTGCTGACCTGGGGTTCCTGCATCTCCCTCGTCCTCCTCGTAGCTGCCTGCCCTTGGCCGTGGCCGACGTGTCCAGGCCCGCGTAAGCGACCGCGCAGCGGCTTGGCCTGTTACACGGCGGACTCGGCCGAGATCATCGGGCAGCGAGGAGGACGGAGATCACCAGCTTGCAAAGATCGTGGGCCCCGTCGCCTGACCTGGCTGTCCCAGGTGAGCGGCTATGTGACGCTGCCCGTGAGTGACTGTGGATCACCGCTGAGCACCGTCACAGGCACGCCACGGGCACGGTGACCTAGCGTCCGCTTGGCTCCGCCTGTCGGTTGGTGCGTTTGTCTCATGTCTGGGCTCAGCAGGCAGGGTGACTGTGCTCTATATCACGCTGGAAACGGGTCCAAGGCCTGTAATGCCAGAACTTCCGGGGGGTGTATAGGTGAAACGATAGGAAGGGAGGTCGTGATGGCCCTTCATCCGCACAGGCCGCACATGCACAGGACGCACGTTGTCCGCCACCTCTTGGACCGGTGGCACCGCTGGTCGCCGTACGCATAGCCGCAGTCGTTGCGCAAAGGGAGGCGAGAGCCTATGGAGCTAGGGCCCGAATCTTGACGCGCAGTAAGAGTGCCTCGGTAACCTCTCGGGCCGGGGCACTCACATGTGTCTGGGGTCGCCCGGTTCCCCTGTCCCGCTTCGGCGTGTGGTCTAGCTAGAGATTTTCAAGACCGGATGCGGCTAAGCCTTCGCGTGGCTGCTGATCTGGTGAGATGCGACGATGCCAGCAGGCTGGAAGGGTCACCATCCCGCGCATATCCCGCGACGACACAGCCGGGCTCGCCGTTGGCGAGGGTGGTAGGGCCAGGGCTCCGCGCTCCTCGGGTGTGGCAAGCTCGTCCGCAACATGGCGAGGCTCGTCACGCCACCAGAGCACACTCAGCGGGATCGCACACGCCTAGAACCGCGGAGCCTCAGCCAACGGTGCCACTCTCTGTCAGTCTTCCCCCGCCGCTGCCAGCTGGTGCAGTCCGATCCTGCTGCCGCCACGCTGCCACGAAGATCCAAAAAGCCTGACCGCCTTTCGGCGATCAGGCTCCTGACCTGGACTTACTTGGTTGGTCAGGTATTCACGTTTGGCCGTGAGCTGGGCTTTTGCGGGCTGGCCAGGACTTCACCCACGGGTTAAGCGGGCGGCGCCCACATGATCTTTGGTGGTTAGCGCTGCCAGCGGGGGTCTGCGTCGGCGATTTCCTGGCTGAGGGTTTCCAGTTCGGTGATGAGGGCGCGGAGGCGGCGCTGGTTGTCGAACCAGGGCTGGTAGTCGGCGAGCTGGTCGTCGGTGAGGATCCGGGTGACGGTCTTGCCGTTTATCTTCCGGGTCCACTGGTGGTAGGGGCCGTGCAGCTGGGGCGGGTCGGCGTGGCACCGGCAGCGGGGGTAGCCGCAGCGGGTCATCCGCTCGGTGAGGGTGCCGGGCAGGATGAAGCCGGCGTGGGTGAGCTCGGCGATCTGCGCGGTGAGGCGGGCAGCGCGGGCCGCCTGAGCCGGGGTGGGCGACACGCTGTCATTTTCGCAGCCAGGTTCCGGTATCTCACGCATTCCATACAGTACAAATCTTGTATGGATCCTGCCGGGATTGCGGCTTACATCCAGCAGCTGGCGGCCGTCATCGGTGTCCCCGCCAGCCGCGTGCTTCGCCCGGGCGGTCGTGACCACCGCCGGGCCGGGCGGGCGGGAGCGGGCGAAGAACCTGCTGTGGGCCGCGGGGAAGCTCGCCGACTGGGGGATCAGGCTCGGGCCTGGAGCCGGTCCCGGCGGTGCTGCTGCACCCGTCGGTGATCGAGCGGTTCGCCGCGCACGCGCCCGGGCTGCCCGCCGTGACGCGGCGGACGCTGCGCACCAACCTGCGGTTCCTGGCCGGCGTCGTGCCGCCCCGCCGCTCGCGCCGGCGGACGCGCCGCTGCCCCGGGAGCGGGCCAAGCGACCTTACAGTCCCGGCGGAGATCGCCGGTTATCTTGCCCTGGCCGATGCCCAGCCTACGGCGACGCGGCGGATGCGTGCCACTGCCCTGGTCTGCCTGGGGGCGGTGCCGGGCTGATCCGCGCCGACCTGCGGCACGTCCGCGGCAGCGACATCATCTGCCGGTCCGGCGGCGTGGTCGTGATAGTGCGCGGGGCCCGGCCGCGGGCGGTGCCGGTGCTGGCCCGCTACCAGGAGCCGGCTGCTGGCCGCCGCGGCGTTCGCCGGGGAGAACCTGGTCACTGGCGGCGCTGACCCGGCCCGCCGCAACGTGACCACCCCGCTGATCCGCGCGCTGGCGGGCGGGACCGGCCTGCCCCGGCTGGATACCACCCGGCTGCGGGCGACCTGGCTGGCCGAGGTCGCCCAGGCGATCGGGCTGGCCACGTTCCTGCACGCCGCCGGGATCACCTGCAGCCAGCGGCTCGGTGACCTGCTCGCCACCCTGGATCCCGGCGCTGAGGCCGAGGCAGTCGCGCTTGCTGGGCGGGCAGCGGTGAACATCCCGCTGCGCCGGCTGGAGGACGATCATGGACGGCCTCCGGGATCGCGCCGCGGATCGAGGCACTGCTGCCCGGCCGGGGTGCGCCACCGCCAGCTCAAGGCCGCCACCTTAATCCTGGGCATGATGCTCACCCAGGCGGACCGCCGCCCCGCGCACCTCACCGAGGTGCACGCGGCACTGACCGCGCTGCCCGCCGCGGACCAGGCGCGGCTCGGCGTGACCGAGGACTGGAAGGACGGCCCGCACCAGCTCACCTACCGCCAGGCCGAGCGCACCTTCGGCCTCATCACCCGGGCACTGCGCAAAGACGAGCCGGACGGCACCCCCTCCGCGCCCTCACGACCATGCTGGATGACCTGCTGGAAGCCAGCATCCCGCCCGAGCACAAGGACCACCTCAGCGTCGCTGGCCGCCGACTGGACCGATGTGGAAACCTTCTCCCGCCCGCCGCACCACGGCAGCAGCGACTGCGCCGATCCCGAGGCGTCCTGGGGGCACCGCAACTCCAACCTGCCCGGCCCCAAAGGCGAGATGTTCTTCGGCTACTACCTCTCCGCCGCCACGATGACCCGCGACGAGGACCGGCCCGCCCGTCCCGGAACTGACCCGCCGGATCACCCTGTCCTCCTGCCACGCCGACCCCGTCCGCGCCCTCACCCCCGTGCTGGCCCGCATGCCCGCCGCCGGGATACCCCTCGGCGACATCCTCGCCGACTCCGGCTACGCCCACCGCGACGCCGCCGCCTGGGCCCTCCCGCTCCGCGCCGCCGGGCGCCCAGCTCGTGCAGGACCTGCACCCCGCCGACCGCGGCCCCCAGGGCACCTACCACGGCGCCATCATCACCAACGGCAACCTCTACTGCCCCGCCACCCCGCAGCCACTGCTGCACCTGGGGCCGCTGGCCCCCGCCGCCACCCCCGAAGACATCACCGCGCACGACATCCGCACCGCCGAACTCGCCCGCCACAAGCTCGGCCGGCTCACCGCCGATGACGCCGACGGCTACCACCGCGTCACCTGCCCCGCGGTCATGGGCAAGCTCCGCTGCCCGCTGACGCCCGGCCTCAATGACCCTGGACCGGTCCCGCCCGGAGATCCTGACCCCGCCAGCCACCCGCCGGCCTGCTGCACCCAGCAGACCCTCACCATCCCACCGGACGTCGCGGCGAAGACCCGGCAGAAACACGACTACCCCTCGGCGGCGCACCGCCGCTCCTATGCCCGCCGCACCACCGCCGAACGAGGCTTCTCCACCATCAAGGACCCCGCCAGCTAACACCATCACCCGCGGCTGGTGCCGCCTCATGGGCCTGACCCCGCTCGCGTTCTGGCTCGCCGCCCTGCACGCCGTCCGCAACCAGCGCATCCTCACCGCCTGGAACGCCCGCCAGGCCGATAACCAGCGACGCGCCACCGCCGGGCTCCCGCCCAGAACCAGGAAACGCCGACGGAAAACCACCCTCGCCAGCCTCACCGCCCCGCCATAACCAGGCCTGCACACCGCGCCACAGCCCGCCGCTCACCAGCACGCCACCCGCCGGCCCCGCACGCCTCCAGCCAGCCAGCAAGACCACCCGCAGCCACCCACGAGCCACCCAGGACAGGAAAACAAGATCAACTCAGGCCATGCGACCACGCGGCCACGCGGCCACGCGGCCAGACGGCCAGACGGCCAGACGGCCAGACGGCCAGACCCAAACGTGAACAAGGTCCCCACTGAAACGTGAAGACC
>CAWDRD010000093.1:0-33684 GCA_963804455.1 uncultured Actinomycetes bacterium
CTAGACCGAAGTTCCCCCCAGCGATCCGCGCGGTAGGCCGTTTACCTGGGCTTTCGTGATGTCCGGGCCGGGCTGCTGACTACGCGGTGCCAAGGCGGTGGCTGACGCCGAGCAGGTCGAAGGCGTGGCGCTGGACGGCGGTCGGGGTGGTGACGAGCCGGAAGCCGGGCAGGGCCGGGTCGGCGGGTGCGATGGTGTTCAGGCAGATGGTGGCCAGGTCGGTGAGCAGGCTGGCGAAGCTGTGCACCGGGACAGTCGTCCGGGGTGCGCTTGGTGGCCGCCTTGGCCAGTGCCTTCGGGGAGCGGGCAGCGGGGGCGACCGGGCTTTGCCGGGCGGCCTGGGCGGCGGGCTTGTCGTCGTCGGTGAACAGGACGGGTGCGAGCCGGGCCTGCATGTGCCAGGTGATGTAGTACGAGATCATCCGCAAGAACACGTGCGCGCGGACCCGGTCCTCGGTGCGGTGCCGGATCGGCCGGATGTCCAGGTCGGTGTTGAACGCGCGGAAGGCCCGCTCGACCTGGGCCAGGGCCTTGTAGGAGGAGACGACCTCGGCGGGTTCCAGGTCGCCGGCATCGACGCTGGTGCGCAGCACGTAGATCCCGTCCAGGGCGGCCTCGGCGGTGATGGAGTCCTGGTTGCGGGCGTAGCTGAAGCTGTCGTCGGTGATGGCGATGGTGAAGTGCTTGCCGACCTTGCGCCGTTTCAGGACTCTGTCCACGCGCACCGCGATCGTGTCCTGGCCGCGCAGCGGCCGCCGGGCCCGCGCGCAGGCCGCGGCGATCTTGTCCAGGTCAGCCTCGGTGGCCGCGAGCAGGCTTTCGCGCTTGCGGGCCCGCTCGGCCTCCAGGAACGGGTTCATGCAGGCCACCAGCCGCTCGCCGGGGAAGTCCGGGAGAGGTGATCTCGGCCAGGTCCTGGACATCGAACAGGGTCAGCTGCAGGTCGCCGTCCCGGACCAGCTTCTTGACCTGCGGGGCGCGCAGCGCGGTGATCCAGTCCAGGCCTTCGGGCCGGACGTCCTCGCGCAGCCGGGCGGCGGTCAGCATGCCCCGGTCCCCGACGAGCACCACCCGGCTGATCCCGAACCGGTCCTTGACCCTGGTCACCTGGCTGGCCACGGTCGTCGGGTCGCCGGTGTTGCCGGCGAACACCTCGATCGCGACCGGGACGCCGTCGGGGCAGGTCAGCAGCCCGTAGACGATCTGCAGGCGGCCGCGGACCCCGTCTTTGGGGTGCCCGATGGCGCCCAGCGGGCAGGTCCGCCCCTCGAACGCGGCGGAGGACACGTCATACAGGACCAGGGTGCCGCCGGCCAGGTGCCGGGCCGCCAGCGCGTCCTCGATCGTCTGCTGCCGGGCCGCCAGCCAGTCCATCGCCTCGTACAGGTCATCCTCATCGCAGCAGCCCACGCCGAGGACCTCGCCCAGCGAGCTGGCAGCGGTGGCGTCCCGCAGGCCGCGGGCGATGGCCAGCTTGGAGTCCGGCGCGATCACCTGCGCGACCGCCATCGCGGTGACCAGGTCCCGGTGCCGGGACGGCGCGGGGTCGATCAGCTCGTCCAGGCCCAGCTGGCGCGCCGTGCCCAGGACGGCGGCGACGTGGCCGTGCGGCAGGCTGCGGGTGATCTCGAACGCCCGGTCCAGGTCCGCGGCGGGCGGCGGCTGGCCTTTCAGGACCCGGGACAGCGCGTCGACCTTGGCTTCGGGCCAGGCCGACAGGTTGGCCAGGGTGCGGTTCTTGACCTTCCCGGCCTCGCGGTAGCTTTCCCGCAGCAGGACGGCGGGCGGTGACCCCCGGTTCGGGACCTTAGCCACGTACATGTGCACATGATAGCAGAAATCTGGTCATCTATCAGCCAAGACGGTAGCTTTACATGACTACGTTATGTTGGTGGCGGGCACGAGTCCGCTGCTCACAGGCATGTTGGAACCCTCGGGACACGTTGCGCAGGGGGAACTGGCATGGAAGTTAGATGCCAGCACCACGGGGGTGTTGAGCGGCTCGCTGCCCGCGCGGCTAGGGCGGCCGGCACATATGACCGCTGTTTCCGGGCGCAGGCCGGCGGGTGTTGCCGGGCTGGTCATCAGGTGTCATGGGCTTCTCCTGTCTCTCGGAAGTGCAGTATAATGCCCTGTATGAGGCAGTCAGATTTGGAGGCTCGTGCCGGGGCGGACAGCATCACCCGGGCGATCGGCGGCCGGGTCCGGCAGGGACGGGGCAGCCGGGGCTGGACCCTGGACCAGCTGGCCGAGCGCTCTGGCGTCAGCCGCAGAATGCTGGTCAGTATCGAGCAGGGCTCGGCTAATCCGAGCATCGCGACGCTGCTTCGGATCAGTGACGCGCTCGGCATAGGGCTGCCCGCGCTTGTCAATATGGACCGTTCGTCCAGGCTGCGGGTCACCCGGGCTGGCGCTGCCCCGGTGCTCTGGCGGGGAAGCTCGGCGGGCGGGCCGTGCTCGTCGCCGGCGCTGAGTCACCGGACGTCACCGAGCTCTGGGACTGGACGCTCGGGCCGGGTGAGAGTCACTCCAGCGAGGCGCACGCGGCGGGAACCCGCGAGCTGCTCCTCGTCCTTGACGGTCAGCTTGAGCTCAGAGTGGGCCAGCACGCCGAGGTACTCGCGAAGGGAGATTCGGCTTCGTTCGCCGGTGACCTGGCCCACGAATACGTGAACGCCGGCTCAGCGCAGGTGGCGCGTTTCGCCCTGACGGTGTTCGAGCCGGCTGTCGGCGGGGGCGCGGCCCGGTGATGACACTGTTGACCGCGGCTGAGGTGAGTGAGAGCGCACGCGCATTTCTTGCGGCCGTCAGCGTGGCCCCCGATGTGCTCGAGCTGCGCCCGGACTACCGCGTGCTGGTGATGGTGGCCGAGGGCCTGGCCCGCGCCAAGGCAGCCCAGGCCACCTGAGACTCCCGCCATGACCGCCTGCCCGGAGCCGCACCCGGAAGCGCCTCACCACCTCCCGGTCGCTGGCCCCGGCCTCGATCAGCCCCGCCGCCGCCAGCCGCACCTGCTCCCGCCGGGCCCGCTCCTTCGCCGCCAGCCCACCGCCATAGGGATACCTCACCACACCGGCATACCGCACACCGCACCAGCTGTCGGCGTACTCGTGGAGGTACGGAGGGGAGTACGGCCAATGGTGCAGAGAGAGCCTTCTCAGGTAGGGCTCCATCGGTCGCGCGTCTTGGTGCCGCGGTGTTGGATCTCGAACTTGTCCACGCCCACGGCGCACCACCAGTGTGGGGAGTGGCCGCGCCTTGCGGGGGCGTCACAGGACGGCGATGGCGTCGATCTCGACGAGGAACCCGGGGCCCAGGCCGGCGACGACGTGGACTGTGATGGCCGGTGGTGGGTCGGCCGGGTTCCATGCCTGCTGGAAGGCGGCGACGCCCTCGTCCAAGGCGTGGCCGTCCACCACGGCGATGGACCAGTACACGATGTTGGCCAGGCTTGCCCTCTCGCTCTCCAGGATGGTCGCGAGGTTGCGGAGCGCCTGGCTGGTCTGCTCCCCGACCGTGGGACCGACGACCTTGCCGTCGGCGTCGACCACGTTCTGCCCGCCGATGTAGATCGTCTTTGCCGGCTGTTCGACCACGACGGCCTGGCTGAAGGCCGGGCTGCGGTGGAGCCCCGCAGGGTTGATGTGCCGTGTGCTCATGTGTCGCCCTCCTCGGACGATGACACCAGTTATAGTGGTTTTGTACGACACCAGTTATAGTGGTTTCATGCGAGCGGGCACAACCGGACGGGTGCTGCACGACCCCAAGGGAGGGTCGTTCCGGTTCGACGCCGGGGCCGTCTGCCTGGACTTCGCCCACACCGGCGGCGAGGGCCGGTATGCGGTGTTCGAGACCCTCCACGAGCCGGCCGATCTGGGCGAATGGCTGGCCCAGCCGCCGCTGGCCGCGGTCATGACGGTCCCCGTGACGGCCCGCGAGCTGGCCGCGGCCAAGGCCCTCCGCCAGGCGATCTGGGACGCGGCGCACGCCCGGGCGGCACGGCGCACGCTCCCCGCCGTGGCGGTGGCGAGCATCAACCGGGCCGCGGCGGCGGCGCCGCTGGCCCCCGAGCTGGCCGCCGACGGCACGACCGGGGGGTGGGCCACGCCGGTGCGGGCAACGCAGGCGCTATCGACCCTGGCGCGGGAGATGATCGGGCTGCTGTCCGGGCCGCGCTCCGGACGCATCCGCGAATGCGCGAGTGACGACTGCCCGCTGGTGTTCGTCGACGCGTCCCGGCCCGGCGCTCGGCGCTGGTGCGCGATGGAGCGGTGCGGCAACCGTCACAAGCTCCGGGCTCTCCGCGCCCGGCGGGCCACGGACCCGTGACGGCGCCACCATGGACACGCCGATCATCTCTGCACGTTTGCCTGTACCTGGCTCTGCACTGATAGCCGTACGCCGACACCAGCCGTCAGCCAGGCCCTGTAACCCCCATAGTTAAGGATCTTTAGCGCCCGGCCTCAGCCTTGGGGAGGCCCGGCCGGCGCGGCGCCCGCCCACGCCCGAGACTGCCGCTGATCAGTCCGGTTCTTCTGCCGTTGACCGGTGCTGCGTGCATGCCGTTGTCCTCGGCGATCTAGTGCCCCGTCGTCGCCACCGCTTGGCTTTGTGTCATAAAGTTCGTGGCCCAAGCCCTTGACTTTGCGCCATAAAGCAGAGTCTACTTTATGGCATAGAGTCGATCGAGGGAGACACCATGAACCACACACCCGACACCACCACCGCCGGCAACGGCGGCAACTTCGACCCCCAGCAGGCCGCCGCCCTGCTGGACCAGACCACCCAGCAGGCACGGCGCCGCCTTGAGCCCGCCCAGCCGTGGCTCCTGGTGATCAGGGCGGTCGCGGTCCTGGCCGCCTTCGGCGCGGTCTGGCTCATCAGTGCGCGGACAGCACCCCTACCAGCACCCGACCGCCGCGGTCATCCCCGTCGTGATTGCCTTCGGGATCCTCAACTTCGTGCGCGACAGTCACGGTGCGCCAGGCGCGCGACCGCCGGGGTGAGCGGGAGATCCCGGCTGCGCCCGGCCGAGATCGCCGCCCTCGCGATGGTATGGGCCGGCGTGTTCGCGGTCATGGCGGCGCTGGCTGGCGCCGGGGTGAGCGACGCGGTCGTCTACGGCCTGTACCCGGCCGCGGTACCGCTGATCGCCGCCGGCCTGGCCTGGGCGGCCATCATGGCAGCACGGGCAAACTGGCGCGCGTGCGGCACCGGGCTCGCGGTCGCCGCCGTCGGCGCCGTGGCCGCGTTCGCGGGACCGGCCGGGGCGTGGCTGGTCGCCGGCGTGGGCCTGTGCACCGTGCTCCTCGGCAGCGCCGCCGTCATCGTCTGGCGGCAGCGCCGCAGCGTGGTCCGGCCATGACCACCGACGAACTCGACCCGCTGATCCACGTGCCCACCCGGCTGAAGATCGTCGCGACGCTGGCGGCACTGCCCGACGGCGACACGCTCTCCTTCACCCGCCTGCAGGACATGATCGGGCTCACCCCCGGCAACCTGATCATCCACCTGCGCAAACTCGAAGACGCCGACTACATCACCAGCGAGAAGACCAGGAACGGGACCGCGTCCATCACCACGGTCGCGCTCACCGGCCACGGCCGGGCAGCACTCAGCACCTACACCCAGGCGCTGCGCGACCTGCTCGGCGGCCTGTAGATGGCCCGGTTGGCCCCGGTCTTCCCCTGACAGCCCCTCGACGAGGGGCTGTCAGCCGTTGCCGGCCGGCACCCGCACCACCATCACAGATCCCCAGCCGGATGCGGCCAGGTCGGGAGCCGGGATCGGCGGCCTCATGATGCGCCTCACCTCAGCGCCAGCGCTATCCCACCAGGCCAGGCGCCCACGGCGATGGCTGCGGCGGTCAGCCACGCGCTCCCGCGCGGCTGGTGCGGCGCCGCTCGGTCAGCCGGCGGGCCTTCGCGCCGGCACCGCAGGTATCCATGGTGCACCAGCGGCGGGAGCGATTCCGCGTGTGATCGAGGAACAGCCAGCCACATCCGCCTGCTTCGGGTGGGCACATGCCAAGCCGTTCCATGTCAGCGCCGCACAGTAGCCCGGCAGCCTCTTGCGCAGCCCGGTCGGCCACTAGCAACTCCGGCGGCGAACAGGTCACCACGCGTGCCGCGGTGGCGTCCGCACTGACGGTGAGCCTGGATCGGGACGCGGCCGCCGCCCAGGCAAGAGTGAGGTAGTCGAGCTCACCTTGCACCTGCGCGTCGCTGGTCTCCGAGCGGAGCCGGGCTGACAGCACCGCGAACACCGCCTCACGGATCTCTTTCACCGCAGCAAGCGCTCTCCTGGCAGCCGCGGGCGAGACGCTCCACGCCGTGGCGACCTGGCGGCCCTCAGCCGCGCTGAGCAGACCGGCGCGCTGGCTCCACGTCAGCAGGTCTTGTGCCGTGCCTATGCCTCGGTCACCGTCGGATGCCAGCCCGCTGGCCCTGACCGCTGTAGCTGAGGCAACCCGGGACCTGCATCCGCCGTGCTGCTCGGGCTCACCGGGGAGAGCAGGAAGCCGCGGTTCCCATGTCACATTCAGAACGGCTGCGTCGTCCCTGGGACATGAAAATCGCTGTCACTGGTGGAACAGGAACGCTCGGGCGGCAAGTCGCCGCCGAACTACGCTCACGTGGGCACGAGGTCCGGGTGCTCAGCCGCGGCGCCCCGGAGTACCGGGTCGACCTGACGACGGGTGCGGGCCTGGCCCGCGCTCTGAACGGTTGCGACGTGGTCGTCGACGCGAGCAACAACCCGTCCGCGAAGGGAGCGTCCGAGACGCTGGTCGAAGGCTCTCGGCGGCTGCTTGCCGCCGAAGACGCCGCAGGCGTGCGGCACCACGTTGGAGTATCGGTCATCGGATGCGACCGGGTCCCGATCGGCTACTTCCGCGTCAAGGCCGACCAGGAACGAGTGGTGGAGCAGGGTCCGGTCCCGTGGAGCATTGTGCGCGCCACGCAGTTCCATGAATACGTCGTGACCATGCTTGACGCTGTCCGGCGCTTGCCGGTGCTGCCGGTGCCGCGCGTGCCGGTGCAGACGGTCGCATCCGCCGAGGTCGCCCGGGTGGTTGCCGATGTCGCCGAGGGCCCTCCCCGGCAGGGACGCGTCTCGGTGGCCTGCCCCGAGATCAGCGGGATGCGGGAGCTAGCCCGGGTCTGGCTTTCGGGCACTGGCCGGCACGCGCTGCTGCTCCCGCTGCCGTTTCCGGGCAAGCTAGGACGGGCGCTGCGGGCCGGGGCGCTGACCGCCAAGCGGCCCGACGTGCGCGGCACAACGCCCTTCGCCGCCTGGCTCTCCGCCCAGGGCGGCTGAGAATGCCAGACTGGCACCATGGTGCCAGGGCTGGCAGCGCGGCCCGCGGGGTTAATCAGCTGTGCTGGCCAGGCGCTCGGCGACGGCCAGCATCTCGCGGCCGACTGGCTGGAGCCCGACCTTGGTACACAGGAGGCCGGTCGAGACCCGCTCGACCACGCCCCATTCCCAGATGGCGGTGGCGTCGAGGCCGCAGCGCCGGGCCAGCCACCGCGCCCGCTCGCGGGGATCGCCGTGCAGCAGCTCAGCCGGGTCCTCGCGCATGATGACCCCCATGTCGTACTCGGCTTCCGCGAGCAGGCCGTCCGGGTCGACCAGCTTGAAACCGCCGCCCGCCTCGAGCGCGTTCCACTGGTGCACGTCGCCGTGCACCAGGACGGCCCGCTCGTCGTCATGCGCGCCGGCCCCGCCGGGCCGCGCAGCCGAGTGCGTGGGCGATCACCCGTTCCGGGACCGGGCGGCCGAGTTCTTCCCACGTGCTGGTGATGAAGCGGGCGAGCCAGTGGCCCTTGTCCGCGCCGGTGGGCAGGCCGCAGCCCGGCGCCGGGCGCCATATCCGCGACGCTGCGGCGCAGAGAATCTCCTGCCGCTGCGCTATCGGCAGCGCGAGCTGGAAGAGCGAGCGGCCGAGCCGTTCGAGCAGGAGCGCACCGCGCGTCGCGTCGGCCCGCAGCAGCCGGGCGCAGCCATCGCCGTCCGCGAGCCGCAGCACGGTGATCTCGTGCTGAGCCTGATCACTGGCCGGGCCGCCCGGGCCGGCCTGCGGGATGAGCAGCTTCAGCACCGCGGGCGTGCCGTCCGCGAGCGTGGCCCTGGCCACGAACGACTCGGTCCCGCCCGGATAGGGCTGGCCCACTGAGATCGACCAGTCCCGCTCGAGCTGGGCGGCGAGCTCCGGCAGATCGCGCAGCCACTGCCCGGCCCCGGCGGCCAGGGCCTTGCTGCGCACGACGGCCGGGACGCCAGCAAGCGTGTCGTGGCTCGTCACTTCTTGACCGTAACCAGGGTGGCAATGTGGATAATCCCGCCGCAACGAACACCACCCGGTGTGCTGCCCGTTCAGGGCAGGCCCGGCCGCCCGGGGGATGATACGGCCGTCCCGCGCCTGGGCCGCCGCACATCGCGGAAGACCAGCCAGCGCATGGCGGCGTACATGTAGATGGCCTCGCAGCCGCCCGCCGCGACCCGGGCCAGCTGGTAGTTGACGCCAAGGGCGGCCAGGCCGCTGCCCACGCCGAGAATCCAGGCCAGGTAGTTGACGGCGACCACCGCGGCGTAGACCCGCAGCTGCGGTCCGGCCGGGGCGTGCGAGCGGAAGTTGAGCGCCCGGTTGAGCAGGTAACTCAGCCCGAATGCGGCCAGGTAGGACACGGTGATGCTGACGGGCACCGGCCAGCCCACGATGGCGTGCAGGACCGTCAGGCCGCCAAGGTCGAGGCTGAAGGTGAAGCCGTTGATGACGGCGAAGCCGATCATGTCCGGGGTCACGATGGCGGACAGCCCGAACGGGAGCCGACGCGCGATGCCCGCTGTCATGGCGGTGAACCGGTCCGCCAGGCCCGGCCCATCCCCCGCGCGCCGGGTCCGCCCGCGACATGAGCCCAGTCTGGCCAGGCCGGGTGACCGGCAGTCAACCGCGCAGCGGCGGCCTGGCCAACAGGCGCCGGCGGCCGGGTACGGCGCGGCGCCCTAGGGAGCGGGCCGGAACAGGTCGCGGATCGTGGTGGTCAGCACGGCCAGCGTGCTGGCCGGATCGAGCTGTCCCGTCCGGACCTCGCCGGCGCAGGCGTGAATCAGCCTGGAACAGCTGGCCACCAGCCAGCCCGCGGGCAGGTCGGTACGGAGGTGCTCACCACGCGTAGATACGGACCGGGAGCTCGCGCATGGGCGCCTGGTCCGGGCCGGGATACATGATCAGCACGACGATCCCGTCCGGATCACGCCCCTCCACCACGACGACGTCATCCTGAACACGGGTGTCCCGGTGCGCCGAATGCCGCCGCAGTACCTGTTCACACCGGTCCAGCTCTGCTTTCCCGGCGACGAGCCAGACCGGGTACTGGACACCCACCGCGCCCAGCGCATGCCCGCCAGAGCCACCCATGGCCCGCAGGATCAGCTGCGATCTAGCCCCGCTGGTGAGCAGCGCGGCGGTTGCGCTGCGGTCGGTCACCTCCAGCTCGAGGAGTTCCTGGTAGAAGTCCACCGACCTGGCCAGATCCTGTACGAACATGACCACTGAGCCAATCCGCGTACCCTGCGCCATCAGCCGGCCCTCCATTCCACGGGGATATGGCGGCGAGCGCCAGCACCAGTCTTACGTGCTGGGCGCCGGGGCGGCGGCGATGTCCGGATCCCGCTGTGCATCGGGTTAACGGCTGGCCAGACAGCCCGCCAGCCGGATGCCAGGACTCCCGCAGCCGCCCCTGCGCGGCGATGCCTTCGGCGCCCCGGCGATCGGCCCCGGCGGCGTGCGGCGGCTCGTACCATGTCACCCCGCAGCCGTCCGCCCGGCAGTGCAGCCGGAGATGGCCGGCGCCGCCCGCGCATCCGCACGGGGTCCAGCCGATGGTTACCCGGCCCGGGCCCCAGGCATGCCCTTCCCGGCACGCCGCCGGGAACTCCCACCAGTCCGGCCGTCGCACTTCCCCCATCGCGCTATTAGAACACGCGAACGATATATTTGGGCTACCAGCTCGGATTATCGACCAGGATCGATACTGATTTCGCCGCTCAGCTGTTGCCGTCGGCGCGGAAGATGGGCCAGCCGATCTCGGTCCGCCAGGTGTCAGCGTGCGGGGTGTCATGGCTGTCGCGCAGGTAGTACTCGCGCAACGGCCCGTCCACGCTGATCTCGTGGCTGGTGGCGTAGGCGCCCAGGGCGCTGTAGGTGAGGTCAACGTTGTCCAGCGGGCCGTGGTGGACGACCACGGCGAGTTCGGCGGCAGGCACCACCACGGGCGTGACCCGGCCGACCGCGCGGACCTGGCCCCCGACCGGGATGAACACCAGGGCCGCGCCGTGGTCATGCTGGAAGAGCTCGCTGGCGTACAGGCCGCCGCTGGGGCCAGTGGCGTGCAGGCCCTGGGCCTGCACGCTGGCGTGCAGTTCGCCGAGGGCGCCCTGCCACCACGGCAGGATGTCATCGCGGTACACGAGTCTGCTGGATGCCGGCCGCCGCGGCGGCGGGCACCGTGCGGTGCTCGATGCCCGCCGCTGGCCCGGGACCTTCCAGCAGCGCGCGCAGGGAATCAACAGCGTTGCGGGTCTGCGTGAGCTCCCGTTCCAGCCGGTCCAGGTGGCTGGCGATCAGGGCGTTGCGGGCCGAGGTGTCCGGGGCCGCGAGTACCGCCTTGACGTCGGCGACCGGCATCTCGCAGGTCCCGCAGCCGCCGGATGACCTGTGCGGTCGGGATCTGCGCGTGGGTGTAGTACCGGTAACCAGTCCCGGGGTTCACGTCGGCTGGTTCCAGCAGCCCGACCTGGTGGTAGTGGCGCAGCGTCTTGACGCTCAGGTGCGTTATCCGGGAGAACTCCCCCACCGTCAGCTCTGCCGTCATGGGCTTAAGTCTGGACTCTCCCCTCGCCGGAGGGTCAAGTCAGCTATCCGCGGTTGACTCTCCGGCCACCGGATCGGTGAGCGTGGATATCAGTCGCCGGCTGGCGGCTGATGCCATCGAGATGGAGCAGAAGCATGGCTGACACGATCGCACTCACCGCGAGTCCTGGCCGAGCACATCAGCGCCGTGAACGCTTTTGACGTGGACCGCATCATGGCCACGTTCGCGGACGACGCGCTGGTCAACGACGCCCACCGGGAGTTCTGGGGCGCGGCGGCGATCCGCCGCTGGGTAGCAAAGGAGATGGTGGGCGACAAGGTGACCCTGGACGTTACCGAGGTGGTCAGCCACTACGGTGACACGTTCGTGCGGGCCCGCTACGACGGCGAGTACGACAAGACCGGCCTGCCCGACGAGCTGATCATGACGAACTACTTCACCGTCCGCGACGGCAAGATCGTGACGCTCATGGTCATCCGGAACACGCCGGCCGGGTACTGAGCCCCGCTGGCCCGGGCCGCCGCCCACCCGCGGCTGGCCCGGGCCGCCCTGGCTCTGGGGCCCAGGCCGGCGGCCCGGCCAGGCTCAGCCGGTGAACACGATATGGCCTTCAGCGTGCGACACGGCCAGGCCGATAGCGATGTCACGGACCGTGCAGGAGCTGGCGCAGCGGACCACGATGGTCCGGGCGCTCCCCTCGGTCGCGACCAGCAGGTCGCCGGGACGCGCACCCGCCCGGGCCAGCTCCGCACCGGGCAGGCGCAGGATGCTGTCGGTACCCGGGTGCTTGTTCCCCCGGGAGTAGCGGTCCGCCAGGTAGGCGGAGTCGTGGGCGGTGAATCCCGGCGGCACGAACCCGGCACTCTCCACGCCGATGTCGCCGCCGTGCGGCAGGCCGGAGGCCACCAGCGTGACCACGGCGCCGTCCGGGCTGATGGCGAAGACCCGCCCGGTCGTCTCATCCGGGGCGATCAGGTCCCCGCCATAGCGGCCGAACGAGGCCGGGGCCACCGCGATGCCGCCCTCCATCCACGGCGCGCGCGTGGTGACCGTGCGCACGCCGCCCGCGCAGCCGATGGCGAACACCGTCGTCCTCGTCTTGTCCCGGGCGGTGACCAGGATCGTGTGGCCGAAGTGGCCGACAGTGTCGAACGTGATCCCGTCTGGGTTCACCGCCGCGGGCAAGCTCACGAAGCGCCGGGCCCGGCCAGTTCCGCCGATCATGATGACGCCCGGGTGCCGGCCCGGCTGGATAGCGAAGATCGTGCCGCCGCCGAAGGAGCAGCGGGTCCCGGCGACCGGGTCGCCGCCGGTCATGGTGAGGTACGGCTCAGGGCCGATCGCGGTGGAGTACCCGCCCCGCCCCCGGGCGAACAGCCGGAGCACCCCGGCCCGGCTCAGCACGAACAGGCGGCCAGCCGCCGCCACGGTGAACGAGCCGTCGCGATGCGGGCCAGCCAGGTCAACCACTCCGGGGACGTGCCGGAACCGCACCCAGTGCCCGGGCACCGCAGACCCGTGGGCGTCGCGGCTGGGAGAGGCCCACGCGGCAGGCGCCGCGCTCAGGACGAGACCACTCAGCAGGAGACTGAGCAGGGCTGCCCGCAGAAGATCACGTTTCACGGCAGCCCAAGTCTACGAAGCCCCCTGCCGGGGCACGGCGGGTTCGGGGCAGCCGGGTTCGGGTCAGGCGAGTTCAGGCCAGCCGGAATGGCCAGGCGGGCCCGGGACGGCAGGGCAGGGTCACCCCCACTCCGGCCGGGTCAGTCCGGAACGGGGGTGACCGGGTCAGTCCGGGAACGGGGGTGACCGGGTCAGTCCGGAACAGGGGTGATCAGCGTGGCGCCTGCCGGGTAGCCATGGCGCGGCCCGTCCGCCAGCACCCAGGCCTGCTGCCGGCCGTGCACCTGCCAGGTGTGCCCGGCACCGTCCAGGTCCACGATCGCGGTGTCCTCGTCGATGCCGAGCACCGTGGTGCCCGCGGGTGGGTGCAGCACCGCGCGGGTGAGCAGGTCGGGGACCCAGCCCAGCATCTTGTCGAAGTGCGGGAGCACGCGCAGCCCGGGCAGGACGCCCAGGCCGGGGGTGGGGTCGCGGTGCGCGGACCGGACCGACGGGACCCAGGAGGTCAGCGCCATGGCCCCGGCCGAGCAGCCAGCCAGCGCCGCCCCGGACTGCCAGGCCGCCAGCACCGCCGCCCACACCCGGGTGTCGCGCAAGGTCTGCGCCAGGTACTTCGGGTTCCCGCCGGACAGGTAGATCAGCCCCGCGCCGTCCACCAGGGCGGCGAGGTCGGGATCGTCAGCGTCAGCGCGATCCCGGACGACGGCCGGGATCTGCTGCACGCCGAGACGCTCGGCCTGTGTCGCGCCAAGATCGAGCCAGTAGCGCAGGCTCTGCTCGCCCTCGGGGGCCGCTGCCGTCGGGATCTGCACGTAGCGCGGCGGGCGGCCGCGCAGCAGCAGGCCCTCGACCTCGGCCATGACCGGCAGGTATTCACCGCTGCCGACCAGAGCGAGCGGCCCGGGGCTCACCGGCCGCCCCGGCAGCAAGCCACCCGGAGCAACACCCGTCCCGGGCTGGTACTCATCGCTGCCTCCTGCGCGGTGCCATCAGGGCATGAGGTTCATCGAGGCCAGCACCTGCTGGCCGAGCTGGCGATCGCCAGTGATGACGACGTCATCGGGCACGTCGCAGCGCCCGCCCGCCAGGGCCGCGAAGGTCGGCAGCTCCCATTGCTCATCGGCCAGGTCGGCACAGAGCTGATCGACGCAGGCCCACACGATCGACAGGTTCTCGACAGAGGCGTACATGCGCTTCCTTCAGACGCCGGACCACGGCGGGACCGCAGGCCGGCCAGCCTACTGGACCAATGCCCGGATAGCCATCAGCGAACCGGGCTGACGCCGCGGCGCCAGATGACCGCTTCCCAGGGCCGCAGGTCCAGGTCGGGTGGAGGCCGGAGCGGCTTCCCCGCCAGGTTGGCCAGCACCACGGCGGCGCCCGCCCAGTCCGCGCTGACTGGCAGCCGGATGCGGACGGCAGCCGCGGAGAAGTTCGCGGCGACCAGCAGTTCACCGTCGCGGCTGCGGCGCAGGAATGCCCACAGCGCCGGGTGATCCGGGAGCAGCAGCTCGAAGTTGCCGTTGGTGATCACGGGATCGGTGTGCCGCAGCGTGATGAGCCGCCGGTAATGCTCGAACACCGAGTCCGGGTTGCCGACCTGGGCGGCCGCGTTGACCTGGAGGTGATCCGGGTTGATGGCGATCCACGGGGTCCCGCTGGTGAACCCGGCGCCGGGCGAGGCGTCCCACTGGACCGGGGTGCGGCCGTGGTCCCGGCTCATCTGGCCCATCGCCGCGATGAGCGCGGGCAGGTCGGCGTCGGCGTCACCGCGGGCAGCGGTTTCGTTGTAGAAATTGAGCGTCTGGATGTCCCGGTAGTCGCCGATGTCGGTGAACGGGGCGTTGGCCATGCCCAGCTCGTCGCCCTGGAACACGTACGGGGTACCGCGATGCAGGTGCAGCACGGTGGCGAGGGCCTTGGCCGACGCCACCCGGTGCACGCTGTCGTCACCGAACCGCGACACGGCTCGCGGCTGGTCGTGGTTGCCGAGATAGAGCGAGTTCCAGCCACGCCCAGCCAGGCCAGCCTGCCACCCGGCCAGTGACGCCTTCAGCGCGGGCAGCCCCGGCGGGCGCAGGTCGAACCGGTGCGCCCCGAGGTCCAGGGACACGTGCTCGAACTGGAACACCATGTCGACCTCACGGCGCCGCGGGTCGGTGAACAGCACCGCCTCATCGATGGTGACCCCGGGCATCTCCCCCACGGTAAGGATGTGCGCATCCCGGCCCGCGAAGACCTCGCGGTACATCTCCTGCAGGAACTCGTGATTACGCGGGCCACAGATGAAGTGCTCGTCCGCTGGCCCGTAGACCGACCCGGGCCGGGGCTCGGCGTCCGGCAGCGACGGGTCCTTGCTGATCATGTTGATGACGTCCATCCGGAAGCCGTCCACGCCCCGGTCCAGCCACCACCGCATCATGGCGTAGATCGCCGCGCGGACCTCGGGGTTCTCCCAGTTGAGGTCCGGCTGCTTGCGGGAGAACAGGTGCAGGTAGTACTGGCCGGTCGCTTCGTCCCACTGCCAGGCCGGGCCAGAGAAGAAGGACTCCCAGTTGGTGGGCTCGGCGCCGGGCGTCCCGGGGGTGGCGCCGGGCCGGGGGTCGCGCCACCAGTACCAGCCCCGCCGGGGGTTGTCCCGGCTGGACCGGGACTCCGCGAACCAGGTGTGCTCGTCCGACGTGTGGTTCACGACCAGGTCCATGACCAGCCGCATGCCGCGCCGGTGCAGTTCGGCGATCAGCTCGTCGAGGTCGGCGAGCGTGCCGAACACCGGGTCGATGTCGGTGTAGTCACTGATGTCGTAGCCGTTGTCGTCCATGGGGGACCGGTAGACCGGGGACAGCCAGAGCACGTCCACACCCAGCCGCTCCAGGTGGTCCAGGTGGCCAAGCACGCCCCGCAGGTCCCCGACGCCATCGCCATCGGAGTCGGCGAAGCTCCGCGGGTACACCTGGTAGACCACCCACCGCCGCCAGTCCGTACCGCTGCCGCGGCCGGTGGTGCTCCCTGAGGTCTGCCCTGCCGTCACCGATTCCTCCGCTGGTCATCAGTGGCGGTGGCCGTGCCTGGCCGCCTCCGCCTCATCCTTGATCTCGGCGAGGGCGGCCAGCCCGGCCCGCAGGCCCGCCAGCTCCGCCGCGGAAATCCGCTGCACCAGCTCGGCGTCTACCGCCTGGACGCTGGCCCGGACGATGGCCGCGGCGGCGCGGCCGCGGTCGGTCAGCTCGATCGTCATCCGGCGGCGGTCATCCGGGTTGACCTCGCGGGTGAGGTAGCCGCGGAGCACCAGGGTGTCGATCAGCTGGCTGGCCGCCTGCTTGGTGACGCCGAGCCCGCGGATCATGTCCGCCGCTGACCCGCCCCAGATGGCCATCCCGCTCAGCAGGAACGGCCCGTTGCGGGGCAGGTCGTCGAACCCCTCCGCGCCGAGGCCAGCCCGGATGGCATCCCCGTAGCTGCTCCGGGCGCCCCGCATCAGAGCCGGAATGCTGACCTCGTCGCCGGCTGGCGCCGATGACTCGTTGGCTGGTGCAGATGACATAGCAGCAGGTTACGAGCTGCCGTGCATATAGTCAACCTTCTTGACAGTCAAGTAGATGTACACTATCTGTTGCTTCAGGCCGGTTCCGGCCGCGCCCTCAGTGGACCGCGGCGGCCGGTGGGCGCCAGCGCCGCCGGGCCGTAGACCATTTCGATCGGTGCGGGCTGGCCCGGCAGCTGCCGCGGGGCGGGAGAATGGCGGCATGGAATACGCGCCCGTGAATATCAGTGCCGCGCTCGCCCAGTTCGATGAGGTCTACAGCCCGCGGATCGTCGGGCGGGTCAATGACTACGACATCCGCCTGGCGCACACCAAGGGTGAGCACGTGTGGCATGTGCACGAGTCCACCGACGAGTTCTTCCTGGTCATCGACGGCCAGTTCGAGGTTTCGCTGCGCGGCCCGGACGGGGAGCAGACCGTGGTGCTGCACCGGGGCGACGTGTTCGTGGTGCCCAGGGGCGTGGAGCACAAGCCGTCGTCCCCTGGCGGCTCGATCATGATGTTCGAGCCGTCCGGCACATCGACCACCGGGGACCGGCACGAGGGTGAGATCCCGGAGCATGTGGACAGCACCACCGGGCACCAGATCTGAGCCAGCCCGCAAGCAGCGCGGTCCGGCTCACTCCGGGCTCCGCGCCCAGCCGTCCTGCTGGGCGCGGGCCTCGTACAGCAGGACCGCGGCCGAGATGGACACGTTGAGTGAGTCGGCGGCGCCGAGCATGGGCACGAACACCCGCCTGACCCCGGGCTGGTACCACGCCTTCGGGATGCCGTACTTCTCCGCGCCGAGCACGAACGCCACCCGGCGGCCCGCGAACTGGCAGGCCCGGTAGTTCTCCGCCTGGTCGGTATCGGCCAGGTACACGTCGAAGCCGTTGCCGCGAAGCCACTCGAGGGCCGCCTCGACCTGGTCGAACTCGACCACCGGCACGGTCAGCACCATGCCCTGGCTGGCCCGGAACAGCTTCGGGTGAGTCAGCCTGGTCCGCCGGTTGGTCAGCACCACGCAGTCGGCGCGGCAGGCGTCCGCGGTCCGGATCAGCGTGCCCAGGTTCCCCGGGATCTCCATCCCATCCGCCACCATGACCAGCGCGGACGGCCCGAACTCCAGGTCGTCTGGGGCCCATTGCGGCAGCGGGGCCAGGGACAGCAAGCCGTCCGGCTTGTCCCGCTCGGAGATCCGCTCCAGCGTCCTGACAGACACCTGGTAGGCAGCCCGGGCCGTCGCCGCGACCTGAGCCGCCCGGGTCCGCGCCTCATCCCCGTACGCGGCCTCCGGGCACCAGAGAAAGAGGTCGGCCGGGATGTGGTTGCGAAGCAGCAGGTTGTGCGCCCACAGCCCTTCCGCAACGAACAGCCGGTGCGGGTTCGGCGCGGAATTCTTCTGCACGGACATGACCTGGCGGATGCGGGGATGACTCACCCCAATCTGGTGCAGGTTCAGGTCGGGCACACCGAGCACGGTACCTGCTGCCGGGCGGGCCCGGGACCGGCCACAGCACCTGGCAGGCCGTGCTGCCGCCCGGTGGGCAGCGGGCCGGGCTAGGTTGTCGTTGCAGAACACCGGCGGCGCGGGACCGGCGCGGCCGTGGCGCAGACAGGACCTGGATGACCGAGCCGATCAGCAGTGCCGCGAACCCGCTGGTGAAGCGGATCCGGCTGCTCGGCGATCGCAAGCACCGGCGGCGTGAAGGCGCGTTCGTGGTCGAGGGCATCCAGCCGGTGTGGCGGGCCGTCGAGGCAGGCTGGCCGGTGGAGGTGCTGATCACCAGCCCGGACCTGGCCGCTGATTCGCCGGCCGCGCGGATGGTCGCCGGGCAGGAGGCGGCCGGGGTGCGGGTGGCCCGGCTGAGCCGGGAGCTGTTCGCCCGGCTGTCGGACCGGGAGGGCCCGTCCGGGCTGGCCGCGATCGTCCGGGCCGGGCCGCTGGCCGGGCTGGACGCCCTAGCCGTGCCCTCCGGCGCGGTGTTCGCCGCGCTGCACCGGATCGGCAACCCGGGGAACCTGGGCACGATCACCCGGACCGTGGATGCGGCCGGGGGCGCCGGCGTCATCCTGATCGGGGACGCGGCCGACCCGTTCGGGCCGGCCGCGGTCAAGGCCAGCATGGGCTCGCTGTTCGCGGTGCCGCTGGCGCACACCGCCAGCCCGGATGAATTCTTCGGCTGGGCCGCGGCCCGCGGCGTCCAGGTGCTGGGCACCTCCGGCCGCGCAGCGACCGCGCACTGGGATACGGCCTACCGGCCGCCGCTGGCGGTGCTGCTCGGCAGCGAGGGCGACGGGCTGCCCGCTGCCCTGCTGGACCGTGCCGATCTGCAGGTCCGTATCCCGATGACCGGGACCGCGGAGTCGCTCAACCTGGCCGTCGCCGCGGGCATCCTGTTGTACGAGGCGCGCCGGCACGCCATCGGCGTTGCCGGATTCCGTGGACTTCGTCACCGCGGCGTGCCTGGGCTGCCGGGATGACCGTCATCGAGGTCAGCTAGTGGCCGCCGCCCCGGCGTGGGTGGTCGCCGGGCCGCCGGGCACCGGCAAGAGCACGGTCGCCCACCTCCTGCTGGCCGGGCTGGCCCCGCCACCTGCCCTGCTCGACAAGGACACCATGTACGGGTCGTTCGTGGCCGCGGTGCTGGCCACGGCCGGGCGGCCGCCGGGCGAGCGCGAGGGCCCGTGGTACGACGAGCACATCAAAGTGCACGAGTACGCCGGGATGACCGCCACCGCGCGGGAGATCCGCGGGCACGGCTGTGGCGTCCTGCTGTCCGGCCCGTTCACCGAGCAGGTCCACGACGCCAGCCGGTGGCGGTCCTGGGTTGCCGAGCTGGGCGGCGACCCGGTGCGGCTGGTCTGGGTGCGATCGGACGCGGATACCCTCCGGCACCGGCTGCTCGCCCGCGGCTCGCCGCGGGACTCAGCCAAGCTGGCCGACTTCGCCGCGTTCACCGCCCGGATGCGGCTCGATGCCGAGCCCGCCGCCCCGCACGTGACGGTTGACAACCGGCTGACCGCGGCGGTTCCGCTGGCCGGGCAGATCCGCGCCCTGCTGGCCAGGTTCCCACCGCTTGCGGCGGGCGCTCAGCCGGGGTCTATGACGGCTCAGCCGGAGCTGTGACTGCCCGCGGGCGGGAGCGGGGCGACGTAGCCGGACAGCGGGGCGGTGGTGGTGCCGCCGGCCCGTTGTTCCCGCCACGCACCTGGTACTGGTCGGTACCGGTCTCGACCACGCTGAAACCGGCCCGGTCACCGTCCCCGTTGACCACGGCCGGCCGCGGCGCCGGCCTGGTAGCCGGTGACCACGGCCACGTGGGCGGCGCTGCCGGCCGAGGTGTCCAGGCCGTAGACGGCCACATCGCCCGGGCCGGGCTGGTACCCGGACCCGGCCGGGTGCCAGGTGCCGTGGTGCACACCCCAGTAGTAGAAGCTGATCGCGGCCGAGCTGATCTGCCCGGCCTGCTGGCCGTACTGGAACGGCACCCCGGCCTGGTTCCAGGCCCACGCGGCAAAGTCCGCGCACCATTCCTCGTCGAGGTTGTGGTTGCCGCAGTCGCTGGTGCCGTAGCCCCAGTAGGCACTGAACTGGTTGCAGTAGGTGCTGGGCGGGCTGGTCCGGTAGCCGACCTGGGACAGCGCGGCGGACGCGATCTTCTGCCGCCAGGCGGGCGTATCCGGCCCGATCGCCGTGGACACCAGCCAGACGGCGACCACGGCCAGCACCAGTACCAGCGCCACCAGCAGCCTGGGATGCGGTATCCGGCCCGGCGGCTGCCCGGGGGCCGGCCCGGTCCGGCGCGGCGGCTCCCCGGTGGGACCACCAGGCCCGGGTCGCGGGCGGAGCGGCTGGGTGGCTGGCCACGTACCCCGCCCGGCCGCATATCCCCGGCCGATCGCGGGCCAGTCAGCCGGGCCTCTGGTCAACTGCCCGCCCCCCGGCGTGGCCTGGCCCGCTGGCGTGGCCTGGTTGGCCTGCCCCCGGCCCGGCCTGCCTCCCGGGGAAGGCGCTGGCGGCCACCCCCGCCATCCGCCACGAGCCGCATGTTTCCGCCCTCCGAGCCGTTCGCTGCCGACAGCGAGCGTTATTCAAAACCGGCTAGCGAGGGCAGGCCCGGAGGACCTGCCCGAGCGGTCGGTGCAGGTCAGGGCGATGCCAACCGTTCATGATCATTTGAATAACGCGACTTTGAATAAGACACAGCGTATGCGTCGCCGGACAGCCATACCGCGGTGCGGCTTCCCAGGTACCTGGGAATTCCCAGGCGGGCCCAGTCCGATTGCAGGATCCTGGCGGCCGGGCGGCGCGCGCTGGCCCGGGCCGGAATGGCGGTCAGACCCGCCGTCCGTCATCGCGGCCAGAATTCGTTCCGGATTTTCTGTTGGCGTTCCCGGGTCCCGCTGCTCCTACTTCTGACCAGGCCGGCCGTACCGGCCTGGCGGACGTCAGGGAGACGCTCATGCGCGGATATCTGTGGCTGCTCCGGGTGCTGGCCGGGGCCATCGCGGCGGTCCTGCTGGTGCAGGGATTCCTGGCCAGCGCCGACCGGGCTGACCTGGCCCGGGCCGGGACACCGGGCCAGGTCAGCCAGTGGACTGCCGAGGTCAGTGGGCCGGACACCGGGGCGCCCGCACACGGGACCGCCGGCCCGGCCCAGATCACGATGCCACGCACCTCGCCCTGACGGGCCGGCGGCTCCTGGGGCCGGTCAGTCCCGGCGCTTGGCGTAGCCGAAGAAGCCGCGGCGCTTGATCAGCTCGGCCACATCCTTGGGGACCATGCTCTCCCAGGAGTCGTCGTCTGCGGCGATCCGGCGGAGCACGTCGCGGCTGAAGATCCGCAGGTACTCAGGCCGGTAGTGGTCCAGGTGAACGAAGCTGCCTCGGCCGGCCAGGTAGTCGTACAGCGGCTGCAGCTCGGGGCGGACCTTGATGTCGTCTACGGTCTTCAGCTCGTCATCCGGCGCGGCCTGCAGAGGATAGACGTACAGCTTGAGGTCATTCTTGAACAGCCGCCCGAAGCTTTCCAGGATGCCGCCGGGAAGCTGCGCATGGTTCTTCTCGTCGAACAGGTCGATCAGGCTGGGCACGCCCATCACGATGCCGATCCGCTCGGTCGTCCGTTCCGCCAGGTAGGCAGCCAGCCGGTAGTAGTCGAAGTAATCCGTGATCAGCACCGTCATACCGCATGCGGCGAGCAGTTCTGCGCGGGCGAGGAAGTCCCGCCGGTCCACATCGGCCCCGCCCGCGAGCAGGTTGCGCATGGTGATCTCGGTGAGCGCCAGCATTGGCTTGCCCGCCACCGCGGGATCAGCCGCGAACCTCGCCCGGGCTGTCTCGAGCATGTCGAGATTCACGTGCGTCGGCGGCCGGAAGCTGCCCCGCTCCACCAGGATCGCGTTCTTGCGCAGCACCTCGCTGGGCTGCAGCACTTCCCGGTCGGGGCCGAACATCGCCACGCCGCTCAGGCCGAGCTGGACGAGCTTGAGCGCCATCAGCCGGTTGTCCACGCCCCGGAACTCGATGCCCCGGAACTGGATCATGTCAATCTCGATCCGGCCGGTAGTCAGGCGATCAAGCAGGCTCTCGATGAGCTTGTCCGGTTGGTGGTGCTCGAAGAACGCGCCGTACAGCATGTTCACCCCGACGATCCCGAGGGCCTCCTGCTGCAGCCAGGCTTCCACGTCGAGCATGCGCACGTGCATCACGATCTGGCTGGGCTCGTCATGGGGCTGGGCCTGGAACTTCACGCCCATCCAGCCGTGGCACTCGTTGCTGCCCCGGAAGCTGCGCGCCACGACCGTGTCCGCGAACGCGAAGAAGCAGTTCTCGTCGCCGCGCTCATCACCGAGCCGTTCGACGTTGAGCTGGAACTCCTTGTCGAGCATGCCTTGCAGCCGCCCGGCCGACACATACCTGTCGGCTTTGCCGTAGACGGCGTCGCTGACGGCCATGTCGTAAGCGGAGATCGACTTCGCGATCGTGCCCGCAGCGCCGCCGACCCGGAAGAACCAGCGCACGACCTCCTGGCCGGCCCCGATCTCGGCGACAGTCCCGTACCAGCGCGGATCAAGATTGATCCGCAAGGCCTTCTGATGCGTGTCGGATTCATGACCGCCGACGATGAGCTCGCTCATCCGTCCCCCTGCTGCTCATCCGGCCCCTGCTGATGCCTGCCGCCCCGGCCCTAGGCGGCGGTCCGACAGCAGCGTCCGACGCGGGAATTCTACTGATAGCGCTGCTCCCGGCGCCAGCCCCGCTAGCCAGCGACGGAGTGCCACTGGGCGGTGACGAACGCTGGGTCGGCCGCCCAGCCGGCCAAGACCAGCAGCGCCGCGGTCAGGAGCGGGTCAACGATCACGATTTCCGGCAGTGACCCGGTGGTGAACGCCAACGGCTCGGGCAGCAGGTGGTAGCGCCGCCTGGACAGCGGGAAGCCGAGCATGCAGCCGGAGTCGGTCAGCATGTCCCCGGCGATGTGGGTGCCGCAGCCGATCAGGACCGCGAGCGGGATCAGCCACAGGCCGTAACCGAACCAGACCTCCCAGGCCGCCACAGCGATCCCGACGAGGTCCGCCATGTGGCTGCGGGCGACCCGCAGGGCCTCCAGCGCAGCGGACACGCTCAGCGTCATCAGCAGGGCCAGCCCGGCCTTGCCCGCCCAGTCATACCGGTAGTGGCAGGCGACCGCGGCCGCGCCGGTGAAGATCACGACGCCGAGGATCGAGTGCGTGGCGTGCCGGTGACCACCGCTGATCTTGCCGAAGACCCAGGCGATCATCTCGGACACGAAGCCGAGCGACCGGGCCGGTGAGGACCCGCACTTGTCCAGGTCCGGCAGCAGCGCCATGCCCGCGGTGAACCCGGCCAGCGCCCCGGTCTGCGGGATGGCCATGTGCATGAGAATGCCCGCGCCGATCCCGGCTACCGCGCCGGACAGCGCGTGCGAATGCCCCAGCATCAGTCCCGCGACCGCCGTCGCACCCGCACCAGCACCATGCCCCACCGCCCTCCGCGCCAGATGCTAACCAAACCGCCCGGCCAACCCCGGCAACGCCACGCCGTGCCGTGCCGGGACGGCTCGCGCTCAGGTAGCGGCGAGTGCACCGCATGGGCATGCCGATGATTGGCCCGCGGTCGTGGTCGTGGGTGAAGGCACTCCTCGCTGGCGCGGTGAGTTGCACCCCGCGGGAGGGGCACAACTCACCGCGCTGATGAGAGTAGAGCCCAGGGCGGCGCGTCGGGGCCACATCAGCCACACCGGCCACGAGCGGCACAGCCAGGGCGGCCGGGCCGCCACCGGTGAGCCCGCAAACGACCGGGCTGCGGGCGGGGCGGGCCGCGGGCGGGGCGGGCCGCGGGCGGGGCGGGCCGCGGGCGGGGCGGGGCGGGGCGGGGCGACGGCGGCGTACGGGACGCCGGCCGGGCCCGAGCTGCCCGGACGCTCAGCGGATCACCCTGCGAGACGGACGAATCCGCAGATCTTCATCCTGCTGGGGGGAGCCAGACCTTCTGTTGACGACGTACTATCCGGCTAACGCGGTCACAAAGGGGTGGGGCGCATGACCGGATCGGTGCCCAGTGGTATCGACCAGATCGGCTTGCAGCCGGGCAGTCATGTGTGCGCGTTTTACCGGGGGGACAGCGACCGGGACCGGCTGCTGGACGGCTACCTCGGCGCGGGCCTGGCCGCCGGGGACAAATGCATCTGCATTGTGGACTCGGCGGGCACGGCGGAGCGGCTGGGCACGCTGCCCGGCGCCTGCGGCGAGCCCGGGCCGTTCGGCGGGCAGCTGGACATACACCTGCCTGAGTCGACCTACCTGGCCGGCGGCGAGTTCACCACCGCGGACATGCTCACGTTCTGGACCGAGAGCATCGCCAAAGCCGAGATCGAGGGCTACCCCTTCTGCCGCCTGGTCGGCGAGATGACCTGGGCCCTGCGGGACGCGCCGGGGGTGGAGCATCTCGTGGGCTACGAGTCGGAGCTGAACCGGGTCACCGCATCCTCCCCCGTGGTCGTCCTGTGCCTGTACGACCTGGATCGGTTCGGCGGCGAGGTCGTGGTCAGCATCGTCAAGACACATCCGCAGGTGCTGATCCAGGGCATCCTGGTGGAGAACCCGTACTACGTGGCGCCGGATGAGTTCCTCAGGTCGGCCCGCGTGTGACCCGGCTACCGCGATGAGCGCCGAGCAAGCCGCCCCGGACGGGCTGGCGGCGATGATCCCGCTGCCCGCGCGCCCCCCGCAGCCCAGCCGGCCCGCGCAGCCAGGCCACCCCGCGCAGCCCAGCGCCGCGCACTCGGCCAGGCCCCCGGACGCTACCGACGCGAACCTACGCGAGCGGCTGGGCGAGTTCCGCGCCCTGCTGGTGATCTCACTGCTGATGACCGAGTCGGTCAGCGAGGACCAGATCCTGGAGCTGGCCGCCTCGTCCGCGCCAGGGCTCGGGCCGTGGCTGATCGAGGGCTACGGCTTCAGCGACGGCCAGTGGCGCGTGGCCGGGCCGCCGGCCACCGGCATCAGCACCGCCACCCAGAGCGACATCGCCCGGCAGCTGGCCGCGCTGGGCAACGCAGGCGGCCAGCTGGAGCTGCCCGGCCGGCCCTGGGCCTGGGCGTACCCGCTGCGCAGCGTCAGTGGCCTGCTCGGCCACCTGGTCGCCTCCTGCCACACCGAACCCACCGCCGAGCAGCGGTTCCTGATCCAGGTCATCGCGCAGCAGACCGGCGTTGCGGTGTCGAACGCCCGGCTGCACGCCCGGGAGCGCGCCACCGCCGCCGAGCTGGCCGCCACCAACGCCACGCTCGCCCAGACCGTCACCACCCTGCAGCGGAGCATGGACATCCACGACCGGTTCACCCGCGTCGCGGTGTCCGGGGAGGGCCAGCCAGGCATCGCCCGGGCCCTGCACGAGCTGACCGGCATGCCGGTGGCGATCGAGGACCGGTACGGGAACCTGGCCGCCTGGGGCGGCCCGGGCCAGCCCAGCCGGTACCCGAAGGAGTCCTTTGCCAAGCGCGAGCACCTGCTGCGCCGGCTGATGCGCTCCAGCAAGCCGGTCCGGGACGGCGAGCGGCTCATCCTGCTCGCCTCGCCCCGCAATGACGTGCTCGGGGTCCTCGCGCTGATCGACCCGGACCGGCGCGCTGACAGCGCCGACCTAGTGGCCCTGGAGCACGGCGCGACCGTGCTGTCCATGGAGCTGGCCCGGCTGCGTGGCATCGCCGACACGGAACTGCGGCTGCGCCGCGACCTGGTGCACGACCTGCTGGCTGGGACGGACGACGAGAGTGCGCTGGCCCGGGCCGGGGCGCTGGACTACGACCTGCGCCGTCCGCATCGGGTGGTGGTCGTCGAGGGTAAGGGACGAGCCCGGGCCCACGACGCGTTGCTGAGTGCGGTCCGGCGGGCGCTCCGGACAGCGCGGCAGGAAGGCCTGTGCGAGACCTGGTCTGGCAGTGTGGCCATCGTCACCGCTGGCCAGGCCGACTGGGAGCAGCTGCGCCGGGCGATCGTGTCCGACCTCGGCGGCCAGTGCCATATCGGGATCGGCGGCCCGTGCGCCCGCCCGGCCGAGCTGCCCCGGTCGCTGCACGAGGCCGGGCTGGCGCTGCGGCTGCAGCAGACGCTGCTGCCGGGGAGCGGCGCCTGTGAGTATCCCAAGCTGGGGATCTTCCGGATGCTAGCCGCGATCCCGGACCTCACCGATGTGGAGGAGTTCGTCCGGGAATGGCTGGGCAGCCTGCTCGACTACGACCGGCGGCGCAAGGCTGAGCTGGTGCACACGCTGACCCAGTACCTGGAGCACGGCGGGAACTACGAGGCCACCGCGGCCCAGCTGTCGGTGCACAAGAGCACACTGAAATACCGGCTGCAGCGGATCCGCGACCTCACCGGGCTGGAGCTGAACGACCCGGACGTCCACTTCAACCTGCAGCTCGCCACCCGCGCCTGGGGCACCATGCAGGCCCTGCGGGACGAAGCCTGAGGCCCGGGACAGCGGCCCGGACAGTCCCTGGTCTGCCGGGGTGATGCCCGGCCGGTTCTTCGTCCCCTGGTGACCTGCCCCGCCCGGGCACCGCTGGTGATGCTGAACAGGCAAGCAGCAGCCAGCAGGCGGCGGAGGCCCGGCAATGATCGATGTGCGTAATCCGGCGGACGGGTTCCGGGCGCTGCGGGCCCGCATCCACGCGCTGGGGCCGCTGACCGAGCGGGACCGGGGCGCGGACGGCGCCCCGCTGACCGTGGGCGAGTGGGCCCTGCTGATCGACGACATCGTGGCCCACCCGCGGGACAACACCGAGGGCCTGTGGAACGTGGCCACCCCGGACGAGGACGACCGCGAGTACGACGCGATCTTCGTCGGCGGCGGTGCCAGCGGCCGGTTCGGCTCGGCGTTCCTGAAGGCCCGGGGCGGCCGCCAGCTCACCATCGACGCCTGGCCGTTCCTCGGCGGGTCCTGCCCGCACCAGGCCTGCGTGCCGCACCACCTGTTCTCCGAGTGCGCCCGCGAGCTGGACCTGGCCCGGCACCTGCAGGGCCGGCTGTGGTACCCGCCGTTCGATGAGAAGCGGGCCAGCATCCGGGAGATCGTCGAGCTGTTCAAGGCGGGCCGGATGTACCCGCACGCCATCATGAACTGGCAGTCCAAGGAACAGCTCGGGATGGAGTTCATCCTGAACACCCCGGCGACGATCATCGATTCCCGCACGGTCGAGGTAGCGGGGCAGCGGTTCCGGGCCAGGAATCTGGTGCTGTGCTCCGGGGCGCGGACCAGGTACCCCGACATACCGGGCATCGGCGCCAAGGGCGTGTACGACTTCGCCACGCTGATCGAGGAACTCGACTACGAGCCGAACCGCTGCGTGATCATCGGCGGCTCCAAGGTCGCCCTGGAGTATGGGTCGTTCTTCCAGGCCACCGGGTGCCAGACCACGATCCTGAGCCGCAGCCCGCTGATGGAGACGGCCAGCCTGCACCACGTGGACGCCGGCCTGCGCGAGTACGTGGTCGCGATGATGGCCGACCGGGGCATCGAGATCGTCGAGGGCGCGGAACCGCTCGAGGTGCTCGGCAACGGGAAGGTCACCGGGGTGCGTTACCGGGAGCCGGGCGGCGCGGCGGCGCAGATCGACACCGACTTCGTGTTCGTCGGCACCGGGGAGCGCCCTGACCTCAGCATGTACGCCCCGCTGGGCGTGGCGACCGACGAGCGCGGGTTCGTGGTCGCGGACACGCACATGCGTACCTCGGTGCCGGGCGTGTACGCGGCCGGGGACCTGGTCGGCCCGCCGATGGAGATGTTCAAGGCGCGCAAGTGCGGGGTCGGCGCCGCCCGCAACATCATGGGCGAGGACTACGAGTTCGACTACACCTCCTACCCCGACTTCCTGCACACCACCTACGAGGTGACCTGGTGCGGCCTGTCGGAGGCGGAAGCGAAGCAGCGGTACCGGAACGTGATCAAGATCCAGATGCCGCCGGACGACGCGGACCCGGAGACGTTCGCGCTGCCCGCCGCAGAGGGCTCGATGCTGTACGCGTTCACCCGGCCGGTCCTGTCCGGCTGGCTGAAGCTGGTCATCGACGCGGACACCCGCAAGGTCCTCGGCGCGCATCACGTCGGGTTCGGCGCCAAGGACGCGTTCCAGTACATCGACTACCTGATCCGCCGGCCCGAGGGCTTCACCATGGATGAGATGGCCGAGCTGAACGAGCTGTTCCTCAACCCCGAGCACTTCATCCAGCTGTGCCGGCTGCGGGCCGGGCAGCTCAACCCGGTGAACCTGTGACGGCCCAGCCCACCGCGGCGGGCGCCCCGGCGCTCCCCAGCGTCGTGGTGGTCACCGGCGGCGGGTCCGGCATCGGCCTCGCGACCTGCACCCGGCTGGCCAGGGACGGCTTCACCGTGGCCGCTCTCGACATCCGCCCGGACGGCGCCGCTGACGTCGCCGCGCTCACTATCCACTGTGACGTCACGGACGAATCAGACGTAGCAACGGGGATCGCGACTGTGCTCCGCCAGTTCGGCGGGATCGATGTGCTGGTGAACAACGCCGGCATCACCGGCTCCCCGCAGGCCGCCCGGTGCCACGAGACCCCGGTCGCGGAGTGGGACCGGGTGCACGCGGTCAACGTGCGCGGCCCGTTCCTGTGCAGCCGCGCCGTGCTGCCCTCGATGATCGCCCGGGGGTCCGGGCACATCATCACGATCGCATCCGTCGCCGGGCTGGTCGCGTTCCCGGGCCGGTGCGCCTACACCGCGTCCAAGGGCGCGGCGGTGATGCTGACCCGGTCGATCGCGGTGGACTACGCGGCGGCGGGCATCCGGGCCAACGCGGTGTGCCCCGGGATGGTCTACACCCCGATGACGGCCTGGCGGCTGGACCAGCCGGAGCTGCGGGCCCAGGTGGAGGACCGGATCCCGGCCGGCCGGGTAGCGTCACCGGAGGAGATCGCGGACGCCGTCGCGCTGCTGGCATCCGGCCGGCTGGGCTACATGACCGGCCACCCGCTGGTCGTTGATGGTGGCATGTCCGCGCTCTGACCCGCAGTCTGGAGGGAAGCCCGATGGCAGGAAAACTGGACGGCCAGGTGGCCGTGGTGACCGGGCCGCTCGGGATCGGCCGGGCCGCCGCGGTGCTGTTCGCCCGCGAGGGTGCCACGGTCGCGGCGGCCGACCTCGTTGGCACGGCGGCCAAGGCCACTGTGGCGCAGATCGCGGCCGATGGCGGGAGTGCGCTGGCCGTCACCGTCGATGTCGCCGACCCGCTGCAGGTGGACGCCGCCTTCAGCGAGATCAGCAACGAATTCGGGCGCGTGGACGTGCTCTACAACAACGCCGGCGTGAACAGCAGCGGCTCGGTCATCGATGCCACCGAGGACGACTGGGACCAGTGCTTCGCGGTGAACGCCAAGGGCACGTTCCTGTGCTCCAAGGCGGCCGCCCGGATGATGGTGGCCGCTGGCCGCGGGTCGATCGTCAACCAGGGCTCGGTCGCGGCCGTGGTCGGCGTCGCGAACTTCGCCTCGTACTGCGCGTCCAAGGGCGCGGTCGTGGCGCTGACCCGGTCCATGTCGGTGGATCTCGCCCCGCACGGCGTCCGGGTCAATGTGATCTGCCCGGGCACCGTGTACACCCCGCTGATGGAGCCCATGCTGACCGCCCGGGGCGGCGGTGACATGGCGGCCGGGCTGGCGCTGACCGTGGCCAGGTACCCGATCGGCCGGCTCGGCACCCCGGAGGAGATCGCCGCGGTGGCGCTGTTCCTGGCCAGCGACGATTCCTCGTTCCTGACCGGCTCGGTGATCACCGCGGACGGAGGGATGACCTCGCAGTGACCGTCGGGTCCCGGTCCTGGAGGCGGGGGCCGCGCCGGGATTCCCGCAGCCTGATCCTGTCCTGCGGGGACAGGATCAGGGCCTCGTTCTGTCCCCTGGCATGGTTAGTTCGGTCCCGAAGTTGATCTAGGATCCCCCTGACCTGATCCACGGGGCGGTGGACGAGTGGGCTCAGCCGGGCGGCCAGGCGGTGCGCACAGCGATGAGCTCAGCCTGCTCCGGGGCCAGATGACCAACCTGCGGGCGTTGCTGGTGCTGTCCATCCTGATGACCGAGAGCGCGGACGACGAGCAGATCCTGCGGCTGGCCGGGTCCGCGGCCAGCTCGCTCGGGGCGTGGCAGATCGCCGGGTTCGCGATGGGCGACACCTGGCGGACGGACCGCAACGGCAGCGCCGCCATCCCGGCGCGGCTGGGCGACCAGCTGCGCTCCCTGCCGGACACCGGCGGCCAGCTGTCCTGCCGGGACGCTGGCTGGGCATGGGCCTACCCGCTGCGCAGCATCGCGGGCCCGATCGGCCACATGATCGCCCGGGCTGACGGCCCGCCTAGCGGCGACGACCAGTTCCTGGCCCAGGTGGTGGCGCAGCAAACCGGGGTGGCGGTGTCCAACGCCCAGCTGCACGCCCGGGAACGGGCTACCGCGCTGGAGCTGGCCCGGACCAACGCGGCCCTGCAGGAGACCGTGGCCACGCTGCGCCGCGGCATGCAGATCCACGAACGGCTGACCCGGGTCGCGGCGGCCGGCGAGGGCGCTCCCGGGATCGCCGACGCCCTGCACGACCTGACCGGGCTGGCGGTCGCGGTGGAGGACCGGTACGGCAACCTGTCCGCCTGGGCCGGGCCCGGCCGTCCCGCGCCGTACCCGAAGCCGCCGCCCTACGTCCGGGAGCAGCTGCTCCGCCAGCTGATGACCGCGGGCCGGTCGGTGCGCGACTCCGGCCGGGTGGTCGCGCTGGCCTCGCCGCGGCCGGGGGTGCTCGGCCTGATCGCCCTGATCGACCCCGGGCGCAGCGCCTCCACCGTGGACGTGATGGCCCTGGAGCACGGCGCGACCGTGCTGGCGGTCGAGCTGGCCCGGCTGCGCGGGCTGGCCGACACCGAGCTGCGGGTGCGCCGCGAGCTGGTGCACGACCTGCTCACTGGCACCGACGACGAAAGCGCCTATCTGCGCGCCGAAGCGCTGGGCTACGACCTGGGCTTGCCGCACCAGGTGGCGGTGGTGGAGGTCGCGGAGAGCTCACCCGCGCACGAGGACGTGCTGCACGCCACCCGGCGCGCCCTGCGCCAGCAGCAGCTGACCGGGCTGCTCACCGTGATGACCGGCCGTGTGGTCCTGGTCGCCCCCGCCTCGGGCGCCAACGACGGCGCGAGCGGTGCTGCGGCGAGCGGCGGCCCGGACTGGGAAGCGCTACGGGTGGCCATCGTGGCCGAGCTGGGCGGCGGCCGCTGCCGGGTCGGCGTGGGCGACGCCTACCCGCGGCCATCCCAGCTGCCCCGGTCGCTGCGGGAAGCCCAGCTGGCGCTGCGGATGCAGAAGGCGTCCTGCGCCACCGAGCGGGCGTCGGTGTTCGCCGACCTCGACGTGCTGCGGATGCTGGCCTCCGTGGCCGATCTCGCTGACGTGGAGAGCTTCGCGCAGAAGTGGCTCGGCCGGCTGGCCGACTACGACGAGCGCAAGCACACCGAGCTGGTGCAGACGCTGACCCAGTACCTGCAGCACGGCGGCGGGTACGAGGCCACCTCCCGGGCCCTGTCGGTGCACCGCAGCACGCTGAAGTACCGGCTGCAGCGGATCCGGGAGCTGACCGGCTTCGACCTGGGTGATCCGGAGACGCACTTCAACCTGCAGCTCGCGACCCGGGCCTGGGTCACCCTCCAGGCCCTGCGTGACTTATCCGCCCGGGTCGGCCGCCCGGAGCTGGGCCTGCATGACTGAGCGCAGGGTCCCAGTTGGCCCCGTCAGGACGAGGCTGGATACCGCGGGCCCCCGTAGCGTCCAGGCCATGGACGTGGCGGACGGGCTCGATCTGTACACCCGGATGTGCTTCCTGCGCCATTTCGAGGAGCGGGCCGACGCGCTGTACCGGCAGGGGCTGCTGCACGGCCCGGTGCACCTCGGGCTGGGGCACGAGGCGGTTGCGGTGGGCGCCGCGGCCGTGCTCCGCCCGGGCGACTACTCGCTGGGCACCTACCGGGGCCACGCACACGCCCTGGCCCGCGGCGCCCCGCCCGGCGCGGTCCTGGCCGAACTGCTCGGCCGGGCGGGCGGGATCTGCGGCGGCAAGGGCGGCTCGATGCACATCACCAGCGTCGAGCACGGCTACTACGGCTCGTACGCGATCGTCGGCGCCCACCTGCCGATCGCCTGCGGGCTGGCCTGGGCGGCCATGATCCGCCGCACCGGCGCGGTCACGGTGTGCTTCTTCGGCGACGGCGCGACCAACATCGGCGCGTTCCACGAGGCGGTCAACCTGGCCGCCGTGTGGCGGCTGCCGGTCGTGTTCGTCTGCGAGAACAACTGGTACATGGAGTACACCCCGATCGCGGAGGTGATCCCGGTCAAGCTGCCCGCCGCGGACCGGGCGGCGGCCTACGGGCTAGCCCGGATCGTGCTGGACGGGAACGACGTGGTCGCGGTCCGCGAGGTGATCGGCGATGCGGTCAGCGCCGCCCGGGACGGGCAGGGCCCGAGCCTGGTCGAGGCGCAGACCTACCGCCTCAAGGGCCACTCGGCGGCGGACGCCGCCGCCTACCGGCCCGCCGAGGAGGTGGCCTGGTGGCGGGAGCGGGACCCGCTGCTGCTCACCCGGGCCGCACTGGTCAAGGCCGGCGCCGCGGAGTCCGCCCTGGACGAGATCGATACCCGGACCCGGGCCGGCCTGGCCGACCTGGCCCGGCAGGTGCTGGCGCGGCCCACGCCCGATCCGTCCGGTGCGTGGACCGACGTGTGGAGCGATGGGGGCTGGCAATGGCGGACCTGACCTACCGGCAGGCGGTCGCCGCCGCGCTGGCCCAGGAGATGGCCCGCGACGACCGGGTGGTGCTGCTCGGTGAGGACGTGGCCTCCGGCGGGGTGTTCAAGACCACCAGCGGCCTGCGCGAGCGGTTCGGCGCGGACCGGGTCTGGAACACACCCATCTCCGAGCAGGCCATCGCCGGCGCCGCGATGGGTGCGGCTATGGCCGGGCTGCGGCCGGTCGCCGAGATCATGTTCGCGGACTTCTATGCGACCTGCTGGGACCAGGTGGCCAACGAGATCGCCAAGGTCCGGTATATGACTGGCGGCCAGGTCAGCATGCCGCTGGTGCTGCGCGGGGCAAACGGCTCGGGCGGCCTGGGCTTCGGCAGCCAGCACGGCCAGTCGGTGGAGAACTGGGCCATGACCGTACCCGGGCTCAAGATCGTCTCGCCGGCCGGCCCGGCGGAGGCGTTCGGCCTGCTGGCCGGCGCGATCCGGGACGACGACCCGGTCATCGTGTTCGAGCACAAGGCGCTGTACGGGCGCAAGGAGGCCGCGCCTGAGGGCGAGCACGTGCTGCCGCTGGGCCGGGCCCGCACCGTGCGGGCGGGCCGCGACGTGACCCTGGTCGGGCTGTCCATCACGGTCGGCACCTGCCTGGCCGCCGCGGACGACCTGGCCGCGCAGGGAGTGTCGGCCGAGGTCATCGACCTGCGCACGCTGATCCCGCTGGACGCGGCCACCGTGCTCGGGTCCGTGGCGCGCACCGGGCGGCTGGTGATCGTGGAGGAGAACCCGGGCCAGCTCGGCTGGGGGGCCTCGATCGCGGCCATCGCCGCGGAGGAGGCGTTCGGCTCGCTCACCGCCCCGGTCACCCGGGTCAGCGGCGGCAACGTGCCGCTGCCCGTGGCAGCGTCCCTCGAAGCCGAGGTGGACGTGTCCGCCGCGCGGGTGGTCGCGGCCGCCCAGGCCGTCCTGGGTCACGGCCGGCTGCTCCGCGCGGCCCCATAGCAGAGCCCCAGTAGAGGTAACCCATCGTCCAAGGAACCCGTCGGCACGGAAGGTGAAATCAATGGAGATTCGCGGCGAAGAGGTCCTGCTCCCCGTCTCGGCGGTGTCGGCCTTCCCCCGGCCGCACTGGCTGCAGGGCCGCGTCCTCGGCTCACTGAGCGAACCGGTCTACCGCAGCCACAACCTGCGCGTGGCCTACGAGGACGCCTGCAAGATCTGCTCGCGTGAGCAGGAACTGGCCGGACTGCACATCCTGTGCGACGGCGCGCAGTACTACGAGTGGGAAGCTCCCGGCTTCCAGCTGGAGCCGATCTTCCACTTCATCCCGGAGAAC
>CAWDRD010000094.1:0-6289 GCA_963804455.1 uncultured Actinomycetes bacterium
GGGCCGCACGCAACCGGCTGACCTGGGCCTCGTCGTAGTCGATCCGGGGGTCAAAGCCCATCCGGTACACCATCCGGCCGGTGGCCGGGAGGATGTCGATCAGCCGTCGGCTCCAGCCCGCCGCCAGTTCGTCCAGGATCTGCCCGGCCTGCTCCAGCGTGGCGGGGTTCCCGTTCTTGTCCCGCAGCCCAGCCAGGCCGGAGCGGAACCGGGCTGAGCTGAGGATCTCCTCTTTGACCAGGCTCGGCGCCTTGTACCGCGGCCCGAGCAGCCGGTACTCGGCCCGGTCCAGCGCCAGCGTGGCCCGGCGCGCCACATAGGCGGCGAACCCGGCCGGCTCGCCGCCGCCGGTGCTCTCCGCCCAGCGCTGCCGCAGCTCGCCCACGGTGGCGGGCTCACCGACCAGGACCGCGGCCCGTTCTGGCTGGCGGGAGATGATCCGGCGTTGCTGGCGGTCACTGGGGTGGTACGGATCTTGGCCGGGCATCAGGTCGGTCAGCCGGGCGGTGCGCTGGCCCGCATGTTCCGCGGGCTGCCAGGCCACCCTGACCGGTACCAGCTGCAGGGCGTCGTCGCTGCCCAGCAGGGCGGGCAGCAGCGCCCACGGTGCTCCCGGTGCTGGCCAGCGGCAGGTCGATGGGCGGCCGGCTGGTCCCGCCGGCCGCGGCGAGCTGCTGGCGGATCAGTTCCGCCTCGGTCGCCGTCGAGGCCTGGGACAGCACCAGCGTGCCGGTTCCGTCCGCCAGCAGCGCGCGCAGGCCGGGATCGGCGGTCATGCTGGCGCTCCGGCCTGCCCGTCCGCTGCGGCGGGCCAGCGGGCCAGCGTGTCCAGGTAGCGGCCCCGTACCTGCTCGATCCGCTCCGGCAGGTCGGCGAGGGTCCAGTCGCTGACGTCGATTGGCTGCAGCACCGCGATGTCGATCGTGCCCGGGTTGAGCTGGGACGCGTTGCGGCTGGCCACGGACTCGGCGTTGCGGATGACGATCGGCACGATCGGCAGCCCGGTGGCCATGGCCATCCGGAACGGCCCCTTCTTGAACGGGCCGACGGTGGACGTGTCCAGCCGGGTCCCCTCCGGGGCGATCAGGATGGACAGGCCCTTACGCGCGGCCTCCTCGATCGGCTTGAGCGCCGCGACCGCGGCGGCGCTGTTGGCGCGGTCCACGAACGCCGCGTCCAGCAACCGCCCGATGGTGCCCGCGACAGGATCCTTCTCCAGCTCCTTCTTGGCCACCCCGGTCCAGTTGTCTTTCACCAGCGCGGCCGCCATGAACACGTCGAACTTGTTCCGGTGGTTGAACAGGAAGACCGCGGGCCGCTGCGCGGTCAGGTTCTCCGCGCCGGTCACGTTCAGCCGGACGCCGCTCAGCGTGAGCACCGTCTCCGGCCAGTACCGGGTCAGGAAGTTCACGCCGCGGCGCTTGCTGCGGGTGACCAGGCCGATGCCCAGCGCGCCGGTGGCGACCGGGCCGAGCGAGCCGATGCTGGCCAGCATGCGGATCCGGGCTGACGTGCCGTGGCCGCCGCGGCTGTGCAGCCGCAGCACCGGCCAGCCGCGCCGGCTGGCCACCTTGGCCAGCTTCGGCCCTGGGTTGGTCGGCCGGGGGTGGCCGACCAGGTACATCAGCGCGACGTCCTCGTCCCCGTCCGCGTAGAAGTAACTGGACCGCAGGTCGATGTCATGGTCAGCGGCGAAGCGCTGCACCGTGGTGGCCTTGGTGCTGCCCCAGATCACCGGCTGGGCGATGCCGCCGGTCAGGATCCCGTCCGCATCGGCCAGGAACCGGTTGCAGAGCACATGATCGATCCCGAGATACTGGGCGACCGGCTCGGCCTGCATGGCCAGAGCCGAAGAGCTCAGCACCACGGTGTGGCCGCGGCTCTGGTGAGCGCGGACCAACTCACGCATCTCCGGGTAGATGAGGTCGGCCACGGTCTGCTGGAAGATCCGCTGGCCCAGCTCGTCGACGTCCTCGGCCAGCCGGCCCTTGACCTCCCGGGCGCCGGTCTCCATCAGGCTCTGGAACTCGCGGCGGCCCAGCCGGAACTCCACTGCCAGCTGGAGCATGCGCAGGAACTCACCTGGCCCGACGTCCCGGCGGCGGATCCGGTCCCTGGCGTGCGCCGCCGCGGTGAACCCGGCGACCAGGGTGCCGTCCAGGTCGAAGAACGCCCCGGCCTGCGGTCCCGGCAGGCTGGCCGCGATTTCCGCCACCGAGCCGGGCAGGCGCAGCTGCCGCGTGGAGTTCTGCGCTGGCGGGCTATCGGGCGGTGACGCGGTCATGGTGGCGGCCGTCCGTTCGCCTGCTGGCCGCCGCCGCGCTGGGCGGATCTGGCCGTGCCCGGCTGAGCGGCTGGCTTGGCCGTGGGCTGGCCCAGCGCGACCACTTCGGCGAAGCCCTGCTTCAGCGAGTCCGCCAGCGCCCCCGGGTCCGTAAACGACATGGTGTCGTAACGTGCGGTCAGCGTGCACGTGCCCGCCCGGGAGACCAGGACCGCCATCATGGCTACCCCCGGCACCGGGCCCATCCCGTATTGCCGCTCGACTCGTGCGCCGGCGAGGAAGGTCTCGCCGGGGTAGCCTGGCACGTTGCTGGCCTGGACGTCCGGGCGGGTGATCCGGTCGGTGAACAGCTGCAAAGCCGGATCGGGCAGGCGGCCGAGAACCGGCGCCATCCAGTCCATGGCGCCGATGGCCGGCTCGCCGCGGCGGGCCACGACCTGCTCGCGGATCAGCCGGATCCGCTCGGCCGGGTCGGCCTCGCCGACCGGGGCGGCGATGGTAACTCCGGCGAACCTGTTTCCAGCCGCGGGGTCGTCGCTACTGCGCAGGCTGACCGGGATGGCCAGGGGCAACGCGTCCACCGGTACGCCCAGCGTCTCGTGATAGCGGCCGAGCGCACCACAGAGCGCCGCGAGGTAGGCGTCGTTGACCGAACCGCCCGCGGCCCGGGCGGCCTGGCGCAGGTCGCCGAGCGGCACCTCGAGCACCTCGCTGCGCAGGGTCAGGCTGCGCCGCCGGAGCAGTGGTGACGGTGGCGCCGGGGGTGGCCCGAGCACGCGGCGCGCAGAAGCGGCGAGGCTGGCGGTCTGCGTGATCGCCGACACCGGTTGCCGGGCCACCCGCACGGCCGTGCCTGCGATGCCGGCGAGCGCCGTCCGGCCCGCCGCCAGGGTCGTGCCGGGCAGCCGCCGCAGGCTGCCACGCACCAGGTCGGTCCCGCTGATCTCGGACGGAATCGGGACCGGCGGCAGCGGCCGTGGCCCCGCGTCCCGCTCGGTGTCGTAGATCTGCTCGAACAGGGCGATCCCGCCGAGCCCGTCGGTGACCGCGTGGCTGACCTTGGTCAGCAACGCGGCCCGGTTCCCCTCCAGGCCCTCGACGTACGTGATCTCCCAGAGCGACCGCGACGTGTCCAGCGGCGCGGCCAGCATCACCTCGGCCAGGTCGAGCAGCTGGCGCAGCGTGCCTGGCCCGGGCAGCGCGACCCAGCGCAGGTGGTAGTTCAGGTCGAAGTCAGGGTCCACCACCCATCGGGCGGGTGTCACCGGGACCGGCGGGATCACGACCTTCTGCCGCATCCGGATGACCACCCGGCTGGCCCGGTCGATCGCCTGGCGCAGCCGGGCCCAGTCCGCGGGCTGGTCCAGTATCTCCACGCCGAGGAATGCGGACCGGGTGGCGGGCTGCGCCTCGCCCCGGTGCATCAGGTAGTCAAGCGGGCTCAGCTCGTCGGGTAGCCGGACGGGCAACGGTGCCGGATCAGCCATGGCCCCCCCAGACGTGGGCAGTAGAGCGCAAGTAGCTTACTGATTGACCGCAGGCACGGCTAGTGACCGTAGCCGGGACTCGCCGCGCATCCGCAGATAGCCTCGGGTCAACGTGGTCCCGAATCAGCAGGGCCGGATCAACGCAGGGGAGTATGCGCATGAGCGATGAGGTGCTCGTCGAACGCCGTGGTGCAGTGCAGATCATCGTGATCAACCGGCCGGCCGCCCGGAACGCCCTGAACGCCGCGGTAGCGGCCGGGGTACGCGACGCGGTCGACGAACTAGACGCCACTGCGGAACTGCGCGCGGCGGTGCTGACCGGCGCAGGTGGCACCTTCTCGGCCGGGATGGACCTCAAGGCGTTCCTGGCGGGCGAGTCACCGGCCATCCCGGGCCGGGGCCTGTGCGGCATCACCCAGACCCCGCCGCGCAAACCGCTCATCGCCGCTGTGGAGGGCTGGGCGCTGGCCGGGGGCTTCGAACTGCTGCTGGCCTGCGACCTGGTCGTGGCCAGCGCCGCAGCCCGGTTCGGTGTCCCGGAGGTCAAGCGTTCCCTGGTGGCCGCCGGGGGCGCGGCGTTGCTGCTGCCGCGGCGGCTGCCGCTGCCGCTGGCGCTCGAGCTGCTGCTCACCGGGGACCCGCTGGACGCACGGCGGGCGGCCGAGATCGGGCTGGTGAACCGGGTCGTGGATGAGGGTGCGGCGCTAGCCGAGGCGGTGCGGCTGGCCACCCGGATCGCGGAGAACGGGCCGCTGGCTGTGGCGGCGACCAAGGAGATCGCCCGGTCGGCGGGGGACTGGACCACCGCCGAGGGCTGGGAACGCCAGGGCGCCCTGGTCGAGCCCGTGTTCACCTCTGCGGACGCTCGTGAAGGCGCCACTGCGTTCGCCGAGAAGCGCCCTCCGGTGTGGCAGGGACGCTGACATGGCCAAGGCGCGCGTCGAGCGGTCCGGTGATGTCGCCGAGCTCGTCATCTCCGCGCCCCCACTGAACCTGTTCGACGCGCAGCTGGCCGGTGACGTGGCGGCCGCGATCGATGAGATCGCCCGGCTGGCCGGGCAGGGCGCGGCCCGCGCGGTCCTGCTCCGCGCGGAGGGCAAGGTCTTCTGCGCGGGCGTGGACGTGCACGAGTTCCAGGGCCTGGACCCGGTCGGCGGCACCCGGCTGATGGCGCGCTTCCTCGGCCTGGTCCAGGCCATGGAGGCCCTGCCGGTGCCGACCATAGCGGTCGTCCACGCGCTCGACCTCACCATCGGCTTCGAGCTCAGCCTGGGCTGCGACCTGATGTGGGCGGCGGAGGAGGCCTCGTTCGGGCTGGTGGAAGCCACCGTCGGGCTGACCCCCGGGGGTGGCGGCACGCAGCGGCTGGTCGCCCGGGCGGGAGTGGCCCGGGCCGCCGAACTAGTGATGACCGGCGACGTCTACCCGGCTACGGTGATGCAGCAGTGGGGCGTGGTCAACCGGATCACGCCGGCGGCGGCCCTGCTCGATGAGGCCCGGGCGTACGCGGCCCGGCTGGCCGCGGGGCCGACCGCGGCGACCGCGATCGGCAAGCGGCTGCTGCTGGCCGCCCGGGATCACGGGGTGGCCTTCGCCGATGCGCTGACGCCGCGCGAGACGGGCCGTATCTTCGCTACCCAGGACCTGCCGGACGGCCTCGCCTCGCTGCTGGAGAAGGGCCCCCGGCAGGCGACATTCCACGGCCGGTGAGAGACAGGCCGGTGCCAGACAGACCGGGGAGAGACAGGGGTTGACTATGGCGGGGCGAGACCTGGCTGGCCGGGTGATCCTGGTGCTGGGCGGAACCGGGAACCTGGGGCAGGCGGTCGTCGGGCGGCTGCGCGCGGACGGTGCCGCTGTGGCCGTCGCCGACGCCCGGCCGCCCGCTGCTGAGGCCCGGGTGCCGGACGTCCAGTACCTGACCGCTGACGTGCTGGACGAGGCCAGCGTGTCGGCCACGCTGGCGGCCGTGTCGCCCGCGCCGTCCGCCGTGGTCAACGTCATCGGGGGCTACGCACCGCCGCAGGCCGTCGCCGACCTGGATATCGGGACCCTGCGGCAGCAGCTCGAGCTGAACCTGGTCTCGGCGGCGATCGTCACCAAGCATGCCCTGCCACTGCTCGCCGCCGCGGGCGGTGGCCAGATCGTGCACACCTCCAGCCGGGTCGCGGTGCAGCCCGGGCCGAACGGCTTTTCCTACAGCGTCAGCAAGCTGGGCGTGGTGCGCCTGGTCGAGTCGGCTGCCGCCGAGGGGCGCGAGCTCGGGGTGATGGTCAACTGCATCCTGCCGAGCATCATCGACACCCCGGTGAACCGGGCGGCCATGCCCGGCGCGAAGCACGACCGCTGGCCGAAGCCGGCCGAGCTCGCCGCGGTCCTCGCCTTCCTCGTGTCCGACGACGCGGCTCTCATCTCCGGGGCGGTCATCCCGGTCTACGGCCGCGCCTAGCCGGGGTGGCGGCGCGGCCGCCTAAGCTAGAACGCGTTTCAGTTACGGTGCTAGCTGCAGCCCTGTCGG